>NZ_SMAC01000013.1:0-78401 GCF_004342115.1 Mannheimia haemolytica | reverse complement strand
AAACGAAACACTTAAGTTGAAGTGGTGGGCGATACCGGTCTCGAACCAGTGACCCCCTCCTTGTAAGGGAGGTGCTCTCCCAACTGAGCTAATCGCCCGTTTTCAAAATTAGATTGTGATACAACAACGAAACACTTAAGTTGAAGTGGTGGGCGATACCGGTCTCGAACCAGTGACCCCCTCCTTGTAAGGGAGGTGCTCTCCCAACTGAGCTAATCGCCCGCTGTTGTGGAAGTGAATTATAGAGATTTTTGCTGTTTCGTCAAACCCTTTTTGTTCTTTTTACCCCGTTTGCTGATTTTTTACCCCGCAAATTTAATTTTTTACTATGATTCACCCTCAAGCGTAGTAAAATAGATAAGTTTTTCTTAAGAATCATCAATTAGGCAATATAAAATGAAAATTGAAACCCTTTTCCCCTTAGATCCGAATGTAAAAGTCCGTACCCGTTTTGCACCTAGCCCAACTGGCTACTTGCACGTAGGTGGGGCGAGGACCGCGCTCTACTCTTGGTTATATGCTAAGCATAATGATGGTGAATTTGTGTTACGTATTGAAGATACCGATCTTGAACGCTCAACCCCTGAGGCAACCGCCGCTATTTTAGAGGGTATGGAATGGCTGGATTTGGCGTGGGAACACGGCCCATACTTTCAAACCAAGCGTTTCGATCGCTATAACCAAGTGATCGACCAAATGTTAGAAGCCGGCACGGCATACCGTTGCTACTGCTCGAAAGAACGTTTAGACGAAGTACGTGCAGAGCAAGAAGCAAATAAAGAGAAAGCGAAATACGATCAGCACTGCTTACACAATCCGCAAAACGACCCGAGCCAACCACATGTTGTGCGTTTCAAAAACCCGACCGAAGGCTCGGTAGTATTTGACGATGCGGTGCGTGGGCGAATTGAAATCGCCAATAGCGAATTAGATGACTTGATTATTCGCCGTACTGACGGCTCGCCGACCTACAATTTCTGTGTGGTGGTGGACGACTGGGATATGGGCATTACTCACGTTGTGCGGGGTGAAGACCATATCAACAATACACCACGCCAAATCAACATTTTGAAAGCATTAGGAGCACCAATCCCAACCTACGCCCACGTTTCAATGATCAACGGCGATGACGGGCAAAAACTCTCCAAACGCCACGGTGCGGTGAGCGTAATGCAATATCGTGATGACGGCTATCTACCGGAAGCCTTAATTAACTACCTTGTGCGTTTAGGCTGGGGACACGGCGACCAAGAGATTTTCTCTCGTGACGAAATGATCGAGCTGTTCGACATTCATTCAGTCAGTAAATCGGCAAGTGCATTTAACACTGAAAAATTACAATGGTTGAACCAACACTATATCCGCAGTCTTGCCCCAAGTTATGTGGCAAAACATCTTGAATGGCATATGCAAACTCAAGGCATTGATTTCACAAGCGGTCCAAAATTGGAAGAAATTATCCCTGTACTGGGCGAACGTTGCAAAACCTTAAAAGAGCTTGCCGAAAGCAGCCGCTATTTCTATCAAGAATTTAAGGCTTACGACGAAAAAGCTGCCGCTAAAAACTTCAAAGCCGAAGCCGTTGCTCCACTTGCAAAATTATTGGAAAAATTGACCGCTTGCAATGACTGGACGGTGGAAAATATCCACGAGGCAATGAACCAAACCGCTGCCGAGCTGGAAATCGGTATGGGCAAAGTCGGTATGCCGTTCCGTTTAGCGGTAACAGGAAGTGGGCAATCGCCGTCAATGGATATCACCGCCAAATTAGTCGGTAAAGAAAGAACCTTAGCTCGCTTACAAAAAGCGATTGAGTTTATTCAGGCGAATAGCTAGTTTTTAATCAATCAACACCTTGCTTGATTAAAGCCATTGACATCTTCAAGCGGAAAGCATATTATTCCGCTTGTATCTAAGGGGGTATAGCTCAGTTGGGAGAGCGCTTGCATGGCATGCAAGAGGTCATCGGTTCGATCCCGTTTACCTCCACCAAATTCATAATCGCATCAATATTCATTGATGCGATTTTTCTTTTTGGCTATTCGTTATTTTTCGCTAAATTTAGCATTTCTTTTGCATTAGCTAAAACCGTTTCGGTGATTTCGCTTCCGCCTAATAGTCGAGCCAAGGCGTGAATACGCTCTGCTTCTGTGAGTAATGTCATTTGCGTTTCAGTTTGATTATTTTCTACATATTTTTGTACATTAAACTGCTGGTTGCCGTAACTTGCCACTTGAGGTAAATGGGTTACACATAATACTTGGCATTTTTCGCCTAGCTTACGCAGTAGCTTTCCGACTGTAGTGGCAGCAGAGCCACTAATCCCAACATCAACTTCATCAAAAATAATAGTTGGCGTAGAAAGTTTATTTGCGGTAAGCACTTGTACTGCCAGAGAAATGCGAGATAGCTCACCACCAGAAGCAATTTTTGCCAGTGGTTGGGCTTGTTGTCCTAAATTGCTGCGTAAATTAAACTCGACATAGTCAGCACCATTTGCAGACATTTTTTCAAGATTATGTTCTATATGAATAAAGAACTCACCGTTTTCCATTGCTAAGTGTTTAATTTGTTTTGTTACTTGTTCAGAGAGCTTATGTGCGGCATCTAGACGTTTTTGGTAAATTTCTTCTGCTAATGTTATACACTCTTGGTAAGCTTGTTTTTCATTTTGAATGAGTTGTTCTTCATTATCTTCAAAATCCAGTAATTCCTGTAGTTCTGCTTTTAATGTCGCGTGATATTGCCATAATTCATTCGGTTGAATATGGTGTTTGCGTGCTAACGATATAGTTTGTGCAATTCTATTATCCAGCTCCTGTAGTAATTCCGGATCTTGTTCAATTTTACTGGCTAATTGAGCCACTTCGGAGCTTGCTTCTTGAATCTGAATCAGGGCCTCATTAAGCATATCTAAAATGCCCTGATATTGGCTATCAACCTCAGCCAAGTTTTCTGCATTGCGTAACGCTTTATAAATCAGACTGTTTGCATTGATTTCATCATCACTTAATAAGCGTGTGATTTCATCTGAAAGCTCAGTAAGCTCCTCGGAAGAAGACAAGATATTGTATTTCTCTTCCATTTCTTCAAATTCGTTTGCTTTAATTGCAAATTCATCTAATTCCTCAACTTGATATTCTAATAGCTGTTTGCGAGCTTCATTTTCTTGGCACTGTTTTTGGAAATTTTTTACCTGCTTATTCAGTTCTTTCCAATTCCCATATTGCTTTGCCATCTTCATCAATAGAGGCTGTAACGTGGCATAATGATCGACTATTTCAAGTTGATATTCGTTTTTTAGGAGTAATTGTGGTGCGTGTTGCCCATTTAAATGAATAAGATATTGCCCCAACTCTCGAAGTTGTGAAACAGGTAATGATCGGTTATTTACAAAGGCTTTTGAGCGTCCATCAATATTAATCATACGGCGTAAGATACACTCTTGAGGATTATCTTCATCAAGCAGTTCATGCTCTTGTAGCCATAAATAAGCAGGGCTATGTGGCTGCATAGTAAAGGTTGCACTTATATCTGCTTTGTCCGAACCGTTTCTAATCATCCCACTTTCAGAACGATAACCCAAGCATAGCCCTAAGGCATCAATAGCGATTGATTTCCCGGCACCGGTTTCACCGGTAATAACAGACATACCTTCATTTAATTCAAGAATAAGATGGCGAACAATCGCAAAATTATTAATAGTAAGTTGAGTAAGCATAATACATCACACAAGATTAACTGTATGGGTATATAGTACAACTGTTTTTTTAAACAGTAAATAGATAAGGGCGAAAAAATCGCTAATGAGGCGGGTTGCAAGCGGTTAAATATTAGAAAAAATTTGCAAAATAAAAGACGAACATTTCTGTTCGTCTTTTAAGCCATTTAGACTAAATAAAAATTTCTTGTTGTACTTGGTAACCTTGTGGGACTTCTGCTTTATCTTCAAAGGTAACAAACTCCCAAGCGTTTTTATTTTCCAATACAGTTCTTAATAATTTATTATTAACGCCATGACCTGATTTATATGCACTAAATTCACCTAGGATATTATAACCACACATATATAAGTCACCTATCGAATCCAGCATTTTATGGCGAACCAGTTCATCTTTAAATCGTAAACCGTCTTCATTTAGAATTCGGTAATCATCTAATACAATAGCATTATCAAGGCTTCCACCTAATGCAAGACCAATAGATTGCAAGTATTCTACATCCTTCATAAATGTAAAGGTTCTCGCTCGACTTAGTTGCTGAATAAAGTTCTCAGCAGAAAAATCAATGGAATAGCTCCCTACATTTTTGGGGATTAATGGGTGCTCAAAGTCAATAGTGAAGTTCAATTTAAAACCTTTATTGTATGGTTTTAATTCGGCCCATTTATCGCCTTCTTCAACGCGTACTGTTTCTTTAATGCGAATAAATTTCTTCGGTGCATCTTGTTCTTCGATTCCGGCATCTAATAAAAGATAGATAAATGGGCTTGAACTACCGTCCATAATCGGAATTTCAGGTGCATCTACTTCAACAATAACATTATCTAAGCCTAATGCTGACATTGCTGCGTTTAAATGTTCTACTGTTGAAATACGAACACCATCATCATTTACCATACATGTGCATAATTGTGTATCACGAATAGAGTCTGCGCTTGCAGGGAAATAAACGACAGGCTCTAAATCGGTACGGGCATAAATAACTCCTGTATTAGCTGGGGCAGGGCGTAACGTTAAGGTTACTTTTTTGCCGCTATGTAAGCCAATACCTGTTACTTTTGCTGCTTGTTTTAATGTTCTTTGTTTAGTCATATTTTGTCCTTACTTCCGAAATGAGTGGAAGTTATTGACTATTTCTCATAAAACCCGGAATTGAATTTGGGTTAAAAATTTGTGCTGTATCAACCGATTGTGGTTTTGGAGCCACAGGTTGTTGTAGTGGTTGTGGTTGACCACTAAATTGATTTGGCTGACCATAACTTGACGGTTGAGTAAAGTTTGGTTGTTGTACCGCATGGTTTGGCTGAGTAGGCTGTGTAGCTTGAACATGATTTCCTTGCTGTGCATATACTGGCTGAGCCTTATGTGGCATATGTAGAGCTTCCTCAGGTTGGCCTATTCCTGTTGCGACAAGAGTGACACTCACTTTTCCATCCATTTCAGGGTAATAGTTACAACCAAATACAATTGCGGCATCTTCTGTTGCAAAGCCATAAATTAAGTCCATCATAGCATAAACTTCTTCTAATAAGAAATCTGTCCCAGCACTAATGTTGATGAGCATACCACTTGCACCTGAAATATCCACATTTTCAAGTAATGGACTAGAAATGGCATCATTCATTGCTTTTTCCGCTCGTCCTTCACCAACTTCACCTTCAGCAAAACCTGTACCAATCATAGCGTGTCCCTTACCAGACATTACTGTACGAACATCCGCGAAGTCCACGTTAATATCTGCACCGGTAGAACCGCCCGAACTGGTAATCATATTGGTAATACCAAGCACACAGTTACTTAAAACATCATTTGCTGCGGCAAAGGCATCTACTGCTGTTGTTTGCTTACCTAAACCACGTAATTTATCATTAGGAATTATAATAAGAGAATCAACATATTGAGAAAGCTCTTTAATGCCTTGGTCTGCAAAGCGCATACGGCGAGGCCCTTCGAAGCGGAAAGGTTTTGTTACAACGCCTACAGTTAGTGAGCCTTGCTCTTTGGCAATTTGAGCAACAACAGGGGCTGCTCCGGTACCGGTACCTCCACCCATACCAACAGCAATAAAGGTCATATTTGCACCTTTTAATGCATTAGCGATAGCCTCACGATCTTCTTCGGCAGCTTGTTTTCCTACCATTGGATCAGCACCTGCACCTAAACCTTTAGTTGTACTTGCTCCAATTTGGATAGTTTGGCGTGTGGTTCTTTTTCTTAAAACTTGAGCATCAGTATTTACATCAAAGAATTCAACACCTTTAATATCATCGGCAGAGCGAGACATTCTGTCTACGGCATTACCGCCACCACCACCAACACCCACTACCTTAATGATAGCATCTTGCGTTTGTTCAATAATAGGTTCAAACATTTTTATCTCCCTGCGTGTTTATTTTAACACTATTAAAATTTTGATTTGAAGAAGTCAATGATTTTCTTGGTTCCACGACCAATAGGAGCAAAGATATCTTCATTAGAATCTGTACTTGTACCTTGTTCAGTATAATTATAGTGGCTATATTGTAAAAGCCCTAATGCTGTTGCATATTGTGGTTTATTCACATAATCGGTTAAGCCAGTAATATTGAGTGGATATCCAACACGAACTTGTGAACCAAAAATTGATTTAGCACATTCTACAATATCTTCAATTTGTGAGCCACCACCAGTAATGACTACACCGGCAATTAACTCTTGTTTTATTCCTTTTTGGAAAAGTTCATGGCGTAATTGGGTTAATTCCTCTTCAACAACTTTTAGCAAATCGTTATAACATTGTGAGGTAACCGTTGCCACCTGAGCTCGGGTAAAGATTCTTGCCATCCGTCCACCTAGTCCTGCCACCTCAATTTTTTTATCTGAATTATGGGTTGGAGGCGAAATTGCGCTACCATAACCTACTTTAAGGCTTTCAGCTTCAGGGCGAGATGTCGTAAATACACGAGCCAAATAATCAGTAATGTTATTACCTGCAAATGGAATGACTTTACTGTATCTTAATGCTCCATCGGTATAAACTAGTACATCCATCGTACCGCCACCAATATCAATTAAGCAAACACCCAGCTCTTTTTCATCTTCAGTTAAAACAGAATAGCTAGAGGCAAGACCTGAAAATACAACTTGATCGACTTTTAATTTAGCATGTTCAACCGCATTTTTTAAGTTTTTTAACCAAGCTTGATGGCAAGCAATTAAGTGTGCTTGAACTTGTAAACGCATACCCGATAAGCCAATTGGATTTTTAGTCGCAGGCAATCTATCCACGTAATATTCTTGTGGAATCATGTGTAATGTTTCTAAGCCATCTTGTAATTTAATTGCCTTTGCCATATCCACAGCACTTTCAATATTATCTTGGGTAACAATACCTCCAGATAATGTTGATGATCCTGCTTCATTTAAACCAACAATATGCTGACCTGAGATTGCCAGTGTTACACCCATAATTTGACAATCGGCAATAGATTCCGCCTGCTCAATGGCTCTTTGAATAGAATTAACGGCAGCGTCAAGATCAATAACGCCACCTCGATCGACTCCTTTAGAAGGGCAAACGCCAGCTCCCATAACATTAATTACACCATCAGGTAATACTTCACCAACAACGGCAACAACCTTTGATGTCCCAATGTCAAGACCAACGATAATTTTTGATTCTACTGCTTTTGTCATAATGTTTTTGTGTTCACTGAGTTTAATTTTTTATAGGACTAAATCCAACCGCCGCGCCATGTGGATAACGTAAATCAACATAAGCTAATCTATTACCTTCAGGTATATGAATTTCAGGAAAGATTGTTACAAAACGATCAATTTTAGAAGTCCATTCCCCTCTTCCTAATCTTAATTCTACTTGATTAGAAAGCCTAATTGTCCAAGAACCTCGATTATCTACAGAAACGGAGGTTAAATCCAAGTTGCGGGCATTTAGATCAGCTCGGATTTTATTCCATGCCTCTAATACACTTTTTCCTTCCGTATCTGGACCATAGAGTAATGGAAGTCCATTTTTATCGATTCTGTCTTTCGGTAAACTAAAGACGGTTCCTTGTTCTGAGACAAAGTTAGTATCATTCCAAATTGCAACGGGTTTATGTTCTAGCAAAGTAATACTTAATCGGTCGGGATAAAGTTTACGAACAGCCACATCTTTAACCCAAGGTATAGATAAAAGCTTATCTTTGACCTCTTTAATATTTTGTCCGAAATATCCTTTTAGAGCAGGTTCTTTAGACAAAGTTTCACGAATATCTGCATTTGTTGTAAATTGTGTTTTATGTGTTAATGCATAAGCGCGAATCGGTGTTTTATCCCAACTTTCGAGTATATTTTGCCAATTACTATACACACCGAATATAAATAGTGTACATAATAACACAATTAATGGCTTAATGAATACTAGCCATTTACGTGGAGAAACAGGTGTTTTTGGATTAAGAACATTCAAACGCACATTTGTGCTGTTCTTCTTGCGGAAGATGCCCATTAAGCACTTAACTCCAATACGCGTTCAACTAATTTTTCAAAGGAAATACCAACTGTTGCTGCCGATTTTGGGAAAATACTGTGACTGGTCATTCCCGGGTTGGTATTTACTTCAACCAAGCGGAATTTTCCTTCGCCATCTTCCATCACATCAATACGGCTCCAACCTCGACAGCCAACCACATCGTAAGCCGCTTTCACTAATTTGGCGACCTCTGCTTGGCGTTCGTCATTTAATGCCGGTACTACATATTGGGTGTTATCCGACACATATTTTGCGTGGTAGTCATAAAATTCGCCGTCCGGAATTACTTGTACCGCCGGTAGAACTTGTCCGTCTAATACCGGTACAGAATATTCATTACCGGCTAAAAATTCTTCCACCAACACAATGGAATCAAACTTTAATGCCTCGTGAATTGCCGGTGCCAATTCTTCTTTGGTTTTTACTTTGAATACACCCACACTTGAGCCTTCACACGAAGACTTCACAAATACCGGCAAGCCTAATTTTGCAATAATTTGGTCAAAATCGACCACTTGTCCACGCTGAACCACCACCATATCCGCTGTTGGTAAACCTACTGCATTCCATAATAATTTAGTCCGGAATTTATCCAGCGTCACTGCTGATGCCATTACGCCACAACCGGTGTAAGGAATACCCATTTGCTCTAACGCACCTTGCAGTACGCCATTTTCACCAATACCGCCGTGTAAAATATTAAATACACGCTGAATCCCTTTTTCTTTTAATTTTTCAATCGGGAATTCTTTAGTATCAATGCCTTCTACGTTATAGCCTAAACTTTTTAATGCAGCTGTTACCGCTGCACCAGAATTCAGTGAAACTTCACGCTCTTGCGAAACGCCACCGAATAAGACGGCAATTTTTTCGTTTTTAATACTCATTTGAAATCCTTTAAATATATACCCTCTCTCTGAAAAATACTTCTGAACGAAGTATTTTTCGGTCTCTCTCCCGCAAGGGGAGAGAGTATTTAATTTTTCCAGCTCTCAGCCAAGCCACGAGAAATGCGGCTTACACTGCCCGCACCTTGTGCCAAAATTAAATCACCGTCTTGAATAATTTGATCTAATACCTCGCCAAGTTGATCGGTATCTGAAACCAAAATCGGATCGACCTTACCTAAATTACGGATTGAACGGGCTAAGGCTTTACTGTCTGCCCCCACAATCGGAGCTTCGCCGGCAGCATACACATCCAATAAAATCAAGGCATCGACTTTAGACAGTACTTGTACAAATTCATCGAATAAATCACGGGTACGAGAATAGCGGTGCGGTTGGAAAATCATCACAACACGTTTACCTTCCCAGCCTGAACGAGCGGCTTGAATGGTTACATCAACTTCAGTTGGGTGGTGGCCGTAGTCATCAACTAACATAATTTTGCCGTTCGGGCGAATAAATGAACCTAATTGGTCAAAGCGGCGTCCTGCCCCTTGGAAATCAGCTAAAGCAGCTAAAATCGCCTCATTGCCAATCCCTTCTTCTTTTGCCACCGCTAACGCAGCGGTTGCATTTAAGGCATTGTGCATACCCGGCACATTCAACAGCACATCAATTCGTTCACCGCTTGGGCAAACTACGGTGTAATGCTCTTGGAAGCCGGTTTGCTGGTAATCTTCAATTCGGTAATCCGCATTTTCGCTAAAGCCATAGGTAATCACTTGTCTGCCGACACGAGGAGCAATTTCCATTACCGTTTCATCATCGGCACACATTACCGCTAAGCCGTAGAAAGGTAAGTTACGCAAAAATCGTACGTAAGTCTCTTTCATTTTCTCAAAATCGCCACCATAGGTGTCCATATGGTCAGGCTCAATGTTGGTTACTACCGACACCATTGGCTGCAAGTGCAAGAAAGAAGCATCACTCTCATCGGCTTCGGCAATTAAATAACGGCTCGCCCCCAAATGAGCATTTTTGCCGGCAGATTTTACCAAACCGCCATTCACGAAAGTCGGATCTAATTTTGCTTCGGTGTAGATCATTGAAATCATTGCGGTTGTAGTGGTTTTACCGTGTGTGCCTGCAATCGCAATGCCGTGGCGAAAACGCATAATTTCGGCAAGCATTTCTGCTCGGCGAATCACCGGAATTCGAGCTTCTCGAGCGGCAATAATTTCAGGGTTGGTTTCATCAATCGCAGTAGAAACCACCACCACACTCGCCCCAGCAATATTTTCTGCTTGGTGTCCGATAAAGACTTTCGCTCCGGCTGCGGATAGACGTTGTGTAACCGCTCTGTCTGCAATATCCGAACCTGAAATTTGGTATCCCTCGTTTAATAACACTTCCGCAATGCCGCTCATACCGGCTCCGCCAATCCCGATAAAATGAATTTGGCTGACACGACGCATTTCAGGCACTAATTTTTTGACTTTATCTTGGAAATTTTTCATTTATTGTCCTTTTAATCTATTCGCAAGCGGTTACATTTTGCAAAATTTTTACCAAAAACGACCGCTTGTAGTAAGTTAATTCGCTTCTTGAATAATCACTTCCGCTACACGTTTTGCTGCCATTGGGGTGGATTTTGCTCTGGCTCGCATTGCCATATCCAATAAGAGTTGGCGATTGGCAATTAAGGGTTCTAAGGCTTGCTGTAATGCCTTTGGAGTGAAATCGCTCTGTTCGATAATCACTGCTGCTCCATCTGCCGCCAAATAGTTAGCGTTTAAAAATTGTTGCCTGTCTTTATGTTGGAACGGCACAAACACAGCGGGCAGGCCTACGGCGGCAATTTCACACACCGTTAACGCACCGGAACGACAAATCACCAAATCTGCCCACTCATACGCGGCTTTCATATCATCAATAAACTCGGAAGCAATCCCATTGCCGGTTTGTTGATAGACTTCTTCGATACCGGCTAAATTACCTTTACCGACTTGGTGGCTGATAAACACATTATTACCCAACACTTTTGCCACTTCCGGCACGGTTTGGTTGATCACTCTTGCCCCTTGGCTGCCACCCATTACTAAAATGTTAATCGGGTAGCCTCGTTCGGCGAAACGTTCATTCGGCAGCGGAAGAGCAGATAAATCTTCACGTACAGGATTACCTACTACTTCGGCCTCTTTAAAAGCAGTAGGGAAAGCCTGTAACACCTTGCGGGCAATTTTGGATAGCCACACATTGGTTAGGCCGGCAACTGCGTTTTGCTCGTGTAAAATCACCGGCACGCCACATAATTTAGCCGCAATACCGCCCGGACCGGACACATAACCGCCCATTCCCAACACCGCATCAGGCTGATAATTTTTAATGATTTTGCGGGCTTGCATCACCGCTTTAAAAATAGCAAACGGTGCTTTCAACAATGCTGCAACGCCTTTACCCCGCAAGCCTGAGATTTCAATAAAATCAATCTCAATACCGTGTTTCGGCACAAGAGTGGCTTCCATTCGGTCTTTCGTCCCCAGCCAGCGGATTTGCCAGCCTTGTTTTTGTAGCTCTCGAGCTACGGCAATTGCAGGGAAAACGTGCCCCCCTGTTCCACCTGCCATTACTAATAATTTCTTCGCCATTTTCAACTCTTTTTTATTCTAAAACGTGCTATTTTACTGAATTTTTATGCTTTCCAGCTAATACAAGCGGTCTCATTTTTGTAAAATTTTGCAAATTGTAACGTTGCAGACCGCTCGGCTAGATGGTTTTAATTTTTGCGTGCCCGATTCGCTCGGCACGGTTTTCGTGGTCAATTCGTAGCAAAACTGCAATCGCAATCGACATAATTACCAAACTCGAACCACCATAACTCACTAATGGGAAGGTTAAGCCCTTCGTTGGCAGCAAACCTGATGCCACCCCTAAGTTTACGAAGCCTTGTAGGAAAACCCAAATCGCAATCCCAAATGCCATATAGCCTTTAAAACGCTCTTCCAGCACCAAAGATTCTTTACTGATTTTTAAGGCTCTCACCGTTAATAGAATAAGTAAAAGTACGATGCAAGCAATACCAAAGAAACCAAATTCTTCACCAATAACCGCCATTACAAAGTCAGTATGTGCCTCTGGCAAATATTCTAGCTTTTGTACCGAATTACCTAAACCTTGTCCCCAAAATTCACCTTGTCCAAATGCCATTTGTGAGTTCGAGAGCTGGAAACCGTCGCCATAAGCATCAGCAAACGGATCCATAAAGGAGGTAACACGTTTTAAACGGTATTCCGAGGTTAAAATCAACACCGCAAATAACACCGTTCCCACCACGCCTAAAAACATAAATTGCATAATTTTTGCCCCCACAATGAAAAGCATTGAGAAAGTGAGAACAAATAATACAAAGGTACTACCTAAATCCGGCTGCAAAATCAGCAAGAAGCCGAATAAGAATAAAATCACTGCCGGTCGCCAGAAACTGGCTTTTTCTTTACGAATTTCATCATATTTACGTACATAGAAACTGGCAAAATAGCAAATGACCGCTAATTTGGCTAATTCTGCCGGCTGAAAGTTGAGAATACCCAACGGAATCCAACGCACTGCACCATTAATTGAGCGGCCGAAAATGAGTACGGCGATTAAAAAACCGATTGAAATAAAAAACAGTGCCAAGTTATGCTTTTCCCATTTTTCAATTGGAATTTGTACAAAAACATAACAAAAGATAATTGAAGCAATAATATACAGCCCGTCTCGAATCGCAAAATAAAATGGATCGTTATTCAACCTTGTGCTAACTGGGAGTGAAGCAGATGTTACCATCACAAAACCGATAATTAGCAGGCCTAAAAATAGCCAAATTAGAGTTCTGTCATAAAGTGAATTAGAAGGGGTTAATCTGACCCATTTATCCCATTCCGACTTAATTCTTTCTAACATTATGCGTGCTGTCCTTGTGCTAATGCCATAAATACCTCGCCACGTTGCTCAAAGTTTTTAAACTGATCTAAACTGGCACAAGCCGGAGAAAGCAGTACCATATCGCCTTTTTTCAGTTGTGGGCGGATTGCTTCAATTGCTTGCTGCATCGTTTCAACCAACACACTTTGTTCGCTTAATTCTGCCAATGCCGCTCCATCTTGCCCGAAACAATAGCAGACAATATTTGGCTTATTAATTAATGGTTTGAGTTCGGAAAAATCCGCAGCCTTGCCGTCACCACCTAAAAGTAAATAAAGTGTACCGGCAATATTCAAGCCGTTTAATGCCGCTACCGTGCTACCCACATTGGTCGCTTTGGAATCATTGACCCAACGCACGCCATCATTGGTTGCCACCGCTTGGAAACGGTGTGGCAAACCACCATAAATTTGCAAAGCTTTCACAATGCCTTCACGAGGAACATTCGCCGCTTCTGCTAATGCCATCGCCGCTAACGCATTCATCTCATTATGACGGCCGCTAATCAGCATCTGTTTAGTTTGGATAATTGCATCATCGCCTGAATAAAGCATCTGATTGCGTAGGCTATATTCCGCATTTTGTTCTGCAAAACGAATCACTTTTTTGACCGCTTGTATCGGGTAAGTTTGGGCATCTTCACCGTTTACGATGATATTTTCCGCATTATCGTAAATCCGCAATTTCGCTTGGCGATAGTCGGCAATCGAATCGTAGCGATCCATATGATCTTCGCTAATATTTAAAACAGTGGCAGCTTTTGCTTTCAGTGAATAAGTTGTCTCAAGCTGGAAGCTGGATAGCTCCAGCACAAAAAGGTCATAATCGCCCTCCAGCAAACTTAATACCGGCACACCGATGTTGCCACCCATTCCCACTTTAATCCCCGCTTGCTTCGCCATTTCGGTAGTTAAAGTCGTTACGGTACTTTTGCCGTTTGAACCGGTGATCGCAATAATCGGAGCTTTCGCTTCCCGACAAAACAGTTCAACATCACCGACTATTTCAACACCAGCTTGAATCGCTTGCTGAATTTCAGGTGTGGCAACGGCTAAACCTGGGCTAATTACAATAAGATCAGATTTCAGCAACCATTCACTGTTTAACCCACCGGTATGCAACGGAATAGTTACGTCCAATTTATCCGCTCCGGCTGGGTTTGCTCGGGTGTCAATCACTTGGATATTGGCATTTTTTTTCTTAAAGAAATCCACACAAGATAACCCTGTTGTACCTAAGCCGATAATAGTAACGGTTTTGTTTTCGTATTGTTTTTGCATAATTTATTCTGTAATTTAAAAATAACATAAGGTACATTATCTCAATGCACCTTATTCAATCAATTAACGTAATTTCAATGTTACTAAGCCGACTAAAACCAGCATTAGCGTGATAATCCAGAAACGCACGATAACCCGTGGTTCAGGCCAGCCTTTGAGTTCAAAATGGTGGTGAATTGGAGCCATTCGGAAAATACGTTTTTGGCGTAATTTGTATGAACCTACTTGTAAAATCACCGAGAGGGCTTCAACCACAAATACACCGCCCATTACCACCAATAATAATTCTTGGCGAACTAATACTGCAATCACGCCTAATGCACCGCCGAGCGAAAGTGAGCCAACATCGCCCATAAACACCTGTGCAGGGTAGGTGTTATACCATAAGAACCCTAAACCTGCTCCCACAATCGCAGTACATAAAATAACCAATTCACCGGCATTTGGAATAAAAGGAATATGTAAATATTGTGCAAAATTAAAGTTACCGGTTGCCCACGCAATTAACGCAAAGGCAGATGCGACCATAATAGTTGGCACAATCGCAAGCCCGTCTAAGCCGTCCGTTAGGTTTACCGCATTACTGGTGCCGACAATCACGAAATAGGATAACACAATATAAAATAAACCGAGTTGCGGCATCACATCTTTAAAAAACGGCACGACTAATTGTGTTGCAGCGGTATCTTTACCCACCGCATACATACCAAACACCGCCACTAATGCGATAGCAGATAACCAAAAATATTTCCAACGGGCAATCAAACCATCGGTATTTTTACGAGAGATCTTACGATAATCATCAACAAAGCCCACTGCACCGTAGCCAAATAGCACAAACAGCGTGAACCAAACATAGGAATTACGCAGATCTGCCCAAAGCAATGTACTCACCCCAATCGCTGCGAGAATCATCACTCCGCCCATTGTTGGCGTACCACGTTTTTTGAAATGGCTTTCCGGTCCGTCATTACGCACTTCCTGACCAAATTTTAAGATCTGCAAACGGCGAATTACTTTCGGCCCGATCCAAAGCCCGATTCCCATTGCAGTTAATAATGCCATAATGGCACGGAAAGTAATATAAGAGACAACGTTAAACGCTGTGTTATATTGAACCAATAGTTCTGCAAGCCAAACTAACATTGCTTAGTCCTTAAAAATAATTAGAAATTTAGGTTAAACGGTTTACACAATTCGGAAATCACGGTTTCCATTTTCTGGCTACGAGAGCCTTTTGCTAATAATACAAGCGGTTGTTTTTGTTCGATTTTTTGCAAAATAATCGGCAGTAGGAAATCAACCATTTGCTGTTTATCGGTAAAATGATGTTCTGCCTGTTGGCTGATTACCGCACTTTCTTTTCCAAAGCTCACGATTAAATCTAATGCTGCATTTTTGGCAAAATCCGCTACTTCTTGGTGGCATTTGCTACTTTCTTCACCCAATTCCGCCATATCACCCACTGCAAAAATACGATAAGCCGGATAATTTTCCAAAACAGAAATCGCCGATTTCATTGAATCCACATTGGCGTTGTAAGAGTCATCAATAAACAAACAGTGGTCGTTAATTTGCACCGGATACAAACGCCCTTTTACCATTGAACGCTGCTCAAGCCCTGCCTTAACTGCTTCTAGCGTTGCCCCAACAGACATCGCCAGCGAAGTTGCCGCTAAGGCATTGCTCACGTTATGTTTGCCCAAATAAGGCAGATCAATAGCAATTTCGCCCTGTGGGGTATGTAGCGTAAAGCGTGAACCGCTTAAATGCAGTTCTACATCTTCCGCCCAGTAATCTGCGTAAGAATCCGAATCTGACCCGATATAAGAGAAAGATTGCATTTCCCGTGAGTCAATCTCTTTTTGCCATTGCGGATAATAAAAAGCTAAATTGACAATCGCTTTGCCATTTTCTTTCAAGCCACGATAAATTTCGCCCTTGGCTTGTGCCACGCCTGCTAATGAACCAAACCCCTCTAAATGCGCCGCAGCCACATTATTCACCAAGCAGGCATCAGGCTGAGCGATAGCGGTGGTATAAGCGATTTCACCGATATGATTTGCCCCCAGCTCAATGACCGCATATTTATGCTGTTCGGTTAAGCGAAGCAAGGTCATCGGTACACCTAAGTCATTGTTTAAGTTACCAAAAGTATAAAGCACTTCCTGTTCGCAAGCGGTCATTTTTTGCAGAATTTTTGCCGTCATCTCTTTGACGGTTGTTTTGCCGGAAGAACCTGTCATCGCTACCGTTTTCGGGTTCAGCTTAGCTTTTAACCATTTCGCCAATTCCCCCAATGCCAAACGGGTATCTGCCACCACAAGTTGTGGTACATCAATTTCACACTCACGCTCAACCACAACCGCTACACAACCTTGTGCGACTGCATTTTGAAGATAGTGATGAGCATCAAAGTTCTCGCCCTTTAATGCAAAAAATAAGCCGTTTTCAACCGCTTGTCGGGTGTCGGTGCTGGTGGTTTCTACCACAGTTTCGCCATTGCCGATCAATTTGGCATTTAGGATTTCAGCGATTTGTTGGGTGGTTAGTTTTATCATTGATTTATCTTTTTCTTTATAAAATTAATTACGAGCATTTTGTATTTGTCACTGTCACTTTTCTTTGCTTGTGCAAAGAAAAGTAACCAAAAGAAAGCACACCCTGCTTCGTTGCTATCCTCACTTGGTTGAAATTTTCTTAACGAAAAATAACCCTGATGTTCGCTTCGCTCTCGCTCGGGTTATTTTCCTAAAAATTTCAAGTCGTTCGGGCAACTCAGAAGGGAACCCGATCCGACCATACAAGCGGTGATTTTTTTGAAAAATTTTGCAAAATGATGCTCTGCCGGGTTCCCTTCTGAACCGCCTGAGCGACTTTGAATTTGTAGGAAAAATTCCTTGTTTGAGCAGCGAAGCGGCGAGTTTGGAATTTTTTCGTTAAGCAAATTCAAACCAAGCGAAGACAGCGGTGAAGTAGGGTCGCCTTTCTTTGGTTACTTTCTTTGGCGAAGCAAAGAAAGTGACATTAAAACAGATATTTCCTTGCCGTTTCCTGATCCGAAAAATGTAACTTCTCTGTGCCAATAATCTGATAATTTTCGTGACCTTTGCCTGCGATTAGAATCACATCTGTGGCTTTAGCTTGCTCAATGGCGGTTTTAATTGCCTCTTCACGATTGTGGATAATTTGTTGGGGTTTACTAAAACCTTTCACAATATCTGCCATAATCTTTTGATTATCTTCGGTGCGAGGGTTGTCGTCTGTAGCAATCACTTTATCGGTTAATTTCTCGGCAATCGTCGCCATTAATGGGCGTTTGCCGGCGTCACGGTCGCCGCCACAGCCGAAAATGCACCAAAGTTCGCCTTCGCAATGTAAACGAGCCGCTTGTAGGGCTTTTTCGAGAGCATCCGGGGTGTGAGCATAGTCCACAATCACCATTGGTTTATTTGGAGCGGTGATACATTCCATTCTGCCTGCTACGCCAACTAAATTCGGTGAAGTTTTAATCAGATCTTGAATATCAAAGCCAAGAGCTAAAAGTCCGGCAAAGGCGGTAAGCAGATTATTTACATTGAAAGCCCCGATTAAACGGCTATGTAATTCTCCATTTCCCCAGCTTGATTTAAACGCAATGCTTGCCCCTTGCAGGGTAAATTTCACTGCCGTGGCTTTGACAAAGCGATGATTGCTATCAAACTCCGGATCAGTACTTACCGCAACCGCATTCGGTAATTGTGTCAGCCATTCACGCCCGATTTCATCATCGGCGTTAATCACCTGAGCTTTAGTGCTTAATTCGTTGAAGAGACGGAATTTGGCTTGGGCATACTCTTCCATCGTGTTGTGGTAATCGAGATGATCTCGGCTTAAATTCGTAAAGATCGCCAAATCAAAATCTAAGGCTTCCGCTCTAAATTGAGCCAAACCGTGAGAGCTGACTTCCATCGCACAAAAATCCGCGCCAAGTTCAACAAAGTTGGCAAGATTACGCTGAATTTCAATGGCGGAGCCGGTGGTATTTACCGCTTCTTGCACTTGTCCGTACAAACCGTTGCCGATAGTACCCATAACTGCCGATTTTCCACCCAATAAATTATGCCATTGTGCCAATAATTGAGCGGTAGTCGTTTTACCGTTCGTACCGGTAATGCCTGCTAAAGTCAGCTTGTGTGACGGGTTATGGTAAAAAGCCCCTGCAATTTCAGATAGCAATTTTGGCAAATTCGGTACTGAAACAACCTTGCAACAAGCGGTACGATCTAGATTAAATTTTGCAAATTTTGAATCAAGCTCAGCTTCCGGCTGATCTTCATCAGCCTCAGCCAAAATAATTGCTGCTCCTTGTTCTATCGCATTCGGAATAAATTTTCTGCCATCGACTTGATGTCCTTTTAAAGCAACAAAGAGATCACCGGCTTGAACTTGGCGACTATCAAGTGTCATTTGTTTTAGCTCGGTGAGTTCTTCCACCCAAGCATCAAGTTCTGTCAGAAAAGGGAGTAAACGTTTCATAGCTAACCTTAATTGATAGGGCGTTCTAATTTAATTTCACGCACGGCACTTTGGGTATTTTCCGTTAAGTTATCCGGCTTAATATTACGTTGTTTTAAGGTGTAACCCATAATGCGTGAGAACAGTGGTGCAGAAACAAAGCCACCATAATAGTTGCCTGCTTTAGGTTCGTTGATTAATACCACTAATGCAAAGCGAGGATCGCTTGCCGGGGCAAGCCCTGCGGTATAAGCAATATATTTTTCAACATATTTGCCTTTTTCTAATTTGCGTGCTGTACCGGTTTTGATGGCTACACGGTAGCCGTCCACCGCTGCACGGTGTCCGCCTTCGCCTTTAGCCGCAACGCTTTCCATCATATGCACGACATCTCGGGTGGTTTTTTCCGGTAGCACCCGTTCGCCAATCACCGGCGGATCGACCTTGGTAATCGAAAGTGGGCGATACAGCCCGAAACTTCCTAAAGTCGCATAAGCACGGGCAAGTTGTAATGGGGTCACATTTAAACCGTATCCATAGGAAAGGGTAGCACGTTCAATATCCGCCCAGCGTTTGCGATCACCGTTCGTACCTCGTTGTTCACCCAAGCCTAAACCGGTGTCTTTACCGAAACCGACTTTCGTGTAAGTATCCACTAACGCATTTGCCGGCATTCTGAGAGCTAATTTACTGACCCCGATGTTACTGGATTTTTGCAAGATGCCGGTAAGCGTAAGGCTGTCCCTTGGAGCAACGTCTTTAATTGTGTGTCCATTGACGACAAATGGGCGAGTGCCAATAACTTCATCACGATAAGTTACCCCATTTTGTAATGCGGTTAATACGGTAAAAGGTTTCACCGTTGAACCCGGTTCAAAAGTGTCGGTAATAGCACGGTTACGCATTAATTCAGGTTTAAAACTATCCCGTTTGTTTGGGTTGAATGAAGGGGCATTTGCCATTGCCAAAATTTCGCCGGTTTGCACATCAACCAAAACCGCAGTGCCTGATTCCGCATTATTTTCCTGTACCGCTTTTTTGATTTCACCGTACACCATAGACTGCAATTCTTCATCAATGCTTAACATAACATCTTGCGGATCGTACTGTTTCTCCGAACGGATATTTTCCACAATATTGCCTTTGGCATCTTTTCGGATAATTTGTTTACCGTTTTTGCCGATAAGTAAGGAATCAAAACTACGCTCCAGCCCTTCCAAACCGTGCATATCATCTTTATCAGTAAAACCGATCAACTGTGAAGATTCTTCTGCCAGCGGGTAAAAACGGCGTGATTCGACTTTAATCACTAATGCATCAATATCTAGTTCTTTTGCATATTCGCTGATCGCTTCAGATTGATGACGGGATAAGTAAAGGAATCGCTGGCGGTTTTTGCTATAAAGCTCGTCCATTATGTCATTATAGGAACGGCCGATTTCTTTGCTTAACGCTTGGAATTTCTGGCGTTCTCTTACTAAATTTTCGTTATCTAAACGTAAAAAAACCGAGCTAGGGTTATTCCGTACTTTTTCTATTAAACTGTTGTAATCCAAACCTGTAACTTGGGCAAGCTGAGTCCAATAACCTTCACTTTTAGTATTTAAAATAGAACGTGGATCAAAATCTACTTTTTCTTTTGAAAAATTTTTCTTTTCAATAAATTTATTAACGTTTGCCTCAATTTTACCTTTTGATGTTTCCATTTCAATCGCTAAGGCACGCCAGCTTTCGTTAGAACGACGCAGCTTAGTATCAAAGTATTCTCTCGGGTCAAGTGTTAATGAGTACATTGGCACACTAATAGAGAGAAAACGCCCGCTACGATCTAAAATACGTCCACGGGTAAATTGGAGTTCTTTAGTACGAAGTGAGCGGTTATTAGCCTCTTTAATTAATCTTTCAGAGTCAAAAAGCTGAATATAGGCGGTTTGTGCTAGTAAGCCACCAACCATTAATAGCATAAAAAACACAACCACTCTAAAGCGAGTAGGTAAAAAACTCGGTGTTTTTTTACCTTCTGCTTGTTGAGGCTCTGCTTTTGCGACAGGAGCTTCTTGCTTACGTTTTAATTTAACTGATTTAACCATTTTTTATTCAACTAAAATAATTTCTTGCTCTTTTTTAATCGGCTGTAATCCGAACGATTTAGCGGCGGCATCAACTCTTGCCCGACTGCTTCTGCTGTTTTCTTCTAATTGCAGATTAGTATATTGGCTTTCCAACTTTTGGTTTGCTTGAATCAGTTGCCCTTGTTCGCTCACCGATAAACGAGTCTGGTGGGTTATCCAAATCGTAGCCACTGCTGAAATCACTACACCAATCAACAATAAAAGAGCCACTTTGTTATGGCTAAAGATATCATCAATGATGATTTGATGTAACGGATAACGTTCGTTCGACATATTCTTCCCTATTTACTGTTAGCGTTTTTCGGCAATCCGCAATACCGCACTGCGTGAGCGGGCATTTGCTTCAATTTCGGCTTCGCTCGGCATAATCGCTTTGCCAATGGTTTTCAGCGGAATATTTTTGGTTAGCTCTGCTTCTAAAATCGGTAAACCACGGGGTACGTCCATTCCTTTACTATGCTTACGCACAAACTGTTTCACCATTCGGTCTTCTAGAGAATGAAAGCTGATAATCGACAAACGCCCTTCAGGGGCTAACACCGTTAATGCGGAATTTAAAGCTTTTTCCAGCTCGTCTAATTCACTATTGATAAAAATGCGAATTGCTTGGAACGAACGGGTTGCAGGGTGTTTATGCTTATCTTTAAACGGCACCGCATCCGCAATAATTTGCGCAAGCTGCAAAGTGCGGCTGATTTTTTCATTTGCAGATTTATTGTAAGAAACGACCGCTTGTGCAATCCGTTTGGCAAAACGCTCTTCGCCAAATTCTTTCAATACCCAAGCTAAATCTTCTGCCGAAACTTGGGCAAGCCACTCGGCTGCCGATAAGCCTTTGGTGGTATCCATTCGCATATCAAGCGGCCCGTCACGCATAAAACTAAAGCCTCGTTCGGCTTCGTCAAGCTGCGGGGAAGACACACCTAAATCCAATAAAATACCGTCAATTTTGCCCACCAACCCCATTCGTTCACACAGTTCGGGAATGGCAGAAAATGCCGTATGTTCAATTTGAAAACGAGGGTCACTAATCGTTTGAGCTTCGGCTATCGCTCGTGGGTCACGATCAGTTGCGATTAATCGCCCATTTTCGCCCAGTTTGGATAAAATCAAGCGAGAATGCCCGCCACGCCCGAAAGTACCGTCAATATAGATACCGTTAGGCTTAATTGCCAAGCCGTCAACCGCTTCGTGCAATAATACTGTAATATGTTTTGGGTTCTCGCTCATCTCAATTTCCAATTACTAGAGAGACAGGTTTTTCAATGCTTCGCAGTCTAAAATTTCTGCCGAACTGCCAAAAGCAAGATCTTCGGCAATTTGTGCTTGCCATTGTTTATCTTGCCAAATTTCAAATTTGTTTAATTGTCCAACCAGCATAATTTGTTGCTCTAATTGTGCGTGTTGGCGAAGTGTAGGGCTAAGCAGTATTCGCCCTGCCGAATCCATTTCACATTCGGTAGCAAAGCCTTGCATTACTCGCTGAATACGGCGTTGAACAGGGTCAAAATTAGATAGTGCCAACAATTTCTGTTCAACCATTTCCCATTCGTGAAGTGGGTAAAGCAACAAACAAGGCTGGCGGATATCCACAGTGCAAACTAAGATCCCGTGATGTTTTTCCAATAGCTCGGCACGATAACGGGTCGGAATAGCGATCCGCCCTTTGCTATCAATGCTGATTGAACTTGCACCACGAAACATTTTACTGATTTACCTTTTTAAATGAGGTTAAATTTAAGGAAAAGTTCCACAATTTACCACTTTTTCCCACTTAATTGCTGGAATTTTATAGATATGTGATACATCTATCAAGGAGTTTTAGTTTATTTACACAATAAAGGTCTATCTTTTTTGATAGACCTTTGATCTTGGAAGGATTATTCAGATGAGATTTGCAACTTTTTGCAAAAACAAAACCGCTTGTTAGCGTTTGAGCACTGCTTGCACTAATGAAATCATGCCATAAACCGCCCAATATAATAACACCGAGCCGAAAAACAGCGTGGTAGTGTGCGGCAGCCAGTAATAAACGCCCAGAACTTCGGCAGTTCGGCACTCTAAACGTTGTGAATCGTTGAGTTTGCTCAGATCGCTACAATCAAACGGGATATAGGTAAACAAAAAATAGCTTATTATTGCAATTACTAAAGCAAATAAAAGGCTGAATAAAATTTGTTTTTTGTAATCCATTTGCTATTTTTTCCTTGATTTACTAGCGGTCGTTTTTGTCCGTTTTTTTGCAGATTTTGCCGGTTTTTTCTCAGCGACTTTTTTGGCTTTTTTTACCGTTTTAGGCTCTTTGAAAACAGGAACCTCTGTCGCTTTTGCTTTTTTCTTGGCGGTTTTGCCGGTTTTCTTATTACCGGTGAGTAACTCAAAATCAATTTTTTTCTCGTCTAAATTCACATTGATTACTTTTACTCTAACTGCATCGCCTAAACGATAGATGATCCCACTGCCACCGATTAAACGTTGTCGGTCCGCATCATAGTGGTAATAATCATTATCCAGCGTTGAAATATGAACCAATCCGTCAATTAAAAGCTCATTGAGTTTTACAAATAAGCCAAAGCCGGTAACACTCGAAATCACGCCATCAAACTCTTCGCCAAGATGATCTTGCATAAATTCGCATTTCAGCCAATCTGCCACTTCTCGGGTTGCCTCATCAGCTCGGCGTTCGGTGGCAGAACATTTATCGCCGAATTCGTCCATATCATCTAACTTGTAGTGATAACCACCGCCATCGGTATAGTAGCGAGTGTTGCCTTTGCCTTTTTCGATCAGATATTTAATTGCACGGTGTAACAGTAAATCCGGGTAACGGCGAATCGGCGAGGTAAAATGAGCATATTCGGTTAATGCCAAGCCGAAATGCCCGATATTATCCGCCGCATACACTGCTTGTTTCAGCGAGCGGAGCAACATCGTTTGAATCAACTCTTTATCGGCACGTTCGGCAATTTGCTCCAGTAGTACACCGTAATCTTTTGGGGTTGGATCTAAGCCTACGTCCCAGGTTAAGCCACACTCACGCACAAAGGATTTAAAACTGAGCAATTTTTCTTCACTCGGCTTATCGTGAATCCGATATAACGCCGGTTCGTTCGCTTTTTCCACAAAACGAGCGGCAGCAATATTGGCTAAAATCATACATTCTTCAATCAATTTATGAGCATCGTTGCGGATTAACGGCTCAATTCGCTCAATTCGCCCTTGCGGATTGAAAATAAATTGATTTTCAATGGTTTCAAATTCAATCGCCCCTCGTTTATGGCGAGCTTTCATTAAGGTTTGGAACATTGCATAGAGTTCTTCAATATGCGGCACTAATGGAGCATAGCGTTCACGCAAGGCTTCATCACCTTCCAACATTTTCCACACTTTAGTGTAAGTTAAACGGGCGTGAGAGTTCATTACCGCTTCGTAGAATTGATAATCTTGTAATTCCCCTTTGCTGGAAACCGACATTTCCGCCACCAAGCAGAGCCTGTCAACCTGTGGATTGAGTGAACACAAGCCATTGGAAAGCACTTCCGGCAACATTGGCACAACCCGATTCGGGAAATAGACCGAGTTACCACGATTTAGGGCTTCCAAATCTAATGCGGTTTTTGGGCGAACATAATAACTTACATCGGCAATCGCCACCCATAACCGCCAGCCGTTGCCCTCTTTTTTGGCAAATACAGCATCATCGAAATCTCGGGCATCTTCGCCGTCAATGGTAATCAGTGGCAGATCTCGCAAATCCACCCGCCCTTGCTTGGCTTCTTCCGGCACTTCTTCGCTACTAAATTGGCGGATTTGTTTTTCTACCCCTTCCGGCCAAATGTGCGGAATATCGTGATTGCGTAGGGCAATTTCAATTTCCATTCCCGGCGCTAAATTATCGCCTAGAATTTCAGTAATGATTCCCACCGGGCGGCTAAAACTCGCTTTTCTTTCCTGTAATTCCACCACCACAACTTGCCCCATTCTCGCCCCCATACGGTGTTCATCCGGAATGAGAATATCTTGGTTAACGCGGCTGTCATCAGGCACAACAAAACCGATACCGCTTTCAAGGAAAAAACGCCCGACAATCTGTTTCTTACGGGCCTCCAACACTCGCACAATGCGGACTTCTTTCCGACCTCTGCGGTCTGTGCCGTTTGGTTGTGCCAGCACAAAGTCACCGTGCATTACCTTTACCATTTGGGCGTTGGGAATAAACCAATCTTCGCTTTTAGTCGCCCCTTTTTCGTGTCCTTCCACTTGCAAAAAACCGTAACCGTCACGATGGCCGATAACTGTACCTTTGATTAAATCCATCTTTTCCGGCAACGCATAGCGTTTGCCTTTGGTGAACACCAATTCACCGTCATTTTCCATTGCACGCAGACGGCGGCGAATGCCTTCCATTCGTTCTTCATCGTCAATATGAAAAGCCGACAATAATTCATCACGGCTCATTGGGGCGTTATGTTCACGAATTGTATTTAAAATAAACTCTCGGCTTGGTACCGGATTTTCGTATTTTTCTAATTCTTGCTGATAATTCGGATCGACTATCATAGTATCCTCCTTTTTGTGTAATTAAGGCTATTCTAACTGACTTTTAGCTCGATTGGTAAAAAATCGGCAAAATATGACCGCTTAGCGTTTTGCTGGATTTCGGTATATAATCTGGTTCTTTATTAATTTGAGGAATTAAAATGATTTACCCAACCTGCCCTGAATGTAAAAGCGAAAATACTTACCACGACTCAATTCAATTTGTTTGCCCGGATTGTGCGTATGAATGGACGGGCGAAGAAACGGATCAAGATGATGATGTGCTAATTGTAAAAGACAGTAATGGCAATTTATTATCTGACGGGGACGATGTATTATTAATCAAAGATTTAAAATTAAAAGGCTCGTCTGAAGTACTGAAAAAAGGTACAAAATTCAAAGGAATCCGTTTAGCTCAAGGTGACCATAATGTCGATTGCGGTAAAATTATGTTGAAATCAGAATTCTTAAAAAAAGCTTAAGTGATGTAATCGCAAAATCCCCCATTTATATTTAAATGGGGGATTTTTAACTTATTTTGTTAAACATTGGCTAAATTCGTCAGCCAAAACTTGTAAAAATTCAGGGTAAGCAGTCGCACTTAACTGAACTTTTGCACCGAGTGGGTCTAATTGGCCAACATTTACTTTAGTTTCTTTTGCTAAGGTTTCAATTACTTTCGGCGTAAATTGCGGCTCGGCAAATAAACATTGTGCTTTGTTTTTCGCAATGTTTTTCTTGATTGCTGTAAGTGTTTTTGCACCCGGGGCAACAGTTGGGTTAATGGTAAATGAACCCAATGAATTTAAACCATATTCTCTTTCAAAATAGCCGTAAGCATCGTGGAATGTGTAGTAACCTTTGGCTTTTACCGGCTCTAATTGTTTCGCAATTTCGGCTTTTTTAGCGGTTAAATTTGCTTTAAATTTTGCAAGATTTTCCGCAATTTTCGCTTTGTGTTCAGGCATTTGTTCGCTTAAACGTGCCGCAATTTGCTCTGCTGCCAGCTCACTTGCCTCGCTTGAGAGCCAAATATGCCAATCTTCATCGTGGCTATGTCCGTGATGATCGTGGTTATGTCCTTCGTGATTATGCCCTTCGTGTTTATGCTCGTGCTTGTGTTCGTGCTTATGTTCATGTTTATGATCGTGATCATCGTCTTTATCTTCTTTTTTGCTTGCTTTATCGACAATATCATCAATCGCATCAACATCTTCAAGGGTTAATACTTTTTCTTTCGGCAGTTTTTCAATACTTTTTTCTAAAAAGCCTTCCAAGCCGTCACCCACCCAAACCACTAATTGAGCAGATTGTAATTGAGTCACATCTGAAGGTTTTAAGCTGTAATCGTGTGGAGAGGCAGTTACCGGTAATAATACTTTAGTTTCAGTTACCCCTTCGGTAATGGCACTGGCAATAAAGCCTAAAGGCTTAATACTGGTTAATACATCCGCTTGAGCAACACTTGCACCTAACACGGCTAGACCGATTAATGTTCTTTTAAACATAAAATTCCCCTTATGGCATTTAATTTGAACCGAGCTATTCTAACAAAATAAAACAAAATTTCTATAAATTTTTTATGGGTATTTTTCATTTACGTTTTTCTATATACTTGCAAAAAAATCGAAAAATATGACCGCTATGAAGTATAAAAATCTCCGTGAATTTCTCGATTTCCTTGAGTCTCAGGGTGAATTAGTCCGTATTCAGCAAGAAATCGATCCTTATTTAGAAATGACAGAAATCGCCGACCGCACCTTACGCAAAGGCGGGCCGGCATTACTGTTTGAAAACCCGAAAGGCTATCAAATGTCGGTGTTGTGTAATTTATTCGGCACGCCCAAACGGGTAGCTCTGGGAATGGGGCAAGAAGATACCAAAGCTCTGCGTGAGCTGGGCAAGTTACTTGCCTTTTTAAAAGAGCCTGAACCACCGAAAGGGTTTAAAGATTTGATCGGGCAACTGCCACAATGGAAGCAAATTTTAAATATGCCGCCTAAGGTACTGAGCAAAGCCGATTGTCAGCAAGTGGTGATTTCGGGTGATGAGGTTGATCTCTACAAATTACCGATTATGCACTGTTGGCCGGGTGATGTCGCTCCGCTGGTCACTTGGGGGCTGACGATTACGCAAGGGCCTTACAAAAAACGCCAGAATTTAGGCATTTATCGTCAGCAACTTATCGGCAAAAACAAACTGATTATGCGTTGGCTTTCCCACCGTGGTGGTGCGTTGGACTTCCAAGAGTGGAAAGCCGAAAACCCGGGTAAACCGTTTCCGGTGTCGGTTGCGATTGGTGCAGATCCAGCCACTATTTTAGCGGCAGTCACCCCTGTGCCGGATACGCTTTCGGAATATGCGTTCGCAGGGCTGTTGCGAGGGCATAAAACCGAAGTGGTCAAATCTATTTCCAATGAGTTAGAAGTGCCGGCAAGTAGCGAAATTGTGCTGGAGGGCTATATCGATCTGGAAGAAACCGCATTGGAAGGCCCTTATGGCGATCACACCGGCTACTACAACGAGCAAGAGTATTTTCCGGTATTTACCGTTACCCATATTACTATGCGAAAAGATGCGATTTATCACTCCACTTACACCGGCAGACCACCTGATGAACCGGCAGTGTTAGGCGAGGCGTTAAACGAAGTCTTTATTCCGATTTTGCAAAAACAGTTTCCGGAAATTGTCGATTTCTACTTGCCACCTGAAGGCTGTTCTTACCGTTTAGCGGTGGTGACAATGAAAAAACAATATGCCGGACACGCCAAACGGGTGATGATGGGGGTTTGGTCGTTCCTACGTCAATTTATGTACACCAAGTTTGTGATTGTGTGCGATGATGATGTGAATGCCCGAGATTGGAAAGACGTGATTTGGGCGATTACTACTAGGTGCGATCCGGCACGAGATACCACACTCATCGAAAATACCCCTATTGACTATCTGGATTTTGCCTCACCGATTGCCGGACTTGGCTCAAAAATGGGGATTGATGCCACCAATAAATGGGCGGGTGAAACCTCAAGAGAGTGGGGAACGCCAATCAAAAAAGATGACAATGTGGTGAAACGCATTGATGAAATTTGGGATTCTCTTGGCATTTAAGGCAACATTTAACCGCTTGTGCAACATAACAAGCGGTTAAATTTCTGATATTTTTACCATTCTGCTCTTTATTGCCAATCAGGTTACGATTCTTTATTTTGAGCTAACCACTCGGTAGGCGAAAGCCCTAATTCCCGCATAAAGACACGGCTGAGAGCAGCATTATGGCTATAACCGACTTGCTCTGCCACCAATGCTACCGGTATCCCTTTTTGTAATAAATGCTGGGCAACCGCTACTCGCCAGTTAGTGAGATAATCCATCGGTGAAACCCCCATAATTTGTTTAAAATAAGCAGCAAAGCGTGAGCGAGACATTAATGCCACATTTGCCAACTCCTCTACATTCCAATCTCGTTCCGGTGCACTGTGAATAGCTAACAGCACTTTCCCCAGTTGCTTATCTGCCAAGCCTTTTAACAAACCTGTTTGAATATACCCTTTTTCTAAACATTGACGAGCAACCTTCAAGGTAAAATAGGCACATAAATGGTGGATCATTGCCTGATAACCACACCCTTTCTGATTTACTTCACTAAAAATTTGATCGGCTAATACCCCCAATTCCGGATACTGTGCCAACTCTAAGATCACAATATTGTGCAAGGTATGCGTTAATGGGTTGCGAATCCCTTTGCCAAAATCAAAATTAATGCAGAAGATATCTAACCCACTATCATCTAACGGGTGCAAACTGTGCAAAATATTGGTCGGTGAAAAAATAATCGCTGGGCGTTCAATCGTAATCGGGCGTTCAGCAGCCTGATTTAAAATAAAACGTCCTTGGCGAACAAAATGTAAATAGCCTTTATTCTCTTCATTAAAAGTCCCGATTTGGCACAACTGACCTAGATGAAATAAGTCCGTACGAAACTGAAATTGGGTAAAAAGATGAGTCAAACTATCCACATTAAGCTCCTTGGGTAAACAATTGAGACGAACGGTTAAAACAAGCGGAAGGGAGTCATTATAATAGCAACCCGTTCGGTAACGCAAGTTATCATTACAATTTGTATATCTATTAATGAGGATAAAATGATGTCACAGGAACAATTTGAAGAAATCAACCAAGAACGCCGTCAAGCCCTTAACCACGGCTCTCGTATTGCAATGGCAGCCAGTGTATTAGGTGCATTAGGTATTGCATCAACAGCAAATGCAAAACAAGCCAGTGCAGAAAAATCACCTTATGCCGAGCCGGAACAATACGGTTTAAAACGCCATGGAATGACTATTGATCCAAAACGTGTGGCATTAGTGGTAGTTGATCCACAAATTGATTTCCTAAGCCCGAAAGGCGTGATGTGGGGCGTGTTAGGTGATTCAATAAAAGAGAACAACACGGTAGCGAATATTGAAAGTTTATTTAAAGCAGCAAAAGCAGTAGATATGCCAACCTTTGTTTCGTCACACTACTATTACCCAACCGATCACAAATGGGAATTTGGTTCACCGGGCGAACACTTTATGCACGACAGCGGAATGTTTGCAAGAAAAGGTCAATACACCATGGAAGGCTTTGAAAATTCAGGTGCAGACTTTATGCCTGAGTACAAGCCATATATTTTTGATGGCAAAACAGTGATCGCCTCTCCACACAAAATCTTTGGACCGGAAACCAATGACTTAGTGCTGCAATTACGCAAACGTAAAATCGACCAAGTAATTTTAGCCGGTATGGCTGCCAACTTATGTATTGATTCACACTTGCGTGAATTAATCGAACAAGGTTTTGAAGTAACAGTGGTGAAAGATGCAACCGCAGGGCCTCGTATTCCTGAAGGTGACGGCTACCTTGCAGCATTAACCAACTACCGTATTATCGCAAATGACCTCTGGACCACTGAAGAAGCAGTGAAAAAAATGACGGCAAAAGCATAATATTCGCTTTACAAGCGGTTAAATTTAGCTCTTTTTTTGCAAATTTAACCGCTTGGATTTCACGCTTATCTCCAGCACTCACACTAAATCTCATTATTTTTCCTTATCACCCCATTCATTTTCATTATATTCATCTCCACAACAAATAACAGCTACCATACAACAATTACCTTGCCTTTTTCAGGGTTAAAATGCGATAATGACTCGTTATTTTTGGCTTGAAAAAGCAATAGAAAATTGCAAAAAATAAAGCAAAAATAACCGCTTGTAATAGAGATAAACAAGCCTTAAGTGATTGATTTTGCAGTTTCTTTAAGACAAGACAAAGTAAACGTAAGACAACCATCAATGCACTATCGGGAATGAAGACAGTCGTGAGATAGACATTAAATCCATTCCCTTATTAATGGGTCAAAATGACCGTGTAAGACAAAAACAAAATAATGAGAAAACACAATGAAAAGAATGTTAATCAATGCAACTCAAAAAGAAGAGTTGCGTGTTGCCCTCGTTGATGGGCAACGCTTATTTGACTTGGACATTGAAAGCCCGGGTCACGAACAGAAAAAATCCAATATCTACAAGGGTAAAATTACCCGTGTCGAACCAAGCCTTGAAGCTGCATTCGTAGATTACGGTGCAGAACGCCACGGCTTCCTACCTTTAAAAGAAATTTCCCGAGAATACTTCCCGTCAGACTATGTGTTTAACGGTCGCCCGAATATCAAAGATATTATTCAAGAAGGGCAAGAAGTGATTGTTCAAGTCAGCAAAGAAGAGCGTGGCAACAAAGGGGCTGCCTTAACCACTTTTATTTCGCTTGCGGGCAGTTACTTAGTTTTAATGCCGAACAACCCTCGTGCCGGTGGTATTTCCCGCCGTATTGAAGGCGATGAGCGTTTAGAACTCAAAGAGGCATTAGACTGCTTAGATGTGCCGGAAGATGTCGGCTTAATCGTGCGTACCGCCGGTGTCGGCAAATCGCCGGAAGAGTTACAATGGGACTTAAAAGTCTTGTTACACCACTGGGAAGCGATTAAAAAAGCGGCGGAATCTCGCCCTGCTCCGTTCTTAATTCACCAAGAAAGTGACGTGATTGTGCGTGCAATTCGTGACTATCTACGCCGTGATATTGGCGAAATCTTAATCGACAACAAAAAAGTGTTCGAGAAAGCCAAAAACCACATTCGCCTTGTTCGCCCGGATTTCATCAACCGTGTGAAATTATACGAAGGCGAAGTACCACTATTCAGCCACTATCAAATTGAATCGCAAATCGAATCGGCGTTCCAACGTGAAGTGCGTTTACCTTCCGGTGGCTCTATCGTCATTGATGTCACAGAAGCCTTAACCGCGATTGATATTAACTCTTCACGCTCGACCCGTGGTGGCGATATTGAAGAAACTGCACTCAATACTAACTTAGAGGCAGCCGATGAAATTGCTCGTCAGTTACGTTTACGTGACTTAGGCGGTTTGATTGTGATCGACTTTATCGATATGACGCCGGTTCGCCACCAACGCGAAGTGGAAAACCGTATTCGTGAGGCAACCCGCCAAGACCGTGCGAGAATCCAATTTGCCCGTATTTCCCGTTTCGGTTTGTTAGAAATGAGCCGTCAGCGTTTAAGCCCATCATTAAGTGAGGCTTCATCGCATATCTGCCCTCGCTGTCAGGGAACGGGTAAAGTACGTGATAATGAATCAATCGCACTGTCAATTTTACGTTTATTAGAAGAAGAGGCAATCAAAGAAAACACTGCACAGGTTCACACCATTGTGCCGGTGCAAATCGCCAGCTACTTACTCAATGAAAAACGTAAAGCGATTTCCAGCATTGAAAAACGCCACGATGTACAAATTGTTGTAGTACCGTCTGAAAGTATGGAAACACCGCATTTCAGCGTATATCGCCTGCGTGAAAATGAAATTACCCCAACGTTAAGCTACGATTTAACCAAGCATTATGAAGCTCGCAATGAGGAAGAACACCCACATCATCACCATCAAGAAGATGTGCTGGTTACCCGTAACGAGCCGGTGATTACGGTAGAGTCTGTGTTACAAAGCTCGGAGCTGAATCTCCAACCTTCGCCAACACCTACCGAACCACCAAAACCATCGCTATTAAGCCGCTTAATTGCGACCATTAAAGGCTGGTTTAGCGAAGAAAAAGTGGAAGAAAAACCGAAGCCGAAAGCACGCAACCAGCGTGATCGTCGCCAACGCCGTGAACGCCCGAACCGCAATACCAAAGCGGAAAACCAAGAGCGTAAAACCGTGCAAGCGCAAGCTACTCCGGCGGAAGAAAAACCGGTGCGTAGCGAGAAAAAAGCACGCCGAGCGGTAGTGGAAGAAGTTTCCGGCGTAACCGAGCAAGAGAGTCGTAGCAACTCTCGTGAGGTTCAAACCGAACGCCGCCAACGTCGCGACCTACGCAAAAAAGTGCGTGTTGAAACACAAGACGTGGAAGCAGAAAACCTCACGCCAGCAGTTGAAGAAACCGTTGCGAAGCAAGTTGAAAATGTGCAAAAAAATCAGCAAATTCAACCGCTTGCAACTCAAGAGTTGCCGGTTGAAACAGTTCCTGTGGTAGAAACAACGAACGAAGGACGTGAAAATAACCGCCAACGCCGTTTACCTCGCCATTTGCGTGTGGGTAATCAACGTCGTCGTGATAATCAACGTAATCAAATAGCTTCGCCTATGCCTCTGACATCAGCGGTTGCTTCGCCGGAGCTTGCCAGCGGTAAAGTTTGGGTTCAGGTTACCTCTACTGTCAAAGTAGAGGAAAAAGCATCATTCTTATCTGTTGATCAAATGCTTGAACAGCAAGAAAATCAGCTTGTTGAGACAGAGAAAAAATCAGAAGAGAAGAAGCTTCATACAGTTAGTCCGCTAGGTGGCTTTGTAGCACAAGCAACTAACCGTGATTTGGTTAAGGAGAAGCAAGAACAGCTTTCCAAACCGAAAGAAGAAAAAGTTGCTTCTGAAGACGTAAAACCAGTAGAGGTAAAAGAGCATATTGCTCCATTTGGTAGTGTTGTTGCTCAGCATTCTGAACGTGATTTAGTTAAAGAGAAAAATGAGCGAGTCAGTAAATTCCAATCGCAAGCAACGGTTGCACCAGCGATTGTGGAAGAGGTTACTAACCCGATTGAAGTGCCAAAATCAACTTACGAAAGCGATTATCGATTTAACGGCAGATTAGGTACATTCTCTCGTGTTGAGCATACCCAAGCCGCTATGACCATTGCTTCTGCACCAAGTGACAAGCTTGAAGTAGTCGAAATTAGCCAATGGCAAAACTCTAAATACTATTTCTATGGCAAAGGGTTTGGCGGATATACCAGCGCAGTGAGCCAAGTGCAGTCAGCGCCTCGTTCAACCAATGGTTAAGTACAATTAATTGGTTTAAATGCCTATTAGTTATAACTAATAGGCATTTTTTTATCAAAGTATGAACTTTCTATCAATTTTTCTGCCTAAGTAAACGCACTTTATTACAAAGTGCGTTATTTTTAGTTTATTTAAGGAACTCGGTATGAAAAAATCATTTTTATCATTATTAGTGTTAGGTACAACTATGGCACTTGCTGCTTGTGATCAGGCAAAAGAAGCCGCGCAATCAACTACAGACAAAGCGGTTGAAGTAAAAGAAGCTGTAGCTGAAAAAGCTGCAGAAGTTAAATCGGCTACTGAAGCGAAGGTTGAAGAGTTGAAAGCGGCAGCAAATGATGCAGCTCAAGCAACAGCAGATAAAACAGAAGAGGCAAAAAAGGCAGTGGCAGAGAAAGCCACTGAGTTAAAAACCACAACTGAAGCTAAAGTGGAAGAACTAAAAGCAGCAGCAAATGATGCAGCTCAAGCAACAACAGATAAAACAGAAGAGGCAAAAAAGGCAGTAGCAGAGAAAGCTGCTGAGTTAAAAGCCACAACTGAAGCTAAAGTGGAAGAACTAAAAGCAGCAGCAAGTGATGCGACTCAAGCAACAGCAGATAAAGCAGAAGAAGCTAAAAAGGCAGTAGCTGAGAAGGCAGCAGAAGTGAAAGTTGAGACAGAAACAAAAGTTGAAGAAATGAAAAAAGCGATTGAAAGCAAATAGTGCTTTTTAGTTTCTCTGTAGCTATCGAAACACGCTAAAAATAAAGCCTGGATTATAATCCAGGCTTTATTTTTATATCTTTAAAGAATTATTTTACTAAATCTTTTAATGCTTTACCTGAAACGAATGCAGGTACTTTAGCTGCTGCAATTTTGATCTCTTCACCAGTTTTTGGGTTACGACCAGTACGTGCTTTACGCTCATTTACTTTAAAAGTACCGAAGCCGATTAATTGAACAGCGTCGCCTGCTTTTAAGCTTGCAGAGATTGCATCAAGAGTTGCTTCTAATGCTGCTTTAGCATCTTTCTTGGTTAAGTTTGCACCAGCGGCGATAGCATCGATTAACTCAGTTTTGTTCATAGTTTTATCCTCTAAGATATGTGTTTTTAATAAATGACGTAAAACGTCTGAGAAGTTATTGAAACCTTGCGATAGCTTAATTCAAAGTTAAGATTTCTCAAAGTATTATTAAGCAAGATTTTGCAAATATCAATGCTATTGGTTAATATTTAACCCGATATTACTAATCCCGCTGCTTCTGATTTCATCTTTAAGTTCAAAAATGAGATCAAGATCACGTTTTTCACATTCGTTTAGCAAGCGGTATATTTGCCACTGTACGTCCAGTTCTTCTTGAATTTCTTCAGAATTCTTTAGCTCTTGCTCGTTCAGTTCTTTATCTTGTTGCATTTCCAAATAGCTGGCAACTGTGCCTAATGAAATTTGGCTGATGCGGATTGCTTGTTCAAGGGTTGAACCAGCGATAATACTGTGAAGAAGTTCAGAAAGGGCTTCGCAAGCTTCCTGTGCAGGTAAGACACCAAAAAACGCATATTCGTTCACATCAGGAATGATTTCTTCTAATTTTTCCAGTTGGTTATCGAAATTAATTTTTGCCCCTTTTATGGTTAAATATTCCCAGACTAAATTTAAAATATTTTGGAATACCTTAGCTTTTTCAGGCTGTTCGGTTACTTCACAAAAAAGCTGATAGTTGGGGTACATTCTTTCGCATAGGCACGCCATAAATGTGGTGTTTTGCCAAGGCTCGAAATGTTCCATGCGTTTATGAATCGGGTTTCTCATTGTATTTCCTTCTTTATTTTTCAGAGAGAAGGGAACGATTTTGCAAAATTCTGTATAAAAATGACCGCTTGCCCCTCTCCCTGATTTTTCTTCTGAACAAAGAAAAATCTGTCCCTCTCCCACAAGGAGAGAGGGCATTTTATCCATTATTTATGATACTGCTTCGAGTAGTTGTGAATCGCATCAACAAACACTTTCGGGCTTTCCACCGGCACATCTAAATGAATGCCGTGTCCAAGATTAAAGACGTGTCCGCTGCCGTTGCCGAAGCCGGCAAGAATGTTTTTTACTTCTTGTTCGATTCGTTCAGGGCTTGCATACAGCACGCTTGGATCCATATTGCCTTGCAACGCAACTTTGTCGCCAATACGGCGGCGAGCATCGGCAATATCGACTGTCCAATCTAGCCCAACGGCATCGCAGCCCGTTTCTGCAATCGCTTCTAACCATAAGCCTCCGCCTTTGGTGAATAGGGTAACAGGCACTTTACGTCCTTCATTTTCTCGAATTAAGCCGTCCACAATTTTGTGCATATAGTGTAATGAGAAGGCTTTGTAATCCTCGTGAGCCAATACACCGCCCCAAGTGTCGAATACCATCACCGCTTGAGCACCGGCTTTGATTTGGGCATTTAAGTATAAGATGACACTGTCAGCTAACTTGTCCAGCAATTTGTGTAGAATGTGAGGCTCAGCGTAAAGCATTTTTTTGATTTTGGTAAATGCTTTGCTTGAACCACCTTCCACCATATAGGTGGCGAGTGTCCAAGGGCTGCCAGAAAAACCAATTAGTGGCACTTCGCCTTTCAATTCTCGGCGAATGGTACGCACCGCATTCATTACATATTGCAACTCGTCTTCCGGATCAGGAATCGGTAGCTGATTGACATCATTGAGGCTTGCCACCGGGCGGGCAAATTTAGGGCCTTCACCTGCACCAAAACTTAAACCTAATCCCATTGCATCAGGCACAGTTAAAATATCGGAAAATAGGATAGCTGCATCGAGTTCATAACGGCGTAGCGGTTGTAAGGTGACTTCACACGCTAAATCAGCGTTACGGCAGAGTGACATAAAATCGCCGGCTTCTGCTCGGGTGGCTTTATATTCCGGCAAATAACGCCCGGCTTGACGCATCATCCAGACCGGGGTCATATCCACAGGTTCACGCAATAACGCTTTTAAATAGCGATCGTTTTTTAATTCTGACATTGGTTTTTCCTTTGATTTTGGTAGGGGCGAAATATTTTTCGCCCCGCATAATATATTTGCAAAATAGAGATGAAATTGAACCGCTTGTATTTATTCATTAGTGTAATGGTGGCTTTTCTTCGGTTTTCGGCACGCCTAAAGCAAAATGGCTGTGCAAGAATAAGGCTAAAACTCGCAGATATTCCAACACTTCTTCGCCAGCCTCCAGTAGTTCCTCGTTATTATCATCGTCACTGTAGCCTAGTTTGGCGATTTCATCTAAATCATCGATTGCCTCGCCAACCTCATCGGTTTCTTGTTGTAATTTAGGTTGAGCAACGCCAAGTCCAAGTAAGAAACTGTTTGTCCATTCGGAGATACCATCAGCTAAGGCAAAACCATCTTCTTCGTTTTGTGGCAACCAAAGGCTAAACAGCGTGTTGGCTTCTGAAAAGCTTTCACTTAATTGCTGATAAAAATCGGTTAAAGTGTTTAACGGCTCGATGGAAAATGCGTGTCCGTCATTGGTAAATTGGTAGGTGAGGGTTTTCCAAGACTCATCTTGAATACCGCCGGCAATTAAACCGCATAAAAAACCGTGAAACTCTGCCGGTGTATCATCAATTTGTAATTGTGATACCAGTTGTTTAAATTGTTGGGAATCTGTGATAGCCATAATGGGATTATTTGTGATTTTGCTAAAGAATGGCATAATATAGCAAAAATTTTGCGATTAAGTGAGGATTTCGTATTTATGTCGGCAAATAATATCGAACTACAGATTTTTGGGCAGGTTTTACGCTTGCAATGCCCTGTTGAACAGCAAGAGCATTTACTGGCTTCAGCACAGCGTTTGGAAGAGCGTGTGGCGGTATTGAAAGAGCAGTCCGGCATTATTCAGCTTGAAAAAGTGTTAGCGATTGTGGCACTGAATTTAAATTATGAACTGGAGCAAGCCCAACGCCAAAATGCAGAAAATAAAAATGTGTTGGTGGCTTGTATTGAGCAGTTAGATAATTCGCTTGGCAAATTTCAATCCAATTAGGTAATTTTTAATCGAATTGATTAGGAATAGAGCCAAAAAGATTGAGAATTTGCATTTTGTGGGATTAAATACTAGGAAAAATCATCAAATTCCGTTACTATAAGTCTTGCCTGGGGTGTGCGTTACGAGTTACGTCCCTGAGCCGATAATTTGAAACTTTGAGTTGGACATCTAACGCTGGTGAGCAAGCTTACCCTAATTTAATTAGGAGTAAGAAGCCTAAAAGCAGTTAAGTTTGACTCCCTTGAACCGACTGGTTCAAGGACCATTACTGGTAGCGGCATCTCGGGTCTTTATATGAATCAATCATCTTTAACCGATCTTCGTAGCCAATTACGGCAATCAATGCGGCTTAAACGGCAAAGTTTAACTGCCGGTCAGCAAACTCAAGCAGCCGAATCCATTATTCCTCAAGCTCTTTCATTGATTGAATCTTACCAAGCCTCACATATTGCCTTTTATTTGCCTTTTAACGGTGAAATTTCTCCTATTCCTTTAATGGAACAATTACTTCAACAGGGCAAAAAGCTGTATCTGCCGCTGTTGCACCCTTTTACAAGCGGTCAATTATTGTTTGTAAATTACAATTGCAAAACTATTCTAAAATTTAACCGCTTGGGGATTCAAGAGCCGATATTAGATGTTAGAAATATCCTTCCGTTGCAAGAATTAGAGATGATTTTTACCCCACTTGTTGCTTGTGATAAAGCCGGAAATCGGCTGGGAATGGGAGGTGGCTTTTATGATAGAACCCTTGCTCAAGCACCTCATCTGATTAGTGTCGGTTTGGCACACGAATGTCAGCAAGTCGAACAATTACCGATTGAGAGTTGGGATATGCCGTTAGATCATATTATTTTGGGAGCAGCCAAATGAATGCAAAGAAAGAAAAGGAATCGAGTGGAAATCAAAGTTTAATTCGTGGCTTAACACTATTGGAATTGTTAGCGAAATTCCCAAACGGCTGTCCGCTTGCCCATTTAGCCGAGCTTTCGGGGCTGAACAAAAGCACGGTTCACCGTCTGCTACAAGGCTTACAACAAGAGGGCTACGTCCGCCCTGCACCGACTGCGGGCAGTTATCGTTTAACCACCAAATGTTTGGCAATCGGGCAGCGAGCCTTAAGTTCGATTAACATTTTGCATATTGCCGCCCCACATTTAGAAGCCCTAAATTTAACCTTAGGCGAGACGGTAAATTTTGCGATGCGGGAAAACGATCACGCTATTTTAATCAATAAATTAGAAGCTACCACCGGAATGATGCGTACCCGAGCCTATATCGGGCAACAAATGCAACTCTATTGCTCGGGAATGGGAAAACTGTTTCTTGCTTATGGTTCGGCAGATTACATTCCACAATATTGGCAGACTAAATCGGACATCATTCAAAAACTGACGGTCAATACCATCACCACGATTGACGGAATGCAAACCGAGCTGGAAACCATTCGCCGTCAAGGTTTTGCAATGGATAACGAAGAAAATGAATTAGGGGTTTCTTGTATTGCTTGCCCGATTTTTGATCACCAACAAAAAGTCCATTATGCGATTTCTGTTTCGCTTTCAACTGCTCGTTTAAATCAGCTGGGGCGGGAAAATCTACTACCGGCTATTCAAGAAACAGCAGAAAAAATTTCAGCTGAGCTGGGCGGACGGTAATTTTGTGTTGCCATTTTGATTATTTCAGGTAATCTTTTACCCTTTACTCACTTTAATCTTTATACAATAAGAAATCTTGAGGATTCATTAATAATGTTTGGTCTTGATCCAACAACAATTATGTTTGTTGTCTATATTCTAGGAATGATTGCCATCGGCTTTATTGCCTATCGTGTTACCAATAACCTTTCAGACTATATTTTAGGCGGTCGCCGTTTAGGTAGCTTTGTGACCGCACTTTCTGCCGGTGCATCAGATATGTCCGGCTGGTTGCTGATGGGATTACCCGGAGCCGTTTATGCAGGCGGTTTGATAGAAGGCTGGATTGCTATCGGTTTAACTATCGGTGCTTATTTAAACTGGAAATTAGTCGCAGGCAGATTACGCTCTCACACGGAACACAGTGGCGATGCCTTAACCTTACCCGAATACTTCCACAATCGTTTTGGCGATAAAACCCGTTTAATTAAGATTTTATCAGCGGTCATTTTTTTACTCTTTTTTGCAATTTACTGTGCATCGGGCGTCGTGGCCGGTGCGAGAGTATTTGAAAACTTATTTGGCTTACCTTACCACCAAGCAATTTGGTATGGGGCTGTTGCTACCATTCTTTACACCTTTATTGGTGGTTTCTTAGCAGTAAGTTGGACGGATACTATTCAAGCTTCATTAATGGTTTTTGCCCTGATTCTTACCCCGTTTTTTGTGATGTATAACTTAGGTGGTTTTGATGAAATGCAAGCCTTAATTGATCGTGCAGGCGAGATGGCACAAAAAGACTACAACGACATTTTCACCGGCACCAGCGTATTAGGCATTATCAGCTTAATGGCGTGGGGGCTGGGTTATTTCGGACAACCGCATATTGTGGTGCGTTTTATGGCGGCAGAAAGTGTGAAGTCTCTTGAAAATGCACGCCGTATCAGTATGACTTGGATGGTGATTTGCTTATTAGGTGCAATCGGTATTGGTTATTTTGGTATGGCATATTTCTTCGGACACCCGGAGCAAGTCGGCAATATCAGCAAAAATCCGGAACAAATTTTCATTGAATTAGCTAAATTGTTATTTAACCCTTGGGTAGCCGGCATTTTATTATCTGCCATTCTTGCTGCGGTAATGAGTACCCTTTCCGCTCAATTACTGATTTGTTCAAGTGCGATTACCGAAGATTTATACAAAGGCATTTTACGCCCTCAAGCCTCCGATAAAGAACTGGTTTGGTTAAGCCGCTTGATGGTGCTTGCGGTGGCAGCATTAGCTATTTATATTGCCCAAGACCCGGACAGCAAAGTATTTGGCTTAGTGCGTAATGCGTGGGCAGGTTTCGGCTCGGCATTTGGGCCTGTGGTATTGCTTTCACTATTCTGGAAACGTATGAACGGTTTTGGGGCGATTGCCGGAATGCTGACCGGTGCGTTAATCGTGCATTTTTGGGGCGATATTACACTTAAGCTCGCCTTACCGGAAATTTACTCGATGATCCCGGGCTTTATTGCTGCTACCCTAATGATCATTGTGGTATCACTTATCACGCCAATGCCAAGCAAAGCCGTATTAGACACCTTTGACCGTGCTAATAAGGCCTATTTGGCAGAAGTGAAATAATAAAATTTGGCTTAAGGTCTCCTTAAGCCATTTTTTTACAAAAAATTTATCAAAAATTATTCACAATCCTTGTAAGGATTGTTCACAGCTTCGCTCCCGTTGGCAGAGCCAACGTTCAAAAAGCGATGCTTTTTGTGACCGATTGTAAGCTATGACTAACCTCCTACTCGCTATTATTTATCTCTCTTTTATCAGCCTTGGGTTGCCTGATGCAATTTTAGGCTCGGCGTGGCCGTCAATGCACCAACAGCTTGCTGTTCCGCTTTCCTATGCCGGTGTGGTCTCGATGATTATGTCGATTGGCACTATTACCTCTAGCTTAATGTCGGACAAACTGACCTACCATCTCGGCACAGGCAAAGTAATGGTCATCAGCGTTGCCTTAACGGCTTTAGCATTGTGGGGCTTTTCAATCAGTGATGCTTTCTGGATCTTATGTTTATGGGCAATTCCTTACGGCTTAGGGGCTGGAGCGGTTGATGCGGCGTTGAATAACTATGTAGCAGTTCACTACGCAAGCCGCCATATGAGCTGGCTGCATTGTATGTGGGGCGTTGGAGCTTCTATCGGGCCGCACATTTTAGGCTACGCCTTATTGCAAGGGCGAGGCTGGGAGGCAGGCTATTTCACCATTTCAATGTTACAAATCGGGCTAACGCTAATGCTGTTTTGCTCACTGCCTTTTTGGAAATTACGCAAGCAGATTACCGCTGAAATCAACCATTCGGCAAAACCGATGAGCTTAAAAGAAACGCTAAAAATTCCGGGCGTGAAATATGGCATTTTAGCTTTTTTTGGCTATTGTGGCGTAGAACAAACCGCCGGACTGTGGGCGAGTAGCTATTTTGTAATGGTTAAAGATGTCGGCTTAGAACAAGCGGCTGCGTTCGGCAGTATTTTCTTTATCGGCGTTACCGTTGGCAGAGGCGTAAGTGGCTTCTTGACGCTTAAATTTAGCAACAGACAAATGATTAAACTTGGTTCAGCCTTGATCTTAGTCGGCATTGCGATACTGTGCTTGCCGTTAGGCAAATATGTTACGCTGGCAAGTTTAATTATTATCGGGCTAGGTTGTGCCCCGATTTTCCCGTGCTTAATTCATTCGACCCCTGCGTTTTTCGGCGAGGACAAATCTCAATCGGTGATCGGCGTGCAAATGGCAAGTGCCTATATCGGCGTCCTGTTATTGCCACCGATTTTCGGCTTTATTGCTAATGCTATCAGCATTCAATTATTACCGCTTTACTTGCTGTTGATGTTTGCGATTATGGCGTATGCTTATCGGAATTTAGTGCGAGAAACTTCCCCCTCTCCCTGATTTTTCTTCTGAACGAAGAAGAATCTGTCCCTCTCCCACGAGTGGAGAGGGGTCGACAAGCGAATAATTTAGCTCTCTCCCCTTATGGGACAAATGTTTACATTTGAACGTTGGCTTTGCCAACGGCTCCGAAGGAGCGAGCGTAGCGAGTATTGAGACCGGGAAATGTTTCGTTCAGAAACATTTTTCAGAGAGAGGGGAGTGCCAATCTGCAAAAAACTCACAAAATCTGACCGCTTGTATGTTACTCAAAATGCTCCAATCCATATTGATACAGGGCATTTTTCTTATAGCCGAAGGTTTCTGCCACAATGGCAGCGGCTTTTTTAAGCGGGAGTTCTTGGCAGAGTAATGTCAGTAATTTGATCGCTTGGCTGGAAAAGGCTTCCTCACTACTTTGCGGTTTACCTTCAACCACCAGAACAATTTCGCCTTTAATTCGGTTGCTATCCTCATTTAGCCATTCAATTAAGTTACCCAGTTGATCTCCATAAATGGTTTCCCACGTTTTCGTGATTTCACGCGCCATTACCACATAGCGATCTTCGCCAAAAACAGTCTGCATATCGGCAAGAGTGTCTAAAATACGGTGGGTGGATTCATAAAAAATCAGTGTGCGAGGCTCGTTTTCAAGCTCGGTAAGTTTATCGCAACGGGATTTTGTTTTTGCCGGTAAGAACCCTTCAAAACAAAAACGGTCTGAAGCTATGCCTGAAGCACATAAGGCAGTAACAGCGGCACAAGCCCCGGGGATCGGCACAACTTTTACCCCGGCTTGGCGGCAATGACGGACAAGATGAAAGCCCGGGTCGCTAATCAGTGGCGTTCCGGCATCGGAAATTAACGCAATATTTTCCCCTTTTGCTAATTTTTCGACTAAAACGACCGCTTTCTGCTGTTCGTTATGGTCGTGCAAGGCAAAAAACGGTTTTTTAATACCGTAATGGCTCAGCAATAAACCGCTGTGGCGGGTGTCTTCGGCGGCGACTAAATCGACAGAGGAAAGGGTATCTAACGCTCGTTGGGTAATATCGCCTAAATTGCCGATGGGGGTGGCAACAATATATAAAATTCCGTAATTTGGGTTGATTTCAGATGAATTTTGTCTGTTTTTCATTTGCTTTTAGCTCGTTTGATAAGTAAGATTTCACATTAAATTTAGCACATTATATTCTATTGAGGATCTGACAATGGCAACTATTTTAAACCATACAATGAAAAAAGCATTGGTGCCAACGGCGATTGCATTATTCATTTCTGCCTGTACATCGGTAAATCCTGTCACCGAATCCATTAAAAATGAAGCCTATTCAAGCTCGGAATTCTATATTAATAAAGCAGATCAAACCAAAGAAGCGGAAGATAAAATTTCGTATCAACTTTTAGCTGTACGCAAATTAATTGATGAAAATAAGGAATATGAGGCTCAAAATACCTTTAGTGAAATTCTGACCGCAGAGATGAACGAGGTGCAAAAGTTAGAGTATGCCTTGGTTTCCGCCCAGCTTGCCGCCTTACAAGGGAAAAACGAGCAAGCAACAAGCCAATTAAAAGCCATTCAAGATCCGCTATTAAGTTCGGCACAGCGTTTGCGTTATATTCAAACCCAAGCCCGTATTGCTGCCAATCAGAAAGATGTGATTGGCATTGTGCGTGCAAGATCGCAACTTAACAATTTCTATAAAATGAACCGTGAACGCCAAGAAAATAACGATATTATTTGGCAAACCTTGCGTGATGCAAATCGAGGAATGCTGGAAAAAACTGTGCCTGAAGCGGGTGAGATGGAGCTTGCTGGTTGGTTGGCATTAATTAATATCTATAATCAAAATGTGACGACACCGGCACAAATGCCACAAGCAATTAATAATTGGAAAGCCCAATACCCGAGCCATAGTGCGGTTGCCGTAATGCCAACGGAATTACAAGGGGTGAGTAATTTCCAACAAACCCAGTTAAACAGTGTCGCATTGCTATTGCCTCTAAGTGGTGATGCAAAAATTTTGGGTGATATTATCAAGCGTGGTTTTAATGATGCTAAGGCTGATGACTCAACCGCAGTGCAAACTTTTGATACCGATTCATCTGATGTTAATTCCTTAATTTCACAGGCAAAACAGCAAGGGGCAAATGTGATTGTCGGGCCATTGCTCAAATCTCGTGTTGATGAAATGCTACTTAGCCCAGAAATCCAAAACGTGAATATTTTGGCACTGAATGCCACTGAAAATGTGCGTAATATTGCTCAGGTGTGTTACTACGGTTTATCTCCTGAATCTGAGGCACAATCAGGGGCGGAAAAAATTTATCAAGACGGTAATAGTGTCGCTATCGTTGCGGCCCCTCAAGATGACTACGGCAACCGCTCGGCAGAAGCCTTTGCCAAACGCTGGCGTCAGCTTACCAATAGCGATGCTGATGTGCGTTACTACAATCAACCGCTTGATGCCGTTGCCGCTATTCAAAATGCAGGTGTGAGCAAAGCAGCTTTATATATTTTGGGGAATGCCGAGCAAGTATTAGAAATTAAACAAGGTATTGATAGCTCAACCTTAAAAGATCGTTTAGCGATCTATACCTCATCTCGCAGTAATTCGCCAAATAACGGCATTGATTTTTACACTTCAATGGAAGGGGTAAAATTTAGTGAAGTGCCACTGTTAGCTGATCAAAGTTCTAGTGAATATAAAAAAGCCGAGAATTTAGCCAATAGCGATTTCTCAATGATGCGTTTATACGCAATGGGGGCTGATGCGTGGTCATTGGCAACCAAATTCAATGAATTCCGCCATATTCCGGGCTACAAAATTTCAGGTTTAACCGGTGAGTTAAAAGCCGGACAACATTGTAATATTGAACGTAGTTTATCTTGGATGCAATATCGCAATGGAGCTATTCAACAAGCTTATTAATAAACGGGAACAAGGCTCGTTTTATGAACAAAAAGCCCGAGTGTTTTTAGAACAGCAAGGGCTTCGTTTTGTTGCCGCTAACCAAGCATTTAAAGGTGGCGAACTGGATCTGATTATGCAAGACGGACAAACCGTTGTGTTTGTAGAAGTTCGCCAGCGTAAAAGCAACCGCTTCGGTTCAGCCGTTGAGAGTATTGATTACCGCAAGCAACAAAAATGGCAAAATGCCGCTAATATGTGGTTGCTTAAACAAAACCAAAGTTTAGAAACTGCAAATTGCCGTTTTGATGTGGTTGCTTTTGAAGGAAACCAAACGCCTGTGTGGATTCCTAACTTTTTAGGTTAGAAAGAATGTTAAATAAAATCCAAGATAGATTTACCGAAAGTATTCAAACCCAAATTTCCGCCGCTGAGCTATTGCCGGCTAAATTAAGTGAAGCGGCAAACCGCATTGTTGCCTGTTTGTTGCGTGGCGATAAAGTTATCGTCTGCGGACACGGTCGCTCTTACGGTAATGCCGAATTATTGGTCAGCCACTTACTTCACCGTTATGAACTGGCAAGACCGAGTTTTGCTGCCGTACAACTGCAATTAAGCGGTGTATTGGCAGGAGTTGTGGCACAAGATAACGAGTTAGAGGCTGTTTATAAAAAACAGTTGCAGGCGGTTGCAAAAGAGGGTGATCTCTTCATTGTTTTTTCGCCTGTGGGTAATGAAGAATGTATATTGCAAGCTATTCATACGGCGAAAAATCAACATTTAGATTTAGATATTATTGCTTTAACAGGCAGTAATAACGACCACACACTCGGCTTATTAGATGAAAGTGATATTGAAATTTCAGCCCCTTCCACCAATCAACTGAGGGTGATTGAAAGCCATCATTTTTATGTGAATTTATTATGTGAACTTATCGACCATTTACTATTTTCGTAAGGAGAGATTATGAACAAATTAGCAAATAAACTATTAAAGGGCAGCCTATTAGTATTAGGTTTTATCTCTTTACAAGGTTGTATCACCACGGCGGTGGTGACTTCTGTGGCGGTTGCAACTAAAGTGGCGACAGACCCACGCACCACCGGCACGCAAGTTGATGATGAAATTTTAGAAGAAAAAGTCGCTTACAACATTAATAAAGACGAGCAAATCAAACAAGAAGCCCGAATTAACGTGGTGGCTTACAACGGCAAAGTGTTATTAATCGGGCAAGCACCAAGTATGGACGTAGTGGAAAATGCGAAAAACCTCGCTGCTGGGGCGGAGGGCGTGACGGAAATTTACAACGAAATCCGCCAAGGCGAAAAAATCGGCTTTGGACAGATTACACAAGACAGCTGGATTACCACCCAAGTGAAATCCAAACTGTTAGTAAATGGCGAGGTAAAAGCCACCGAAGTGAAAGTCGTCACCGAAAACGGCGAAGTGTTTTTAATGGGCAAAGTCAGCCAAAACCAAGCTGATGCCGCCGCCGAAGCCGCTCGCAATGTAGGTGGAGTAACCAAAGTGGTGAAAGTATTTAGTTATGCGCAGTAATTGATAAGCTCAATTAGTTTATATTTTTGTAACTCACAAGCGGTCTAAATTTGTCATTTTTTTGCAAATTTAGACCGCTTGTTTGATATAAGAAGATGACCTTAGATAGGAAGATAAAATCTATGAGTGGATGATCGTAATGATGATTTTTAATTCATTTGACTCGAAAAATATGCACACCCTATCAACATAAGGATTCCCTTGACTCTTCATTGCTTTGAGCGTAGATTTAAACTTAAACTATGTCTTGAACATAGTGGAATCAAGACACAAATCAAAGGAGCAGAATATGCTATTCAAAGAACAAGGATATGATGAGTTTCTTGCAGAGCAAATTAAAGCTGGTCAAGAAGCAATAGCTCGAGGAGAAACCTTTACCAAAGAACAAATCAATAACGAATTAAATCATTTATTTGCGGATATGCAGAAACGTCAGCAATTACGAGAAAATGAAAATTTGTTTGAGGTTAATTATGCCTAAATCTTGGGAGCTGTCACTTACCGCAAGGTCTAATGTCATTGAGATTTTACAGTCGGTAGAAGATTATACAGGGCATTGGTTGAGCGTAGTTTCACTTTGGGAACAATTACAAAATAAACTCGATCTCATTGCATTTATGCCTACAATAGGGCGACGTAGAGAAGATGGCACATTAGAAACATTCTGCCGCAATTATCGTATTGTCTATGAGATACACCTAGAAAAAGTATATATTATTACTATAATTCATTCTCGCCGTTTGTATCCAAGACCTAGCTAGAGATTAATACCTATCTAACAGAATCTCCTTAAATCAATGATGAAGTATGGAAGTTTATAGGTCACTCAATACTAAATATCAAGCGGTCATTTTTGCCGATTCTTTTGCAAAAAGTATGGCGAAAATGAGCGCTTGTTTCTGTTGATTTATCCACAAAAATGATAAATCAATTTAGTCAATAACTCTTTTGTCGGTTCGATATATTTCATTTCCAAAAACTCATCGGGCTGGTGGGCTTGTTCAATGGAGCCGGGGCCTAGTACCAGCGTTGGGCAGAGTTGTTGAATGAATGGGGCTTCAGTGCAGTAATTGACGGCATCGCATTTTTCGCCCAGTAGCTTTTCAACCACTTGCACGATTTGTGCCGAGTGTTCGCATTCGTAGCCCGGAATTCCATCGTGTAAATGGCGGATTTCAATTAAATCGCCATATTGTTCCAGCATCGGTTTTAAATGCTCGTTTACCATTGCATACAAATCTTGCACCGCCATATTCGGTAGTGGTCGCATATCAAATTGCAATTCGCAACAGGCACAAATGCGGTTAATGGCATCGCCGCCGTGAATATTGCCGAAGTTCATTGTCGGGTGGGTGACTTGGAACAGCGGATTGTGGTATTTCTCTCGCAGTTCATCACGCATTTTCATTAAATAACCGATAGATTGGTGCATTAATTCAATCGCATTAATGCCTTTGGCGGGGTCGCTGGAGTGTCCGCTTCTGCCGGTAATGCGAACCGATTCGCCAATATGCCCTTTGTGGGCTCGAATCGGTTTGAGCGAGGTCGGCTCGCCAATAATCGCACAATCGGGGCGAATGTGGCTGTGCTGAGCAAAGGTTCTTGCCCCCAGCATTGTGGTTTCTTCATCAGCGGTGGCAAGAATGCGAATCGGCTTTTTGATTTGGGTTAGGTCGAGTTGGCTCACAACCTCCACCACAAAGGCGAAAAAGCCTTTCATATCTGCCGTGCCTAAGCCGTAGAGTTTGCCTGCTTTTTCGGTTAATTGGAATGGATTGAAGCGCCATTTTCCTTCATCAAACGGCACGGTGTCGGTATGCCCTGCCAATAATAAACCGCCCTCACCCTCGCCATAGGTCGCAAGTAAATTGTATTTATTATGGCTACCTTCTACCGCTAAAATCTCGGTTTTAAAGCCGAAATCTGCCAGCCAAGTGGCGAGCAATTCAATCAAACGGCGGTTCGATAAATCTTCTTCGGCAACAAGGCTGGAAATGGTCGGTAGCTCAATCAGTTGAGCATAGCGTTGAATAAAGGAAATCTGTTTCATTGGTTATCCTTGTTGTCTGAATGAGGGCAATTTCAACAGGCGTTTAATGATGGCAAAACCGGCTAAAATTTCCCACAGCATAATGGTATAAATACCTGCTCGTTCAATTAACGGGCTAAACAGGGTTGGTAGGAAAATCGTGATTAAAATACAGATTGCCCCGATAACGCCCGCACCAATGCTAAAGCGTTTAAAAAATTGCATTGAAGGGTGGTAGAGATCGAAGCCTGCGATGATCAGCGTTAAATTGCCGATTAAAAACGTAATGCTTGCCCCTAAATTGTAAATGCCGAATTCGCCACGACTGCTTGGCTGAATACCGGCAACTAGTGAGCAGCCAATCGCAAAGCATAGCGAAAGCAATAAGCCGATGACCCGCAATTTGTTGTGAGCAATGTGGGTGATGCCGATTGCATAAATAAAGAAAAAAACGACTGCTTGTAGCACAAACATTGAACGCATTACCACCGAAAGTGGTGATAATTCGCTGATTTTTTCATCTATCATTGTGCCGACTGGAATCATCAATTCAAGGGTGCTATGGTGGAAGTAAGTGGTGAGCGATCTTTCGCTAAATAAAATCGTGATGTGTTCCGCCACCAAATAAAATAGCCCGCTAAAACTTGAAACCATACCAATAATAAAAATCAAAAAGGCACAGCTTTTACGAAAACAAGGGTGCATTAGAAAAAGGTAGAATTTCACCCCAAATGAACCGCTGGTAAAGTAGTTTTCGATGGCTTTGGAAAGCGTGGTTAATTGTTGAATTAAATGTTTAATCCACTCTGTTTTCATATAAACCTATCATTTTTAACGGGTTGAGTGAGTTATCGTATTCGTACGTACATCAAACACGTTCATATTGCCGTTGAGGGCGGCTTGCACGCCTAAATCGGCATCTTCAAACACCAAACAGCGGTGTGGGGCAATGCCAAGTTTTTCCGCACATTTTAAAAAGGTTTCAGGGGCTGGCTTATGGTTGCTTACATCATCAGAATCTACAATAACCGAAACATATTGACGTAAGTTAAATTTTTGGTCTAATAATTCCACCATTGCACGGTGTGAGCCTGTGCCGATTGCCATTGGTTTTTTGCCAACGTTAGCTTTAATAATCTCAAAGGCAGGCAACAGAGTGGCATTGGCTAACACCATTTCAATCCCAAATTCCCGTTTTAGTTGTACCACTTGCTCAAAATAATGCTCGGGGATATTGGAGCGTTGCATTATTTCTCGGGCAATCACAAAAGTGGTTGAGCCACTCAGTTCGTACATTGGCTTTGGATTGATTGGGTAGCCTAACACTTCGCCCACCTTTTCCCACGCCTTGGCGTGGCTTGGCATCGTGTCAATTAATGTGCCGTCCATATCAAAAATCAAGGCGTCATATTGGTCGATAATGGTTTGATCTAACATTGCTTTCCTTAAATTTTTTTCTAAATTCTGGATTTAATTCCGCCAAATTCGGCAATCATTTTTTCGGTGAAAAGTTTCAGCTCTTCGGTCATTAATAAGAAATCGGCATCAAAGCGTTGAGCCACATCTTCTTTGAGAATATCGTCATTTTTCTCTCGCACTTCATCGGCAAACTTCAGGCGTGAAAGCGTGGCGTCTTCATTTAACACGCAATTGAAATGCCCTTCCCATTCAATCGCAAGTTTTGTGATAAATTTGCCCGCTTGCAAGTGCCGGGCGATTTCTTCCGTCTCTAAATCTTGGCGTTTACAGCGAATAATGCTGTCGGTATCGAAAGATTTCAGTTCTGCCTCTTCCAACAAATTCAACCAACTTGGCGTATGCCCTTTGGCGATCCAATTCGTCATTACCTCTGCCGGCGGTAGGGTAAAGGAAATCGGCACAACCGGCAACGAGCCAAGTGTTTTTCGCAGTAACGCCAGCGTATCTTCCGCCCGTTTGCTCGAGGCTGCATCCACATAAACCAACTGATTATCTAAATCCAACCAAAGAGCGGTGAATTGATGTTTGCTGAATGCTCGAGGCAATAACGCAGAAACGATCTGATCTTTCACGGCTTGTTTTTCGGTTTTTTTCAGCTTACGAGCCTCTTTTTCTTCCAGTTCTGCAATGCGTTGCTCGGTTTCGGCTTTCACCACATTAGCAGGTAATAATTTATCTTCTTTGTGTGAAATCAGCAAAAATTGGTTCGCTTGTGAGAAATGCAGTAAATCCGAGCCGGTAAGTGGCGTAGCCCAGCCGAATTTGCTCATATCGTGCTGGCTGCAAGGGGTAAAGCGGGTTTCTTGCTGTAACTCGTTAAGGCTATTGCTTTCCAACGCCAGCTCGCCGGTTAATTTATAGATCATCACATTTTTGAACCAAACCATTTTTGCATATCCTTTATCGGGTGTAGAATAGTGTTATTTTAACAGACCCCAACCCAACACAGTAGAGAATTTGCGAATGAACGAGAAAAAACTTGCCTTTATCGGCACCGGAAATATGGCGTATGCGATTATTCAAGGCTTATTAAAAAGCGGTTATTCTGCCGAACAAATCATTGCGTGCAATAAAAGTAATTTGGCTCGCCGAGAGGAGTTACAAGCGGTCGGAATTGCGACAAATTTTGCAAATCGTGAGGCGGTAGAGCAGGCTGACGTGATCGTGCTGGCGGTAAAACCACAGATGATGGCACAAGTGTGTGCCGAGTTTGCCGATGTTGATTTTTCCAACAAATGGGTGATTTCAGTAGCAGCAGGTATTTCTGTGCAACGCTTGGAAACGCTGTTGCCGAGTGCGAAAAATATCATTCGCACGATGCCAAACACCCCGTCTTTAATCAGCGAAGGAATGACCGGATTATTTGCAAAAAAATCGGTAAATCCGACCGCTTGCCAATTTGCCGAACAGTTGATGTCAGCCGTTGGTAAATGTTACTGGGTGGAAACCGAGGAGCAAATCAACCACATTATTGCGATAACCGGCTCAAGCCCGGCGTATTTCTTCCGTTTTATGGAGGCAATGCAGCAAAGTGCGGTGCAAATGGGCTTTTCCGAGCAGGACGCAAGAACGCTTGTACAATCTGTCGCATTGGGGGCGACGAAATTGGTGGAAGCGAACCCGACTACGCCACTTTCGACCTTGCGGGAAAATGTGACCTCAAAGGGAGGCACAACGGCGAAAGCCCTTGAGGTGTTTGAGCAGCACGATCTTGCTAAAACCGTTGATGATGCAATGTGGGCGGCAATTCATCGAGCCAGAGAAATGGAGCAATCGTTATGATGAAAGTTTCCCCGTTCCAATGGGCGGCATTTAATTACTTTGGCTTTTTTTGTGCCTATGGCGTGTTGTTGCCGTTTTTGCCAGTGTGGCTTAAACATCACGGCTATTCGACTGAAATGATCGGCTTATTTGCCGCAGTTGGCTATTTGTTCCGCTTTGCCGGCAGTATGCTTGCCTCACAACGGGTAAAAACCGTGAGCCAACTCATTCCCACCGCCCGCAGTTTAACTTGGCTGAATATTGCGGCTGCGGTGGCGTTGCTGTTTTCAGGGGATTTCATTTGGCTACTTTTTCCGGTGTTAATGTTGTTTCAAATGTTCAATTCGGGGGCAATGCCGATAGCCGATAGCATTGCCTCAATTTGGCAACATCAGATCGGGCTGGATTACGGCAGAGCAAGGTTATTCGGCTCAATGGCGTTTGTGGTAGGCTCACTTTCTGCCGGCTATCTTATCGGCTTGCTTGGTGAAAATTCGGTGGTGTGGATTATCATCGGTTTCTTGGTTTTTTTAGGAATAGGGCAGCTTGCTACGCCCAAAGTCGGGTTTGAAGAACAAGGTAATAAAGCCAATACTTCAAGCGTAACTTATCGCCAATTATTGAAAGAGCCGGAAACCTTAAAAATGTTGATCGCGGTGTCGTTAATTTCAGCCTCGCACGCCGCTTATTACACTTACAGCACCATTCATTGGTCAAATGCCAGTATTTCAACCGCAATGACTAGCCTGTTTTGGGGCTTGGCGGTGGTGGCGGAAATTTTGTTCTTTTTGGTCTCTAAACGCTTGTTTAAATCGTGGAAAATCAGCCATTTAATGATTTTAGCTGCCGTTTTTGCAGTGATTCGTTGGGCAATAATGGGTAGTACTACAGAGATCGTGCTGATTATTGTAATGCAAATGCTACATTCTATTACCTTCGGGGCGGCTCATATTGCGATGATTCGCTATATTTCGATGCAATCGGCAGAGCGTGTGACGAAATTACAAGGTCTCTATTTTGGCTTGGCAAGCTGTGCTTTTATGGCAGTATTTACCTTTATTGCCGGAATGGTCTATCAACATTCCCCAAGCCTGACATTTTGGTTGATGGCAATTTTTACCCTACCTGCCATTTTTATTGTGCCGAAAAGGTTTGAAGTACAGATTAATTGATAGCAAAAATGCCGACAAGTTGTCGGCATTTTTATCGAAATTCATTGAATTTGCTGAAATTAGATTGTTTTCACGTTTACGGCTGAAGCTCCACGCTCTGAATCTTGGATTTCAAATTGTACTTTAGCACCGTCTTCTAATGTGCGGTAGCCGCCGTTTGCTTCGATAGCAGAGAAGTGTACGAATACATCTTTGCCACCTTGATCAGGGGTGATAAAACCAAAACCTTTGGTGGCGTTGAACCATTTTACTGTGCCGGTAATTGCTGACATAAAATTTTCCTTATATAAATACAAAAAGTGATAAAAGATAGCTAAACGGGATATTACAGACGTATCTATCAATCACTTGCCTTGAGGAAAATAACTAACAAGATTCAACTTTAATTAACGCACGAACAGCTTGAGCCATTACACCACTTATTCATTTTTTAAGCAAATCATTTTTATACTTTTATGAACATTCAAATGAAAAAAGAGTCTATCTCTTTTGTAAACGTAATGTGGAATTTATATGGACGAAGCCTTATAAATCAAATATAGTATCCAGTTAGATTTTCACTTATCTAATTATTAGATTTTTATTAAATGGGACTTATTATGTCAGAGCAAATTGAGCAAAAAGTAGAACAAACTCAGAATAAAACCAATCCAAGTACCAAGGAAGTGATTGCTTATTTAGCGGAGAAATTTCCGCTTTGTTTCACGCTTGAAGGTGAAGTAAAACCATTGAAAGTTGGGTTGTTTCAGGAATTAGCTGAAGCATTAAAAGATGATGAGAAAATCAGTAAAACGTTATTGCGCCAAGTATTGCGGAATTACACTAATTCTTGGCGTTACTTGGCTGCCAGCCAAGCTAATGTTGCTCGTGTCGGCTTACAGGGTGAAGAAGTTGGCGTGGTAACAGAAGACGAAGCTACTCACGCCGCAGAAGCTTTGGCTGCTGCGAAAGTGGTTGCAGAACGTAAAGCACAAGAGCGTAAAGCACAACGTAAAGAGTACTTCAAACAGAAAGCACGTGAAGAAAATGCGAAAAAGCGTGCAGAATTTAAGGCGAAAAAAGCAATAGATAATTTACCTAAAGCTTCAGAAGAAAAATTAGCTGCATTAGCAGATAAATTCGGTCGTAAATAGTTTTCAAGTCGCTTTGTGCTTACAAGCGGTCGGATTTTAGTAAAATTTTGCAAAAAAATGACCGCTTGATTATTTGGAAAAGAAGATGAAATTAACAAGATTAAATAAAATTTTTGCCCTAGCCCTAGGTTTAATGATAGGAAACGCTTTTGCCGTTCAGCCGGACATTAAAGAAAGTGCGATTGTGATGCCAAAACCTAATGAGCAGCATAGCTTATCAACCAAGCGTGTAACAGCCCGATTAACTCAATCGCATTATCATAAATTTCAACTGAATGATGAGTTTGCAGGGAAGGTTTTTAACCGCTATGTCGATTGGCTTGATCCTTCTCATAATACTTTTCTTCAAGCCGATATTGATGAAATGCGTAGTAAATATGCTACAACATTAGATGATGATTTATATGCTGGTAAATTAGATGCAGCATTTGCAATGTATGAGTTAATGTCTAAACGTCGTTATGAGCGTTATAGCTATGCCTTATCTTTACTAGATAAAGAGCCTGACTTAAAAGGGAATGATGAAATTGAGATTGACCGTGAGAAGGCCGCATTTCCAAAAAGTGTAGAAGAGGCAAATACACTTTGGGAGCAGCGAGTTAAAAACGATATTATCAATTTATATCTTAAAGATAAAAAATGGCTTGAAATTAAGAAAACACTCACTAAACGTTATAACTTTGCGATTAAGCGTTTAACTCAAGTTAAGGCTGATGATATTTTACAAACTTACTTAAATTCATTCTCTCGTGAGATCGATCCCCACACTAGCTATTTGTCTCCTCGTGCGGCAAAAGCGTTCCAAGAGAGCATGAATCTGTCGCTAGAAGGAATTGGTGCAACGCTAACCCAAGAAGATGATGTAACCAGCATTAGAGCATTAGTGCCAGGAGCCCCTGCCGCTAAAAGTAAGAAGCTGGTAGTCGGCGATAAAATTGTCGGTGTAGGTCAAGGTGAGAGAGGTGAGATTGAAGATGTTATCGGTTGGCGTTTGGATAATGTAGTCGATAAAATCAAAGGTAAAAAAGGCACTAAAGTTCGTTTAGAAATTGAGCCTGAAAAAGGTGGAAAAACTAAAATTATTACCCTTGTGCGTGATAAAGTTCGTATTGAGGATAGTGCTGCTAAATTAACGGTAGAAAAAGTAGATGGAAAAAATGTAGGGGTAATTAAGATCCCTACTTTTTATATCGGTTTGACTTCAGATGTACGTAAATTACTTACTCAAATAGAGAAAAAAAATGTTGAAGGATTGATCATTGATTTACGTGAAAACGGTGGTGGTTCGTTAACTGAAGTGATTGAATTAACTGGTTTATTTATTAAAGATGGGCCTGTAGTGCAAGTACAAGACGCATTCAATCGTATCAAAGTACACGAAGATCCAGAATCAAAATCAGTTTATGATGGAAAAGTGATGGTGATGATTAATCGCCATAGTGCTTCAGCCTCTGAAATCTTCGCTGCGGCAATGCAAGATTACAACCGTGCAATTATTGTAGGGCAACAAACCTTTGGTAAGGGAACTGTTCAACAGAGCCGTTCATTGAATTTTGTATATGATTTGGATCAAGAGCCTCTTGGTTTTATCCAATATACGATTCAAAAATTCTACCGTATCAATGGTGGAAGTACCCAGCTAAAAGGGGTTGAGGCGGATATTAAATTCCCGGAAATCATTAATGCTGCAAAAACAGGTGAAAGTTTTGAAGATAATGCGCTTCCTTGGGATAAAATTCCAGCAGCTAATTATAAAGAGGCTGGGAATGCTCGTAACGCGGTTGCTGCATTAACAGCGAAACATCAAGAGCGTATTGCTAAAAACCCAGAGTTTATAGTATTAAACGAGAATATTGCGATTCGAAAAGAACGTGATGAGCGTAAGTTTTTATCGTTAAATTTAGAAGAACGCCTGAAAGAAAATAAAGCAGATGAAAGCAAGCGCTTAAAAGATATTAATGCTCGTTTTGCCCGTGAAGGCAAAAAAGCATTAAAAGATATTGATGATTTACCAAAAGACTATGAAGCACCGGACTTTTTCTTAAAAGAAGCTGAACAGATGATGCTTGATTGGTCAGAATTTGATAAAAAATCATAAATGTGTTTATAATGCGCACATAACGTACCGCTTAGCTCTGCTAAGCGGTTTATTTTTTTATAAATTTGCAAATATTAAGAGGAAGAGTGGGTGAAAACCTTTAAATTATTACCTATTATGGTGGCGTTTTCTGGCATGGCTTTGGCTGAAACAGCCACAGTTGCTCAGGTGGCTTCTGAGCCTGTTGTACAAGATAATATTTTACCACAATTAAGTTTTGCAGCTCAGCAGGCTCGTGCTGCAGAATTGGTAAAACAGGCCGATTATGCGTTAGAACAGGAACAAATTCGTCAAGAGCAAGCAAGAAAATTTGCAGAAGCGGAAGCAAGAATTAAGCAAGAAATAGGTAATAATGCCTTATTGCTGAGCCAAGCAACAACTAAGGTTTATTTAGACAGTGAATTTGCGACAATGTGGAATGATAAAGCCGCAGAAAAAGCATTTTTGAAAGAATATGCATTATTTGCAGTAAGTGGGGTATCCTCTAAATCAGCTAAGGCATTGCAGCAAATCTTAAATCAACCGGAAGGTTTAGGTAGAGATATTTTATTAACTGATGGCTTCTTAGATTATTTGTATTACAACAAAAATGTGTTTAAAAATGCAAATAATTGGTTATATAACTTAGGCAGTTATGTACCAAAATCGCCCTCTTCAGAGCAAATCTTCCAATGGACTAATGCCGTGAGGGAAGGCGATTCTGGGCAGTTTGTAACAAACCTTGTTCCAAGAAACCATTTATATCGTGATACGGCACAGAGAGTATTGGCAATGGCAGGAGGCTCTTCAGCACCTAAAGCCAAAAAAGGTAAAGCTGTTACGGAGGTAGCTGGTGGCGGTAATGGGGCTTCTTTCTATAAATTAGCGCTCAATGCTCAACGTTTACGTATTATTCCAAGTTTTAACAATGGAATTTTTGTGAATATCCCAAGCTATCAATTATATTATTTCCGTGATGGTAATTTAGCTCTTCAATCTAAAGTGATTGTTGGGCGAGAAGATCGCCGTACACCGGTAATGGATAGTAAGCTGAGCAATGTGGTAGTGAATCCACCTTGGAATGTGCCGACTAGTATTATGACTAAAGATATTATTCCTAAACTAGCGCGTGACCCAGGTTATGCAGATCGTGCTAGTTTCGAAATTCTTGATAGTAGTGGCAATAAAATTAATCCGCGTAGCGTAAATTGGTCACAATATTTAAATGCTAAAAGTTCACCATACCGTATTCGCCAGAAAGCAGGTGATGATAGCGCTTTAGGACGTTATAAATTTAATATGCCAAGTTCGGATGCAATTTATTTGCATGATACGCCAAATAGAGGATTATTTGGTAAAACGGGGCGTGCGTTAAGTTCTGGTTGTGTCCGTGTAGAAAAATCTGATGAATTGGCAACCATTTTATTAAAAGAAGCGGGTTGGGGATCTGATAAAAAGAATCAAGTCTTAGGCAGTAAGAAGACGACCTCGGCTCAGATTCGTTCAGATAACCCGGTTTATCTCTATTATGTGACGGCTTGGGTTGAAGGTGGAAAAGTGCAAACCCTTCCGGACATTTATAACTTTGATGCCAAAATCCCACAACATTCTGTGAATTGGGGAAAATTAAAGAGCATTATTTAATCGTGCTATTTCTGATAAATTCCAAGAAGATATCATCTTCTTGGAACTTTTTGAAAATATAGCTTACATAAATTTACGATTGTAAATTTTTACTTTAAGTATGGTGTATAGAAATTCGCTCATTTGTGAGTGATTTTCTATAAATCATTAGCTAACCTATGAGGAAAAAATGAAACAAATTAATGTTCAACGCCGTAAGTGGCTATCACTCGGCGGACTTGTTTTAGGGGCTAGCCTTCTGCCGGGTCAAGTAATGGCAGCGCTTTCTACTCCTGCCCCAGCTGCGTTACGTTTTCGTAATGTGAATACAGGCGATACTTACACTGCTAAATTTGGTGCAGGTGGATTAAATAAAACCGATTTAAGCCAGTTAAACTATTTAATGCGGGATCGTCATATCAATCAAGTTAAAGCAATTGATCCAAAATTATTTGTCAAATTGAATCAATTACAACGCCGTTTAGGTTTCCATAATGCGGAAATCCTAGTATTAAGTGGCTATCGCTCCGCACAAACAAATGCAAGACTTCGTCGTAGAAGCCGTGGTGTTGCCAGCCATAGTTACCATATTCTTGGGCAAGCAGTAGATTTCCAAGTATCAGGTGTGCCGTTATATAAAGTAAAACAAGCGGCTGAGAGCTTGAATAATGGTGGCGTAGGTTATTATCCTCGTAGTAACTTTGTTCACGTAGATACTGGCCCAGTTCGCACTTGGAGAGGCTAACAAGCGGTCTTATTTTATGTTTAATTTGCAAATTATTCCTGTTAGTCCATTTCAACAAAATTGCACGGTGATTTGGGACGAAAATAAGAATGCGGCTATTATTGATGGCGGCGATAATGCCGAAGGCATTATTCAATTTGTTGAATCTCAGCAGCTTAAGGTTCAGAAATTATTGATTACGCACGGTCATTTAGATCATATTATGGCGGTGGAAAAGTTGAGAGAGCATTTTCAAGTAGAGGTTTTCGGCTCGCATCTTGCAGATAAACCTTTATTTGAACGTTTGCCGGAAATGTGCCAACAATTTGGATTACCACCAGTAAATGGCTTTTTGCCGGATCATTGGTTGGAGGAAGGTGATCGGGTCGAAGTCGGCGAGCTGAGCTATACCGTTCGACATTTGCCGGGTCATGCTCCGGGTCATATCGGTTTTTTTGATTTTGACAATCGTATTGCTTTTAGTGGCGATGTTTTATTCCAAAATAGCATAGGTCGAACAGATCTCTATTTAGGCAACCATAGCCAGTTATTGGAAACGATCAGGGAAAAAATGTTTGATTTAGATGATGATTTCATCATCATACCGGGACATGGTCCACACACAACTATCGGGCGGGAAAAACAGACCAACCCGTTTTTGAAATAAATAAAGAAGCAGAGCAGTTGGCTCTGCTTTTTTGCTATTTTACGCCTCGTAAATAGAGGCGGTAATTATGGCTTTCTTCCGTCGGTTTAATGAGTGCAATGGTCTGTTTTTGCTTAGGTTGCAACCATAGATGTTGCCAGCCGATACTATCTGATATACCGTTATGGGATTGTGTTACCCCATCTTTATTATACCAAAATAATTTATAAGTAAGATTAAGCGGAAATTCAGTTAAATTTGTGGTGCTAAATTGCTTGCTATTCGTTTCCAGCTCTATCTTTTCAGCAATGTCAGACTCAATATTGACAATAGGCTCTGAGCCGGTTGGTAAATAGCTGACAGGTTTGCTACCACAAGCGGTCAAAAAAATCGAAAAAATTGCAAATGCAAAGTAGGAAATACGCATAGTTATTTTGCCACTAAAGGTCCTAGTTTTTGTCCGCCTAACAAGTGCATATGAATATGGAACACTTCCTGCCCGCCGTTTTTATTACAATTCATCACTAAGCGATAGCCTTCTTCGGCAATGCCTTCTTCTTGGGCTAATTTTGCCGCCACCGTAAATAAACGCCCTAGGGCTAATTCATCTTCATTACTCACGTGATTGACGGTTGGAATAAATTTATTCGGAATAATCAAAATATGCGTGGGTGCTTGTGGAGCAATATCACGAAATGCGGTCACAAGTTCATCTTGATAGACAATATTTGCCGGAATTTCTTTATTGATGATTTTGGTGAAAATCGTTTCTTGGTACTCTGTAGTCATTGTGTTTTCCTTCTAATCGATTAAACCTAATACTTTTCTTACAGGGGCAAAACTCTTACGATGATAAGGTGTTGCCCCAAATTCTGCTAATTTTTCAAAATGGAGTTTAGTCGGGTAGCCTTTGTGCTGTGCGAAGCCGTATTGCGGAAATTGTTGGTCTAATTCGTCCATTTCTTGATCTCGGGCGACTTTGGCAATAATCGAAGCAGCACTGATTTCAGCCACTAAGCTGTCTCCTTTCACCACCGCTTGTGCCGGCATTGGCAGTTTTGGCGGACGATTGCCGTCAATTAGCACAAAATCCGGCTGAATATGCAAGCCGGCAACCGCACGTTGCATTGCCAACATTGTCGCATTTAAAATATTCAGCTCATCAATTTCTGTCGGCTCGGCACGTCCTAGCGACCAGCTCAGAGCCTTGGCTTTAATCTCTTCTGCCAAAGCTTGGCGTTTTTTCTCGGATAATTTTTTGGAATCGGTTAAGCCCTGAATCGGGTTATTCGGATCTAAAATCACGGCTGCGGTCACAACCGCTCCGACTAAAGGTCCTCGTCCGACTTCGTCAACACCGGCGATTAATCGGGCGTTAGGGTAAATAAATTCATTCATTATACTTCTTCTTTTCTGAAATGGCGTTGGCTTTTGGTTTCAGACAGGCTTTCAATTAAGCGATGGTAATTTTCAAACCGAATTGCAGAAATTTCGCCATTTTCGACCGCTTGTCTTAAGGCACAACCCGGGTCGGTTTTGTGTTTGCAATCACGGAATTTGCACGTGCCTAAAACCGATTGAAATTCTCGATAGCCTAAGGTGATTTGCTCAGGTTCTAAATGCCATAAGCCAAATTCTCGAATGCCCGGCGAGTCAATCAGCTGTCCGCCTTGCGGTAAATGGTATAAGCGAGAGGCAGTGGTGGTGTGCTGACCTAACCCTGAGTTATCGCTCACTGAGCCAGTGAGAGCATTGACTTCAGGTAACAGTTGGTTAATTAGGCTGGATTTCCCCACGCCGGATTGTCCGACAAAAATAGACGTACCTTTAGCAAGATATTGGTGTAACGCCTGCATATTTTCACCCGTATCAGCCGATAAACATAGGGTTTCATAGCCAATCTCTTCATAGATTTTGAGCTGCTCTTTAACTGCTTGCCGTTCGCTTTCGTTTAATAAATCAATTTTGTTTAGCACGATTAAGGCAGGAATATTCGCCGTTTCGCAAATCACTAAATAACGGTCGATAATATTCAGCGAAAGTGTAGGTAGCACAGCTGATACAATAATGATTTGATCGATGTTCGATGCCATCACCTTAATACCGTCATAATAATCGGGGCGGGTAAGTTCATTTTTACGTGGGAAGACGGCTTCAATGACCCCACTAATCCCTTGTAGTTGCTCACTACCTTTACGCCAAGAAACCTGATCGCCCACCACTACATTTTTCAATGTACGGCGGATATTACAGCGGAAAATTTGCCCCTCTGCGGTTTCAACATCAGCGTGTTTAACGTGGCGAGTAACGACGATGCCCTGTTGCATTTCTCCTAACATTTCATCTTGCCATTCAATCTCTTTTTTGTTGATACGCTTATGATGGTTAGATTGGATTCTACGCTGTTGGTTATGGGTTAATTTCGGTTTACTCAAAAGAACTCTCGGTAATTATTGCAAATGAAAAATAGGCTTTAGCATACTATAAAACCTCTTTTTATAATAGATTAAAGTGAAAGAATAAAAAAGCAGAAAGGCTAGAATAAAGGTAGCGAATAATATAGAATGCGATCTAGGTTTTGTGCTGTTTTTTTACATAGAAAAAAACCGCCCAAAGTGGGCGGTTATAAACCAATACGGTTCAAAATATACAGGAAGTGAAACAAGTAACTTTCGTTACTCTAGTCTAGTTTCCTAGACCAATATGCAAACACAACATCATACTTAAAATTTAGGAATAGAAATAAATTCTAAACTATCCATCTAAGTATGCGGATATTTTATTATTTCTATTTGCAAGCATCAAACGAATTTTTTTTATTTAAACTATCAGAAAAAATAATAGAGTTGCTTGTTTAGTAATCTATTAGATTGAAAAATTATGAACAAAAAACTTCCACCACTCAATGCATTGAAAGCATTTGAATCTGCTGCACGCCATTTAAATTTTACTAAAGCGGCAGAAGATCTTTTCGTCACACAAGCTGCAGTGAGCCACCAAATTAAACTATTAGAAGATTTTTTAGGTGCTTCCCTGTTCCATCGCCGTAACCGTTTGCTGGAATTAACTGAGTTAGGCGCACAATATTTCTATGAAGTTCAGCCATTATTAGAACAAATTGCTCTCGCAACAGATAAAATTAGGCAGCAAAGTAGTCGTCAAATTCTGACTATTAGCGTACCACAAACATTTGGTATGCATTGGTTAGTCCCACGTTTGGCGGATTTCCACGAAAAATATCCAGAAGTGGAAGTACGTATTAAGGGTGTTGATCAAGATGAGGGATTATTAGGTAAAGAAACAGATGTTGCTATTTATTATGGTAAGGGGGATTGGCAAGGTCTGGAATCTATCCGTTTGACGGAATCCCGTATTGTTATTTTAGCTTCGCCTGAGTATTTATCGCAAAATACCATTCATTTACCGGCGGATTTAGCAGGTAAGCATTTATTACATTCCTCCACCCATAATAAGTGGAAAAGAATGGTTGAACATTTGCATATAGAAGATATAGTAGATGCGGAAACTGGCTCAATTTTTAGCCATACTTTTATGGTGCTTCAAGCTGCAATGCACCAACAAGGCATTGCGATTGCCAACCAGTTGTTGGCACAGCACGAAATTGAAAAAGGTACTTTAATAGAGCCTTTCCCAACCACATTGTTTGATGAAAAATCGTTCTATGTTGTCTATCCTTCGCAATCAGCCCAAGTTCAGAAAGTACAATTTTTTGTTGAGTGGATTCAGCAAAAAATGAAAGAGTGTTGTGCTTAAGCGTGGCTTTATCAGCGGTATGCGAAAAATTAGAAAAATTTGACCGCTTGTTATCTAAGTTAAAAAAGGAATATTATGAAATATCAATGGGTATTATTTGATGCTGATGAAACCTTGTTTTCATTTAATTCTTATCTTGGTTTAAAAGCGATGCTGGCTCGTTACCAAATTGATTTTAGTGAACAAGATTATCAAGACTTTCAAGCGGTAAATAAACCACTTTGGGTGGCTTACCAAAATAATGAGATCACTGCTCAAGATATTCAAACCAGACGTTTTGCAAAATTATCTGCTCAAACAGGCGTAGATCCGCTACAACTTAATCAAGAGTTAATGGCGGAGATGGCATTCGTCAGTCAGCCTTTAGAAGGTGTAATGGATATGTTAAATGCTTTATATGGTAAAGTAAAAATGGGCATTATCACCAATGGTTTTACCGATTTGCAGCAAAAACGTTTAGATAATACTCAAACTTCACATTTTTTTGATATTGTAGTGATATCAGAACAAATTGGTGCCGCAAAGCCTGATCGCCAAGTGTTTGATTACGCTTTTGCATTAATGGACGAATTTGATCGTACTAAAGTGCTTATGGTAGGCGATACCCTCGCTTCTGATATTTTAGGAGGTAATAATGCTGGAATTGATACTTGTTGGTTAAATTTGCTTAGTAAAGAGAATGATACGGATATTAAGCCAACTTACGAAGTGCATACGATGCAACAGATTATTGCGATTGTAGAGGGGAAATCATTATGAAGCTACAACAGTTACGTTATATCGTTGAAATAGTAAACCAGAACTTGAATATTACCGAGGCCGCAGAGGTGCTTTACACTTCTCAACCGGGGATTAGCAAACAAGTTCGTTTGTTGGAAAGTGAGTTGGGAATTAATATTTTTGAGCGTAACGGTAAGCACGTTAAGGGGCTAACGCCTGCTGGTGAAAAAATTGTGGCGATTGCTCGTGAATTATTGGTAAAAGCCCAGAGCATTAAATCGGTTGCTGAAGAACAAACTCGACCCAACAAAGGCATCTTACGCATTGCGACCACCAATACCCAAGCCCGTTATATGCTACCGAGTGTAATTGAGAAGTTTAAGGCTCGCTATCCTGAAGTAAGTTTGCATTTGCACCAAGGCTCCCCGAATCAAATTTATGATGCTTTGGTGGCTGGAGAAGTGGATTTAGCCATTACCACAGAAGCTCAATATTTATTTGATGAAGCGGTTTTATTGCCGTGTTATTGGTGGAATCGTTCAGTTATTGTCAAACCAGAGCATCCTCTTGCGGCTTTTGTGAACCAAAGTAAAAATTTGACTGTCGAACAATTAGGTAGATATGATTTGATAACCTATACTTTTGGTTTTACAGGGCAATCGGATTTAGATCATGCCTTCAATAAGGAAGGTATTTTGCCTAATATCGTATTTACGGCGACAGATGCTGATGTAATCAAAACTTATGTGCGCTTAGGCTTAGGGGTTGGTATTATGGCATCAATGGCACATACGGAAACGGATAAAGACTTAGTCGCTATCAATGCAAGTCACCTGTTTCAACCGAGTATGACGCAAATCGCCTTTAAACGAGGAACTTTTCTTCGTAACTATATGTATGATTTTATTAATTATTTTTCGCCACATTTAACACGGGTACAAGTGGAGAAAGCGGAACAATTACGAGATAACAATGCAATTTCAAGGTTGTTCGAAAGTATATCTTTAGAGGAGAAATAGATGAGAATTTGGCAGAAGTTAGCGAGCGTAATCGTGGTCACTTTGGGCTTGATTTCAAACGCCAGTGCGGAGAATTTTAAGTTGAAATACAGCTCAAATTATTTAATGCCAGCCTACATTAACTTTAATAACGGTGGTGGCCAATATAATATTCAGGCAAAAATTAATGTGCCTTTATATAATATTGTCTTTTCTGCGAAGGGAACAGAAAAAAACGAACAATTTCATATGTTGAGCTACCGAGATACCCGTAACGGCAAAACTTATGCGATGGCAGAAATTGATTCTAAAACGGTAAAATATGGCAAAGTGAAAGAGCCACTAAAAGAAGAAGCGCTGACTATGCCAACTTATGATTTGTTCACCACAGCCTTTCAGTTGAGCTATTACGATAAATTACCGAGCAGTTTTCAAACTACTAACGGTAAAAAACTTTACCCAACACCGAATGTGCAGCTACGCAAAGCCCAAAAAGAGGTAAAAGTAGGCGGCAAAACCTACCAAGAAATTACCTACAAGTTTAGAACCAGTGATAAAAAAGACATTACGGTGAAAAAATTTGAAGGTGAAAAATTCCCTCGCTATATCGCCTATAGTCGTGATGGCGACAATTATGAGCTAACTTTTGATAGCTTTGTAAAATAATAAAGATTAGTAATGAGACAAGCGGTCTATTTTGTGATTTGTTTTGCAAAATAGACCGCTTGTTATTTACTTTTTAGAAATCTTCAAAATATTGTTGAATAGTTTTTATATCATTTGTTTGTGTTAAGGCGAGCTGCAGTAATACTCGAGCTTTTTGAGGATTTAATGTGCCGGAAGCAATAAAACCATACTTGCTATCATCAATTTCTGCATCTCGGGTAGTATATCCGGTTGGCACTCGAGACGAGCGAACCACGGTAATTCCTTTTTTAGCTGCTTCTTCAAGTAAAGCCAAATTAGCCGCATTCATATTGCCATTGCCAACTCCTGCAACCACGATGCCTTGATAACTCGCATCTAATAATGCTTGAAGCGGTTCGGTTGGCATATTTGAATAAGCATAAATAATGCCGACTTTTGGCAATTCCGTTAATTCATCTACTTTGAAAGGGGTGTTTACGGTGTGTTTACTTTCAGGAGAGCGCTCATAATCAACTTTGCTATTATGGATATAGCCTAGTGCGCCAAAGTTTGGTGAGTTAAATGTTTGCACTGATGTAGTACTGGTTTTTGTAACATCGCGAGCGCCCAATACAATATCATTCATTGCAACCAACACCCCTTTGCCACTAGATTTAGAATCTTTGGCGACAACAACTGAGTTATATAAATTTAATACGCCGTCGGCACTTTTTTCAGTTGCTGGTCGCATGGCCCCCACTAATACTACGGGTTTTTCGCATTTTACAGTCATATCAAGGAAGTATACGGTTTCCTCCATAGTGTCTGTGCCGTGCGTAATAACGAAGCCATCTGTGTTTGGGCATTGTTGATTAATTGCTTTTGCCAGTTTTAGCCATACTTCATCAGACATATCCTGAGATCCGATTTTAACGATTTGTTCTCCTTTGATATTTGCTAATTTTTTAATATCCGGGACGGCTTCTATGAGTGTTTCAATATTTAGCTGCCCAGCTTGATAAGCTGAGGTTGCCGTATTTTTTTGGCTACCGGCAATTGTCCCTCCAGTTGCAAGAATTGTAATATTAGGTAGGTCGGCTGCTTGAATTGGCATAGTAGCAATGCTTAACAGAGTTGGCAGTAGTAATTTTTTGATTTTCATTGTATCGTCTCCAGTATTAGAAAAACAGGTATTATGATATCTATAAACATGTAGGTTAATTCTGATCTATCGCAAATAATAGTGTATTAATTAAGATTAGTCGGCATTATTGAAAAAAGAATTAATCTGACTGCTTGCCGATTTTCCATTAGCAAAAAAATGTAATTTGATGTAAACTACTTTCCCGTCCTGATAGTTTCTTTTTTACGAAGTAAACTGATATTCTGAATTTCCAACCTAATCAATCAGCAAAGGCAATCACAATGACAACGAATTATATTTTCGTCACAGGCGGTGTTGTATCTTCTTTAGGGAAGGGTATTGCGGCAGCCTCTTTAGCATCTATTCTGGAAGCTCGTGGTTTAAATGTAACCATTATGAAGCTTGATCCTTATATCAATGTCGATCCGGGTACAATGAGTCCAACTCAGCACGGGGAGGTATTTGTGACCGAAGACGGTGCGGAAACCGATTTGGATTTAGGTCACTACGAGCGTTTTATCCGTTCAAAAATGAGCAAAGCCAACAACTTTACCAGCGGTAAAATTTACTCTGAAGTGTTGCGTAAAGAACGCCGTGGCGACTATTTAGGTGCAACCATTCAGGTTATTCCGCATATTACCAACGAGATTAAAGCCCGTGTGTTAGAAGGCGGTAAAGGGCGTGATGTCGCCATTGTAGAAGTAGGTGGCACGGTGGGGGATATTGAATCACTGCCATTCTTAGAAGCACTCCGCCAATTAGCGGTGGATATCGGTCGTGAAAAAACCTTGTTTATGCATTTAACCTTAGTGCCTTATATTCCAACCGCAGGGGAAGTGAAAACTAAGCCGACTCAGCATTCAGTAAAAGAGTTGCTTTCAATCGGTATTCAGCCGGATGTGTTAATTTGCCGTTCAGATCGTGCTATTCCGGAAAATGAGAAGAAAAAAATCGCCCTTTTCTGTAATGTGCCGGAGCGTGCGGTTATTTCGCTTAAAGATGTAGATTCGATTTATCGCATTCCGGAATTATTGAAATCGCAAGGGTTAGATTCCTTTGTGTGCGATCGTTTCCGTTTAGATTGCAAAGAAGCCGATCTTTCAGAGTGGGAACAAGTGCTATACCGCCAAGCAAACCCAACCGGCGAAGTGACTATCGGTATGGTCGGAAAATATGTGGAATTACCTGATGCGTATAAATCGGTGAATGAGGCTTTGAAACACGCAGGTTTAACGCATCGTTTAACAGTGAATATTAAATACATTGATTCACAAGATATTGAAACCAAAGGCACAGAGTTATTGGCAGGCTTAGACGGCATTCTTGTGCCGGGCGGCTTTGGCTATCGTGGCGTGGAAGGCAAAATTCGAACCGCACAATATGCCCGTGAAAACAAGATTCCTTACTTAGGTATCTGTTTAGGTATGCAGATCGCCCTAATTGAATATGCCCGTAATGTGGCAGGTTTAACCGAGGCAAATTCTTCTGAATTTGATAAAGATTGCTCACAGCCGGTGATTGGCTTAATTACCGAATGGCAAGATGCGGAAGGGAATGTGGAAACCCGCAGCGATGAGTCAGATTTAGGTGGTACAATGCGTTTAGGCTCACAACAATGCCATTTAATTGAAGGCTCAAAAGCTCGTGAGTTATATGGTGCGGAAACGATTGTTGAACGTCATCGCCACCGTTACGAAGTAAACAATAAGCTGTTACCACAAATTGAAGCGGCAGGCTTAAAAGTGAGCGGTTTATCGGCAGATCGTAAATTAGTGGAAATTATTGAAGTGCCAAATCACCCTTGGTTTATAGCAGCACAATTCCATCCGGAATTTACCTCAACTCCGCGTGATGGTCATCCATTATTTGCAGGTTTTGTGAAAGCTGCGAAAGATCACCAAGAGAGTCGTAAGGCTTAATCAAACTTAACAAGCGGTCGAATTTACTCATTTTTTTGTACAAACGCTTGCGTTTGAACATCGGCTTTGCTGATGGCACGAAGTGCGAGCGAAAGCGAGTAAATTTGACCGCTTGCTCATTAATTATAAGAAAGGGATAAATCAAATGATTTATCCCTTTTAGTATTTTTAATAGTAAGAATGTTCACCGTGTTGGTGTTCGGTAATATCTTTCACACCAACTAATTCATCAGGGAACATTGCCAGAAGCTGTTTCTCAATTCCCTCTTTTAAGGTCACATCCACCATTGAGCAACCGTTACAACCACCGCCGAATTGTAGCACGGCATATTTATCTTCGGTGATTTCAATTAAGGTCACTTTACCGCCGTGGCTGGCAAGTTGTGGATTGACTTGGGTTTGAATCACATAATCTAAACGCTCGATAAACGGTGCATCATCAGCCACTTTACGCATTTTGGCGTTAGGGGCTTTGAGGGTAAGTTGTGAACCCATTGGGTCGGTTACATAATCAATTTCCGCTTCGTCTAAAAACGGTAAGCTAATATCATCGACAAATGCAGAGAAACTGTTAAATTTAAATTCGGTATCCGTCTCTTCAACTGCATTGGGTGGGCAGTAAGAGACACCGCATTCTGCCCCCGGTGTGCCGGGATTGACCACAAAAATACGGATATTAGTTCCCTCTTCTTGCTGTTCTAATAGTCTGGCAAAATGGGCTTGTGCTGCATCTGATATTGAAATATGAATGGTTTGTTCTTCCATTTAAATTATCCTGTTTTTTAATATTTTACAAAATTTATCAACTATTTTACGCCTGAATTTCAAAATTGCCTAGCTAAAAAAATTTTTGCAAATTGTTAATAAAATTTAACCGCTTGAAGGGAAATTGGATTAACTAATTATGGTTAATTTATGTTAAGAGGGAATTGAAATCTTGATTTATTTCAAATTTTACCGCGGGAATATGCAAAAAATAGGGGGTTTTCCTAGCCAGAAGGGGAGCTTTTTAGGTAAAATAAGAAGATTATTTTTAGTTAACCTTTTGTTAAGAAAAGATAAAGGTTGATCACAGATTTGAGAACTTAATGTGGCTTTTAAAAATAGGTGGGGGACCATTGTTTATTTTTAAGTAAAGCTGCGGCTCAATAGAAGCGATTGCGTTAGCGCAATCATATTTTTTAACCCAAAAGAAAAGTAGTGCAAACAATATGATTACAATCAAAAAAGGCTTAGATCTTCCGATTGCGGGAAAACCTGAGCAAGTAATCCATAACGGTAATACCGTTACTGAAGTTGCTATGCTTGGTGAAGAATATGTGGGTATGCGTCCTTCAATGAAAGTGCGTGAAGGCGATGTAGTAAAGAAAGGTCAGGTTCTTTTTGAAGATAAAAAGAATCCGGGCGTGGTATTTACTGCCCCTGCAAGTGGTACCGTAACGGCAATTAACCGTGGCGAGAAGCGTGTTCTTCAATCGGTAGTAATTAAAGTTGAGGGTGATGAGCAAATTACCTTTGCTCGTTATGAAGCCAGCCAATTAGCTTCATTAACTTCAGAGCAAGTAAAACAAAACCTTGTAGAGTCAGGCTTATGGACGGCTTTCCGTACACGTCCGTTTAGCAAAGTGCCTGCATTAGATGCAGAACCTTCCTCTATTTTTGTCAATGCGATGGATACCAATCCACTTGCAGCAAATCCGGAAGTGATTATTGCAGAACACCAACAAGCTTTCTTTGATGGCTTAACTGTATTAAGTCGTTTATTTGAAAGTAAAAAAGTGATTCATCTCTGTGGCAGTGCAGACTCAAATATTTTAAATGCGGCACAAAGCCGTCAGATCAATAATGTGGAAACTAACCGCTTTAAAGGTCCGCACCCTGCAGGTCTTTCTGGTACGCATATTCACTTTATTGACCCGGTAGGTGCAACTAAACAAGTTTGGTATTTAAATTACCAAGATGTAATTGCTATCGGTAAATTATTTACGACCGGTGAGCTATTTACTGACCGTGTAGTCGCATTAGCCGGGCCACAAGTGAAAAATCCACGTTTGGTGCGTACTCGTTTAGGGGCGAATCTTTCACAATTAACAGCCAACGAATTAAATGCGGGTGAAAACCGTGTCATTTCAGGTTCTGTGTTAAGTGGTGCTATCGCAACGGGAGTACACGACTATTTAGGTCGTTACGCATTACAAGTGTCTGCTTTATTAGAAGGGCGTGAGAAAGCGTTCTTCGGTATGATTGCTCCTTACTCTGATAAGTATTCAATTACGCGTACTACTTTAGGGCATTTTGCGAAGAAATTATTTAACTTCACAACAGCAGTTCACGGTAGTGAGCGTGCAATGGTACCAACAGGGGCTTATGAGCGTGTAATGCCGTTGGATATCATTCCAACACTCTTATTGCGTGATTTAGCAGCTGGAGATACAGACTCCGCTCAAGCTTTAGGCTGCTTAGAGTTAGACGAAGAAGATTTAGCGTTATGTACTTTTGTGTGTTCCGGTAAAAACAACTGGGGACCATTATTACGTCAAGCGTTAGATAAGATCGAGAAGGACGGTTAAAAATGGGTTTGAAAAATCTTTTTGAAAAAATGGAACCCGCTTTCCATAAAGGTGGAAAGTATGAGAAATGGTACACGCTATTTGAAGCTGCCTATACGATTTTCTATACACCGGGTACGGTCACTCGTAAAGATGCTCACGTGCGTGATGCGATTGACTCTAAGCGTATGATGTTAATTGTATGGTTAGCGTTATTCCCTGCGATGTTCTACGGAATGTACAATGTTGGTGCACAGGGTATTCTAGCGGCACTCAAAATGGGAACATTAACGGATTTAGTTGCTAACAACTGGCACTACAGCTTAGCCGATAGTTTAGGCTCTGTAGCTGATGCAGGCTGGGGAACTAAAATGTTGCTGGGGGCAACCTATTTCCTACCAATCTACTTAACAGTATTTGCAGTGGGTGGTTTCTGGGAAGTGGTGTTTGCAATGGTGCGTAAGCACGAGATCAACGAAGGTTTCTTTGTAACCTCTATCTTACTAGCATTAATTGTTCCTCCAACATTACCGTTATGGCAAGCAGCCCTTGCAACTACCTTTGGTGTTGTGGTCGCAAAAGAAGTGTTCGGTGGCGTGGGTAAAAACTTTATGAACCCTGCGTTAGCCGGTCGTGCTTTCTTGTTCTTTGCTTACCCGGGTCAAATTTCAGGTGATGCAGTATGGGTTGCCGCAGACGGCTTCTCAGGTGCAACTGCACTTTCTCAATGGGCAGTTGGTGGTCAAGGTGCATTACAGCACGTTGCAACCGGTGAAACCATTACTTGGATGGATGCGTTCTTAGGTAATATTCCGGGTTCTATCGGCGAGACCTCTACCTTAATGTTGATTATTGGTGCTGCAATCATTGTATTTGCCCGAATTGCTTCTTGGCGAATTATTGCCGGCGTAATGATTGGTATGGCGGCAACTGCGACATTATTTAATGTAATCGGTTCTGATACCAACCCATTATTCTCTATGCCTTGGCATTGGCATTTAGTATTAGGCGGTTTTGCGATCGGTATGTTCTTTATGGCAACCGACCCGGTATCAGCTGCATTTACCAACAAAGGTAAATGGGCATACGGTATCTTAATCGGCTTTATGTGTGTATTAATCCGTGTGGTAAACCCAGCATACCCTGAAGGTATGATGTTAGCGATCTTATTTGCTAACTTATTTGCTCCAATCTTTGACTATTTAGTAGTTCAAGGGAATATCAAACGCAGATTAGCGAGGGTAGCAAACAATGGCTAAATTTAATAAAGATAGCGTTGGCGGAACGCTAACCGTTGTAGTTTTATTAAGTTTAATTTGTTCTTTGATTGTGGCAGGTGCGGCAGTAATGCTTAAACCAACACAAGATATTCAGAAACAACTTGATAAACAGAAAAACATCTTACAAGCGGCCGGTTTATTGCAAAAAGATACCAATGTGCAAGAAACCTATACCAAATTTATTGAGCCGAAAATTGTCGATTTAGCAACAGGTGATTACGTTGAGGGTGTAACCGGTTTTGATGCTCGTGCAGCAGCTAAAGATCCTGCTCAAAATGTAGTTATCGCACCTGAAGATGATAAGGCGAATATCAAAACGCGTGCTAAATATGCTGAAGTTTATTTAGTAAAAGATGAATCTGGCAAAACGACTCAAGTAGTATTACCAATGCACGGTAACGGCTTATGGTCAATTATGTACGGTTTCGTTGCGGTACAACCTGATGCAAATACCGTTAACGGTATTACTTACTATGAACAAGGTGAAACGGCAGGCTTAGGTGGCGAAATTGTAAACCCGAACTGGCAGAAAAACTTTGTAGGTAAAAAACTGTATAACGAGCAAAACCAAGTTGCGTTAAGAGTGGGTAAAGGGGCATCTGCAGATAAAGATCACGGTGTTGATGGTTTATCTGGTGCAACATTAACCTCGAACGGTGTTGATGGTTCATTCAAATACTGGTTTGGTCAAAATGGTTTTGGTCCATATTTAGCAAAATTTAAAGCAGCGGCAGGAGCTAACTAATGGCAGACAATAACAATCTTAAAAAATTATTGTTATCGCCAATTGTCGATAACAACCCGATCGCATTACAGATCTTAGGTATTTGTTCTGCGTTAGCGGTAACGACTCAATTACAAACAGCAGTAGTAATGGCGATTGCGGTAAGTTTAGTTACTGCATTCTCAAGTATGTTCATTTCAATGATTCGTAACTATATTCCAAATAGTATCCGTATCATTGTGCAAATGGCGATTATTGCATCATTAGTAATTTTGGTTGACCAAATCTTACGCGCTTATGCTTACGATCTGTCAAAACAATTATCGGTATTCGTAGGCCTTATTATTACCAACTGTATCGTAATGGGGCGTGCAGAAGCATTCGCGATGAAATCAGGCCCGGTTGAAAGTTTTGTTGATGGTATCGGTAACGGTTTAGGCTACGGTGCAATGTTAATTATCGTTGCCTTTTTACGTGAACTTATCGGTTCAGGTAAAATTTTCGGTATCACCATTCTTGAAACTGTTCAAAATGGCGGTTGGTATCAAGCAAACGGTTTATTCTTATTAGCACCAAGTGCGTTCTTTATTATCGGATTTGTGATCTGGGCGATTAGAACGTGGAAACCGGAACAAGTGGAGAAATAAGATGGAACATCTTCTGAGTATCTTTGTTAAGTCCGTATTTATTGAAAATATGGCACTTTCTTTCTTCCTTGGTATGTGTACATTCCTTGCGGTGTCTAAGAAAGTTTCAACTGCTTTTGGTTTAGGTATTGCGGTAATTGTAGTGCTTGGCATTGCAGTTCCAGCTAACCAATTAGTTTATACCCACGTATTAAAAGAGGGTGCATTAGTAGAAGGTGTGGATTTAAGCTTCTTAAACTTTATCACTTTCATCGGGGTTATTGCGGCACTTGTTCAAATTCTGGAAATGATTTTAGACAAGTTTTTCCCGGCACTTTATAGTGCATTAGGTATCTTCTTACCACTTATCACCGTAAACTGTGCGATTTTTGGTGGTGTATCGTTTATGGTACAACGTGAGTATAACTTTGTAGAATCTGTGGTTTATGGCGTAGGTGCAGGTACAGGCTGGATGTTAGCCATCGTTGCCCTTGCAGGTTTAACCGAGAAAATGAAATATTCCGACGTGCCGGCAGGCTTACGTGGTTTAGGTATTACCTTTATTACGGTAGGCTTAATGGCGTTAGGCTTTATGTCATTCTCAGGCATTCAATTATAAGGAGCATATCGTGGATAGTAATTTTATTTTCGGTATTATCGCATTTACGGCTCTGGTATTAGTGCTTGCGGTGATCATTCTTTTCGCTAAATCAAAATTAGTTGATTCAGGTGATATTACCATCTCAATCAACAACGATCCGGAAAAAGGCATTACGCTACCGGCTGGTGGAAAATTACTCGGTGCTTTAGCAAGTAAAGGGATTTTCGTTTCGTCAGCTTGTGGGGGCGGTGGCTCTTGCGGTCAATGTAAAGTACAAGTGAAATCAGGCGGTGGTGAAATTCTTCCAACTGAGTTATCGCACATTTCTAAGAAAGAAGCGAAAGAAGGCTGGCGTTTAGCTTGTCAGGTAAACGTGAAATCTTCAATGGACGTTGAACTTCCGGAAGAGATCTTTGGTGTGAAAAAATGGGAATGTACCGTTATCTCAAACGATAACAAAGCAACCTTCATCAAAGAGCTTAAACTTCAAATTCCTGAAGGCGAAGAAGTACCGTTCCGTGCGGGTGGTTATATCCAAATTGAAGCTGAACCTCATACCGTTCATTATAAAGACTTCGATATTCCAAAAGAGTACCACGAAGACTGGGATAAATTTGACTTATGGCGTTATACTTCAAAAGTGGACGAGCATATTATTCGTGCATACTCAATGGCTTCATATCCGGAAGAGAAAGGCATTATTATGCTTAACGTGCGTATTGCTACACCTCCACCACGCAATCCGGACGTACCGCCGGGTCAAATGTCTTCCTACATTTGGTCATTAAAACCGGGTGATAAAGTAACAATTTCAGGTCCATTCGGTGAGTTCTTCGCTAAAGATACCGATGCGGAAATGGTCTTTATCGGTGGTGGTGCAGGTATGGCACCAATGCGTTCACATATCTTCGACCAATTAAAACGTTTAAAATCTAAACGTAAAATGTCATTCTGGTATGGTGCTCGTTCTGAGCGTGAAATGTTCTATGTGGAAGATTTTGATGGTCTTCAAGCAGAAAACGATAACTTCAAATGGTATGTGGCACTTTCTGATCCATTACCGGGCGACAGAGAAGATTACTTCCGTGGCTTTATTCATAACGTGCTTTATGAGAACTACCTCAAAAACCACGAAGCACCTGAAGACTGCGAATACTATATGTGTGGTCCACCGGTGATGAATGCTGCGGTAATCGGTATGCTGAAGAGTTTAGGCGTAGAAGACGAAAACATCTTATTAGATGACTTTGGTGGTTGATAAACCTTAACTTCTGACTACAAGCGGTCAAATTTGCAAAATTGACCGCTTGATTTAATTTATATTATTAAGTTTTGGTAATTTAATAATGTGAATTTTAAGGGGAAGCAAATGGAACAACTGGATATTACGGCACTTGAAAATGCCTTCAATTCCCTTGAGAAAACGATTGTCAGCCTTGAGAATCAAGCGTGGTTTAACCGGCAAGAAGCAATTATTCAAGACACTTTGATTGCAGGAGCAATCCAAAAATTTGAATTTGTTTACGAATTGTCGATAAAAATGCTCAAGCGTCAGCTCAAAAACATTGAGTCAAATGACACTGATATTGATAGCACCGAGTTCCGTGATATTTTGCGAATGGCTGCTCAATATGGGCTGATTGAATCACCGGAAGTTTGGCTGGATTATCGCAAAATGCGAAATATTACTTCGCATACTTATGATCAAAATAAAGCACAGCAGGTTTATAACGGAATTTCAAACTTTCTGGAAAGTACGTATTTTTTAGTTAAACAGCTCCAAAAACGCAATAGCTATGATTGATTTAACTGAGTCACAACGCCAACAGGTGTTGGATATTTTCAAAAAATACTTGCCTGATACACCCGTTTGGGTTTTTGGCTCTCGCATTAAAGGCACAGCCAAAGCTTATTCGGATCTTGATTTAGCATTAATCACCAAACAACCGCTCACAATTCGGCAACAAACAGAGTTAGAGCTTGCGTTTACGGATTCTGACCTACCTTTCACAGTAGATCTGATTGACTGGGCAAGTTGCAACGAATCGTTTAAACAAATTATTTTACAGCGATATGAAGTGCTTATTTAATCGCTAAATATGCTATAATTTCCCCAATTTTTAACTTTTGTGACACCAATGAAAAAATTTTTTCTTCTTTTAATTGCTTTTTTTACTTTAAGTGCTTGTGAAAAAGCCCCTGAGCAAATTACGCTGTCAGGCAAAACCATGGGAACGACTTACACCGTAAAATATATTGATAATGGTGAAGTGGAGAATTTGATTTCGCCTGAAAAAATGAAAAATGAGCTGGATGGCTTATTGATTGAGGTGAATAATCAGATGTCCACCTACCAACAAGATTCGGAAATTAGCCGTTTTAATCAAGCAAAGCAGGCAAATCAAGCGGTCGAAATTTCGCAGGATTTTGCAAAAGTGGTACAAGAGGCAATCCGTTTAAATAAAGTAACCGAAGGGGCTTTAGATGTAACCGTTGGTCCATTGGTGAACTTGTGGGGCTTCGGGCCGGATAAACGCTTAAATAAAGTGCCGTCTGATGAACAAATTGCAGAGCGTTCTGCTTATGTCGGCATTGATAAAATTTTGCTTGAAATGAGTAGTAAACCCAAGCTCACCAAGTCAGCAGCTAATCTTTATCTAGATTTATCGTCTATTGCAAAGGGTTTCGGTGTAGATAAATTAGCCGAGCATCTTGAAACTATAGGTGTGAGCAACTATTTAGTTGAAATTGGTGGCGAATTACGAGGCAAAGGAAAAAATTTACAAGGCTTAGATTGGCGGATTGCAATCGAGCAGCCGGTAATGACACAAGGTCAAGCCGCACAAATTACCGTGCCGTTGCACAATTTGGCGATGGCAACTTCGGGCAATTATCGTAATTATTTTGAAGATGAAAAAGGCAACCGTCTTTCACATATTATCGACCCAAAACAGTTACGTCCGGTAAACCATAATTTAGCCTCTATCACCGTATTTGCCCCAACTACAATGACGGCAGACGGCTTATCAACCGGTTTATTTGTTTTAGGAGCGGAAAAAGCATTAGCAGTGGCAGAGCGTGAAAAATTAGCTATTTTTTTAATTGTTAAAAACGGCGATAAATTTGAGACACAAATGTCGAGCGAATTTAGCAAACTTATTCAATCACAATAGTTGGAGTGAAAAATGGAAACTGTATTATTAACCTTTGGCTTTTTTGTAGCCGTAATTTTTGCGATGTCGATTGGTTTTATCGTGAAAGGCAAAACCATCAAAGGAAGCTGTGGCGGTATCACCGCTTTAGGTATGAAAAAAATGTGCGACTGCGAAGAACCTTGCGATAACCTAAAATCTAAAATCGCAGACGGCACAGCCGACCCTGAAGAAGTGGCACGTTTTAATAAAGAGCCACAATTTTATGAAGTGAAATAATATGAATAGAGATATTCGCTGGAAACAGCGGTTTGATAACTATCAAAAATCAGTAAGTTACCTTCAAGCAGAAGCAGAAAAATACGCTGATACCGACATTGATGTAATTAAAAAAGGAATTATCCAGAGTTTTGAGATTACACACGAGTTAGCGTGGAAGTTAATGCAAGATATTTTAAAATGGGAAGGTGAAGTTGATATTTATGTGTAGAAGATCAAACCTAATCTGACAGTTCCCGTTTAAAATTATAGTGCCTGTCAGATTAATTTGAGCTTAAATGCTTTGTAGAAGATCAAACCTAATCTGACAGTCCCCCGTTTTAAATTACCGTGTCTGTCAGATTAATTTGAGCTTAAATTCTTTTCCACCCAAATCCG
>NZ_SMAC01000012.1 GCF_004342115.1 Mannheimia haemolytica | reverse complement strand
AATTCAAGAAGCTTTTTCTGCAAAGATTTCTTTAATTTACAATGGGTTATCTTCATTTTTGTAGTATAGCAGTGATGCTAATCTACTACAGCCCCAAATTTTTTAATTATGGAATATTCACTACTAATTTGGTGGCAATAATATATTTTGTTGGGAAGTTGGAAATGAAAATATAGAAAGAAATAATTAAGAGATTAAGTTCTGAAAGTCTAGCTTACAGTTCCCCTTTTGTTACTAAATCAACATCCAACAGTTTTGCCATTCCTTGTGCCTTACGTTTAATTTCTTGCCATTCCGATTGTGGATCTGAGCCTGCCACAATGCCGGCACCGGCATAAAGCGTAATTGAATTTTGTGAAATTAATGCAGAACGGAGTGTTACGCAAAATTCGGCTTCCTCGTTGCCCATTACGCCTAATGTACCTGCATACCAATGGCGGGTAAAAGGCTCATTTTCGGTAATAAAACCCTTTGCTTTTTGGCGGGGAAGCCCTGCAACTGCCGCAGTTGGGTGGATTTTGCTTAAGCAATCTGAATCTGAGGTGTCCGGTTTGAGCGTTGCTTGAATTTGGCGGCGTAGGTGTTGCACATTATGCAAACGCTTAATTTTTGCCTCGGATACTGCAAATTCGGTCACGCAATCTTTGAGTTGGTTTTCAATGTCATCAACCACTAATTGATTTTCATAGATATTTTTGGGATCACTTAACAGCCATTGTGCATTGAGTTCGGTTTGCACTTCACTGGTGGTAACCGCAGCGGTGCCGGCGAGGGCTTCGGTAGAAAAGTATAGCCCTTGGCGTTGATATAGCCGCTCAGGGGTTGAGCCAAGAAAGGCAACATCAGCACTTTCCGCCCATAAAAAGTGGTAACAACCTAAATTTGTTTTTTGGCTTTGTGCCAGCAAGCTGTAAGCACAAATGGGTTGCTCAAAATGAAGTCTCATCGCATTTGCCAATACCACTTTTTGAAAATCGCCCTGCTCAATAGAAATAATCGCTTTTTCAATATTGGCTTTCCATTGCTCAAAATGGCTGGTGGCACTCATTGAAACGAGCGGATTATCCGTTAGTCCTAATTCGGTAATTTGGCTGAAATTTGCAAGAAATTGTTCAAAAATAACCGCTTGTTGTTCAAAGTTATCACTATCAAAATAGAAGCAAGCGGTTAAATTTTGCTGATTTTTTACCAATGAAAATTGAGGCAAAATAAATTGCGTATTGCCTTCAAATTGAAGCCCGCCGATTAACGGGAAATGATGTTGTTGAATAAAAGATTGTGCAGCTTCTAGCGTATAAAATTGGCGAAGTGTGCCAATGGTGGCAATGGTCTGATCTGTATCACGATATTGCAGAAAAAAGTGAGGGTAGCTTGTTTTTTGTGTTTTCAACCAACCGAGTAGCGGAATATTTGCCTCCAATAGCGGCATAGAGGCTTGAATGGCGACCAATCCTTGCTCTCTTCCCACTTTTGAGTAACTTTTTGTAAGTTCTTGTTTTAATTGATGAAAAATAAGCATTTGCAAAAAAATCAGAAAAAGAAACCGCTTGTTTTTAGCTGATTGAAAAAAAGGTCTCCATTTTAACGTATTTCCTCTTTTTTTTCCTCCCAAATTAGAGTAATGTTTACAAATTCATTCCGAATTACCGATTTTTTGAACAGCGGGATGAGACTACAATTAGATAATACATTATAGGAAGTTTACAATGGATCGTTTTCCCAAATCAGATAAGTTAGCTCAGGTTCGTTACGATATCCGTGGGCCAATTCATAAAGAGGCACTTCGCTTAGAAGAAGAAGGGCATAAAATTTTAAAATTAAATATCGGTAACCCAGCCCCTTTTGGCTTTGAAGCACCCGATGAAATTTTAGTGGATGTGATTCGTAATCTTCCAACCGCACAAGGCTATTGTGATTCAAAAGGTTTGTATTCTGCCCGCAAAGCGATTGTGCAATATTATCAATCAAAAGGTATGCGTGGTATGGATGTAAACGATGTTTACATCGGCAACGGCGTATCTGAACTGATTACAATGTCGATGCAGGCGTTATTAAATGATGGCGATGAAATTCTAATTCCAATGCCTGATTATCCGTTATGGACAGCAGCTTCAACCCTAGCCGGTGGTAAAGCAGTGCATTACCTGTGCGATGAAGAAAATGAGTGGTTCCCTGATCTTGAAGATATTAAATCGAAAATCACGCCTCGCACTAAAGGGATTTTGGTTATCAACCCGAATAACCCGACCGGAGCAGTGTATAGCCGTCAAATTTTGCTGGAAATTGCAGAACTTGCCCGTCAGCATAACTTAATTATTTTTGCTGACGAAATTTATGAAAAAATTGTCTATGATGGTGCGGTACATCACCATATTGCTGCTCTTGCACCGGACGTATTAACCGTAACTTATAACGGTTTATCCAAGGCGTATCGTGTTGCCGGTTTCCGTCAGGGCTGGATGGTGCTGAGCGGTCCGAAGCATCAAGCCAAAGGTTTTATTGAAGGGTTGGATATGCTCTCTTCTATGCGTTTATGTGCCAATACGCCGATGCAACACGCCATTCAAACCGCATTAGGTGGTTATCAAAGTATCAATGAATTTGTGTTGCCGGGCGGTCGTTTGCTGGAACAACGAAATAAAATGCACGAATTATTGGTACAAATTCCGGGTATTAGCTGTGTAAAAGCGAAAGGGGCGTTATATATGTTCCCGAAAATTGATACCGAAATGTACGGCATTAAAGATGACCAAAAATTCATCTACGATTTGTTGCAACAAGAAAAAGTGCTATTAGTGCAAGGTTCCGGTTTTAACTGGAAAAAACCGGATCACTTCCGTGTGGTAACTTTGCCTTATGCACATCAAATTGAAGAAGCGATTGGTCGCCTTGCGAATTTCTTGAAAACCTATCGTCAAGACTAAGTCGAATCTCCCTTTACCCCACTTTATAAAAGCAGGGTTGTAAGTTCTATAATATCAGTAGGGACAGGTCCTGTGCCTGTCCGCTAACGATATTAATTTGCGGGCGGGCACTGGACCCGCCCCTACCTCCGAACATTATTCATTTATTTAGAACTCGACAATCCTCTTTAGAAAAGAGGGGTAGGGGAGATTTGAAAAATTAAAAAATAATTACTTTCTTATCACTATGTTAAAAGGCATTCTTTTATCTCTTTCAGCCTCAGTGTTATTCGGCTGTATGTACTATTTGGCGATCTTTCTAAAACCGCTGGCAGGTGTGAGCATTTTCGGCATTCGTATGCTGGTTACGATTCCTTTTCTTTTCCTTGCTTTATACTTATTTAAAAAACAAAATGAGTTTTGGGTATTTCTTCAACGCCTAAAGCAAGAGCCTTATTTATTGCTGGTTATTTTAATCACGGCATCTATTGTGGGCGGGCAGATGTGGGTTTTTATGGGCTCCCAATAGCGGAAAAGCGATTGAGGTTTCAATGGGCTATCTATTAATGCCGATTATTATGGTGGCATTTGGCAAAGTGGTTTATAAAGAAACGCTTTCCTTGAATAAATGGTTGGCGATTGTGGTTGCTTTCATTGGTGTAGCGAGTAATATTTTGTTTACGGGAAAAATTTCGATAGCAAGTTTATTTGTTTGCACAGGTTACCCAATCTATTTTTACCTTCGCCGAAAGTTTGGCTTAAGCCATTTACATAGCTTTGTGGTAGAAATTTTATATTTGCTCCCTGTAGCTTGTTATTTTATCTCTCAAACCGATATGCAATATGTCGAAACACAAAACCCCAATATTTACTATTTTATTGCATTACTGGGTTTAATTAGTGGCACTGCACTTATCAGCTATACGCTAGCCAGCACGATTTTACCCTTTAATTTGCTTGGTTTATTAGGCTATGTTGAGCCACTATTGATGTTGGTGGTGTCTTTCTTAATTGGCGAAAGGTTAGCAAATGAATCTTACTTGTTGATGATTTGCTTGTTGATCTCCATTTCATTTTTAGTATTAGATGGTATGTTTGCTCTTCGTCAGCAGCGTAAACGTAAATTGAGTGTGAATAATGAGTGATATTGTAAATTATTGGGGATTTTTGACCGCTTGTATTCTGCTAAATCTTACACCGGGTTCGGATACTATCTATATTTTAACTCGCACTATTGCTGAGGGGAAAAAGTCGGGCTTAATGTCTTCATTCGGCATTCTAGCAGGCATTTTATGCCATATTCTTGCGGTTTCACTCGGGCTTGCAGGCATTGTGGCACATTCGCCCACTTTATTTAATTTTCTGAAATACGCAGGGGCAATTTATCTCTGCTATCTCGGCATTAAAATGTGGCGAGAGCCGTTGGTGTTAGAGAAAATCAATCTAGACAAACTTCCTCTATGGAAGATATTCTGTCAAGGGTTGATTACCAATCTATTAAACCCGAAAGTATTGCTCTTTTTCTTGGCGTTATTGCCGCAGTTTGTATCCAGTAATTTGGAAAATACCTTTTATGCTGTTGGGGCTAACGTTTTTATCCACCAGCATTATTTGGGTAAGTATTTTAGTCTTAGCCGCTGCACCTGTTGGGCGTTTTTTACGGCATAATCAAACCTTTGGAAATTGGTTAAATAAAATCTGCGGCTCGATATTTATCGGGCTTGCAATCAAAATTGGTTTAGAGAAGTGAGATTAATCAGAGTGGCACTGAATGTGCCGTTACATCGTTATTTTGATTATTTGCTACCTCCGGCATTCAATGCCTGCCAAGGCGGGCGGGTGGTTGTGCCTTTTGGTCGCCAGACCAAAATCGGCATTGTGGTCGATTTCCCGCAAACTAGTGATGTGCCAACCGAAAAACTCAAACCGATTAAAGCAGCGTTGGATTCTAGCCCGATTTTTGACTCAGAAATGTGGCAACTGCTGAACTGGGCGGCTCGTTATTACCACGCCCCGATTGGTGAAGTGCTAACCGGAGCCTTACCGATAAAATTACGCAATGGCGATTCCACTGAGCGAGTTCAATCGAATTATTTTGTGGTGACGGAGCAAGGGCGGAAATCTCTGATTATCGGTGAAAATAAAAAAGCCAAAAAGCAGGTGGAACTGTTAACCGAGCTTGCCGAATGTGCAAAATATTTTGAAAAACCGACCGCTTGTAGCCCATCTGCTTGGAAAGGCTTACTCGAAAAAGGGTATATCGAGAAAATTGATGTGCCGTTTATGGCACAAGCGTGGCAAGACTCACTAGGTGAATTTCCGTTAGTAAATACTAACAATCGGCTGATCTTAAATAAACAACAAACCTTAGTGGTCAGCCGTTTAAATGCACAAACCACTTTTGCGAGCTTTTTACTCAATGGCGTAACAGGCTCGGGCAAAACCGAAGTGTATTTGCAGTTAATTGAAACGGTGCTTAAGCGAGAGGAACAAGTGCTGCTGCTTGTGCCTGAAATCGGGCTAACACCGCAAACGGTACAACGCTTTAAAGCTCGCTTTAACGTTGAAATTGACGTATTGCACTCGAATATGAACGAAACTGAGCGGTTAAATGCGTGGTTGCGGGCGAAAAATGGAGAAAGTGCGATTGTAATCGGCACTCGCTCTGCTTTATTTACCCAGTTTCAAAAATTGGGCGTGATTATCTTAGATGAAGAACACGATAGCTCGTTTAAGCAACAAGACGGTTGGCGTTACCACGCACGGGATTTGGCGGTGGTTAGGGCGAAAAATGCAAATATTCCGATTGTGCTGGGCTCGGCAACGCCAAGTCTTGAAAGTTTGCACAATGTGCAAAACGGGAAATTTATCGAACTGACACTAACCGCTCGGGCTGGCAATGCACAACTTGCCAATCAGCAGATTATTGATTTAAAAACGCAACGGGTAACTGCCGGTTTGTCGGAGCGCTTGCTTTCAATGATGAAAACCCAGTTAGAGCAAGGCAATCAAGTGATGCTGTTTTTAAATCGCCGTGGCTTTGCCCCGGTATTACTTTGTCACGAATGCGGTTGGGTTTGTGAGTGCGAGGCGTGTAATAAGCCTTTTACTTACCACCAAAAGCAAAAAGTGTTGCGTTGCCATCATTGTGCCACCCAAAGGGTAATTCCCCGCCAATGCGGACATTGTGGTTCAACCCATTTAATAACTACCGGTGTCGGCACAGAACAACTTGAGCAGGTGCTAAATCAGCAATTCCCTCATTACCAAGTGACTCGTATAGACAGAGATTCTACCGCTCGCAAAGGTGCATTGGAAAACCATTTGACCGCTATTCGAGAGGGCAAAAGCCAAATTTTGATTGGTACGCAAATGTTGGCAAAAGGGCATCATTTCCCGAATGTGACGTTGGTGGCGATTGTTAATGTGGATTCAGCGTTATTTTCAACTGATTTTCGTGCGGAAGAAAAATTAGCACAGCTTTACATACAGGTGGCAGGCAGAGCAGGGCGAGCGGAGAAAAAAGGCGAAGTGGTGCTACAAACCCATTACCCTGATCACCCACTGCTTAAAACCTTGCTGGAACAAGGCTACCGAGCTTTTGCTGATGAGGCGTTAAAAATGAGGCAATTAATGAGTTTGCCACCATTTTCCTCGCAAGTTTTGTTCAAAGCGACCGGCAAAGATAATCAACAAATCTTACAGCTGCTTGAGCAATTAGCAGATTATTTTAGCCAAAAAATCCAGCAACAAAACGGGCAAGGCTTCCAGCTCCCTCCACCATTTTCAGCCCCAATGGCGAAGAAAGCAGGACATTACCGCTGGTTATTGCTGATTCAACACCCTCTCCGAGGAGCATTACAACAGCTACTCGATGCCTTTGATCAAGAAAGGGAAAGTTTAAACATTCCGAATAATATCAGGCTGAATATCGACATTGACCCACAAGAGATTAGTTAGACAAGCGGTTGTTTTTGACTGATTTTTTGCAAAAAGAAGGCAGGTGAAAACCTGCCTTGCTGCTATTTATCTTCGGTTATTTCTCTTTCCAATAACCAATCCACTCTTTTAATGCCAGCATATTGCTATTCATTGCACCGGCTTGCGGAATAAAGTGCATAAAGTTGAGTTTGTAATGATCGGGCGTATCGCCAGAACCGACGCTGGCAGACATCACCTCAAATCCTTGTTGGCTAAACAGCATTTCAGCCCGTTTCATATGCCATTGGTTGGTAACAAGAATGATTTTATGAATATTCTCTTTTTCTAAAATCTCACGGCTGAAAATCGCATTTTCTTTGGTGGTTTTCGCCTTATTTTCCAGCCATTTGGTCTCAATATTGAAGAACATTTTAAATTCATCTGCCATAACCTTTGCCTCAGAAGTCCCATTTGGGCTGCTTCCGGTCGCTAAAATCGGTAAGCCGGTTTCTTTATGCAGATAAGCGGCATAACGCATTCTTTCCAGCGGAATACCGGTAATTGCCAGTTTGCCGAATAACTCTTGGCTGTCTCGTAGCCCGCCACCTAGCACCACAATCGCTTGAGCATTTTTATATTTCTCTATGGTAAATGGCTCTGCTTCGACTAATGAATCCCCTAATTTCTGTGAAGTATAGGGAATGCTGAAGATATATAAAATCAGAATACCTAACAAGGCAAAGAAGTAAGCAGCGTATTTATAGCCTAAAGAAAAGAGGATTAATGCTAACAACCACAGCAAAATAATATTAAATGGCGGGAGGATCATTGCGGTGATCAGTTTAATGAACTCGAACATAGAAAGAATATCGTAGTAAAAATAAGTAAAGATATGTTCATTTTCCTAAATTATATAAGACTTGTCTATTTTTCTATCTTGAAAAGTATTAGAATACTCCATATGAATTGAAATTCATCATGGGTGATAGCAATGCAACAAAAGTCTAAAAGAGAAAAATTGATTTTGATCGGTGCCGGTGGCTATGCCAAATCAGTGTTAGATTCACTTGATCACGAACAATATGAATTTTGTGGATTTATCGATAACTTTAAGCCTGAAGGTAGTGTGCACTTAGGTTATCCTATTCTAGCTTCAACAATTGATTGTTTTTCTAAACGAGATAATTATCACTATTTTATTTGTATTGGAAATAATAGTTACCGTTTAGAAAAATTCTCTAAGCTACAAAAATATAAGTGTAGAATAATTAATGTGGTAGATAAAACCGCATTGGTGTCCAAAAATTCCACTCTAGGCATTGGAGTGTTTGTTGGAAAAATGGCAATTGTAAACAGTGGCGTAACCGTAGGCGATAATGTGATCATTAACACTAAATCGCTGGTTGAGCATGGTTGTTTTATCGGCAGTCATTGCAATATTTCAACCAATACGACACTAAATGGCGATGTAATTGTCGAAGATCATGCTTTTATTGGTAGTTCCTCTGTTGTGAACGGACAGCTAAGAGTGGGTGAAAGTGCATTGGTTGGCTCCGGTGCAGTGGTAATTAGAAATGTGGAGCCTCGCACAGTTGTAGCAGGCGTTCCAGCAAAATATATTAAGGATATAAAATAATGGTAAATGTATTTATTGTGGCAGAAATCGGTTGTAACCATAACGGCGATCCTGCGTTAGCAAAGAAAATGGTTGATGTAGCGAAAGAGTGTGGTGTCGATGCGGTGAAATTCCAAACCTTTAAAGCGGATAAGTTGATCTCTAAATATGCCCCTAAAGCCGAGTATCAAAAAGTAACGACCGGCACCGCTGATTCCCAATTAGAAATGACCCGCAAATTAGAGTTACCTTATGAGGAGTTTGTGAAATTAGAGGCTTACGCTCGTTCATTGGGGTTAGAGGTATTCTCTACGCCATTCGATTTCGAGTCGATTGATTTCTTGGCAAGCCAACAACAAAAAGTGTGGAAAATTCCGTCTGGTGAATTAACCAATTTGCCGTATTTAGAAAAAATTGCACGACTTCCGATTGAAGGCAAGACGATCGTTATTTCTACCGGTATGGCAACCATTGAAGAAACAAAAGCCTCATTAAAAGTATTGGAAGATAACGGTGTAGCGAAAAAAGATATTACGATTTTACATTGTAATACCGAGTACCCGACACCTTATGAAGATGTGAATTTAAATGCGTTCCATCAGCTAAAACAGGAGTTTGGCGACTATAGTTTAGGTTTTTCTGACCACTCTGCCGGTTATTTTGCAGGGTTGGCGGCAGTACCTTACGGCATTACCTTCATTGAAAAACATTTTACCTTAGATAAAAACTTTGAAGGTCCGGATCATAAAGCTTCGGTTACACCTGAAGAGCTGAAATTACTGTGTGAAGGCATTCGTGCGGTGGAAAAATCGCTGGGTTCTTCCGAGAAATTAGTCACTAATTCGGAAGCAAAAAATAAAATTGTGGCAAGAAAATCAATTATTGCGGCACGTCCAATTAAAAAAGGCGAAATTTTTACAACCGAAAATATTACGACTAAACGCCCCGGTAATGGCATTAGCCCGATGTTTTGGTATGATGTGCTAGGTAAAGAAGCACAACAGGATTTTGAAGAAGATCAATTAATTCAAGATTCTCGTTTTGAAAATCAGATGTAATATAATATAGTGATGGGATGAAAGCTCCATCATTTTGTGTTTAACAAGCGGTCAAATTTATGAAAAAAATTGCAATTATTACAGCCCGAGCCGGTTCAAAAGGCTTGCCGAATAAAAATGTATTATTAGCCAACGGTAAGCCGTTAATGGCCTATTCTATTGAAGCTGCGATTGAGTCGGGGCAATTTGAGAAAATTATCGTTAGTACTGATTCCCAAGAATACATTGATTTGCTCTCACATTATCCAATTGAATTTATTAAACGTGCCGAGCATTTAGCCAGTGATAAGGCGAGTACTTTTGTCGTGATTGAAGATGTGTTAAATCAATATAGATCAGTAGAGTTTGACTATTTTATGCTACTTCAACCAACTTCGCCGTTGAGATCAGGAGAGCATATTAAGGAATCGTGTGAAAAATTTGAGAAAAATTTCGAACAATTTGATTTCTTAGTATCTGTTTCTGATGCCCATAAACCTACGACATTGACTCGTATGATTGAGGAAGACGAGAGCCTAAAGCATTTTCAGTTGGATTATTCTAACTATGCACGCCAATTGCATAATCCTGAATATTCACCGAATGGAGCTATTTTTACAGCTAAGCCAGAAGCCTATCTTAAACAAAGACACTTCTATGGTGCGAAATGTCTAGCCTATTTTATGGATAAAGACGTTTCTATTGATATTGATGATCGCCAAGATTTCGAGTACTTCTACTTTATTCTGCAACAACGCAATAAAGAAAAAATCTTACTTGAAACCATTAAACGTTCGATTTTAATGAAAAAAGAGAACTTTAAAGAAGTGAAAGAGATAGCCTTAATCGGGCATTCGATCATTGAATATTGGGATATTGAACATTTAAACGGTAAGGCAGTTAATAATTTAGGAATTGCAGGTATTTCAACAAAACAATACAGTGATCTGATTTTGGATGAAGGTTTAATTTCTGCTTTACCTAAAGACATTATTTTAATGTTCGGTACTAATGATATTGTATATGCTGGCTGGAGTGATGAAAAAATTCTAGCAGATATTAATCATTTAATTGCACAATTAACAGCAATTCGTGGAGATATTAATCTCTATTTCTTGGAAATTACCCTAACTGCATTTAGAGTCGATCGTAATAACAACGATATTCGCTTGTTAAATCAATATCTTAAAGATAATTTAGCGGTGAAATGGATTAGCTTAGATCAGGCATTTAGCGATAAATATGGCAAATTGGATTTAAGCTATAGCGATGACGGATTACATTTAAATGCAAAAGGTTATGAAAAATTAACCGCTATTTTGGAAAAAGAGCTCAACTAAATGAAAAATATTGCCTATATTACCGGATCTCGTGCCGAATACGGGATTGTAAAGCGTTTATTACAAAAATTAGCACAAGATCCGACTGTGAATTTCTCTCTGGTTGTTACTGCGATGCATTTGGATCCGCAATATGGCAATACGGTGACGGTCATTGGGCAAGATGGCTTTGAGATTGCAGCTCGTATTCCGCTTACCTTAAACAGTGAAAATAATCAGACCATTATTCATTCAATGGCAGAGTGTTTAGATCGATTTGGCGAACATTTCCAGCAACATCGTTATGATGCGGTGATTGTGCTAGGCGATCGTTACGAGATGTTGGCGGTGGCAACGGCTGCGGCGATGCATAATATTCCGCTGATTCATCTGCACGGTGGTGAGCAAACATTAGGTAATTACGATGAATTTATTCGCCATTGTATTACCAAAATGTCGAAATTGCATTTAACTTCAACTGAAGAATATAGACAGCGTGTGATTCAAATGGGCGAGCTGCCCGAAAATGTGGTGAATACTGGTTCTCTAGGGGCGGAGAATAGTTTGGATTTAGTGTTGCCGACCCAAGCAGAATTAGTCGAGAGATTAGGGATTCCGGCATCGCCTTATTTTTTAGTGGTCTTCCACCCGGAAACCTTAACCGATGTTTCCGTGTTGGAGCAAATTGAGGCGTTACTCAATGCTTTTGAGCAGTTTAAAGACAAATACCAATTCGTCTTTATCGGCTCAAATTCAGACACCAATTCAGAGCAAATTTATGCACGTTTTAAGGCTTACACCGATGAAAATCAATTTAAGTTTTTCACCTCAGTCAAACCGGAAGAGTATTTAGCGTTGATTAAATATTCGAATGGGTTGATTGGTAATAGCTCATCAGGCTTGATTGAAGCACCGAGTTGTGGTGTTGGTACGCTAAATATCGGTAATCGCCAGCAAGGGCGAGTACGGGGTGAGAGCGTAATTGATGTAGAGAGTAATGAACAGGCTATCATAGATGGTATCGAAAAATTGATTTCAGCCGATTTCCAACACCGTTTACCGAGTATGAAAAATCCATATTTTCAAGACAACGCGATGGAAAAGGCTTACAATGCAATCAAAATATTCTTAGCAGACAGCCACCATACTCAACCGAAAGGATTTTATGATGTTGCTTTCTCGCAAGCGGTCAAAAAATCAGAATAATTTGCAACTATGAAAGCAGTTAAAGACAGTGTGATTTATTTAATTGGGGAATTGGCGTCAAAGTCAATTCCTTTCTTGCTCTTACCCTACTTTTCACGCAAACTCGGCGTGGCAGGTTATGGGGAGCTTTCCTACTACCAAACCTTTGCCGCTTTATTTGTAATTTTTATCGGGCTTAGCCAAGACGGTGCGGTTGCTCGCTATTTCTATTTTTATGGTAAGCGTTCACTAAATTTAGTCTTGAGTACAGGGTATTTATATACTCTTTGTGCAACTTTGCTTATCCTGTTGGGTTGCTGGTATTTCCAGTCTGAAATTATTGCTTATGTAGCGATTGGGGCGATGTTCCAGTCGTTTTTGAATGTACAGCTTAGTGTAAGGCAGTGTCAAAAACAGGCACTTGCTTATACAACGATTCAATTAATGTCGGCGATTTTTTCGGCAGTTATTACCGTTGCAATGATGGAGTATTTTAAGACCGATTTAGTGGAAAAGCGGATTTTAGCGATTTTGATGAGTAATGGCTTAGTCTTTCTAATCGCTTACTTTTTGTATGCTAAAAGAGCAAAAACGAAGAAATTTAGCCTTGCCCGCCATAAAACTGCTTTATTGTATTTATTCGGCTTTGGTATTCCGTTGATTTTGCACCATTCCAGTATTTTCTTAAAAGGACAGTTAGACAGAGTATTTATTTACCATAAATTTAGCGAAGAGGATTTAGGTTTATATGCAATGGGGGCTCAAATTGCGATGATTCTAGCCATTGTGGTTCAAGCCTTAAATAAAGCAACACTGCCTTATTTTTATGAAGCCTTAAAGCAGAAAAAAATTAATGTCAGCCATATCCACAAATGGGCGTTGTATGCCTTATTTATTGTACCATTACCTGCTATTGTGATGTGGTTTATTCCGGAAGAATTAGTGGTATGGATTCTGGGTAGCCAATTTGTAGGAACAAAATACTACATTATTCTCTTTTTAATTGCGACAATGTTGGTTGTGCCTTACCTCATTTTAGTCAATTATTTGTTTTTTTATGGCAAAAATAAGCTAATTTCGCTTTGCTCGATTTTATCTACTATTTTTTATTTAGTTGCACTATTTGCTTTAACTTTTACTAAAATTGAATATATTCCTTTTGCCAGCATCATTGGTGCAATCAGCATTATTCCGATTCTTTATATAATGACGGCAAAAGTAGGAAAAACCGTATGAATTTAATTATTTGTTGCACGCCCTTGCAAGTGTTGATTGCTGAAAAAATCATTGAAATGCACCCTAATGAGCGATTCTATGGGGTGATGCTTTCTACGGTAAAAAACGCGAAATTTGATTTTTACCAAGCTAGATTAGCCCAAAAGTGCGAACAATTTTTTGCGATGCAACAACATAGCGAGCGTATTCAATTATTAAAAGAAATTATTTATTTAAAACGTACTTTTGGCGGTAAGAAGTTTAATAAAGTCTTTTTAGCAAATATCAATGAGTTAGAAATTCAATTTCTGTTAAGTGCCATTTCATTTCAAGAACTCAATACCTTTGATGATGGCACAGCTAATATTGCACAAAACAGTATTTTCTATCAAGCTGAAAATATTGGGTTAAATCGAAAATTGATTAACTTTTTTTTAGGTAATAAATATAGCCTAGAAAAGCTGAAACAACGCTCTAAAACTCATTATACAATTTACAAAAATTTTCCGAATATTATTGAAAATACGGTTTATATTGATCTCATTAATCAGGTTGAATCAGTGGGTACAGCACCATCTAACGATGATATTACCCATATTTTATTAGGACAGCCTATTTTTGAACGAGATGATGAAAAAAATATAGCATTGGCGGAAAAAGTTATCCAACAATTTGGCATTGATCTATATTTACCGCATCCAAGAGAAAAATATGAATTAGAAAATGTAGAATACATTAATACTAATCTAATTTTTGAAGATTATATTTTCCAAGAATTTAGCCATAAAAAATGTAGAGTCTATACTTATTTTAGTAGTGCGGTGATCAATATTTTAAATAAAAGTAACCATATTGAAGTGGTAGCATTAAGAGTGAATGTAGATAATCCTGCTTATATTGAGAGCTATGAATTGCTTGAAAAATTAGGCGTTCAGATTGTTGATATTAGAGAATAAAATGAAGAAATATTTAATTTCATTAGAAAAAGATGTAAAAAGACGAGAGCTATTTTTTAGCCAGCCTAATACGGAAGATTTTGAGGTGTTCAGTGCCATTAATACAATGAGTAGTGATTGGGAGGCATTAAATAACCATTTTGATTTGGCTCTGTTTGAACAGCGATATGGGCGTAAAACCACTAAGGGCGAAGTAGGTTGTACTTTAAGCCATTTAGCCGTTTACCAAAAAATTGCCGAAGATAGAACTATTGCGGAAGATGATTACTGCCTAGTCTGTGAAGATGATGCCTTATTTGCCGATGATTTCCAAAAACATCTTGATGCTTTATTAGCACAAAATTTAAAAGTCGATATTATTTTAGTTGGGCAGTCGAAAATTCCAACTTTTAACGATAGCGAATTAGAACTTAATTACCCATCAACCTTTGGCTTTTTGCAAAAAAATATTCCGAATAGCCAATATAAATATGCTTATTCTTACCTGAATTATTTTGCTGGTACGGTTGCATATTTAATTAAAAAATCGACCGCTTGTCAGTTTTTAGCACAATGTGCCGGAAAAAATCCATACTGGCTTGCCGATGATTTTATTTTATTTGAAAAGAATTTCAAATTTGATGTGTTAATTGTCCGCCCGTTAATGGCGATAGAAAATCCTGTTCTAATTAGTAATTTGGAAGATTTACGTGGTTCATTAAATAATAATTTATTTAAAAAAGCCGTAAAATATCCACTTAAAAAATTACTGGCAATTAAACGTAATTTTACTCAGCGAAATTCATAATAGGTCTGAAATGTCAGCACTCATTAACTTATTTTATCTTTACGATCCGTGGTTTTTCCATTTTTTAAGAATGTCGTTTGTAGTCGGGCTTGTTGCTTGTGGCTATTTGGTTTTCCAAATAATCAAGGGCAAATCGAATGGCATTATTATTCCTAAAGATAGCCTGATTGCAATTATTGCATTAATCGGCTTTAGCATTATTCCATTATTGATTAACAGTACAAAAGAAATTGGTGTGCTGGCAATGTATGTCAAAATGCTGATTTTGTTTGTGTTCGGGATTGCGATTTATAATGTTTTTTATCATAACCAACAAGGTAAAACTTTATTCGTTCGTGATTTAAAAATCGGCATTGCTATTCAATGGATTTGTGGTGTGACAGCCTTATTAGGTTTGCCGTTTATGGTGGATTTTTTATTATCCAGCAATGCAATGATGCCACGTTTTTTTGGTTCGGAACAAGAATACCGTTTATATAACATCACTTCTTCCGCCTTTTTCCAATTAAGCATTTTTTATTTAATGCTATTACATTTTTTATTGGCATATAATAAAAAAACAGATGTGGTGAATGAGTGGTTTTTATTTTTATTATTATGTGTTGGTTTAATTTCCGGTAGAACCTTTTTATTAATGTCAGTAATAAGTATTGCACTCTATTTTAAATGGAAATATATATTGCCACTGATTGCCTTCACTGCGTTAATTCTATTTTTGGCGATTGTTTTTCCGGAAAACCGTTATGTTGAACACGCCTTAGAACCGGTAATTAATTTATTGTCCGGCACCGGAAAAGTCAGCTCTTCAACCGATAATTTAGTGAAAAACCATCTGTTTTTACCGACTTTAAATCAGTTTATTTCCGGTGATGGTTTATATTACACCGAAACTGGTGGCTATTATGGTGGATCGGATTCCGGCTATATTCGCCAAGTATTATATGGTGGAGTAAGTTATATGTTGGCGTGTTTTGCCTTCACTTACTATTTTGTACGCAAAGTGGCGGTGAATTGGTTTGAAGGCAGTTGGATTTTTACCTTATCCACCATCGGCATTTTAGCTATTTTAAATATTAAAGCAGATACCTTTGCTTTCCCGGGGCTGATGATGCTGTTTCTAATGTTCTTGTCGCTGTTTGGAACAAGCGGTCGAAATGTAACATTTTTTTGCAAAAACAAAGAGGCTGAATATGTTTAGTATTATTGTGCCTTCTTATAACCGTAATCAAGAAATCAATGCGTTGCTTGAGAGTTTAAAGCAACAAACGGCATATAATTTTGAAGTGATCATTGTTGATGACTGCTCAAAAATACCGGTCAGTGAAACTTTAGGAATTTTAAATGAATTTAACGATATTTCTACTAAAGAAAAAGTAAGAGAATTACTTACTAGAGATAGTTTATCTCATATTTATAGCTATCCATTTGATGTGAAAGTGGTGCGAAATAACCCAAATGTTGGGGCGGCACAAAGCCGAAATGTAGGGGCAACTAATGCCACACAAGAATGGCTACTGTTTTTAGATGATGATGACCGCTTTATGCCTGAAAAATGCGAACGTTTAGCGGCAGAGATTGCGAACAATCCAACTGCCAATTTTGTGTACCACCCGGCAAAATGTGAAATGGTAAATGAGGGTTTTACTTATGTCACCAAGCCGTTTAAACATAAAAGTGAGCTAACTAAAGAAAACATTCTAAAAGCGAATAAAGTTGGCGGAATGCCGATGATTGGCTTGAAAAAATCACTCTTTTGTAAAATTGGTGGATTATCTGACCGCTTGCGATCACTTGAAGATTATGATTTCTTACTGAAATTATTGGAAGAACCGAGTTTTGAGCCATTGTATGTGGACGAAGCCTTGACCTATTGTACTTTCCATACCAAACGCTCCAGTGTTTCAACCGATACCACTAATACAGAAAAGGCGATTGAGTATATTCAACAAACGTATATCAAAACACCTGAGCAGGCGAATAATTTTAAGCTCAATTCGCTTTATATTTTAAGTTATCCACACGTAATGAATTTATCCCGCAAGGCAGCCGGTTATTATTTTGAGATGTTTAAACAGACTAAAAATATCAAACAACTGATTATTGCGTTGGTTATTTTTATTTCGCCGAAGTTGGCGATTAATTTGAAAAGGTTTATGTAATGAAATTTTCCGTTTTAATGTCGTTATACATTAAAGAGCAACCGCAATATTTAAGAGAATGTTTTGAAAGCTTGAAAGTACAAACTGTGCAGGCTGATGAAATCGTTGTTTGTTTTGATGGTACAGTTACGCCTGAATTAGAGGCGATTGTAGAAGAATATAGTGCAATTTTGCCGATTAATGCGGTGAAATTCCCACAAAATCGAGGTTTAGGTAAAACGCTAAATGATGGGCTAACCTATTGTAAGAATGAATGGGTTTTCAGAATGGATACAGACGATATTTGTATGCCGGAACGTTTCGAGAAACAAGTGGCATTTATTGAACAGAATCCTGAAACCGTGATTTTTGGCGGCCAAATTGCTGAATTTGGGCAAGATATTCACGATCTTGTCGCTTACCGCAATGTACCAACCATGGTGGAGGAAATCGTCAGATTCACTCGCTTGCGTTGCCCGTTTAACCATATGACGGTTGCTTATCAGAAATCCAAAGTGTTGGAAGTCGGTGGCTATCAAGATCTGCAAGAAGATTACTATTTATGGATCAAACTCATTGCTCAATTTAAACAAGTGGCAAACTTGCCGGATTTATTAGTGTATGCCCGAGTCGGTAACGGAATGGTTGGCAGACGCCGTGGAATGGCCCAAGCAGAGGCAGAATGGCGTTTATATAAATTAAAAAACCGCTGCCAGATTCACGATCCGATTTCAGGTTTTGGGATTTTCATAATGCGTGCAATTCCTCGTTTATTACCGGTTTCAGCACTGAAAAAAGTGTACGGTTTGCTCAGAAAATAAAGCTAAAAAAACCACAGATTGCTCTGTGGTTTTTTGTTATTGATTCTTCAAAATCTCATTCATTAGTTGAATATCAATATGGCAGTAGCCGTTCGGGTTTTTTACTAAATATTCTTGGTGGTACTCTTCGGCAGGGAAATATTGCTCTAACATTTGGTTTTCCACTGCCAGCGGCTGATCAAATTGGGTTTGTAATTGTGCAAGTGCGGCGGTTACCACCGGTTCGTCTTGTGGGTCGGTATAATAAATACCGGTGCGGTATTGAATACCGATGTCGCCACCTTGTTTGTTAATGCTCACCGGGTCTATTACTTTAAAGAAGTAATCTAGTAATTTTGCCAGGCTAATTTGATTGGCATCATAAGTCACTTTTACCACTTCAGCGTGTCCGCTACCGGCACACACCTCTTGATAGCTTGGGTTATCGGTATTACCGTTGGCATAGCCTGATTGTGCCTTAATGACACCTTTAATCCGTTGCATAAAAGATTCCACGCCCCAGAAACAGCCACCGGCTAAGTAAATTTCACGAATATTTTGCATATTACCTCTCTATAATTGTAAATTTTTCGATAAATTTGACTGCTTGTGATGAATAATAAAATACCATAATTTAGTTTTTGTCAAATTTTGTCTTGAATGATGATAATTTCACAAGATTTTTTGCCTAAAAATAGGTATAGTATCGTCACCTTTTTTAATCAATTTATAATTAGAGGTTCTATGGGTACTCTTAACAGCTTTTTAGGCATTATTGTTTTACTATTCATTGCATTTTTATTTTCGAGCAATAAACGTGCAATAAACGTGCGTACCGTATTAGGCGCATTAGCATTGCAGGTAGCTATTGGTGCATTGGTGCTTTATGTGCCGGCAGGGCGTGATGCCTTGAATGCGATGGCAACCGGTGTGTCAAAAGTGATTTCTTACGGTAATGAAGGGATTTCATTTTTATTCGGTGGCTTAGTCAGCGACAAAATGTTTGAAGTATTTGGCGGCGGCGGCTTTGTGTTCGCTTTCCGTGTACTTCCGGTGATTGTTTTCTTCTCTGCACTCATTTCTTTGCTTTACTACATTGGTGTGATGCAATGGGTAATCCGTATTTTAGGTGGTTTATTACAAAAAGCATTAGGTACATCTAAAGCGGAATCTATGTCTGCGGCAGCGAATATTTTCGTTGGTCAAACTGAAGCTCCATTGGTAGTAAAACCTTATATCAGCAAAATGACAGAATCTGAACTCTTTGCGATTATGGCAGGGGGCTTAGCTTCTATTGCAGGTTCTGTTATGGCTGGTTACGCAGGAATGGGCGTACCATTAACTTACTTAATCGCAGCCTCCTTTATGGCGGCTCCGGCAGGGTTATTATTCGCCAAAATTATGGTACCACAAACCGAAAAATTCCGTGATGAACTAGAAGCGGTAGATTTAGAAAAACCGGCAAATATTCTTGATGCAGCAGCTTCAGGTGCTTCTTCAGGTATGCAACTGGCATTAAACGTAGGGGCAATGTTAATTGCATTCGTGGCGTTAATTGCATTAGTGAATGGTATTTTAGGCGGTATTGGCGGCTGGTTCGGTTATGATACCTTAAACTTAGGTCAAATTTTCGGCTGGGTATTTAAACCGCTTGCGTGGGTAATCGGTGTGCCTTGGGAAGAAGCAGAAATTGCGGGGCAGATGATCGGCTTAAAATTAGCGGTAAATGAATTCGTGGGTTATTTAGAGTTTGCTAAATACTTAGCTCCTGAGTCAACCGTACATTTAACGGATAAAACTGTTGCGATTATTACCTTTGCACTTTGTGGCTTTGCGAACTTCAGCTCGATTGCGATTTTAATCGGTGGTATCGGGGCAATGGCTCCAAGCCGTCGTGGTGATATTGCCCGACTTGGGATTAAAGCCGTCATTGCTGGCTCACTTGCCAACTTAATGAGTGCAACCATTGCCGGCTTGTTTATCGGCTTGGGTGGAGCAGTTCTCTAATCCAGTTTGTATAAAACCACTAGAAATAGTGGTTTTATCTTTTTTTATCTGACGTAAACGGTTGCTTTTGGTTTGTCTATTTACAAGCGGTCAGATTTTTATAAAATTTTACCAACCACCACGCATTTAATAAAAGGAGACACTATGAATTTAAAAAAATCCGCTGAGATTGCTCTTTCGTTGATGGATCTCACCACATTAAATGACAATGATACTGATGAGAAAGTCATCGCATTATGCCAACAAGCGAACACCAAGTTTGGCACACCGGCAGCAATTTGCATTTATCCACGTTTTATCCCGATTGCCCGCAAAGCATTGAAACAGCAAGGTATCGAGCAAGTAAAAATTGCGACAGTCACGAATTTCCCTCACGGTAATGATGATATTGAAATTGCGGTAGCTGAGACCAAAGCCGCAGTTGCTTATGGGGCAGATGAGGTAGATGTGGTATTCCCTTATAAAGCATTAATTGCAGGTAATGAGCAAATAGGTTTCGACTTGGTAAAACAATGCAAAGCAGTTTGTGCTGCCAATAATGTGTTGCTTAAAGTGATTATTGAAACCGGCAAGTTAAAATCAGCAGAGCTTATTCGCAAAGCAAGCGAAATTTCGATTCAAGCAGGGGCTGATTTTATTAAAACCTCAACCGGCAAGGTGGCAGTGAATGCTACCCTTGAATCTGCCCGCATTATGCTTGAAACCATTCGTGATTTAGGTGTGGCAGACCGTGTTGGCTTTAAAGCTGCAGGTGGGGTAAAAACCTCGGAAGAAGCCGCCCAATATCTTGCACTTGCGGAATCTATTTTAGGCAATGACTGGGTGAGTGCATCACATTTTCGCTTCGGTGCATCAAGTTTATTAGCTAATTTATTAGCAACATTGAATGATGAACAGCAGCAAGCTGTTCAAGGTTATTAATTAATAAAGAGGAACATAAAATGGCTACTCCACACATTAACGCACCTGAAGGTGCTTTCGCTGACGTTGTAATTATGCCGGGCGATCCGCTTCGTGCTAAATATATCGCTGAAACCTTTTTAGAAGATGCAAAAGAAGTGACCAATGTTCGCAATATGTTAGGCTACACCGGCACTTATAAAGGTCGCCGCATTTCAGTAATGGGGCACGGTATGGGGATTCCATCTTGCTCGATTTACGCTAAAGAATTAATTACTGAATATGGCGTGAAGAAAATTATCCGTGTCGGCTCGTGCGGTGCGGTACGTAATGATGTCAAAGTGCGTGATATTGTCATCGGTGTTGGGGCTTGTACCGATTCTAAAGTAAACCGTATTCGCTTCCGTGATAACGATTTTGCGGCGATTGCTGATTTTGATATGACATTAGCTGCTCACCAAGCAGCTAAAGCGAAAGGCATTGAAGCTCGTTTCGGTAATTTATTCTCAGCCGATTTATTCTACTCACCTGATGTCGAAATGTTTGATGTAATGGAAAAATACGGCATTTTAGGCGTAGAAATGGAAGCAGCAGGCATTTATGCGGTAGCGGCAGAGTATGGAGCAAAAGCATTAGCAATTTGCACCGTTTCAGACCATATCCGCACCGGTGAGCAAACTACCTCTGAAGAACGTCAATTAACCTTTAATGGTATGATTGAAATTGCGTTAGAGTCAGTATTAATTGGCGATAAGCAGTAATTTCTAACCTGACAAGCGGTGAAATTTTGCAAAAAATTTGCAGAATTTGACCGCTTGTTATTTTTGATTCTTCCTTTATCTTCTTTTCGGGCTTTCGCCAAACTGCCTTTTATATTCTCGACTAAACTGGCTTGGGCTTTCATAGCCGACTTGATAGGCGGTTTCACTCACGCTTACTCCTGCTTGTAGTTTTTCCCTTGCCGCATTTAGTCTTAACGATTTCTGATATTGCAGTGGTGTCATTGAAGTTACGCTTTTAAAATGAGCGTAAAACCCCGCCACGCTCATTCCTACCTCTTCAGCCAGTGCTGACATATTTAGTGTATCGGCAAATTTTCTTTCTAAGATTTTTGTTGCATTGGCAATTTTAGCAATATTGCCATCTTGAGAGAGTAGAGAGCGTATATAGCCACCTTGCTCAGATTGCAATAAATAGAAATAGAGTTCGTTTAATATCAATGGTGCAAGAAAATGAATATGATTTGGAGAATTAAGCAAATTTAGTAAGCGTAACAAACAGTCTTTAATTTCATTCTCCAGCTCCCATTTAGTGCGTTGATTAATGTTTTCACTTATTTTCTGTGGGGGAAGCTGCGTGATAATTTTGGCAATAAGATCAAAATCCAAGCGTAGTGAAATCGCAAGATAAGGCTGATTTTCTGCAACTGATAAGGTTTGGGTAACAATCGGCAAATTCACAGGGCAAAACATCATTTCCTGATTACCGAAGACTTGGCAATGTCCATTGGTACAGATTTGCCGCTCGCCTAATAATACTACACATAAACTTGGGTCTTGGATATAACCGTTAAATCTAATAGAACGATCGGCAGCGTGAACGGTTAGCCCTGAAATGGGAGTAGCCCAAAGTTCATTTTTCGGAGCGAGGGCAAAAATAGATTCAATAATAGCTCGATGAGTTTGCATAATAATCTCACTTTTAGAAAATTAGGCATATTTTATAGAAAATCAGGCAAGACGACAAATAGCAAAAAGCGGATAATATCCCCAATCAAATAAAGCATTTAATAGGAGCAAAATATGAAAATTTTTTATCACACATCAGCAACTGCAACCGGTGGTCGTGACGGCAGAACCCAAGTGGATGACGGTTCTATCGGTTTTGATTTAGTCGGTTTCCAAAATGAAAGTGGCAAAGTAGGCACTAATCCGGAACAATTATTCGCAATGGGCTATGCTGCCTGCTTTGACAGTGCAATGAATCACGTTGCCCCAACCTTAGGCATTAAGCCAACCAAATCCAGTACCACTGTTGCAGTTGGGATTGGTCAAAAAGCTGATGGTGCTTTCGGCTTAGATTTAGATATTACCATTACTGTGGAAGGCATTAGTGCGGAAGAAGCGAAAACTTTAATTAGCAAGGCACACGAAGTTTGCCCATATTCAAATGCAACCCGTGGTAATGTAGATGTGCGTTTACACGTTAAAGTCGTGAGTGAATTTGACTTATAAAAAATAAATAGGGGAAATGAAAATGTTAGATTTTGAAACCACGGTAAAAACACGACAATCAATCCGCAAGTTTTTACCGCTTCCGATGACGGAAACTGAAATCAAACAAATTCTTGCCGATGCACAAAATGCCCCTTCGGCTTGTAATACACAGCCGTGGTTAGTACACGTTGCCTCTGGTGAAACGCTAGCACGCTTAAAAGCTCGTTTTAAAAAGACTTTTGAAGCGGGCATTAATGATGCGGATTTTGAGTTCAATCAAACGAAATTTACCGGTGACTACGAACCACGTTGGCGTAACCAATACAGCCACGTTTTTACCACCAGCTATGGCATTCCCCGTGAAGATAAAGCCGGTCGCCAAGTGGTGTATGATGACAATATTGTCGGTTATGGTGCGCCACATATGGCATTCCTATTTATGCCAAGCATTGACGGACACGATGTCAATATTGCCAGCGATGTTGGTATGTATTCGCAAACTTTCTTGCTCTCACTCACCGCTCGTGGTTTTGGCGGCATTCCGCAGCTTGCCCTTGCGATGTTTGCTAAAGATGTGCGTGAAGAGTTAGGCATTCCTGAACATTACAAGCTCCTCCACGCCATTTCTTTCGGACACCCAGATTGGGACGCTATGCAGAACAAACACCATTTAGGGCGTGTGCCGGTGGAAGAGAGTGCGACCTTACATTGGTAATAAACAAGCGGTTGATTTTTCGCAAAAATTTGCGAAATCAACCGTATTTTTTAGGAGAATACGATGATAAATTTATTTACCCCTTATACTCTGAATAACGATGTAGAAATTAAAAACCGCCTTGTAGTTGCCCCAATGACCCATTCCGCCTCCAACGATGACGGCACAATTAGCGAGCAAGAACGCCATTTCTTGCATAATCGTGCAGCAGATATGGGCTTATTTATCACCGCAGCAACCGGGGTAATGCGTAACGGCAAAGCGTTTTACGGTCAGCCGGAAGCTCTTGATGAACGCTATTTGGCAAGCCTGACAGAAACTGCCAATATCTTGAAAAATCAAGGCACCAAAGCGATTTTGCAAATTTTCCACGGTGGGGCACAAGCTATTCCTGCCTTGCTTGACGGGGCGAATGCAGTTGCGCCGTCCGAGCACGCCAACGGTGCTAAAGCCCTAACGGCGGACGAAGTGAAGCAAATGATCCAAGCTTTCGCTAATGCCACCGATTTAGCTATTCAAGCCGGTTTTGATGGTGTGGAAATTCACGGGGCGAACGGCTATTTAATTCAACAATTTTTCTCTACTGAATTTAATCAACGCACTGATGAATGGGGCGGTAGCCTTGAAAAACGCTTGCGTTTCCCGTTAGCGGTGGTTGAGGCAGCGGTCAGCGTGCGTGAAAAACACCAACGCCCTGATTTTATTATCGGCTACCGTTTCTCACCGGAAGAGCCGGGCGAACACGGCTTAACCATGACCGATACCTACGCCCTGATTGATGCTTTGTGCGAAAAGCCGTTGCAATACTTGCACATTTCACTCTGGGATTTCGGCAAAAAAGCCCGCCGTGGTGCAGATACCAACCTCACCCGTATGCAACTGGTACACCAACACATCAACGGGCGTTTACCGCTGATCGGCGTGGGTAACTTATTAACCGGTGAACAGATCCGTAAAGCTTATGCAACAGGCTGGGCAGAATTTATCGCCTTAGGTAAAGCGGTAATGCTCAACCCGAACGTGGCGACCTTGTTGAAAGATAATCGAGACAGTGAGATTGTCAGCGAACTCGACCCGCAACAAGCCGACCACTACGGCATTCCCGATAGACTATGGGGCTACTGCGTGCAAGGTGGTGCTTGGTTACCGCCGCTTAAAGGGCAAAACTGGCAACCAATGGATATTTAATCATTACAGACAAGCGGTCATTTTTTTGTAAAAATTTGCAATTAAGTGACCGCATTTTTTCAATTATCTGAAGGAGAAAAATTATGATTACGTTACATTACCTGAACAGTTCCTGCTCTCACCGCATCGTTTGGTTGTTGGAAGCCTTAGGCTTGGATTACGAGCTAAAAATCTACCATCGTGAAGAGAGCGGTTTTGCACCTATGGAGGTAAAAGCCTTGCACCCACTTGGCAAAGCCCCTGTGTTGCAAGATGGCGATTTGGTGCTTGCCGAAGGCAATGCGATTATCCAGCATCTGATTGCCCGTTACGCCGAAGGGAAATTTGAGCCGACTCGTGGTAGCGAAGCCTATTCAATGTATCACTACTGGTTGTCGATTTCTGCTTCATTATTCTCGGCAAACCTTGTGATAATGTTGGCTAATCGCTCTGATCTCGGAGCTTTTGGCGACTACGCAAAAGCGCAGACTCCGCTGTATTTTAACTATATTGAGCAAACACTTTCAGATAAAAAATGGATTGTGGGTGATGAACTAACCGGTGCGGATTTTTCTCTCTGTTTCCCACTACAATGGGGGCGTAATTTTGTTGAAATGGCAAATTACCCGAATATTGCACGCTATTTAGAACAGGTGGAAAATCACCCTGCTTACCAAAAAGCGAATCAAAAAGCCCTGAAGCTTGATATGAATAGATTTTAATACTCTTTTTAATCCCTAACATTTTGTTAGGGATTTTTGAATATAAAATCAATTAATTTGAATAATTATTCAAAAATAAACTTGAGTTTAGCCTTAAATAGCCTTAGACTACCGAGCAGAAAAAGTCAAAGAAGGATTTTCAATGAGCAAATACAAGATTTTTGTTGATGGGGCAGTAGGAACAACCGGGCTACGCATTCACGAACGTTTAAGCCAAGCGGACGATATTGAATTATTAACCTTGCCCGAAGAGCAGCGGAAAGATTTGAACGCCCGTGTGGCAAAAGTCGCAGAGGCGGATTTAACTTTCCTCTGTTTGCCGGATGAAGCCTCAAAAGAATTAGTAGCAAATGCACCGGAAAATGCCCGAATTTGCGATACTTCAACCGCTCATCGGGTCAATCCTAATTGGGTTTATGGTTTTCCGGAATTGAGCGGACAACGTGAAAAAATCCAAAATGCCAAGCGTGTTGCGGTGCCGGGTTGCCATGCCACGGGCTATATTGCGTTGGTTCGTCCACTGGTGGAAAAAGGGATTCTGCCCGCCGATTACCCTTTAAGTTGTCATTCCTTAACCGGCTATTCAGGCGGTGGCAAAGCGATGATTGCTAACTATGAAAATGAAAACAGCCCAAATGCTTTCAATGCCCCTCGTGTTTACGGTTTAACTCTCCAACACAAACATTTGCCTGAAATGCAGGCAGTTACCCAAATGCAAAACCCACCGATTTTCACCCCTGTGGTTGCCGATTATTACAGCGGAATGTTAGTCACTGTGCCATTGCCGATCTTCGCCTTACAAGCGGTCAAATCCGGCGAAGAAATTGCAAATTTGCTCGCCGATTACTACCAAACCAGCCGACTAATTCACGTTCACCCTTTCCAATCTCTACCCGAAGACGGAATGCTTGCCGCGAATGCTTATGCAGGTAAAGGCAGCTTAGAGATTTTTATTTACGGCAACAGCACCCAACTTTTACTTGCTGCCCGTTTTGACAATTTAGGCAAAGGGGCATCAGGTGCCGCAGTGCAGTGTATGAATATTATGTTGGGAAGAGATGAGGTTGAGGGGTTAGAGCTTTAAATATAAATGTAGGGACGGGTCCTGTGCCCGTCCGAATATGGGCGATGATTATCGGACAGGCACAGGACCTGTCCCTACAAGAGAAAGAAATATGCAACAACAAGAAATCAATCAATTTGCAAATTTATTAGAAAAATCCACCGCTTGCTTGGTGAAATGGCAGGGTAAAATCATTGTGGTGAAATATGGCGGTAACGCAATGATTAATGAGGAACTGAAAAAATCAGTGATGGCAGATCTGCTGTTACTTCATCGTTTAGGCGTAAAAGTGGTACTGGTACACGGTGGCGGGCCGGAGATTTCACAAGGCGTGAAATTATTGGGTAAAGAACCGCAATTTATCAACGGGTTGCGTGTTACCGATAGCGATACGATTAACGTGGTTTTGCAAATGTTGGCAGGCAAAGCTAATAAAAGCCTTGTCGCCTTATTAAAAGGGAAAGGCATTGGGCTGTGTGGTATTGATGGGGCGATGTTGCAATGCAAAAAATTAGAGGCAGAGGTGGATTACGGCTTTGTGGGCGATATTGTGAAAGTCGATCCAACTGTGATTGAAATTGCTCTTAATGCAGGCTTGATTCCGGTTGTTTCCACGGTGGGCGTTGATGAAAACGGGCAGGCTTATAACATTAATGCAGACACCGCTGCCAGCGAGATTGCGATTGCGTTACAAGCGGAAAAATTGGTCTCGATGACCGATATTGCAGGTTTATTGCGAGATCGCTTTGATGAAAGCACCTTAATTCCGGAAGTGGAAGTAAGCGAAGTGCAGTCCCTGATTGAGCAAGGCATTATTGCCGGTGGGATGATCCCCAAAATTGCGTGCTGTACCGATTTCATCAGAGCTGGTGGCTCTGAGGCAAATATTATTGACGGGCGAATCGACCACGCCATTTTGGTAGAAATGTTCGGTGGCAAAAACGGCACACGGTTTTATAAAAAATAACAGGAAAGTGAAATGACAAGCAGTAATACGATTAAGCAATTAGATAAGGATTATATCGCCCAAACCTATGGCAGATTTGACCTTGCACTGTCGCACGGAAAAGGCTGTGAAGTGTGGGATTTTGAGGGCAATAAGTATCTTGATTTTACCAGTGGCATTGGGGTAAATAGTTTAGGCTGGGCGGATGAGGATTGGCTACAAGCTGTTACCACACAAGCCGGCAAATTAGCTCACACCTCAAACCTGTTTTTTACCGAACCGGCAAGCCAATTAGCCCAAAAATTAGTGGCTGCAAGCGGTCTAAAACGGGCATTTTTTTGCAATTCAGGGGCAGAGGCAAATGAAGGAGCAATTAAAACCGCCCGCAAATATAGTTTCGACAAATACGGTTCCGGTCGTTCAACGGTTTTAACCCTCGTGAACTCTTTTCACGGACGAACCATTTCAACCCTCGCAGCCACTGGGCAAGAGGTATTCCACAAGCATTTTTTCCCCTTTACAGAGGGCTTTGAATATTTACCTGTAAATGACATTGAGGCACTGAAAGCTCGCTTGGAAACTGAGAACGTTTGCGGGATTTTGCTGGAGGTGGTGCAGGGCGAGGGCGGTGTTTGCCCATTAGAGGCGGATTATCTGCACGCCGTGCAAAGCCTGTGCCAAGAAAAAGATATTTTATTTATGATTGATGAGGTGCAAACCGGCATTGGGCGAACGGGCACACTTTTTGCTTATCAACAATTTGATTTAACTCCTGGTTTAGTCACGCTCGCTAAAGGCTTGGGCGGCGGCTTGCCGATTGGTGCTTTCCTGTTAGGCGAAAAAGTGGAAATGACATTAGGCAAAAGCGACCACGGCTCAACCTTTGGTGGCAATCCTGTTTCCTGTGCTGCTGCAAATGTAGTAATCGATAAAATAAACGCCGAATTTCTCGCCCAAGTGCAACAAAAAGGGCAGTTGTTACAGCAACGCTTAGCGAGCTTACCAAAAGTTAAATCCGTTTCAGGCTTAGGTTTAATGCTCGGCGTAGAATTTGAGGAAGGCATTTTAGCCGCTGATATTGTTGCAAAATGTATCAACAAAGGTGTGCTGTTTTTAACCGCTAAAAGTAAGTTAAGGTTACTCCCACCGCTGATGATCTCTGAACAACAGATAGAACAAGGAATCAGAGTGTTAGAGGATGTCTTGAAAGATTCTTGAGTTATTATAAACAGTAGGAATATCTTCTTACTGTTTTTTATTACTATTATATAGTAGCCTACTTTAATCTGTTGTCACTTTATATTTCTTCTTATGTGTACGATATATCGTGCAATAACTTCCCTTGTTTATCTGTATAACATTTTATTTAATAGAATGACTTATAAATCAAGGAGTGACTTATGTCTAATCAAATTGCGTTATTGTTGATGAGCCACGGCAGTTTTGCGAGGGCGGCGTTGGCGAGTGCCGAGCTGATTGTCGGGCAGCAGGAAAATGTGGCAGCTATCGGCGTAGTAGCAGTGGATAATGTAGCGGACATTAAACGGCAGATGGAGCAAACCATTGCTGAGTTAAACACCGACAAAGGCTTGATTATTCTCACCGATATTGTTGGTGGTACGCCGATGAATCTTGCCTCTTCTCAATTAACCCACCCTAATGTTTTTGCCTGTTCGGGTTTGAATTTACCTTTATTGCTAGAAGTGCTGATGAGCCGTGACGGCAATTTGCAAGAAATTCGGGAAAATCTACCGCTTGCATACCAAAACGGATTTAGCCTACGCACACAACAAGATTTTGTTTCACAGGAGGACGATGATGATCTGCTTTAGCCGTATTGATGACCGTTTAATTCACGGTCAAGTAGTCACCACTTGGGTTAATTTACACCGTATTGAACAAATTATTGTGTTAAATGATGCGGTGGCAGCGGATCCAACCCAAAAACAGATTTTAACGATGGCTGCACCGCAGGGAATTAAAGTGGTCGCGTTTGGCATTGAAAAATTTGGTGAAGTGTTGCAGAAGACACAAATTACCCGCCGTACTATGTTGTTGTTTACCAATAGCATTGATGTGTTACGCACTGTAGAACTAGGTGTATCGATTGACAAATTGAATGTCGGCGGAATGCGTTATCAAGCTGGGCGTGAGCAGTTAAGTAAAGCGGTTTCAGTTACGCCAGAAGAGCGTCAAGCATTTAAAACCTTATTGGAAAAGGGTGTTGAAGTAACGGTACAGATGGTACCGAATGATGAAAAACTTAACTTACAGGAGATTATCTAGCTATGCTGACTGCACTACTTGTTGCCTGCTGGGCAGGTATTTGTGCCTTAGATGATATTGGCACACAGATGATCCGCCGTCCGTTGTTAATCGCACCGGTGGTCGGATTGATTATGGGGGATTTGGAAACGGCGTTGATTATTGGTGCTACGCTTGAAGTGATGTGGATGGGGATCGGCAATGTTGGTGCATATTCTGCACCGGATATGATTTCCGGAACCGCTATTGGCACCGCACTTGGTATTGCTGCTGGTGAAGCTTCTACTGCGGTTGCACTCGCAGTACCGACCTCACTCTTGGCACAGCAGTTACTCATTCTTTACCGCTCCGGCGTATGTGCATTGAACCCAATTGCTGAACGCTGGGCGGCAAGCGGTGATTTTGACAAGATTTTCCGCATTCACTATATCCCAATGTTAATTGCCTTTTCTATTCGTGCTATTCCAACGTTCTTAGCCGTCTATTACGGGGCGGACATTATTGCCCAAGCGGTCTCTGCTCTGCCGGCAAAAGTGATTACCGGATTAAATGTTGCAGGCAAAATTATTCCTGCCATCGGTATCGGTTTGCTGATGTTAATGATGATTAAGAAAGCCGAACTTTGGACGTTCTTAATTGCTGGCTTTACGTTGGCGGTTTATCTCAAATTATCAGTATTGCCGATTACCTTAATTGCACTACCGCTTGCGTTGATTTACGACTTAGCAGTAAGCAAAAAAGCTGAAGCTGCACCAACCAAAACCGCAGATGAAGAGGATTATGACCTATGAGCAATAAAATTACCAAACAAGATTTAAACAAAGTGTTTTGGCGGATGCAGGTGCTGAACGTCACAAACAACTTCCAATCGATGCAGGCGATTGGATTTTTAAGTAGCTTTATTCCGGTATTAAAACGACTTTATAAAGATCGTCCACAGGAAGAACGAGCGGAAGCAATGAAACGCCACTTAAAATTTTTTAACAGCCACGTTAATTCTGATGCATTGATTTTAGGAATTGCCGCTGCGGTAGAAGAGACTACCAAAGAGGATGAAAAAGAGACAGTAACCGCGATTAAAACCGGTTTAATGGGGCCGTTAGCAGGGCTGGGAGACAGCTTGTTGAAATTCACCTGGTTACCGATTTGCGGTAGTATCGGGGCGGCATTGGCACTAAGTGGCAATGTGTTAGGCCCGATTTTAATGTTCTTGTTGTATAACAGTGTAAACATTGCGACGAAGTATTACGGTATCCATCTAGGTTACAGCAAAGGGGTTGATTTAATTCACGGTGCGGGTAATAACATTTTGCAACGACTCGGCAATATGGCAAATGTGGTTGGTTTAATGGTGATTGGCGCATTAATTGCCTCCGTTGTGAAAGTCAAAGTAGTTTCACAAATTGCCGCTGGTGATAATGTGATTAAATTCCAAGAGATGTTAGATAAAGTGATGCCGGGACTACTCAGCTTACTTTTAACTGTCGTGATCTACTGGATTTTGAAGAAAACTAACGGCAAATATGCTGCAACGATGATCCTTGCTACGATGGGGATCTGTATCGGCTTAGTCTATGCAGGAATACTCGGCTAATGGACAGTGTGTATGACATTATTCGGTTGGAACAGGGCAGATACCTGTTCCGCCAACAGCCGGCTCAATCGGTACAGATTTTCTTTCTGGACAACCCTGACAGTAAGGATAGCAAATGGCTGGCGGAGACTGATTTGGCAGAGTTTGAGCTGAAATTGAGCGCTTGTGAAGCCCGTCCGTTCTTCCTCATTCAATCAGCAAACGGAGAACAGATTGTTGCTGAACGCACCTTACCTGTTGCCGGAATGAATAATTTTCGGGATATGGGGGGCTATGTCGCTCATCAGGGCAAGCGAGTGAAATGGGGCAAGTTATACCGCTCCGATCATCTGCATAATTTAAGAGACGAAGGCGTGGCTTATCTTGATAAATTGGGAATTCAGACTGTTATTGACTATCGCAGCCCGAATGAAGTCGCCAAATACCCAAATCCCCCAATTAATGGCAGAGAGCAAACTTTTCGGCTTGATCCGAATGCACATACTGCCGAGCTTGCTGCCCAATTTAGTGCAGACAAGCACGATGAAGATCGTAATTTGGTCAATAAAATCATTGCTCAAAAAGCTGAAGGTAATCTTATCAATCGCTACGACATTGTAATGGCACAATATCGTAATTTTGTCGAAAAAGCAGAATGCCAAACCGCCTTTGCTGAAATGTTAAGGTTGGCGACAGACCCTGAAAATGCACCATTGGTTCAACACTGCCGTGGAGGGAAAGATCGCACTGGTTTCGGTGCAATGTTACTGCTTGGTATTTTAGGCGTGAGTAAAGCTGATATTATTGCTGATTATATGCTTACTCATGATAACCGCCTTGCTCGTAACGAAGAGAAAATGGCGATTTACCGTACCTTCACTCAAGATCAAGATGTGTTGGACTACCTATTGTCTTTAATCGATACTCAACCCGAATTTATCGAACAATCGCTTAATACTATTGAAACCCAATATGGCACTATTGAGCAATATGCCCAAAGGGTATTAGGTATTACTGCGAAGGAAATTGAAGCATTACGGGCAAATTATTTGGCGTAGAACGGTAGGGTGTAATATTGAACACACTACAAATGGAGAAATTTCATATGCGTTATTTTGCAAAACATTGGTATAAAACTACCGCTTGTCTGACAACAATTTTCACAGCATTTCCTCTTTTTGCTCAACCAATTGAAAATATACCAACTTCCCACTACGAATTAGAAAAAATCATTATATTTAGCCGACACGGGTTACGTTCCCCTCTTACAGAAAAAGGCAGTGATTTAGAAAAATCAACCCCTTATAAATGGGCAAATTGGAGTGTACCGACCGGTCATTTAACCCATAAAGGGACGCTGTTGGAAACCTATTTTGGGCAGTATCTTGGTCAATGGCTCACACATAATGGGTTATTGGACAAGGCAAGCTGTGAAAGTGGGAAGCAGATTGAGGTTTATGCTAATAGCCTGCAACGTACAATTGGCACTGCACAAGCTTTGGTTGCCGGTGGGTTTTCAGGTTGTAATGTACAAGTTAAACACCACCAGCAGATTGGAAAGATGGATCCGGTGTTTAATCCAATTATTCGCTCCGATGACCAGACATTTGTGCAAACAGCATTAAGCAAAATTGACCTCAATAAAACCCATCAGTATTTAGCGCCATCCTATCATTTATTAAGCGAAATAATCGATTATGCTCATTCAGAAAAATGTTTGCAGGAAAAACAGTGTGAATTTTTTAATGATGTTGGTAAATTAAGGATTAAAAAGGATAAAGAACCAGGTGTTTCCGGTACGATGCGATTAAGTGAAAATATTGTCGATGCCTTATTGCTGCAATATTATGAAGGTCTTCCTTTAAAAGAGATTGCAAATAACCAGCTTGATAGTGATCAGAAATGGCAAACACTCAATAAAATTAAAAACGATTACCAATTTATGCTACGAGGAGATCCATTTATTGCTAAACATATTTCATTACCGCTATTAAAATATATTCAGCAAGATTTAAATAGTGAAAATAAAATAACACTTTTAGTCGGACACGATTCCAATATTATAGCCTTACTTTCTGCATTAAATGTTAAGCCTTATAAATTAGCACATCAATATGAACAAACTTCAATAGGAGGGAAAGTCTTTATTGAAATCTGAAAAGAAAAAAGTAGCCAAGCACAAAAAGTTAAACTGGAATATGTATATCAATCTACTGACCAAATTCGTAAAGCGATTCCACTAAGCCTTGATAAACCACCGCAACATCACATTTTGAGTTTGGATTATTGCCAAGCTGACCAATATGGATTATGCGATTATATGGAATTTAAACAGTTACTGGAAAAAGTCATTGCTGATACATTGTGAGATTTTGACAAAGTGAGCGAAAAAGGTAGCATAAAAAAGTCGGGACAGTTGCCAGCTGCTCCCTGTAAGATGTTGTTTACAGCACTAGTAATGCTACTATCCCCAAAAAGCTGCTGAAAGGCAGCTTTTTTGTTGTATATAAAAGTACACCTTTCTACGCTTCATTCTTTTTCTCCAATTAAACCTAATTTAGGACTTCTAGTGATAAATTCGGTATCATATCTTAATTCACTACATATCGTGCAAGCCTTAAAATTGAAAGGGCTGACGAAATCCTATTTAATTCTGACACACATAAGGGAATATTATGTCGCAAGATATTCAAGCCGATTTAAAAAAGATATTGGCACTATTAAGCCGTAACCGTCGATTTCAATCATTATTTTTATTACTGTTAAGAAGTGAACAATTTATTAATAGTGATGCACTTTCTACGGAGTTACAGCTTTCAGTACGAACGGTAAAAAAAGAGATTAAGTTATTAAAAGAAAAACTTGAACCTTACGGCATTCAGATTTTTTCTCGACCGTTTTATGGCTATAAATTATTGATTCAGTTTGAAGAATTACACACGCAACTAAAACAGTATTTCCAAATATCACAGCCGATGACGGTAAATAATAAATTTGAGTCTCGGGTAAATGCGATTTTACGCCGATTACTGGTGAGCCAGCGTGCATTGAAAGTTGAAGATTTTCAGAGTGAGCTTTATTTAAGTTTTACCAGTGCCTTAACAAAAGAATTTAGTCAAGTTAAAGCCTTGTTAGGAAAATATGGATTGATACTCGAAGCGAAACCCTATCACGGAATGAACATTGTAGGTGAAAGTTATCGTAAAATAATGCTCACAGTACGATTATATAAATATTTTACCCAGCTTGAACATCCATTTGGAATTAAAGAATTTGAACAGTGTTTTGCTTGTCCTATGACTGAAAAAATCCGTGAAAGGTTAGCTAAGACAATTATTCATTTCAATTTAGTATTTTCTGATATTTATGCTGAGCGGTTTATTATTTACTTACGCTATTTTTATAATCAACAGCCTGAGTTATTGTTACCGAAGTTAAATTTTAATTATCAACAGACGAATGAATATCAGTTTGTAATTAAGTTACTGGAACAGCTTCGTGAACAAGACAGTCGTTTTGAGTTTAATCCGGAAGTTATTCGATTTCTGACCTATATTGCGATAGCCAGTACAGATCTCTACCGCTTTAAAGATTGTAATTCGGATAATTACCCATTGTTGCTAGATAAGGCTTGGGAAATTCATCGTTTTATTTTTACTCAGTTTTCTGCATATTTAAATTTATCGGAAATTCACGATGACACTTGCCGTAAAGATTTGCTTAAAATGCTGATCCCTATCGCAATGAAAATGATGCTTAGCATTTCAGATGATGTGGATTTAGGGCTATTTAACCAAACAGAACTACATAGAAATCCAATTTTGGCTCATACAGTAGAAAAATTAGTGGATGACATTGAAAAAAACTACGGGTATAGCCTATCTATTCGAGAACAGTATTTTATTTTTGATATTTTTTCCGGAATGGTTAATCGAATTGAATTAGAACGTAAACCGCTCCGACTGGCGATTATTGCCCTTAATGGCAGATTAAGCACCCAACAGTTAAAACGGAATATTAAGCGGTACTTTTCCGACTATATTTTGAAAATTGAAACCAAAGTGCTATATGAGCTTGCCATAATGGAAGATAAACCTTATGACTACTATCTCTGTAATGAATATGGAAAAAATATGGCTATTCCCTATAAGCCTATTTATTTTGCTGACAGTAGTTTAAATGAAAATGAATATGCAACATCACTCAACGAAGTATTTTATCACGCTTATCAATATGATGAGGTGTTGCCTAGCATTAAATCGATTGAAATTGAAGCACAATATCGCCTAAATGAGTTTCATCTTGAGCAAGAATATCTTAATTACGAACAGATTATTTTAGAAAATAAACAAGACAAGATTAAACTATTTTATCAACTCAATGCCTCGGTAGAAAAATTTGAGATCTATTATTTTAAAAATAAAGAAGATTTCACTTTATATGGTTATACTAAATTTATTGTGATGAGTCTTAATGTCATTGAGCAACCACAAAAATTAAAAATGATTTTGAATATTATTAATAAAATAGCACAAACAAATTTTATCCTTAATCAACTTTGTTGGTTAGATGTAAAAAGTTATAAATACTTCTTCACCCAATATAAGGAGAAATCATAATGAAACGCTTGCGTTATTCTTATCTTGCTTTGATATTAGGTTCAGCCTTACCTTTATCGGCTTATGCTGACGGTTATTTAAGTAACGATAATATTCGGCAATTTGATGCCCGTTTTAATTTTTTCCTCGCAAATCCACTACCTGCGCCTATTGCAAAAGCAGATGGGCGTGGTGAAGCGATTGAGAATTTGGTGGTGAAATATGCATCAGATTATCTTAATGATATCTATCTTAAAGAGGATGTTATTCGTTTTCGCCGTTGGCAGTGGCAAGATCTCTATACGTCATTGGATTTAAAAACGAAACAAAAGCCCGATTATTTAAATACTTACCGATTACAGGCGGAAGCGTACTTTATCAATAAGCAATACCAAGAAGCATTATCTCAACTGGATCAAATTCTGCGGCGTAACCCTAATGATGTTCATGCAATGGCAATGAGTGTGGTTGCAAGTCGGGTATTGGAAAATCCTAATACTGAAGCCGAGCGTTTATTAGCGCTTTATCAAATCTCTCCAAGTATTGCGCAAAAGGTGCAGCAATATCTACATTTTACAGACACTATGCTTGCTGCCAGCTATGGTAGTGAGCCTCAAACAACAATGATCCCCGACACCATAGCGGTATTTGGGCAATCGCCTAACCCAGACGGTACTCCAAGCAAGGGATTATTGCAACGTCTTGAGAAAACCAAAGAAATGGCAGCGAAATTTCCGAATGCAAAAATTATTTTAAGTGGTGGACCTGTTCGTTATATCTATGCAGAAGCGGATGTAATGAAAAAATGGTTGATAGAGAATGGCGTTGATGAAAGCAGACTGTTGCTTGATGATGTGGCACGAGATACTCCGGGAAATGCTGTCGGTATCATTGATTTTATGAAGGAATATGGAGGTAGAAAAGTATTGGGGATCGGTACGATCTTACATTTACCGAGAGCAATGTCTGTATTGAAAAGCTATGCGGATTCCATTGGATATGAATTGGAAATTGATTCTGCCGGAGGCGGTTCTCCTCCTAATGAAAAAAATAAAAAAGGTGAAGCTCTTTATACATTTGTTAATGTTGCTCGTGCAATGGGGTTATTTACCTTGGGCGATTTTGAGAATTTGCTTGCCAAAGAACAAGCTGAAAAAGAACAAAGAGAAGCGTTGGAAAAAGCACAGCAGAATTATTTAGAAAAATTGGTAGCTGAGCGAGATCAAGCAGTAAAAAATGCAGAAAATTCTGCAAATGAGCTGGAAGTAGCCAGACAGGCGTTAGAAACAGCAAAACAGGCTCATCAGCAAGCTGAAGAGGAATTGAATAAAGAACTTAGTAAAACGCAAGAGCAGTTAAAACAGAGTACGGAAGCCCTTAGTCGTTTAATAATAAAGCAGAACAATCCTTTTTCCGAGCATTATGTTGTACAGCTTAATTTGATGGAACAAGCAACTTATGATCTGTACCGTAGGTTAGCAGAAATAGAACATACACAAGATTGGAATTTATGGCTTTCGGATAGTCTATCCAAATATCGTTTAAAAAATCGTTCAACCGAAGACTATCACTTATTACATATCGGGCTAGATCATCAGGTTTCCCATAATTGGTCTATTGGTGGAGTATTTGGTATCAGTCAGGGGCAAATTGAGAATAGGACGCATAAAGTGAAAGGGACATCTGCTGGTATTTATGCTGGTTATCGTCCTACAAGTGGTCTGTTTTGGACAAATTTTTTTAATTACAGTCATTTTACTAATCAATCTGGTGTAACAAAACGTGATAATAATGCATACAGTCTGAGTAGTGAAATTGGAAGAAATATCGTGATGAGTCATCAATGGCAAATTACGCCAAAGCTGCAATTAGGCTGGGCAAAAGCTGGATCAGCACGAATGTTTTGGGCTGGGACAGGGCTACGTTTAGGAAAAGTGATTGAACTCAATGCAATCAAACTTAAACCTTATGCTGATATTAGCTATCGTTTTCGAAATCGTCATATTGATACCTTAGATAGTTTATCTGATCGTCATCGGAATGTAATCAGTATTGGGGTACAAGCAGTTGGAAATCGCCATTATTTTGCAATCGAAGGATCAATGTTACACGGGGATGCATTGAAGCGTTCATACGGATTACACGCAAATTATCACTATCAATGGTAAATAGGAGCCTCTATGAAAAAAATCAAAACAACCCTTTCTGCCCTTGCTTTAAGCCTTTCTTTGATAAGTGTAAATAGCTGGGCGATACCAGCTGATTATTTGAGCCAAGACAATATCAGTCAATATGATAAGGCGTTTAACTTTGTATTAGCAAAAGTACTGCCTGCACCAAAAGGTAAAGAAGATGGTCGAGGAGCGCCGATTGAGCATTTAGTTATTCAATATGCGCCAGACTATGTTGATGACCCTTATCTAAAAGAGGATGTGCTGAATTTCCGCCGTTGGTATTGGCAAGCGATGTATGCTTCGCTTGATCAGAAAGTTAAAGAGAAGCCGACCTACCTTAACACTTACCGTTTACAAGCAGAGGCGTATTTCGTCAATAAAGAGTATCGGGAAGCACTTTCTCAGCTCGACCAAATTTTGCGCCAAAACCCCCGTGATGTTCACGCTCTTGCGATGACAGTATTAGCTTCAAGGGTGCTAGAAGATACTGAACAAGAAACGGCTCGTCTTTCTGCACTGAAACAGCTTGCTCCCGAAGTCGCACAACGAATGACAGACTTTTTTGCCTTTACCGAACAAACGCTGGCGGCAAGCTACGGTAATGAACCACAGACAGCAATGATCCCTGATACGATTGCCGTTTTTGGTTCTACGCCAAACAAAGACGGCACACCTTCGCCGCTGTTGTTAGATCGATTACAGAAAACCAAAGAGATGGCACAAAAATTTCCGCAAGCAAAAATTATCGTCAGTGGCGGTGCTGTGAAAACGGAATTTGCTGAGGCTGATGTGATGGCAAAATGGCTTAGCGAAAATGGTATTGAAAAAGACCGTTTGCTACTTGATCCTGTTGCCAGAGATACCCCGGGAAATGCGGTTGGGATTATCAAGCTGATGCAAACCTATAATGGCAAGAAAGTATTAGGTATCGGTACGTTACAACATATCCCTCGTGCAACAGCGGTTCTCAAAGGTTATGCACAGCACATTGGTTATCCGATTGAGATGGATTCCGTTGGTGGTGGCAAGCCGGCAACACCGGGAAAAGCCAAAATCGAGGCACTTTATACTTATGTAAATGTGGCGAGATCAATGGGGTTGTTTGAGTTGGGGGATTTTAAGTAGTTACTTTATTGACAGCTGCTATTGATAAAAATCCCGCGTTAAGCGGGATTTTTTTATGTTCTACGAACGTTTCATAATCTCGAAAAACTCTTCGTTAGTTTTTGCCATCATTAATTTGTCGATTAGCCATTCGATAGCATCTACTTCGTCCATTGGGTTGAGGACTTTGCGTAACATCCAAGTTTTTTGGAGTTCGTCTGCTGCCATTAAGAGGTCATCTTTACGAGTACCTGAGCGGTTGAAGTCAATAGCCGGGAAGATACGGCGTTCAGCAATACGGCGTGAGAGGTGTAATTCCATATTACCCGTACCTTTGAACTCCTCGAAAATCACTTCGTCCATTTTTGATCCGGTATCCACAAGTGCGGTTGCGATAATGGTTAAGCTGCCACCTTCTTCCACATTACGGGCTGCACCGAAGAAACGTTTTGGACGATGTAAGGCGTTAGCGTCCACACCACCGGAAAGGATTTTGCCGGAAACCGGGGTAATGGTGTTGTAGGCACGGGCTAAACGAGTGATGGAGTCTAATAAAATCACCACATCTTTTTTATGCTCTACCGAGCGTTTTGCTTTCTCGATTACCATCTCCGCAACTTGAACGTGGCGGGTTGCCGGTTCATCAAAGGTTGAGGCAATTACTTCACCACGTACGGTGCGTTGCATCTCTGTTACTTCTTCCGGACGCTCATCAATTAATAATACGATAAGCTCACATTCAGGATGATTATGGGTGATGCTTTGTGCAATATTTTGCAGTAACACGGTTTTACCAGCTTTTGGCGGGGCAACAATTAACGCTCGCTGACCTTTACCGATTGGGGCGGCTAAATCTAAAATACGAGCGGTTAAATCTTCTTTTGATCCATTGCCACGCTCCATTTTTAAGCGAGAATTGGCGTGCAGAGGGGTTAAGTTTTCAAAGAGAATTTTACTGCGAGAGGCTTCCGGTTTGTCATCATTAACTGAATCAACTTTCAGTAGGGCAAAATAGCGTTCTCCCTCTTTTGGTGGGCGAATTTTACCTTCTATTTTATCGCCAGTTTGTAAGTTAAAACGGCGGATTTGGCTTGGAGAAACATAAATATCATCAGGGCCGGCTAAATATGAGCTATCTGATGAGCGGAGGAAACCGAAGCCGTCCGGTAGAATTTCAAGCACGCCTTGCCCGAAAATGTCTTCACCGCTTTTTGCGTGTTGTTTAAGAATAGCAAATACGATGTCTTGTTTACGTAAACGAGCCAGATTTTCTAAGCCCATTTGATTTTCACCCATTTCCACAAGCTCTGAAACAGGGGTGTTTTTAAGTTGAGTAAGATGCATAATTTGAATGTAAAATTGTGATTAATTAAGATTGGATTTGTTGATATTGATTAGATACGGCCAACCGTAAAGATGTGGCGAAGAATAACGCAATAGGAGACAAATTGCAAATTTTTTATAAAAAATAACCGCTTGTTTGCAATAAAAATGCCGACATCAGCCGGCATTTTTATATTAATTTAATATTACGCTTCAATCCCTTCAAACAGTAGCGTACTTAAATAACGCTCTGAGGCTGAAGGCAGAATCACTACAATTAATTTATCGGCAAATTCAGGTAGTTTAGCGATGCGATCTGCGGCAGCAACGGCAGCACCTGATGAAATACCGCCTAAAATGCCTTCTTCTGCCATTAAACGGCGTGCGGTTGTAATCGCTTCTTCGCTTGAAACTTGTTCAACACGGTCAAGCAGTGATAAATCTAAGTTTTTCGGAATAAAACCTGCACCAATGCCTTGAATTTTGTGCGGGCCCGGTTTGACTTCTTCACCGTTTAAAGTTTGCGTAATGACCGGCGATTCACTCGGTTCTACCGCCACTGAAATAATTTGCTTGCCTTTATCTTGCTTAATAGCACGGGAAACACCGGTAATAGTGCCACCTGTTCCTACGCCTGCCACTAATACATCAATTTTACCTTCAGTTGCATCCCAAATTTCAGGACCGGTAGTTTGTTGGTGAATTGCCGGGTTTGCCGGGTTTTCAAACTGTTTTAAGGTAACATAGCGCTCTGGGTCGGAAGACGCGATTTCTTCAGCTTTCGCAATCGCTCCTTTCATTCCTTTTGCCCCTTCGGTTAAGACTAAATTTACTCCTAAGCCACGCAATAAGCGTTTACGCTCGGTACTCATTGTTTCCGGCATTGTGAGCGTTAATTTATAACCACGAGCGGCTGCTACATAAGCCAAGGCAATTCCAGTGTTACCGCTGGTTGCATCTACAATTTCTTTGTCTTTGGTTAGAATACCGTCTTTCTCTGCTTGCCACACCATATTCGCACCAATACGGCATTTCACGCTAAAACTTGGGTTACGCCCTTCCACTTTTACCACAATATTGCCGTTGCCAAAATTCTTTAAACGCACCAGCGGGGTATTGCCGATTGAGTATGAGTTGTCTGCATAGATAGTCATAGTGATATTCCTTAATAAGTATTGAGATTGGGATTTATCATACTTATTTTTAATCGCTTTTCTAGTAGCTGGAATTTATTTGATATAACTAAAAAGAATATAGGGTCGTATGAAGAGGATCGGTCTGATTTTCTTTTTGCAAAAACTCGATAAAATCAGACCGCTTGTGAGGGTTAGACCTGGGCTTTATTGATCAAAAATTGTGTTAGTAAGGATACCGGTCTGCCGGTCGCCCCTTTGGCTGCCCCAGATTTCCAAGCCGTGCCGGCAATATCTAGATGCGCCCAAGTATATTTCTTTGTAAAGTTAGAGAGGAATTGACCGGCAGTACAGGCTCCGCCTAAACGTCCGCCGATATTAGCAAGATCAGCAAAGTTAGATTTTAACTGTTCTTGATATTCTTCCCCTAAAGGTAAACGCCACGCTTTGTCATCGGCTTGCTCTGCGGCAGCTAAGAGTTCGTTTGCTAAACCGTTATGAGGTGACATCAGCCCGCTGTTATGATTACCTAAGGCAATCATGCAAGCACCAGTTAGGGTAGCAATATCAATCACTAATTCCGGTTCAAAACGTTCTACATAGCTGAGAGCATCACATAGCACTAAACGTCCTTCTGCATCGGTGTTGAGTACCTCAACGGTTAAACCAGACATTGTAGTGAGAATATCCCCCGGTCGATAGGCTTTGCCATCAACCGCATTTTCACAGCCGGCGAGTAAGCCGATAACATTGAGTGGTAATTTCATCTCGGCAATTGCTTTGATTGTACCGTAAACAGTAGCAGCTCCGCACATATCGTATTTCATTTCGTCCATCGCCTCCGCAGGTTTAATGGATAAACCGCCAGAGTCAAAGGTCATTCCTTTGCCGACTAAGATAATCGGCTTCGCATCAGCATTCGGGTTGCCTTTATATTCAATCACTGAAAGAAAGGCCTCATTTTCAGAGGCTCTGGAAACCGCTAAGTAAGCATTCATTCCCAATTCTGCCATCTGTTTTTCATCAATAATGGTAGTTGAAATGGCAGGATAGTCGTAGGCTAAACCCTTAGCCAATTCGGCTAAATAGTGAGGATTACACACATTAGGCGGACAATTTGCTACATTTTTAGCGTGGCTGATTCCAAGTGCTACGGCTTTTCCGTGTTCTAAAGCTCGTTCGGCATCAGGAAGATCTTTACGGTGTGCGACATTAAAAATCACACGGCGTAATTCACGGCGAACTTCAGGTTTGATGCTTTTGAAATCGTTATAGGCATATAGTTGTTCTTGGATTGCCTCTACCGCAAATCGCACATTCCAATAAGGTGTTCTACCTTTAACGTGCAGTTCGGTTAAAAAGCTGACAGCTTCCATTGAGCCGGTTTCATTAATAGTTTGTACACTTTTTTGAATAATTTGTTTGTATTGGCGTTCAGTTAATTCACGCTCTTTTCCACAGCCGACTAATAATACTCGATCAGCGAGTACATTCGGCACATTATGCAAGAGTAAGGTTTGCCCTGCTTTGCCTTCTAAATCTCCTCTTCTCAGTAATGTGCTGATATAGCCGTTACTTAATTTATCAAGCTGTTCTGCGGCAGAACATAATCGGCGGGGTTCATAGACACCAACAACCAAACAGGCGGTTCTTTGTTTCTCAACACTGCCATTTTTGACACTAAATTCCATTTTTCCTCCTTAATTTTTATTGCTACAGATTTTATAATGCCAACATAATCATCAATGATAAGTAAAATATAGATATACCCTGATGTAAATCATTATTTAAAATAATTTACTTTTTATTTGCAAATATTAAATGTTTTTTGCGGTCGTATAGATAATTTTACTGGTTTTTCTTTTAGTTTGCTTACTTTATACTAAAAGAGTTTTTTAGATTTAAGAGAATAATTGGAGATAAAAATGATGCGCTTTTGGGGTAAAACGTTTGTTGTTGGTCTAATCGGCTTAGGGACTCAAAACACTATTTTCGCTAATGATGATGCTCAAATTAGTCGCTATGAGCAGGCAAAGTTACGTCTTTCTTATGATGGAAATGTGGGCAATTTACTTCAGCAGTTATCACAACGTTTAAAAGTTGGTTTTATTGCTTATGATGTTGATATTACACGTAAAATATCGCTTCAAAATGAGACAGAAACTGCGATCAAGACAATTAATGAACAAATTGAATCACAATTAACCAATATTGATGTCCGTTTTGAAAAAATAGGTGAACGGTTATTTTTGGTTGTTTCAGCTAAAGACGTTGCACCATTATTGCAAAATGAGCCTAAAGAGGTGCAATTTGTTGGGGATGTTATTTTTGATGGAGAACCAAATTTAACAGAACAGGCACAATCTACAGCAGAAGCGACTAAAGTTCAAAATATTCTTAATATTGCGACTAATCAAGAGAAGATTATGGCTGCAAAAGGGAAAAAAGCACCTCAATATAAAACGGTAACGAAGGACAATATAGGGCTTAAAAATCTTAGAGTTACCGCATTAGGTACATTCTTAGTATTTGACACTAGTGTTGATGCGGCTAAGTTACGTGTGAAAGGAAACTTTGAAGATATTGCACAAGGTGAAAATATTATAGCTATCCTTCATCAAAATACGGAAGCACCACCTAAGATTGAAATTGAAGATAGCCAAGGTAAGAAATTAATTCTTGAAGCTCATAAAGCAACATCATCGAAAAAATCGAAAAAACAATAATACTTACGCACGCTTTTGCCGTGCGTGATATTTTCTATAGGTGATTTTTTTGTATGAAAAAGGTATTATTAGCGATTCGAATAAGTTATTTTGCGCTCTTTGCAAAAAATTAACAAAAATAGACCGTTTGTGTTTAGCGGTATTCAGATTTGTAAATGTTATAGAGAAAAAACGTGATCTTAAGCCGATATTTAACCAAAGAGATATTTAAAAGCCAATTGGCGATATTGTTTATCTTATTACTGATCTTTTTTTGTCAGCAATTAGTGCGTGTTCTAAGTTCTGCTGTGAGTGGTAAAGTACCGGCAGATTTAGTGGTGAGCTTATTAGGCTTAGGTATGCCGACAATGGCACAATTAATGCTGCCACTCTCACTGTTTATCGCCTTGTTATTAACCCTCGGGCGGTTTTATGCCGAAAGTGAAATTACCGTAATGCGGGCTTGTGGTATCGGGCAAGGGCTATTGGTTAAAGTGGCGATGTTTCTCTCGATTTTTACCACTGCATTAGCGGTTTATAACGTGTTTTGGCTTACGCCTTGGGCAATTAATAAACAGAGTGAAATGTTAGCGGAAGCGAAAGCCAACCCACGTTTTGCGGCTCTTTCGGCCGGACAATTTATGTCTGCCGGTGGCTATGTGTTATTTATTGATAAAATTGAAAATAACAGTCTAAATGATATCTACGTTTTCCAGCCGGAACAGCAGAAGAAAAACAAACCTTCAGTGGTTGTTGCTGAATCCGGCACGTTGCAAGGTTTGCCAAATGGTGATCAAGTCTTAACCTTGGCAGAGAGCAAGCGTTTTGAAGGTACACCACAAAGTGCCGATTTCCGTATTTCACATTTTGAGAATTATTCTGCTTATTTAGGCTATCAAGACGTTGAATCTGATGAGAAATTAGTGCAACGAGCCGATTTCAAGAAATTAATGGAAACCAAAACGCCGGAAGCAAAAGCCGAGCTTCATTGGCGGCTTGCTTTGATTTTAGCTGTACCGTTAATGGCATTATTAGCGGTGCCAATGAGTAGTGTAAACCCTCGTCAAGGGCGTTTTGCTAAACTACTGCCGGCGTTATTGCTTTATTTAATCTATTTCTTACTACAAAGCTCGCTGAAATCGTCAGGGGCATCAGGCAAGTTGAATGCGGAAGTGTTAATGCCGTTGGTATCAGTTGCCTTTTTAGTTTTAGGTGTTATTTTAAATGCGTGGGATAGTAAATTTATGTCTAAGTTACGCTATCAATTTGGTGCAAAAAAATTAACCAATAAGGCGGTGGCATAATGCAATTTTTCTCAATGAATATTTTAGAACGCTACATCGGCAAAACGATTTTATCCGCGATTTTTTTAACCCTGTTTATGTTGATTGGGCTTGGGGCGATTATTAAATTTGTGGAAGAGTTTCGTGATGTAGGGCGTGGCTCTTACGATGGCTTAAAAGCGGCATACTATACTTTTTTAACTATTCCACGAGATATCGAAACCTTTTTCCCGATTGCGGCATTACTTGGCTCATTACTCGGTTTAGGCAACCTTGCGAGCCGCAGTGAATTGGTGGTGATGCAAGCCTCCGGTTTTTCCCGTTTCCGCATTGGTTTAGCCGTGATGAAAACTGCCTTACCGCTGGTACTTTTTACTATGATTATTGGCGAATGGGGCGTGCCACAAACCGAGCAATTTGCCCGTAATATGCGTTCGATTGCTCAAAGCGGTGGCTCAATGCTTGCGACAAAAGACGGGTTTTGGGCGAAAGATGGCAATTCATTTATCTATATCAATCATATTAAAAATGAAAAAAGCTTAGATAACGTACTGATTTATCAATTCGGCGAAGGACAAAACAAACGTGAATTGCAATCCGTTTTAAAAGCCGGTACTGCGAATTACAGCGATGAAAAAGGCTGGGTGTTGTCTAAAGTGGAAAAATCGACTGTGGGAGAAAATCAGATCCAGCAAGCTAAACAGCCGGATCAAGTTTGGCAAACCAGTTTAACCCCTAGCAAATTAGGCATTGTTTCACTCAAACCGGAGTCGCTCTCGATTTCAGGCTTGGCAGATTATGTCGGCTTCTTAAAAGATACCGGACAAGATCCAAAACGTTTTGAGATCACCTTCTGGCGAAAAGTATTCCAACCAATCTCAATGGCGGTGATGATGCTACTTGCGATCTCCTTTATTTTCGGGCCGCTTCGTAGTAGTACGATGGGGGCGAAAATTGTGATTGGTATTGTTGCCGGCTTTATGTTCTATGTGGCAAATATTGTGTTTGGCAATTTAAGCTTAATTGCCACTTGGTTACCTGTACCGGTTGGAGCATTAATTCCAAGCCTACTCTGTTTGATCATCGTTTGGTGGCTGTTAAGCAAAAAACGTGATTAATTTTTACTCCCCTCTTTAGATAAAGCAGGGTTGTCAGGTTCTGAAAGGGCGAATGTAATTCGCCCCTACATTCGGATTTTAAATGTAACTCTGAGCAAGAATAATGCTCGTTTGTAGGGGCGAATAACATTCGCCCAACGGGATTTTATTCACAGCAGGCTTCACTTTTTAGAACCTGACAGTCTTTACTAAAGAGGGGAACTGCTTTACTTAGATTATATTCCTATGTCAGATTGTCGTTTCGTTCATTTAAAAGTTCACAGTGATTTCTCAATGATTAATGGTTTAGCTAAGGTTAAATCGTTAGTCAAAACGGCGGTTGCCAATAATATGGTGGCGATGGGCTTGACGGATTTTACTAATTTTTGCGGGTTGGTGAAATTTTATGGCGAAGCATTGGGAGCTGGAATTAAGCCGATTATCGGGGCGGATGTTTATGTGAGAACCGAGGCAGGCAGTGAAGATTATTTTGAACTGACATTACTTGCAAAGAACAATAAAGGCTACCATAACATTACCCAAATTTTGTCTAAGGCCTATCAGCAAGGCTATATTGAATTTCCGATGGTGGAACGTGAATGGCTGGCAGAGTTGAATGAAGGCATTATCATTCTTTCGGGCGGGCGAATGGGCGATGTGGGTAAAGCCTTACTCAAAGAAAACCGACAAGAAGCTGAAGAAAAAGTGGCTTTTTATCAGCAATATTACCCGAATCATTTTTACCTTTCCGTTTGCCGTACCGGACGGGCAGACGAAGAACGCTATATCAAACAAGCGGTCGAATTTTCACAAAAAAATGCAATTCCGTTAGTGGCGGTAAATGATGTTGTCTTCTTGAAAGAAGATGACTTTGACGCACACGAAATTCGGGTTGCCATTCACGACAGCTACACCCTAGACGACCCGAAACGCCCGAAAAAATACTCACCGAAACAATATTTCCGTACTGAAGAGGAAATGTGCAAGCTGTTTGCCGATTTACCGAGTGCATTGGCAAACACGGTTGAAATTGCGAAACGCTGTTCGGTTACCGTGCGTTTGGGCGAGTATTTCCTGCCAAATTTCCCGACCGGTGAGCTTTCCACCGAAGATTTCTTGGTAAAAAAATCGAAAGAAGGCTTAGAAGAGCGTTTAGAGTTTCTATTCCCTGATCCTGAGGAAAGGGCGAACAAGCGGTCGGTTTATGACGAAAGATTGCAAGTTGAATTAGATGTGATCAACCAAATGGGGTTCCCGGGTTACTTTTTGATCGTGATGGAGTTTATCCAATGGTCCAAAGATAATGATATTCCGGTAGGACCGGGTCGTGGCTCAGGGGCAGGCTCATTGGTGGCTTATGCGTTGAAGATTACCGATCTTGACCCATTGGAATTTGATTTGCTTTTTGAGCGTTTTCTCAACCCTGAGCGTGTTTCAATGCCCGATTTTGACGTTGATTTCTGTATGGACGGGCGAGACCGTGTGATTGAACACGTTGCGGAAACCTACGGGCGACAAGCGGTATCGCAAATTATCACATTCGGTACTATGGCGGCGAAAGCGGTCATTCGAGATGTAGGGCGAGTGCTTGGACACCCCTATAGCTTTGTGGATCGCATCTCCAAACTCATTCCGCCCGATCCAGGAATGACGCTTGAAAAAGCCTTTGCCGCTGAGCCAAAATTGCCTGAGCTATATGAAGCCGATGAAGAGGTGAAAGACCTTATTGATATGGCTCGTAAGCTCGAAGGTGTAACTCGTAATGCAGGTAAACACGCTGGTGGTGTGGTGATCGCCCCAACTGCGATTACCGATTTTTCGCCGCTTTATTGCGATAGCGAGGGCTTACACCCGGTTACCCATTTTGATAAAAATGACGTGGAATATGCAGGATTGGTGAAGTTTGACTTCTTAGGCTTGCGTACGCTCACCATCATCAAATGGGCGTTGGAGATGATTAACGAACGTTTGGCTCGTGAAGGCAAAGAGCCGATTCGGATTGAAACCATTTCGCTTGATGATAAAAAATCCTTTGCTCTGTTGCTGGCAGCTAAAACTACAGCAGTATTCCAGCTTGAATCACGGGGAATGAAAGACTTAATTTCTCGCCTGAAGCCGGACTGTTTTGAAGATATTATCGCATTGGTGGCACTATTCCGCCCAGGGCCGCTGGAATCAGGTATGGTGCAGAACTTTATTGACCGTAAACACGGCAAAGAAGAGGTTTCTTATCCTGATCCGCAATACCAACACGAATGCTTAAAACCTATTCTCGAGCCGACTTATGGGGTCATTGTTTACCAAGAACAGGTTATGCAAATTGCACAAGAGCTTGCCGGTTATACACTCGGTGGAGCGGACTTACTCCGCCGTGCAATGGGTAAGAAGAAACCGGAGGAAATGGCTGCACAGCGTGAAGTGTTTGAAAAAGGGGCGGAAGCCAAAGGGATTGACGGTAAACTTGCCGGTCAAATTTTTGACTTGGTAGAAAAGTTTGCCGGCTACGGCTTTAATAAATCTCACTCAGCAGCTTATGCGTTGGTTTCTTACCAAACACTTTGGCTAAAAGCCCATTATCCGGCAGAATTTATGGCTGCGGTAATGACCTCAGAGATGGATAATACCGATAAAATTGTCGGGTTCTACGATGAGTGTATGAATATGGGCTTAACCGTTGTGCCGCCTGATGTAAACAGCGGTAAACATCGTTTTAGCGTAAATGAAAAAGGCGAAATTGTTTACGGGCTAGGAGCAATTAAAGGCGTTGGGGAAGGACCGATTGAGGCAATTCTGGCAGCTCGCCAAAAAGAGGGGAAATTTAAAGATCTATTTGATTTAACCGCTCGGGTCGATCTGAAAAAAATCAACCGCCGCACCTTTGAAAGCCTGATTATGTCCGGTGCTTTTGACAAATTAGGCCCTCACCGAGCTGCCTTGATGAAGAATTTGGAAGATGCACTTAAAGCCTCAGATCAGCACGCTAAAATGGAGGAACTCGGGCAGAGCGATATGTTTGGCGTGCTTACCGAGACACCGGAAGAAGTGCAAAATGCTTACGCCAATACGCCAAAATGGTCGGAGCAAGTGATTTTAGATGGAGAGCGTGCCACGCTCGGGCTGTATTTAAGCGGACACCCGATTGGTAGATTCCTCAAAGAATTATCCCACTATGCCCCTAATCGGCTGAATGAATTGCAACCGACTTTCCGAGGGCAAATGACCACGGTTTCAGGAATTGTTATGGCATCTCGAGTGGCAGTTACCAAGCGAGGAAGCCGTATTGGGATTGCGACTATTGAAGATCGCTCGGGGAAATTGGACATTACCCTTTTCTCGGAAGCCTTAGAAAATTTCGGGCATTTGATGCAACAAGACCAAATTATTGTGGCAACAGGTTCGGTACAGTTTGATGATTTCAGCGGTGGACTGAAAATGTCGGCTCGAGAAGTGTTATCCCTTGATGAAGCAAGGGGTCGATTTGCCAAAAGTTTAGCGTTAGCGATTAGCAAAGAGCAACTTTCTGCAGATTTTATTAAAAAAATGACCGCTATCATCACCCCACATAAAGAAGGCACTTTACCGCTGCATTTTTATTACCAAAGCCCGGAAGGTAGGGTATTGCTCAAAGGCGGAGTAGAGTGGCGAATCAGCCCGAATGAGGCAATGTTTAGCGAATTAAAGGCACTTCTTGGTGAGAATTCGGTTGAACTGGAATTTGAATAGAAAGGGTGAGCTTTAGCTCACCCTTTTAATGTGTTGAATTATTTGTATTTTTTGTGATATTCACGCTTGATCATTTCAAGCTCGGAAATCAGCATTTTTGCTTCTTGCAATTCACCTGCTTGAGCTTTCTCAATGGCTTGATTAACCATATCAATTAATTTTTGCATACCGGCTTGGTAATCTTCCTGAGCTGCTTTATCGCCTTCTACGCTATTGGGAAAAATCCCTTTGGTTTTCTCGGTAATTATAATGAAATCATTCGCAATTTCGCTAAACTCTTCTGCCGATTCGGCACGCATCAATTTATTCGCTTGCATATTCATTTGCATCATCTCCGTCTTGATGCTTTGAGCGACGGTAAATGTTGAAAAAGCCAGTAATATTGTTGCTAAAAGGTATTTAAGTTTCATATTTTTCCCCACATAAAAATCGGATTGTAATGGATTAGCTTGCCATCACGCAATATTTCTTAGAAAATATACCGCTTACGCTTCTCACGTCGAGAAGTCCTGACTTGTTATCAGAAAAGAGAATAATATGACTTTAAAATATGCCAAACCTGAGCTACTTTCGCCTGCAGGTTCTTTAAAAAATATGCGTTACGCTTTTGCTTATGGTGCCGATGCGATTTATGCAGGACAGCCCCGTTATAGCTTGCGTGTGCGTAATAATGAATTTAACCACGCCAATTTAAAAGTTGCGATTGATGAAGCCCACGCCTTAGGAAAAAAATTCTATGTGGTGGTAAACATTGCGCCACACAACTCAAAATTAAAAACCTTCATCAAAGATCTAAAAGTGGTAGTGGATATGAAGCCGGACGCTTTGATTATGTCTGATCCGGGCTTAATTATGTTGGTGCGTGAAAATTTCCCTGAAATGGATATTCATCTTTCGGTGCAAGCCAATGCGGTAAACTGGGCAACGGTGAAATTCTGGCGTCAAATGGGGCTAACCCGTGTGATTTTATCCCGTGAATTATCACTCGAAGAGATCGAAGAAATTCGTGAACAAGTGCCGGATATGGAGCTTGAGATCTTCGTTCACGGTGCTTTGTGTATGGCATATTCAGGTCGCTGCTTGCTTTCAGGCTATATCAATAAGCGTGACCCAAACCAAGGCACTTGCACCAATGCTTGCCGTTGGGAATATAAAATGGAAGAAGGTAAGATTGATGAGGTAGGGCAAATTGTGCCTAAGTATGAGCCGGAAATTGAAGTCAAAAATGTGGCTCCTACTCTAGGTAATGGCGAAGCAACAGATAAAGTGTTCCTTTATACAGAATCACAACGCCCTGATGAGCAAATGACCGCCTTTGAAGATGAACACGGCACCTATTTTATGAACTCTAAAGATCTGCGTGCAGTACAACACGTTGAGCGTTTAACTCAAATGGGGGTGCATTCACTGAAAATTGAGGGGCGTACGAAATCGTTCTATTACTGTGCGAGAACGGCTCAGGTGTATCGTAAGGCGATTGATGATGCCGCTGCCGGTAAACCGTTTGACGAAAGTTTAATGGATACTCTTGAAAGCCTTGCACACCGTGGTTATACAGAGGGCTTCTTACGTCGTCATACTCACGATGAATACCAAAACTATGAATATGGCTATTCGATTTCAGAACGCCAACAATTTGTGGGCGAATTTACCGGCAAACGCAATGCAGAAGGCTTGGCGGAAGTGGCAGTGAAAAACAAATTCTTAGTGGGCGATTCAGTGGAAATGATGACCCCTAAAGGCAACATTGTATTTAAAATCGAGCGTATGCTTAACCGCAAAAATGAAAATGTGGACGCAGCACTCGGTGACGGGCATTTTGTCTTTTTAGATGTGCCGGCAGATATTGAGTTGGATTTTGCACTTTTAATGCGTAACTTAGTGAATACGAATACCCGCAATCCACATCAAGCGTAATGATGCGAGATAAACCACGGATTAAGGTTATTCCGTGGTTTTGTCTTTGAGGATATAGATTGCAAAATTTTTGGTAAAAATAACCGCTTGTTCCCCCCTCTCGAACAAGAGAGGAACGATTTATTGGCGTATTTGACTCTCTCCCCTTGTGGGAGAGAGACCGATAAAATTGTGTTCAGCAATTTTATCAGAGAGAGGGCAAGCGGTCGTTTTTTTGTAACAGTTTGCAATATTCCCCCTCTCCCACAAGAGGCGAGGGTTATGGTATAAGGAAAATAAATGCTACGTTTACTCTATATTTGTTTAAGTTATCTATTACAGCCTGTGGTTCTGCTATTAATGTGGTACAAAGGGCGTAAACAACCGGCTTATCGGAAACGTTTATGGGAGCGTTATGGGATTTATGACGAATCGGAAAAACCGAAAGCAAAAGGGGTGGTAATCCATGCGGCATCGGTTGGTGAGGTGATTGCTGCAACGCCTTTGATTAAGGCAGTCAGCAAGCAATATCCTGAACTTCCGTTGATAGTCACAACGGTAACGCCAACAGGCTCTGGGCGTGTGCAAGCTGCTTTTGGTAATAGTGTTTCACATTTTTATTTGCCTTATGACTTACCTGATGCTATCGAGCGGTTTTTGAATTTTATCGATCCGAAATTGATGATTGTAATTGAAACCGAACTTTGGCCGAATTTAATTCGTAAAGTAAATATTCGTAAAATTCCATTTGTGATTGCCAATGCCCGCTTATCGCCACGTTCTGCGAAGCGTTATGGCTGGGTAAAAGGTAGCATTAAGGATATGCTCAACCAAATTAGTCTGATTATGGCTCAAGATGAGGTAAGCCGAGATCGCTATTTAGCACTCGGTTATGCACCGGCAAAAATGGTTAATACCGGTAACCTGAAATTTGATTTAGAAATTACGCCACAGCTTCATCAATCGGTGATTAAAACTAAAGCTAGTCTGAATTTAACAGAGAGACCGATTTGGATTGCCGGCAGTACTCACGAAGGGGAAGAGAAGCTGATTTTAGATGCTCATAAACTCTTATTAGAGCATTACCCGAATTTAGTGTTGATTTTAGTGCCTCGCCATCCGGAGCGTTTTGGTTTAGTTGAGCTACTGATTCAAAAATCAGATTTAAATTATGTAAAACGTACTGAGAATAAAACGTTAAGCCAAAATACTCAAGTAATGTTAGGTGATACAATGGGGGAAATGATGTTACTGTATGGGTTGTCTGACATTGCTTTTGTAGGAGGCAGTTTGGTCAAACACGGTGGGCATAATCCACTTGAACCAATCGCTTTTAATATTCCGGTGGTTTCTGGGCTTTACACCTATAATTTCCCTGAAATCTTTGAGAAATTGCGTGAGGTGAAAGGCGTGATTGAAATTGAAAGTTCAGTCGAGGCTTTGACCGAGAGCATTCAATTATTGCTTAAGCAGCCCCAAATCGGACAAGAAATTGCAAAATCCGGCTTAAGCGTGTTACAGGAAAATCAAGGGGCATTAAAACGCCATTTGGATTTATTAGCCTCCTATTTAGAGAAATAAAATGAGTTATAACGTAATTTATGCAGGCACCTTTGATCCCATTACCAATGGGCATTTGGACATAATTTGCAAAGCCTCTCACTTATTTGGAAAAGTGATTGTTGCCGTTGCTCAAAACCCAAGCAAGCAGCCGCTTTTTAGTCTTGAAGAACGAGTGGAGCTTGTTAAACAAAGCTGTACCCAGTGGCAAAATATTGAGGTGATTGGCTTTAGTGGATTGTTAGCAGACTTTGCCAAACAGCAGAATGCCAAAGCGTTAATCCGTGGTATTCGTGGGGCAGATGATATTGACTATGAAATCCAACTCGCTCAGTTAAATTACAAATTATCGGGCGATTTAGAAACTATTTTTTTCCCCCCTTCAATAGAATGGCGTTACCTTTCTTCAACGATGGTAAGGGAAATCTATCGCCACAATGGTGACATCAGCCAATTTGTGCCGCAAGCGGTCAAAAATGCCCTAAAAATTGCAAAAGTGTAAGGAAATAAAATGGCTCAAAACGAACAAAATTTAATTTGGATCGATCTTGAAATGACAGGGTTAGATCCGGAAAAAGAACGCATTATTGAAATCGCCACCATTGTGACCGATAAGGATTTAAATATTTTAGCGGAAGGACCGGTACTTGCGGTACACCAAACCGATGATTTATTAGAGAAAATGAGTGATTGGTGCGTCAAAACCCATACCGCTAACGGGCTGATTGAACGAGTGAAAGCGAGCAAATTGACTGAACGGGCAGCAGAGTTGCAAACTTTAGACTTCTTAAAACGCTGGGTGCCAAAAGGCGCTTCTCCGATTTGTGGCAACAGCATTGCTCAAGATAAACGTTTTTTGTATAAATATATGCCTGATTTAGCCGATTATTTCCATTATCGCCACTTAGATGTGAGTACTTTAAAAGAGCTGGCACGCCGTTGGAAACCGGAGATTTTAGATAAATTCAGTAAAGGCAATACGCATTTAGCGTTGGACGATATTCGTGAATCCATTAACGAATTGAAATTTTATCGGGAACATTTTATTCAGCTAGACCAAAAATAATGACAGATTCTCTCTCTTTTTACTGCGAAGATGAAACTAAATTGCTGGAATTTGGTCAATCATTCGCGTTAGAACTTAAGAAATATTTATTGCAAGACCAAGCTCATTCGCTGGTTGTTTACCTAAACGGCGAACTTGGGGCAGGTAAAACCACCTTAACTCGCTCGATCGTACGGGCTTTCGGGCATCAAGGCAATGTAAAAAGCCCAACTTATACTCTGGTGGAAGAATACCAACTTCCGCCTTTCAGCCTTTACCATTTTGATTTGTATCGCTTAGCCGATCCTGAAGAGCTGGAGTTTATGGGAATTCGTGATTATTTCAAACCACAAACGCTTTGTTTGCTTGAATGGGCAGTTAAAGGTAAAGGAATGATTCCAGAGGCTGATTTTGTGATCCAAATTGATTATAAGAATGACGGACGGCAGATTAGCCTGTTGCCGCAAAATCAAACTGCAGTAGATATATTAATAAATTTTCATCAAAAATAGACCGCTTGTAGGGAAGGTAATGAAGCAAGTTATCAGATTTATTGTTTTTAGCACATTGAGTTTATTCAGTTTTTCCACATTTGCCAAAACCATTGTGGCGATTGATGCCGGACACGGGGGAAAAGATCCGGGGGCTATTGGTAAAAATCTGGGGATTTTGGAAAAAAGCGTTACCCTCGCAATTTCTAAAGAGCTAAAAGCCTTGTTAGATGCCGATCCTAATTTTAAAGCAGTGATGACACGCTCGGGAGATTATTTTATCCAATTACCGCAACGTACCGAGATTGCCCGTAAGCATCGTGCCGATCTGCTGGTTTCTATTCACGCAGACTCTTCGCCTCGTGGCGATTCCTTGAAAGGGGCTTCGGTTTGGGTACTTTCTAATAGCCGTGCTAGCGATGAAATGGGTAAATGGTTGGAAGACCACGAGAAGCAGTCGGAATTACTTGGCGGGGCTGGTTCGGTGCTTTCAAGCAACAATGAACGTTATTTAAATCAAACAGTGCTTGATTTACAGTTCTCTCACTCTCAACGTGCCGGCTATGAATTAGGCAAGAGCATTTTAGCTAAAATGTCAAATGTGGCTGCATTAGCAAAATCGTCTCCTCAGCACGCAAGCTTAAGTGTTCTGCGTTCACCTGATATTCCATCTGTATTGGTGGAAACGGGATTTTTATCTAATTCAACCGAGGAAGCAAAGCTAGCCAGTGCAAATTATCGTAAACAAGTTGCTCGGGCCATTTATAATGGATTAGTCGCTTATCGGGCAAAAAATGCAGTTGCTAGTTCTTCGGTCAGTAAAAAATCGGACAAAGAAGATAAGCAAAATAAGAAAGAGGAAAAAACTGCTAAAGCTGATTTAACTAAAAAGCCTGCTTCTGAGAAACAAGAGAAGAATACGCAATCAGATAAGACAAAATTGAAAGAAAAGAGCAAAAAAGAGGATAAAAAAGAAGATTCGGCTAAAACCAATAAGAAAAAAGAGCAGCAACTAAAAGAAAAAACAGCTCTTGAGAAAGATCAAAAAAATCAGTCTAAAAAATCAGACTCTCAAAGAGAAATTAAGGTGTCTAACAGTGGCTACCATATTGTCCAACAAGATGAAACGGTTTACTCGATTGCTAGAGCTTACGGTACTACGCCGCAAAAAATCAGTGAGCTGAATAATTTGAAAAATTATCAGATCACGGTAGGTAAAAAATTGAAGGTGAAGTAAATTGAAAGGCTGATGGAAATATCCATCAGCCTTTATTTGTAGAAGATCAGACTTGATCTGACAATTCACTCTAAAAAGTGAGAGTTTCCCGTTTAGAATATGAGTGTCCAAATTCAATCTAAACAAAAAAGGAAACTCTCATGTTTTATTCTAACAATCCCCTTATTAAACACAAGACCGGTTTATTAAATTTAGCAGAAGAACTGGGCAATATCTCTCAAGCCTGTAAGGTGATGGGGATGAGTCGAGATACATTCTATCGCTATCAACAAGCAGTTGAGCAAGGTGGGGTGGATGCCTTACTTAATCAAAATCGGCGTGTTCCTAATCTAAAAAATCGTGTGGATGAGGCAACAGAGCAAGCTGTTGTGAAGTTTGCATTCGATAATCCGGCATTTGGGCAGGTACGAGTCAGTAACGAACTCCGTAAACAAGGTATTTTTATTTCAGCAGGTGGTGTGCGTTCTATTTGGCTACGCCATAATCTCGCTAACTTTAAACAGCGTTTAAATGCGTTAGAAAAAGCAGTGGCTGAGAAAGGCATTATTCTGAGTGAAAACCAAGTTCAAGCCTTGGAGCGTAAAAAAGAAGACGATGTGGCTTGTGGCGAAATTGAAACGGCTCATCCGGGCTATCTAGGTTCACAAGATACCTTCTATGTGGGGAATCTTAAGGGGGTTGGACGCATTTATCAACAGACCTTTATTGATACTTATAGTAAAGTCGCATTTGCAAAACTGTATACGATGAAGACAGCAATTAGTGCAGCAGATATGCTCAATGATAAAGTCCTACCGTTCTTTGAGTCCCAAGGATTACCGATGTTGCGTATTCTTACCGACCGAGGCAGTGAGTACTGTGGCAAGGTGGAAAATCACGATTATGAGCTTTATTTAGCGATAAATGACATAGGGCATACGAAAACGAAAGTGAAGCATCCCCAGACGAATGGTATCTGCGAACGCTTCCATAAGACGATTTTACAAGAGTTTTACCAAGTCGTATTTAGGAAGACAATTTATATGGATTTAGCGACATTACAAGCGGATTTAGATGAATGGTTAATGTATTATAATCATCATCGAACTCATCAAGGAAAAATGTGCTGCGGCAGAACACCGATGGAAACATTACTTGATGGAAAACGGATTTGGGCGGAAAAGCATTTAAGCTCAAATTAATCTGACAGGCACTATAATTTTAAACGGGAACTGTCAGATTAGGTTTGATCTTCTACATGTTTGAATAGCGGGAACTAATAGATCAAATTCTGCTTTTGCCACATTTAATGCCGTTTCCCACTGCAATTTATCTTTGGTTAAACTCAGAAAAAGGGTAATGGTTCTTACCCGACAAAGGGCTTTATGTTGATAAGTTTGCATTGTTTCTCCTCTTTTTATTTATTATTGACGTTTTTTCTATTCTAATGAATCTTTGCAAAAGATCCTAGAAAAATAACCGCTTGCAAGCGGTCATTTTTGATGGGAATTATGCTGCTAATAGTGCTGGCAGCTCAATCACGGCATAGCCAAAAATTACCAGTAGCACGATTAAGATGACCTTTTCAGCGGTTGAAAGGGTTAATCTGCCGTTGAATTTATAGTTGGAGTAGAGGAAGAGTAAAATTCCGGGTACATAAAGCACCACCGAAAGCAGCAAATATTCTAGTCCTGCGGCATAGACAATCCATAATCCGTAAAGGGCTGCCATAAAGCCGGTGAGTTTAATGTACCAAGTGGCGTTGGTTTGAATCGCTAATTTGAATAAATAAGCCCCGATTAAGAAATAGGGAATTAAAATCATCGAGGTGGAAATCAGCAATAAGGTGTTATAGCTTTGCTCAAAAACAAACACCAACACCAAGCAAAATTGCACGATAAAGCCGGTAAACCAGAGTGAGTTAATCGGCGTGCCGTTTTTATTCACTTTGTCTAAAATTTTCGGGAAAGCCCCGTTTTTTGAGCCACGATAAGGCACTTCTGCCGAATACATCGTCCAGCTAATGTAAGAGGCAAGCACCGATACAATTAAACAAGCAGTAATAATCACTTTGCCGGTTGGGCCCATCATTGCATCGAGCAACGGCCCCATTGACGGATTTGCCATATTGGCAATAGTTTCCCGTGGCAGAATTCCGAGTGAAAGAATGGTAATTGCCACATAAAGAGCAAGTGCAATAATAATACCTAATACGGTTGCCAGGCCCACGTCAGAACGCTTTTTCGCGTGAGCCGAAAGCACAGAAGCCCCTTCCACACCGGTAAATACCCATAAGGTGATTAACATTGTGCTTTTCACTTGGTCGCCTACACTATTATTAAGTGCGGTGGCTTTAACATCGCTATTAAACAGATCCACATCGAAATACCAAATGCCTAACCCGATAAACAGAATGAGCGGAGCGACTTTCACAAAAGTGGCAATTAAGTTTACAAAGGCAGCTTCTTTGATACCGCCTGCGATGAGGGCGTGAACCAGCCACACAATGATTGAAGATCCAATAAAAGAGGCGAGGGTGTTACCTTGCCCGAAAATCACGGTGTTCGGGTTGTCGGTAAATACACCCAAACCTTCAAAAGCAACGGTGAGGTATCCTACAATCCCAATGGTGGCACAGAGCCAATAGCCCCACGCTGACATAAAGCCCATCAGCTCGCCAAAACCCTCCCGTGCGTAGGTGTAAATGCCACCGTCTAAATCCGGACGCAAGCGGGAAATAAAGAAAAACGATAAACCTAAAAAGATAATGCCGACACCGGTAATCAGCCAGCCAATGGTAATGGCTTCTGCTCCGGCAACGGCTGCCATATTTTGCGGTAAGCTGAAAATCCCCGAGCCAATCATTGAGCTTAGCACTAAGGCGGTGAGTGAAATTAATCCTATTTTTTTATTTGACATTCGATTTCCTTATTTTAAATTTTTTGCCAGCGTTTCAATATACTCAACCCCAATGCCGCAGCAGCCACCGATAATAGTTGCCCCTTGTTCCGTCCATTTTTTTGCCCAGCCTAAATAAGCCTCCAGGGTTAAATCTTGGCGAACTTCATCTAAACCGTCATTGGCGGTGGCATCTTTTGGTTGTGGAGCAAAGGCGTTGGCATAAGCTCCTGTGCGAATATGGGTAGCTTTTAATTCGGCTAAAGTTTTTTGGGTTACACTTAATGCCTCGCCGATCACTTCAGGCTGACAGCAGTTAAATAAAATCGCTTGCACGCCTAACTTCACCATTTCTTCGACTGCTTGTTTAACGCTTTCGCCCGAGCGAAGTTGTGGCTCGGTGGTTGGTTCATCATCGGTGAGGGTAAAAGAGACCCAAAGCGGGCGGTTGTCTTTCGGCAATAATGCTTTGATGGAAATCGGCTCAATAATCGCACTTTGGGTTTCGCAAAGCCAAATATCCACATAAGGCGAAAGCCCGTCAATTAAAGGCTGAGCGACTTCAGCAAAGCGTTCCATTTGAATTAAATCGGCACGGTAAGAGCCAAACATTGGTGGAAGTGAGCCTGCAATTTGAGTTGCGAAATTTTCCGAATTTTTGACCGCTTGTTTGGCAAGGCGACCGGCTAAATCGGCAAGCATTTTGCCGTCTGCCGCAAAGCGTTTTTCGCCAATGTGAAACGGCACAACCGCATAGCTGTCGGTAGTAATCACTTCTGCCCCGTGAGCGATAAAATCTTCGTGTACCGCTTGCACAAAATGTGGGCCTTCATACAAAGCGGCAGCAGACCATTCAGGCTGATGAAATGGAGCATTGCGACGCATTAATTCACGGCTAATTCCGCCGTCTAAAATCGTAATTTGCATAGTATTTCCTGTAAGATAAAAGGAGCGATAAAAATACTATGCTTTGTAAAAGAGCGAAAGTATTTTGTGAAGGGAAAAGTAAAAATTTCAAGAAAAATGACCGCTTGCAAGCGGCCATTTAGTAAGTTTAACGATTAAATTGTGCTTTATTCCTTGCCATAGTAGGCTTTAGTCATAATCGCTTCCATATCTTCAATCATTGCCAAACGTGGGTTTGCTGGTGTGCATTGGTCTTCAAATGCGTGTAGGGCAAGTTCACGGCGGGCATTCAAGAAGGCTTGCTCATCAACGCCTTGCTCACGAAGCGACATTTTCACGCCGCAACGAACGGCTAAATCGTGTACCGCTTGGGCGTAAGCTTCCACCGCTTGTTCCGGGGTTTCTGCCGGTAAGCCAAGCATTCTGGCAATATCTTGGAAACGCACATCTGCGACATAATTGGTGTATTTTGGCCAAGTTGCCACTTTGGTTGGGCGTGTGCCGTTATAGCGAATAACGTGTGGCAGTAAAATCGCATTGGTTCGACCGTGGATGGTGTGGAATTTACCCCCGATTTTGTGTGCCATTGAGTGGCAAATACCTAAGAAGGCATTGGCAAATGCCATCCCTGCCATTGTGGAAGCATTGTGCATTTTTTCACGGGCGGTTTCATCAAACTCTTTGACCGATTTTTCCAAGTTTTCAAACACTAACTTAATGGCTTGCAAGGCTAAGCCGTCGGTATAGTCGTTGGCTAAAATCGATGTGTAAGCCTCGGTAGCGTGAGTTAATACGTCTAAACCGGTGTCGGCAGCAACGTGAGACGGCACAGACATTACTAACGCAGGATCGACAATCGCAATGGTTGGGGTAAGCGAGTAGTCAGCGAGCGGATATTTAATATCGCCATCGGTAATTACTGCAAACGGTGTGACTTCAGAGCCTGTTCCGGAGGTGGTTGGAATGCCGACAAATTTCGCTTTTCTGCCTAATTGTGGGAATTTGAATGCACGTTTGCGGATATCCATAAATTTTTGCACTAAATCACGGAAATCGACTTCCGGTTGTTCGTAGAATAACCACATAATTTTGGCTGCATCCATTGGTGAACCACCACCAAGTGCGATGATAGTATCAGGCTGGAAGCTACGCATTAATTCTGTACCACGTTGTACGGTTTGCAGGCTTGGGTTTGGTTCAACATCGGTAAAGAGCTGAATCATCACTTGGTTGCGACGTTGGCGAAGTTGTTCGGTAATTCTATCCACAAAGCCGAGATCAACCATTGAACGGTCGGTTACGATCATTACTTTATGCACATCGTGCATTGATTTCAAATATTGAATTGAGTCACGCTCAAAGTAGATTTTTGATGGCACTTTAAACCATTGCATATTATTTCTCCGTCTGCCCACACGTTTGATATTGATTAAATTTACCGCACTAACGTTGTTACCTACAGAGTTTTTACCGTAGGAACCACAGCCCAGCGTAAGCGATGGCAGGAAGGAGTTATATACATCACCGATACCGCCAAAGGTTGATGGTGAGTTCCAAATCACCCGAATGGCTTTTACCCGTTCGCCAAAGGTTTTGGCTAAGGCTTTGTTTTCGGTATGAATGGCGGCACTATGCCCTAAACCGTGGAAATTCACCATCGCTTCAGACAATTCCAAACCGTGTTCGGTGGAGTCGGATTTTAACAGAGCCAGTACAGGCGAAAGTTTTTCACGGGTAAGTGGCTCAGCTTCGCCCACAAAGGCACATTCGGCTAACAGAATATTGGTTTTTTCCGGTACTTTAAAGCCGGCTTGTTCTGCAATCCACGCAGCCGGTTTGCCAACCACCGCTGAATTGAGTTTTGCACCTGAGCAGTTTTCATCTTTGGCTTTATCAATACCGAAAATGTATTTTTCCAATAAGGCTTTCTCTTTTTTGTTCACTAAATAGACGCCGTAAGATTGCATCTCTTTAATAAACTCAGCGTAAATTTCTTTATCTACAATCGCCGCTTGTTCAGAGGCACAAATCATACCGTTGTCGAAAGATTTTGACATTACAATGTCATACACCGCTTGTTTTAATTTAGCGGTTTTTTCTACATAAGCCGGTACGTTGCCTGCACCAACTCCTAATGCCGGTTTGCCGCAAGAGTAAGCGGCTTCAACCATTGCATTACCGCCGGTGGCTAAAATAGTTGCAATGCCCGGGTGTTTCATTAAAGCAGATGTACCTTCCATTGAAGGCTGGGTAATCCATTGAATACAGTTTTCCGGTGCACCGGCAGCCACGGCGGCATCACGCACAATTTGAGCAGCGTGGGCAGAAGATTGTTGAGCAGACGGGTGGAAAGCAAAAACGATAGGGTTACGGGTTTTAAGGGCGATTAACGCTTTGAAAATGGTGGTTGAGGTTGGGTTGGTGGTTGGGGTGATACCGCAGACAACACCGACAGGGTCGGCAATTTCGGTAATACCGGTGACATCATCTTCACTAATGACCCCTGCGGTTTTCAAATGTCGCATATTATTGACAACATACTCACAGGCGAACAGGTTTTTAGTGGCTTTGTCTTCAAACACACCCCGTCCGGTTTCTTCGTAAGCGTGCATTGCTAAAATACCGTGTTTATCAAGGGCAGCAACAGAGGCTTTAGCGACAATAAAATCCACTTGTTCTTGGTTGAGTTTTCTAAACTCATCAAGGGCTTTTAAGCCTTTTTCAACAAGCTCATTCACTTCTGCTTGGGCATCAAATGGTTGCGTATTTTTAGCCATAGTTTGGTTCCTCATAAAATTTAAATTTGATAATTTTTTTAACTGATGAAATTATTACCCAAAAGAGTTATTTTGTCGTTAAAAATTAATAATGTTTTATGTTTGCTTTGATCTATATCAACTTTTTTAACGTTGTATATATGCTATAAAATATTTAGTCATATAGACATTGATACATTTTGAGAAAAAGCCGGATTTTTGATTAAATGCAAAGCGAAATCCACGATTATTTTTGGCAGTTCAGCTAATAAAAAGTGGTAGGATAATTCATTAACTCAATGTTTTAATTTTAGAATTTATGAAAGATATTTTACGCATTGCAACCCGTCAAAGCCCGTTAGCCTTATGGCAGGCAAATTTTGTAAAAAGCGAATTAGAAAAACATTTTCCGCAATTATCTGTCGAACTGGTTACGATGGTAACGAAAGGCGATATTATTTTAGACACCCCATTAGCCAAAATTGGCGGAAAAGGCTTGTTTGTGAAAGAGTTAGAATTAGCCCTTTTAGAAAATCGAGCTGATATTGCGGTGCATTCAATGAAAGATGTGCCGATGAGCTTTCCCGAAGGCTTGGGGCTTGCGGTGATTTGTGAACGTGAAGATCCCCGTGATGCGTTTGTGTCGAACAACTACCATTCGTTAGAAGATTTGCCGAAAGGTGCTGTGGTCGGTACATCGAGCTTACGCCGTCAGTGCCAATTAATGGCGAAATATCCGCATTTAGAGGTTAAATCATTGCGAGGCAATGTCGGCACTCGCTTAAGCAAATTAGATAATGGCGAGTATGATGCGATTATTTTAGCCTCTGCCGGCTTAATTCGTTTAGGCTTGCAAGAGCGAATCCGTAGCTATATTTCTGTGGAACAATCATTACCCGCAGCTGGTCAAGGAGCAGTAGGGATTGAGACTCGAGCCAATGATGAACGGATTTTGAACTACATTGCAAAATTAAACCATAGTTCGACCGCTTGTTGCGTGATGGCAGAACGTGCAATGAATACCCGTTTGCAAGGCGGTTGCCAAGTGCCGATTGGTGGTTATGCTACATTAGAGGGCGATGAATTAACGCTTAATGCGTTAGTTGGATCGTTAGATGGCTCACAAATTATTCGGGCTTCGGCAAAAGGACATAAGCAAGAGGCGGAGCAATTAGGCATTTTGGTGGCGGAACAGTTGCTTGCTCAAGGTGCAGATAAAATTTTAGCTGCGGTTTATAACGAAAACGTACAATAATGAATGTGTTGGTCACACGCCCGGATAGTCGGGGGCAAGAATTGGTAGATATGTTGAATGAACAGCAAATTTTTGCTATTCATCAACCGCTATTTACGATTGAAGCCGGTAAAGAATTACCTTTGCTTCCTTCGGCTATTTCTCGGCTAAAATCAGACGATTATGTATTTGTTGTTTCGCCGAATGCAGTGGACTATGCTGCAAAAACATTAGTAGATACCGGGTTCCATTTTCGTTCAGATTTGAAATATTTTGCGGTAGGGCAACGGACTGCGAAATATTTAACAGAAAAAGCTGAACAAGCGGTCATTTATCCGATAGAATTTGAAAATAGCGAGGGGGTTTTGGCATTACCTGAAATGCAGAATCTAACTGATAAAACTATTTTAATTCTAAGAGCCGATTCTGGGCGTGAGCTACTTGCTGAAACTGCAGTCTTGCGTGGGGCAACTATTCAATATTTGGAGTGTTATCGTAGAGAGCCGGTTACCGATGATATTCCCGAAAAAATCAGCTTATGTAAACGCTTGGGAGTAGATACTATTGTGATCACCAGTAGTGAAATTTTAAGATCACTTTATGAACAAGCGAAAGCAGATTGTAGAGCATGGTTATTTGAATGTGATCTGGTTGTAGTGAGCCGGCGGATTGCAAAGATAGCTAAACAAATGGGCTGGCAAGAAGATAAGATTAGGGTATCGGATAAAGCCGATAATGTAACTTTGATGAATACATTATTATTTAAAGTGGGCAAATCTAACTAGAGGTGGCGAGTATGTCAAGATCTAAAAAAGTAACTGAACATTTAGAGCATTCAGCTGAAAAGGTGGTAGAAGAGGCACAACAAGCGGTCGATTCAGCGGAATCTTTTGCAAAAAAAGAGATTGAGGAAGATGTAGTGAACGAAGCTATAGAGAAAGATATTCAAACAGAAATGCAAAAAGCGCCAAAAGAACAAGTGGTTGTTCAAAAATCGGGCGGAAAGGGCTTGGCATTAGTTGCACTATTAGTGGCTTTAGCGGTTGGCGGAGCTGGTCATTATATGGCAAATAAAAAGTTTGCAGAGGTTGAATCTCAAATTCAGGCAGTATCTGCTAAAGCAAATCAGCCTACTACTCAAACTATGGTTGAGATGCCAAATTTCGAAAATGAAAAAGCACAAATTGCCGAATTGGTCACGGAATATCAAAAAGCTTTAGAACGGATTAAAGCTTTAGAAACAGCCCAAAATGGTTATACCCAGCAAATTAGTAGTTTGCAGCTTCAACTGCAAAAGCTAAATAATACCTCTGGTTCGGATAACACATTCTGGCTATTATCTGAGGCAGATTTCCTATTGAATAATGCGGCTCGTAAAGTGGTGTTAGATAATGACATTGAAACAGCGAAAAATTTATTGTTAGAGGCAGATCAAGTTTTATCAAAAGCACCGAATACGATTCACATTCGTGAGGCAATCAAAACTGATTTAAATACATTAACCGCATTGCATCAGATCGATCAAAATGCCTTAATGCAGCGTGTCGCAAATTTAGCGAATAAATTAGATGATTTGCCGATTTTGGAAAGTGAACAAGCTTCAAATAGCAAACAAGATGGGCAAGTAAGTGATTCTCTTGCGGATTGGGAGAAAAATTTAGAAAAAAGTGCTGCTTCATTTTTAGATCATTTTATTCGTGTATCGAAACGTAATGCAGCAGATGAGAAAGCCTTTGTTGCACCGAATCAAGAAATTTATTTGCGTGAAAACATTCGCTTGCGTTTACAAATTGCGATTTTAGCTGTTCCTCGCCAGCAAAGCGAACTTTATAAAAAATCGTTACAAACGGTAGGCTCTTGGGTAAGAAGTTATTTTGAAACTTCAAATGAAAATGTGCAACATTTCTTGAAAGAGCTAGATGAGTTGGCAGAACAAACTATTTATGTGGATGCTCCAACTTCATTACAAAGCTTAAAGGTGATTGCTCAGCAAATTAATAAAACCCCTGAAAAAATAGAGAAAGTCGAAATAAAAGCTGAAAAAGAATTAGAGCAAGCAGAGCCTGTAAAAGCAGAGCAAGATGCGATGCCTCCTTCAGCACAATAATAAAAAGGAGAATAGATTATGTTTAGAACGCTCTTTTTGATGCTTTTATTATTAGTTGGACTAATCTCTGGGCCTTATTTAGCCGGAAATCAAGGTTATGTCAGAATTGAAACAGCAACTACCGTGATTGAAATGAGCATTGTAATGCTTGTGGTTTTTTTTGTGTTGGCAATGGCGGTAGTTTATTTACTTGAATGGATTGTCACTAAAATATGCCGTATGAGTAATGGAGCTTATAACTGGTTCTCAACTCGTAAGCATAAAAAAGCTCAGCAAGAAACACTGGAAGGTTTAATGCGTATGAGTGAAGGGAATTACTCAAAAGCGGAAAAACTCTTTAGTAAAAATGCAAAACATGCAGATGAGCCTGTACTGAATTTAATTAAAGCGGCGGAAGCTGCTCAGCAAAATGGTGATGATTTAGCTGCAAATAAATATTTAATTAAGGCAACTGAAATAGCTGGACCGAATAATGTTGCAGTGGAGTTGGTACGAACCCGAATTTTATTACAACAAGGAAAATTACCGGCTGCCCGAACTGCGATTGATAGCCTACTAGAGCTTGCACCTCATAGCGATGAGGTATTACGCTTAGCGATTCAAATTTATAAAGAATCCAGAGCTTATGTTGCGTTAGATAGATTATTAGTTGAAATCGGCCAACGTAATTTCTTAACTGCAGAAGAGTATGCTGAGTTAGAGTATTTCGTTGATGATGGTTTACAAGATGAGCGTTTACAGGAAGAAGGGCAGGAAGGCTTGCTTTCTTGGTGGGAAAACCAACCAAATCGTCGTCGTAAATCGGTGTATAGTCGTGTCGGTGTCATCAAGCGTTTAATTGATAGTGACGATCATCAATCTGCACAAGAAATTGCTTTAGAAACGTTGAAGAAATTTGAAGATGAGCAATTACAAGGTTTATTTGTGCAATTAACCCGTTTACAAATTGATTCTGACAGTAAGCTACTAAAAGTATTAGCAAAACGGGCAGATAAAGCGAATGTTAAATATACCGATGATTATGCTAGAGCGCTTGGCTATATTTATACACGAGATGGGCAATACCAAAAAGCGAAGTCTCAGTTTGAATTGTTATTGGCTCATGATGAATGTGTTGCTGATGATCGTATTATGGCACTGCACGTGGCAGAGCAGATGGGGGATACATTAATGGCAAACCGTATTCGTGAGGAAAATCTCAAACAGGTGAATATGGCTACTCAGTCTAAAGTTAATGAGCCATTAGCCTTACCGCAAACAGCCACTGAGTCTAACTCATTATAATAATTAAAAAAATAGCAGGCTTGAAACCTGCTATTTTTTTATAGCAAGAGATAAAAAGCTAGCTTTAACCAAAGCTACGCTTTTGGGGATTAGTGCGCCTTTTTAGAAAATAATTTCATCAAAGGTAAAATAATTAAGCATGCAATAATACCAACCACAATACCCACTGCAAAATCAACCAGAGTAGAAAAATGGGGAGAGATACCGAATTGTTCTACGAAGTGATGAATCATTGGTAAATTATGGGTAAAAATACCACCACCGACTAAGAACATCGCAATAGTACCAATCACAGAAAGTCCTTTCATAAACCACGGCATTGCAAATAATAAGCCTTTTCCAACCGCTTGTGAGAATGTGCTTTTTTTCTGCATTAACCATAAACCGATATCATCTAGTTTTACAATTAATCCAACTAAGCCATAAACAAACAGGGTAATTCCGACCCCGATAGCGGAGAGAGATAAAATTTGGGTTAGGGTTGAAGAGTCTTGCAAAACACCTAACGCAATAATGATAATCTCTGCTGATAGAATAAAATCGGTGCGAATTGCACCTTTAATTTTATCTTTTTCAGAAAGGGTTTCGGTTTCATCAGAATGAGCTTGATTGTTTTTATGTAATAGACGATGGAGTAATTTCTCTACGCCTTCAAAACATAAATATGCACCGCCTATCATTAATAGCGGGATAATAGCCTGCGGTAAAAAGACCGATAGCAGCAACGCTAGTGGAATCAAGATCACTTTATTGATTAATGAGCCTTTCGCTACAGCCCAAACAATCGGTAGTTCTCGTTCTGGCACCACATTCTTTCCACTGACTTGATTAGCATTTAAGGCAAGATCATCACCGATTACGCCTGCTGTTTTCTTAGCAGCCACTTTAGTCATGATCGATACATCATCAAGCACGGCAGCAATATCGTCTAATAATGTAAATAATGACGCAAAAGCCATATTTTTTCCTCGAATAAAATTTATAAAAAAGCCGAACTTTTCAGCTCGGCTCTCATATCTAATATTTGAAATTAGCGACGTAAACCTAAACGTGCGATAGTTTCCGAATATTTAGCAAGATCAGTACGTTTTAAGTAGTCTAATAATTTACGACGGCGTGAAACCATACGTAATAAACCGCGACGACCGTGGTGATCTTTTTTATGCTCAGCAAAGTGTGCTTGTAAGTGGTTGATTTGTGCAGTTAATAATGCAATTTGAACTTCAGAAGAACCAGTGTCTTTTGCATCACGACCAAATTCAGCAACGATTTTTGCTTTTGCTTCTACGCTTAGAGACATTTTAATTTCCTTTTGTTAAGGGTTGATAATACATCAATAGCCGATCTCTAACTCAGCTACGACAGGGACTGTGAATTTTAAAGAGAAAGCGGTTAAATTTCAATAAAAATTTGCAAGTTTATTTCTCATTTGAGAAAGAGTATAATCAGCGACAATTTTTGAGTAATTTAGGAATTTTTAAATGATTGAAAAAATGCACGAGCGGACAAATGGGCCGGTCTTTAAAATTATTTTTGCATTAGTCTCTATTTCATTTGTAATCGGTGGAATTGGGACAGGATTGATTTCACAAGATAATTCTGTAGCGAAAGTAAATGGGGAAGAAATTAGTCAGCAATTATTTAATAACACGCTTAATCGTGAGCAAAATAGATTAAATGTTGAACTGGGGAGTCGCTTTTGGGATTTAATGGATAGCCCGGAGTATGCTGCTCAATTTAATCAATCGGTATTAAATGGATTAATTGATGAAGAGCTTCTGCGCCAGTATGCAAAAGAGTTAAAACTAGGTATTAGTGCTGATCAAATCAAATCTGAAATTGTAAACAGCCAGATGTTTCAACAAGATGGTAAATTCAGTAACGAGTTATACCAACAAACATTACGCCACAATAATTTAAGTGCCGATGGCTATGCAGCGATTGTGCAGGAAGGTATGTTGCAATCCCAGCTACAAGAGGGGATTATCAATAGTGATTTTAATGTACCGGCACAGCAGGCATTGTTAGCAAAATTACTGTTGCAACAACGTGAAGTGCGTTTAGCCGAATTTTCAGTTGCAAAAGAAATGGAAAATCAGACCGCTTCCGAGCAAGAATTGCGAGCCTATTACGAAGCAAATAAAACTAAATTATTAGCACCTGAAAAATTAGCGGTTGAGTACGTTACTCTTTCTCCAAAAGATGTGGAAAGCAAAGTTGAGATTACCAATGAGCAAATTCAAACTTACTATGATCGCAATAAAGCCGATTATGTAACTAAAGGTGAAGCCCATTTAGCTCATATTCAAGTCGCTAGTGAAGCGGAAGCACAGGCTATTGAGCAAGCGCTCAAAAATGGGGAAGATTTTGCTACTTTGGCAAAAAACAAATCTAGCGATACTTTATCAGCAAATAATGGTGGTGATCTAGGTTGGGCAAAAGCTGGCACTTTCCCGAAAGCTTTTGAAGATGCTGTAGCAAATTTAACTGCCGGCCAGATGAGTGCAGCGGTGAAAGTGGATAATGCTTACCATATCATCAAAGTATTGGAGCGTAAACCTGAGCAAGTGATTGAGTTAGCACAAGTGAAAGATAAAATTGCCCAAACTATTCGCCAAGAATTAGTGTTAACTGAGTATTCTACAGTTGCGCGCGAAATGGCAAATAAAGCCTTTGAGAATAATTCTTCACTTGAAGAAGTTGCGAAAGCCGGTAATGTGGAACTGCAAAAAACGGATCTGTTTACCCGTGAAAACGTACCTACTGCTTTACAAAATGAGAAAGTATTAAAAGTTTTGTTTGAAGGAGAGCTACGCCAAAATAAACAAAATTCTGATGCTTTAGATGTTGGGAATGATGCAAATCCACAGACATTGTTTGTGAGAGTGAGTGATTATGATGCAGAACGTCCACAAACTTTTGATGAAGCAAAAGCAGCAGTTGAAAATTTTGTGAAGGCAGAAAAAGCGGAAAAAGCGTTGCTGGCGAAAGTAGAAGAAAATGTAAAAGCCTTGAATGAAGGGAAATCAGTGGACGTGAAATTTAATGCGCCACAAACTTTAGTTTATATGCAAGCAGAAGTAGAAAACCCGGTATTGGCTGGAACGATTTTCGCAATGAAAAAGGCGCAAGATAAAACGACTTATCAAATGGCACGTAATCAAAAGGGCGATGTAGTTATTGTTGCCTTAGATAACATTACGGAAGGGAATGCTGAACAGTTTAAGACATTGGCGCCACAATTTGAACAAGCTAATCGTTTAATTTTACGTAATGAATTCTTACAATCGCTACGTGCAAAAGCTTCAATTGAGGTAAATGAAGATTTTATGCAGCAACGTTCGTCACACTAACAAGCCTTTCATTTTATCAAAAAGCACCCAACCGTCCTTTAGGCTGGGTGCTTTTGGTTTGTATCTACCTTGATTAACCGATATAATAGCGCCCGAAACACTGTTGTTTGAGAAAGTTTTTGTGGATATCATTATTAATTTTGCCATCTACCTCCAATTCTTCATTGGTCTATTTGCTATAGTCAATCCTTTTGGTTCCTTGCCTATTTTTTTCAGTATGACCGCTCACCAATATGAGGGGGAAAGAAATCGCACCAGCTTAATCACCGCTGTTTCTATTGGAGTAATTTTATTAGTCAGCCTCTATTTTGGTAATCTGATTCTCAATGCGTTTAGCATTTCACTTAGCTCTTTTAGAGTAGCTGGTGGCATTTTGATTGTAAGCATTGCGATGACGATGATTAGCGGTAAATTAGGTGAACACAAACAAAATAAAGAAGAGAAAAATGAAGATATTACTGAATACGAAAATATCGGTGTCGTGCCATTAGCAATGCCGATTATGGCAGGACCAGGGGCAATTGGCTCAACCATTGTGTGGGGAACCCGCTACCATACTTGGGAAGACTATGTTGGCTTTAGCATTGCGATTATTGTATTTGCATTAATTTGTTATATTTTATTCCGCTATTCAGCCCCTTTGGTGAAAAAATTAGGCAAAACAGGATCTAATGTCGTTACTCGTATCATGGGGCTGATTTTAATGGCGCTGGGAATTGAAATTATTGTGGCAGGAATTACAACTTTATTTCCTGTGCTTCTTGTAAAATAAATCTTAATTAACCTTTGGGGAGTTTATGTTGAAATCCTTACAAGCGGTTACATTTGTAAAAAAAATTGCAAAAGTTACCGCTTGCATTCTGCTTATTACATCTTGTGATCAATTAATTTGCCCTCAATCCATTCAATCTGTCTGGGTAGAAAACCGGCAGAGTGATACTTTACTCAAACGTGCAATTTATTCTGCTGTATTTCAACTCGACCCACATAAAATTAAAGCTTCTGCAGATGCTGCTCCTTTAAGAGATCTATTAGTCGGTTTAATGGCCTACAACAGAAAAGGTGATGTCGTTCCGGCCATTGCTCAGAATTGGTTTACTGAAGATGAAAAAGAGTGGTTGTTTATTTTAGATGAGAAAGCTGTGTGGTCTAATGGCCAACCTGTGACTGCACAAGATTTTGTAGCAAGCTGGCGACGTTTAATAGATCCTCAAAATCATTCTGTATTGTCTAAATATCTCATCTATATGGGTATAGAAAATGCAAAAGCGATTGAAGAGCAAATAAAGTCAGTTGAAGAACTCGGTGTAGAGGCATTAAATGCGCATACATTGAGAATTCGGCTAAATCACCCAAATCACCAATTGCCTGAAATGCTGGCACATTCCACATTATTACCTACTTATCAAGGGATTGCTCCAACCATAGATAACTTCGTGAGCAATGCGTCTTACCGTCTCGAGAAACTAGATGCTCAAAAAATGGTGTTAAAGGCTCGAACCCAAGAAATTCCCTTTCAAACTATAGAGTATGATTTAATTACAACTATCCAAAACTGCTCTGCTTTTGATATTGTCGAGAATCCTTTATTAAATAAAAAAACGAATATCGTGAAATTTCCGTGTTTGTGCTCTTATTACTATGAGTTCAATTTTGATGATCCATTATTAGCTAAACGAGAGATTCGTGAAGCAATAAGGACAATGGTGGCTTCAGCAAATATTGGGCAAGAATATGGGGTTCCGAGTCAGTCTGTAATTCCACATAGCTTAGTAAAAGATAGAGAAAAGCGTTGGAATCCTGTTGTGGTTGAGCAGCTATTAACAAAAGCAGGAATTAGCCCTTATAATCCTTTAAAGCTGACTTTGTTATATGATGAGAATAGCATTAATATTAATATTGCTAACCAAGTTACTCGAGCCCTTTCTCAATCAGAATTATTTAATATTACACCTAAAATGGTTGATTGGCAGACTTTAAATAAAGTAAGGGGACAAAAAGATTATCAGATAGCACGAGCAGGCTGGTGTGCAGATTATCCTGATCCGATTGTATTTTTGCAGAAGTTTCATTCAATGAGCCCGGATAATCATTCCGGCTATAAAAGTGAGATAGTCGATCAAAAATTAAATCGTTTACAAACAGAAACGCTTAGTGCAGAAGCGAGAGAGTCACTTATTCAAGAAATTAGCGAGCAGCTTTATAGCGATGTTGCCGTATTGCCATTATTTCAATACCATCATCGGGTTGGGATTGTTTCCTCCCTTTTGGGTATTGATTTGAATAACGATAGCGAAGTAATTTATAGCAAAGATTTAAAACGCAATTTAGCAAACAAGGATAACCAATGAACCAAGTAAATGAACAGCAACTTGTTGAAATTAAAGCAATCTTGCAACAATTTTCCCACCCGACTTTACAGAAAGATTTAATTGCCCTTAATGCGTTTAAAAAAGCAGAATTAGGGGGCGATATTCTTAGAATTGAAATCACGATGCCATTTGCGTGGAACAGTGGTTTTGAAACCTTAAAAGCCGAAACAGAGGCTAAATTAAAGCAAGTAACAGGTGCAAGCGGTGTAAAATGGGTATTAAATTACCAAATTGCGACCTTAAAACGGGCGAATAAACACCCGGCAGTCAATGGGGTAAAAAATATCATTGCGGTCACTTCAGGAAAAGGTGGGGTAGGGAAATCAACGACCTCAGTTAATCTTGCTTTAGCCTTACGAGCACAAGGGGCAAGAGTGGGGATTTTAGATGCGGATATTTACGGCCCATCTATTCCGCATATGTTGGGAGCAAAAGACCAACGTCCAACTTCTCCTGATAACAAGCACATCACGCCGATTACCGCTCACGGCTTGCAATCTAATTCTATCGGCTATTTAATGGAAGAAGATAACGCCACCATTTGGCGTGGCCCGATGGCAAGCAGTGCGTTAAGTCAGCTTTTAAATGAAACTTGGTGGAATGAATTGGATTACTTGGTCATTGATATGCCACCGGGTACGGGTGATATTCAGCTTACGCTTTCACAGCAAATTCCGGTGACCGGTGCGGTGGTAGTAACAACCCCACAAGATATTGCCTTATTAGATGCGATTAAAGGGATCTCAATGTTTGAGAAAGTCTCAGTACCAGTGCTTGGGGTGATTGAAAATATGTCAATGCATATCTGCTCAAACTGTGGACACCATGAGGCAATTTTCGGCACCGGCGGAGCGGAAAAAATCGCCCAAAAATATGGCACTAAAGTGTTAGCACAATTACCACTACATATTCGTCTGCGTGAAGATTTAGATAGCGGTGTGCCAACGGTGGTGGCAGCTCCGGAACACGAAATCAGCCAAGCCTACCTCGCATTAGCGGAAAAAGTAGCTTCTGAACTTTACTGGCAAGGCAGTGTGATTCCGTCTGAAATTATGATTCGTGAAGTGAAGTAGTTAATGTTGATGATTTGATGGCACAAGTTTCTAAGCTTGTGCCATTATTGTTTCTTAGAGAGTATATCCTCTCAAAACAGCCTGCCAATTTTCTTCGCTGAAGAAAATATTTAATCGCCCTTGTTCTTTCTTAAACGAGCGTAACAGGCGGTCTAGGTTATTTTGCTTCCAATTTTCGCCCGGCTCAATGCCGCATTTATCAAAATCAATCAGCCAAAATTTGCCATCATTACCAAGCAAAATATTATGGATATTTAAGTCGGAATGGTGAATTTGATGGTTATGCAGACTGCGAATCAGTTTCCCTATCTGCTCATATTGTTCGTTCGATAAAGAATGGGATTGCAAGATTTTGCTTAAATCTTGTGTGTTTTCTAGCTTTTCGAGCATAATGTCGGCACGATAGCAACAAAAATTTCTTTCTACTTTGATCGCTATTGGGCGAGGCACAGGTAAGCCCCAAGCTAACATTTGTTGCAGTAAGAAAAATTCTTTATAAGCTCGGGTGGCTTCAAAACGGGTAAAAAAGTAACTGTCTTTGATGATTTTACCGAACAAGCCGCCACGATAATAATGGCGAAGCACTACATTGATACCTAGTTCGGCAGAGGTATCTAAAAACCAAGTCGCACCTCGCCCTTTTGAGAAACCTAGCAAGCGGTCGGAATTGTCAAAATTTTTGCAAGTTAAGAGAGACTGCACAAATTCAGCTTGATGTTCGGGAATTAGGTCGGCATTAAAGAGATACTGTATATTTTGCATAAATAAAGAGGGTGTTTATGGCTGAAATAGCTCATTTTAGAGCTATTTTTTTTGATGTCAATTTGTTAGAATATTCCGCTTACATTTGAGAGGAAAACCAATGACAACGATCTCGCCCGAATTAACTATCACAGAAAACACGCTTTCGCCGGAGGCTCAAAAAGTTCGCCAAGCCTTGTTGGCAAAAGGCATTGAAACTCCGACTGTTGCTCATACTAAAGATAAAGCCAGCCGCCGTGCAGAAATCCAGCAGCATATGCAGGCAGTTTTAGAATTGCTCGGTTTAGATTTGAACGATGACAGTTTGGAAGAAACGCCTCATCGCTTGGCGAAAATGTATGTCGATGAAATTTTCAGCGGGCTTGATTATGCTACCTTCCCGAAAATTACCAATATTGAAAACCGAATGAAAGTCAGTGAAATGGTGCTGGTGGACGATATTACTTTAACTTCTACCTGTGAGCATCATTTTGTCACTATTGACGGTAAAGTGGCGGTAGCCTATTACCCGAAAAAATGGGTGATTGGACTCTCGAAAATCAACCGTGTCGTGCAGTTTTTTGCCCAACGTCCGCAGGTGCAAGAGCGTTTTACCGAACAGATTTTAACTGCATTTCAGACCATTTTAGAAACGGACGATGTCGCAGTTTATGTGAAAGCGACCCATTTTTGTGTGAAATGCCGTGGTGTAAAAGACACCAATAGCTATACGGTAACTTCTGCATTTGGCGGTGTTTTCTTAGAAGATCGAGAAACCCGTAAAGAATTTTTAGGTTTATTGAATAAATAATTGCAAATATCAATTACTGTGGGGGCGAAAATTTTTCGCCCTTATATTTTGCATCAGGTGCTTGAGGTTGAAATGAAAATAGCATTAGGTATTGAATATGACGGCAGCCGTTATTTTGGCTGGCAACGACAAGAAGCGGTAGAGAGCGTGCAACAACAGCTAGAGCAGGCGTTGTCGGTTGTTGCCAATTCGCCGGTGGAGGTGTTTTGTGCCGGCAGAACCGATGCCGGTGTGCACGGCACTGGGCAGGTCGTGCATTTTGAAACGCAAGCAAACCGCCCGTTACAAAGCTGGTGTTTCGGCACTAACGCTCATTTACCCGATGATATTGCGGTGAAATGGGCGGTAGCGGTGAATGAGGATTTTCACGCCCGTTTTAGTGCCACCGCCCGTCGTTACCGCTATATTATTTTTAACCAAAAACTGCGGTCGGCAATTTTACCTAAAGGTGTTACCCACTTTCACTTTCCCCTTGATGAACGCAAAATGCACCAAGCAGGGCAGTATTTGCTGGGCGAGAATGACTTTTCCTCTTTCCGTGCTGCTAAATGTCAATCTAATACGCCGTGGCGGAATATTCATCATTTGAATGTGTCTCGGCAAGGCAATTATGTGATTGTTGATATTCAAGCCAACGCCTTTGTGCATCATATGGTACGCAATATTGTAGGAACGTTGCTCGAAATCGGGCAGGGCAAGCAGCCTGTGGAATGGGCAAAATGGGTGCTGGAACAACGTGATCGGGAAAAAGCTGCCCCTACAGCGAAAGCTGAGGGGCTATATTTGGTTGAGGTGCATTACCCTGAACATTTCGGCATTCCCCAAACACCTCTTGGGCCGCTGTTTTTGGCGGATTAATTAAGACAAGCGGTTGAGTTTGTAAATTTTTTTGCAAATCCAACCGCTTGAATTATTTCAACAGTCTTTGGCTATTCAGCACCACTGTAATGGAGGACAATGTCATCGCAATCGCAGCAATCATTGGATTGAGCAGCCAACCAGTAAACGGATAAAGCATTCCTGCTGCCACAGGAATCGCAACCACATTGTAGATGAATGCACCTAGCAGGCTCTGTTTCATATTTTTTAGCACTCGTTTTGAGAAGGGTAAAATTTGGCTTACAAGTGCTAATCCGCTTTTCATCAGAGAAAGATCGGCGGTTTCCACCGCAATATCTGATCCATTATGCATTGCAATTCCCACATTCGCTTGAGCAAGGGCTGGGGCATCATTAATGCCATCGCCAATCATCGCCACTTTTTTTCCTTCTGCTTGCAACGCTCGAATTTTCTCCGCTTTTTGTTCGGGTAAGACTTCAGCAATCACGCCATTTAAGCCCAGCTCTTTGGCAAAATAATCAGCGGTTTCTTGGCGATCGCCTGTAAGCATTAGGCATTGATAACCTTCAGCTTGGAACCGTTGAATTGTTTCTTTCGCTTCAGGGCGAAGTTGGTCTTGCACCGAAATTCTGCCAATTATTTCATCATTAACTGCAATATAGATAAGTGTGGCAGTACAAGCGGTTGTTTTTTCCGAAAAATTTACAAATGAGGCATTGCCGATTTTAACTCTATCTTCTCCCACCTTGCCTCGAATGCCCAATCCTTTCTCCACTTGAATTTCATTGACATCAAGAGAGGGATAATTTTCCGCAAATTTTACAATCGCTTTCGCAATGGGGTGAGAGGCGTGCTGCTCTAAACTTTTGGTAAGAGTAATCAAATCATTTCTATCAAAATTATTGAAGGTAATAACTTCCGTAACCTCCATTTGCCCTGTGGTGAGCGTGCCTGTTTTATCGAAAACTAGAGTATCAATTTCACTCCCTGCTTGTAAGGCTTGAATATTTCTCACTAATACACCGAATTCAGCCGCACGAGCTACCCCTGCAATGGTTGAAAGCGGAATGGCTAACCCTAAGGCACAAGGGCAAGCAATAATCAGCACGGTGGTAAAAATGGAAAGTGCAAAGGCGAAATCTTTCCCGACAAGAAGCCAAATTAAAGCAGCAAATAATGCAATAGAAACAACTACAGGCACAAATACAGCGGCGACTTTATCAACAAATTGAGCAAGTGGTGGTTTGCTACTTTGGGCATGGCGAACGGCATGAATCACACGAGCTAAAGCAGTTTGAGAACCAACTTGCTCGGCAATATAAACCCCTGAACCATCTTGCACCAGCGTGCCAGCTCGGACTTTATCGCCTACTTTTTTCTCAATCGGCAAGGCTTCGCCTGTCAGCATTGATTCATCAACCCAAATTGAGCCACTTTCTAAAATGCCATCAACCGCTAGGCGATCACCCGTTAAGGCTTGCACTCGCATTTCAGGTTTAATGCCTTTGGCTGGAATAGTTTTTGCAATATTTTCTTCAAAAATGACCGCTTGTTTCGGGGCGAGATCGAGCAATTTTTCCAATGCAAGGGAAGAGCGTTGCTTGGCTTTAAGTTCAAGGTATTTGCCTAAATTGATAAAGCCGATAATCATCACACTCGCTTCAAAATAGACGTGAGCATTTGGCTGTGGAAACAGCGTAAGCCAAAATGAATAAAGCCAAGCCGTGCCTGTGCTTATGGCGACTAACACGTCCATATTGGCAGATTTATTTTTAAGGGCGTTATAAGCCCCTGAAAAAAATTCTCTGCCCGAAAAATACATTGTAGCAAGCGTGATGAGAGACCAAACAAGCCAAAGCGAGCGATTGTTTTCGGTAATCTGCATACCCTTATAAAAGCCAAACACCATCAACGCAAAGCCTGCAACAAGAGCCACGATAAATTGTGTACGCTTATGGCTTAGCACACGTTTAGTTTGAGCTTGCAGCTTGGCTCTACGCTCTTCCTCGCTTTCTAATATCTCTGCCCCAAAACCAATTTTAGTAACAGCGGCAATTAATGCTTCTGAATTAGCATTTCCTTGCACAAAAGCGGTTTGATCAGCAAGATTAACAGAGGCAAAACTGACGTTTTCTACTTTAAGCAATGCTTTCTCAACTCGGCGAACACAAGCAGCACAGTGCATTCCATCAATTAAAAGCTGTTGTTCGGTCATTATGCTAATTTCGCTCCAAAACCAATATCTTCAACTGTTGCAATTAAATCTTCAGCCAAAACTTCGCCTTCAACTACCGCTGTTTGATTTTCTAAGGTTACGATAGCTTGCGTTACTCCCGAAACGTCATTTAAAGCCTTTTCGACACTTTTCACGCAGTTACCACAATGCAATCCGTCTAATTGTAATTTGATTGCCATTATTTTCTCCTATGTTGAGTGGTTATTCGAGGATATAATAAGGTTTAACCTTAGGTTAAAGTCAAGAGGGAATATGAACATTAGCCAAGCCGCCGAAAAAACAGGGCTATCTACCAAACAAATTCGAGACTATGAGAAAGCAGGACTGCTCCCGGTTCCAGCTCGCACACAATCGGGTTATCGTTTTTATAATGAAGCGGATTTAGACCGATTGTTCTTCATTGGTAATGCAAGAAAAGTCGGCTTTTCACTTGTGCAAATTGCCGAATTATTGAAACTAAACGACAACCCAAACCGCACCAGCCGAGAGGTAAAACAGCTCACCGAGCAACATATTGCAGAGCTGGAACAAAAAATAAATGACTTAAACGAAATGCTTAAATTACTCAGAAGCTGGAGCCGTACTTGCTGTGGCAACAACAGTCCTGAGTGTTCAATTTTGAATGGGTTGAGGGATCATTAAGCTAAAAATGCAGTAAAATAGAATGACTTTAGTCTATAGGTAAAAATTATGACAAATAATCAAAAACGAACCTTATTTGCTTCACAATAAGATGGACTCAATGATGACGTTTCTAAAAAATTGGCGGAGAGTGGAAGCTATAAATAGCTATACGAGCGGTCATATTTCACTAAATATTTGTAGAAGATCAGACTTGATCTGACAATTCACTCTAAAAAGTGAGAGTTTCCCGTTTAGAATATGAGTGTCAAAAATCAATCTAAACAAAA
>NZ_SMAC01000011.1 GCF_004342115.1 Mannheimia haemolytica | reverse complement strand
ATAGCTCGAAATATCTGTTTATAAAATAACCTAATTAATAAGGCACTTTGGATTTTAGTTATATCCTGAAAAATCAAATTATAAAGAAACCTTATTTATCAATACTTAAAGCTATTAAATTCAGATCTCTCCCAGGCACCAAATTAAAATTCTATAGTATTATAGATATAGTAAAAAAGCCTTGAAAATAAATATTTCAAGGCTTTTATTATTTCATAAAAATAAACATAAATAAATGTAGTGGTAAAATCAAAATTTTAAAAATATTGTATAAATAATATATTATACTTCTTTCTAAATTACTATGTTGACGTAATTTATCTTTGATTTCTTTTAAACTACCCTCACCAGGGTGTTTGCTATTTTTAAAATGGTTTCTGTTTTACAATATACACATAAATACGATCACAACATAAAGTTAATATTATTTATTAACTTTAATTAGGCATTGATAAACCTTACTTCCTTTTGATAATAAAGGCGTACCAACAATTAATGTTAATTTATGTACCCCTTCTGGCAAGTATCTAAACTGAATACGATTTCGCTTTACAGCGCCAGCATCACGCTCACCATTTTCTTGTTCTAACTCCCATACTGCTTGAATTTTCGCTGTCTTATCTGATAAAAACAGCGGGATATAGATAGGCAAGTTAATGTCAAAATTAACTTGCTCAGGAATAATTTTACGCGATGTTTTTCTCGATAATAATTTGTTTAACTTAGACATAGAATGTTCCTTTGTAAAATGTAAAATAAACTCATTCATTACTGTAAAGCTTAAAATAAAAGTATTAGAAATAATAGTTAAAAACCTCCCATTTAACTAACCTAGATCAAACTTTAGGTAATTACATCTACTTCCTATCGATATATCGGCAAAATTTATTGATTAGACCACAATTGGAATGCATAAATTGTGAGCATTTCCCTATTTATAAGATTCTATTTATTTCCAAAAATACACCATAATCGATGTTTTATTTTAACAATAGCGGTTAAATTTTGTCAAAACTTTGCAAATCAATAAAAAACATTGATTTTTGCACTAAAATCCTGTATTTATTCACAATCTTTATAACATCATTTTTAGGAGCAAACACAATGCAAAATGTAGGTTTTATCGGTTGGCGTGGTATGGTCGGTTCGGTCTTAATGGATCGTATGGTTGAAGAAAATAACTTCGCCAATATCAACCCTGTTTTTTTCACTACTTCACAAGCGGGTCAAAAAGCCCCTGTTTTTGGCGGAAAAGATGCCGGCGAATTAAAAAACGCCTTTGACATTGAAGAATTAAAAAAATTAGACATTATCGTAACTTGCCAAGGTGGTGATTATACAAATGAAGTCTATCCAAAATTAAAAGAAACCGGTTGGAACGGCTATTGGATTGATGCGGCTTCTGCATTACGTATGAAAGACGATGCTATTATCGTATTAGACCCGGTGAACCAACATGTGATTTCAGAAGGCTTAAAAAACGGCATTAAAACATTTGTAGGCGGAAACTGTACCGTAAGCCTAATGCTAATGGCTATCGGTGGTTTATTTGAGAAAGATTTGGTCGAGTGGGTTTCTGTAGCAACTTACCAAGCCGCTTCCGGTGCCGGTGCGAAAAATATGCGTGAATTGCTTTCTCAAATGGGTGAATTAGAAGATAGCGTAAAAGCTGAATTAGCAAATCCTGCCTCTTCTATTTTAGAGATTGAACGTAAAGTTACGGCTAAAATGCGTGCGGAAGACTTCCCAACCGAGAACTTCGGTGCGGCATTGGGCGGTAGCTTAATTCCTTGGATTGATAAATTATTACCGGAAACCGGGCAAACTAAAGAAGAGTGGAAAGGTTATGCAGAAACTAATAAAATTTTAGGTTTAAGCGATAACCCAATTCCAGTTGATGGTTTATGCGTGCGTATTGGAGCATTACGCTGCCACAGCCAAGCATTCACAATTAAGCTGAAAAAAGATATTCCGTTAGCGGAAATCGAGCAAATTATTGCTGCCCACAATGAATGGGTGAAAGTAATTCCAAACGACAAAGAAACCACATTGCGTGAATTAACCCCGGCGAAAGTGACCGGTACATTGAGCGTGCCGGTTGGTCGCTTGCGTAAATTAGCGATGGGTGGAGAATACTTAGCTGCATTTACCGTAGGTGACCAATTATTATGGGGTGCAGCAGAGCCTGTTCGCCGCATTTTAGTTCAATTAACCCAATAATTCGCCACTGCTCTATACAAGCGGTTGGATTTTGCAAATTTTTTGCAGAATTTGACCGCTTGTTTGTTATAATTATTTTCATCTTTTTTCACTTTTAGATGAATAAATTATGAAACCGATTTTTCTTGAAATCCGCCATTTGCGGACATTAATCGCATTAAAAGAGAGCGGTAGCGTATCTCTTGCAGCAAAGCGTGTCCATTTAACACAATCCGCACTTTCACACCAAATAAAATTACTGGAAGAACAGTATGATCTTACGCTATTTGAGCGAAAAAGCTCCCCTATTCGCTTTACACCAGCTGGCGAACGTTTAATTAAGTTGGCCTACGATATTTTGCCCAAAGTCATTGAGGCTGAATTAGATTTAGCCCGAGTGAAACAAGGAGAAGTCGGAGAGGTACGTGTTGCAGTAGAATGCCATACCTGTTTTGATTGGCTAATGCCGGCAATGGATACTTTCCGTCAACATTGGCCTCTAGTTGAATTAGATATCGTATCGGGTTTCCATACTGATACGGTTGGTTTGCTATTAAGCCATCGTGCAGATCTGGCAATTGTCGCTGAAGAGGAAGATAGTGCTGGTATTATATACAAACCTCTCTTTTCATATGAAATGGTAGCTATTTGCTCTAAAGATCACCCTCTTGCCACAAAAGATGTATGGGAAGCTGAAGATTTTAAAGATGAGACATTAATTACCTATCCAGTACCTGATGATATGCTAGATTTACTGCGAAAAATATTAGGCCCTGCTGGCATCAAAGTTACTCGGCGTAATAGTGAGTTAACTATTGCTATTATTCAGCTAGTAGCAAGTCGGCGAGGCATTGCTGCACTACCTTATTGGGCGGTTAAACCATATTTAGATAGGGGGTATGTGGTGGCAAGAAAAATAACTCAGCAAGGACTATATAGCACCCTTTATGGCGCTATTCGAGAAGCCGATGCTACCCTAGCCTACTTAGATGATTTCCATGATACCGTAAAATCGCAGAGTTTTGCGACTCTTCCCGGATTGATGGTATTAGAGTAAAAAATTAACAATTTATGTTAGCCTAAGCACAAAAAAGCGAACTTATGTTCGCTTTTTTATTTAAATTTAATTTAACGCCCGTAAAATATCATCAACACGTTCTTTTGCATCACCAAATAGCATTTGGGTATTTTCTTTAAAGAACAGTGGGTTTTGCACACCGGCGTAGCCTACTGCCATTGAACGTTTGAACACGATAACATTTTGTGCTTTCCATACTTCAAGCACCGGCATTCCAGCAATAGGGCTTGATGGGTCGTCTAATGCAGCAGGGTTTACGGTATCGTTTGCACCGATTACCAATACCACATCGGTTTCTTCAAAATCGTCATTGATTTCGTCCATCTCCAGCACTACATCATAAGGTACTTTCGCTTCCGCCAATAATACGTTCATATGCCCCGGTAAACGCCCTGCCACAGGGTGAATACCAAAACGCACATTCACGCCTTTTTCACGCAATTTTGCGGTGATTTCCGCTACCGGATATTGTGCTTGAGCCACTGCCATACCATAACCCGGCGTGATGATCACAGAGCTTGCATTTTTCAGCATTTCTGCCACTTCTTCGGCTGTCGTTTCACGGTATTCACCGTATTCTTCATCACCTTTGCCAGACTGAACTTCATTGCCAAAACCACCGGCAATCACGCTAATGAATGAGCGGTTCATTGCTTTACACATAATATAAGAAAGGATAGCACCTGATGATCCCACTAATGCACCGGTTACGATTAATAAATCGTTGCTTAGCATAAAGCCTGCCGCTGCGGCTGCCCAACCTGAATAAGAATTCAGCATTGAAACTACCACCGGCATATCCGCCCCACCAATAGAAGAAACTAAGTGCCAGCCGAAGACTAACGCAATAATTGTCATAATCAGCACAGGGAAGATATTGTGCGGATTATTTAAAAACACGATCATCAAAAAAACAGAAACGATAATGGCTGCCAAATTCCATTTGTGTTTATGTGGAATATTCAGTGCTGCAGAAGAGACTTTACGACCAAATAATTTACCGCTTAGTTTACCAAAGGCAACCAATGAACCGGAGAAGGTTACCGCACCAATGAAAATACCTAAGAACACTTCCACATTGTGGATATTGGCAAGAGTGGCTTGTTCCGCTAAAAATGCCGCTTGTGCAGTTTCATCTAAATTTGCAGGCATTAATGCATTGGTATGAAGTCCGTAGCTGTTAAAACCAACCAATACCGCTGCTAAACCGACAAAGCTGTGTAGAATTGCCACTAATTCAGGCATTTCGGTCATTTCTACTTTTAGGGCTTTTTTCACTCCGATGAATCCACCGATTGCCATTGCGATTAAGATCCAAATCGTGCCATGTGATTGCGGGCCGAAAATGGTTGCCACTAAAGCAATCGCCATACCCACAATCCCATACCAACAACCTGCTTTGGCGGTTTCGTGTTTAGAAAGACCGGCTAAGCTCATAATAAAGAGAATAGCTGCAATAATGTACGCAGCAGTCACAAATCCAAAAGACATAGTTTCGTTTCTCCTTAACCTTTTCTAAACATTGCAAGCATACGTTGCGTTACTTTAAAGCCACCAAAAATATTGATGCTGGCAACCAAAATCGCAATAAATGCCAAAATATCAATAAAGAAATTACCGGTCGGTTGGGCAATTTGTAATACCGCACCTACGATGATAATCCCTGAAATCGCATTTGTTACCGCCATTAATGGGGTATGTAGTGCGTGGCTGACGTTCCAAACCACATAATACCCTACCACACAAGCGAGAACGAATACGGTAAAATGCGATAAAAACGCTGCCGGAGCCACAGATGCAAGCCATAGGAACAGCACGCCTGCTGCTGCCATCACGCCATATTTCACTCGAGGGTCTGCAGGTTTTTCCTCTTTTTTGACCGCTTGTGGTGCGGCTGCTTGTTTTTGCGGTTGGGCAGATACTTGAATCGGCGGAGCCGGCCAAGTTAATTCGCCGTCACGCACCACCGTTACGCCACGCAACACTACATCATCAAAATTAATCTCAATTTGACCATCTTTATTTGGTGCTAACAGTTTGAGTAAATTCACCAAGTTAGTACCATAAAGTTGCGAAGATTGCGTTGGTAAACGTGCAGGAAAATCGGTATAGCCAATCACTTTCACTTGATTATCGGTCACCACAATCTCGCCGGCTTTGGTGTATTCACAGTTACCACCGGTTGCAGCGGCTAAATCAACAATCACTGAACCCGGTTTCATTGAATCAACCATCTCTTTAGTGATTAAACGAGGAGCAGGTTTGCCCGGAATGGCAGCGGTGGTAATAATAATATCCACCTCTTTGGCTTGCTCGGCATATAACGCCATTGCACGACGGTTAAACTCTTCCGACATCACTTTCGCATAGCCGTCACCTGAACCACCTTCTTCTTCAAAATCAATTTCGAGGAAATCAGCCCCCATTGATTTAACTTGCTCTTTTACTTCAGGGCGAGAGTCAAAGGCACGCACAATCGCCCCCAGGCTATTTGCCGCCCCGATTGCAGCCAAGCCAGCAACACCGGCTCCAATTACCAACACTTTTGCCGGTGGTACTTTACCTGCTGCGGTAATTTGCCCAGTAAAGAAGCTACCAAAAGCGTTTGCCGCTTCGATCACCGCACGGTAACCCGAAATATTTGCCATCGAACTTAAAGCATCGAGAGCTTGGGCACGGGAAATACGAGGCACAGCGTCCATTGCCAACACATTAATTTTCTTAGACTGCAATTTTTCCATCAATTGTGGATTTTGTGCCGGCCAAATAAAGCTGACTAAGGTTACCCCTTCTTTGATTAACTCAATTTCAGCTTCTGTCGGCGCATTCACTTTAAAAATAATGTCTGCATTCCAAACTTCTTGTTGTGTGCCGATATTTGCACCTGCATTTAAAAATGCATTATCTTCAAAACTGGCTTTAAAACCTGCGTCTTGTTCCACAAGTACGTCAAAGCCAAGTTTTTTGATCTGCTCAACGGTTTTTGGCGTTGCCGCCACTCGAGTTTCACCGTCTAACAGCTCTCTTGGTACACCAATAAGCATAAAGACTCCTGTATGGTTGTTGTGATTAAAAACGCTCTAAATGTACCACTAAATAAAACAAATAGGTAAAAAATTATGCCCAATTAAACCGATTATTTCCCATTTTTTCAAATTTTAAGCAGGCTAAATTTTTGCTACACTATTAACAGGCTAAATTTAACAAAAAAGAAACAAAACCAATGCAGATTCTCAACCAAATTCAGATCATTCTTGTTGAAACTTCACTCCCGGCAAATATCGGTTCCGCAGCCCGAGCAATGAAAACGATGGGCTTAACCCATTTGCGATTAGTCGCCCCAAAACAACCGCTTGATGAACAAGCCGAAGCCCTTGCTGCTGGGGCAAAAGATGTGTTGGATAACGCTCAATGCTACGCCACTTTCGATGAAGCCATTGCCGATTGCCAACTGGTGATCGGCACCAGTGCCAGACTTCGCCATTTGCAAAATACCCTGATTGAACCAAGAGACTGTGGTGAATTAGTGGTAAATCGAGCCAATCTTGGCAAAGTGGCGATTGTATTTGGACGTGAGCGAGTGGGGCTAACCAACGAAGAATTATTGAAATGCCAGTACCATTTGAATTTCCCAACCAATCCTGATTATGGTTCTCTGAATTTGGCAATGGCAGTACAGCTCGCAAGTTATGAAATCCGAATGGCTTATTTGCAAAATTCTGGCGAAAAACAACCGCTTGCAGCAGATAAGGATTACCCAACCGCTCAAGCGTTAGAGCATTTCTTTGCTCACACCGAACGCTTATATACCGAATTAGGCTTTATCCGCAATGATTCAGTGATGCTAAAACTCCGCCGTTTATACCAACGTGCCGAACTGGAAACTAATGAGCTGAATTTACTGAGGGGAATGCTCACGGCGGTGGAGAAGGCAAATTGACAAGCGGTTAATTTTTAGTAGAAATTTGCAAAATCCCTGACTAAAACAAAAACGGTAAGATTACTCTTACCGTTTTCTCTAAATCATTATTTTAAATTCAACAGTTTATTTGAACTTTCAATAATACTGCCCATTGTAGAATCGCCTTTTAATTGTTCTTCGCTCATCGGTTCGATATGCCAAATATTTTTCGCATAATCCATCACCGAGCGGTCTGAGGAGAAATAGCCCATATTGGCAATATTGATGATGGCTGAACGTGTCCAAGCTTTCTTGTTACGATAGGCTTGAGCCACTTTTTCTTGAGCCTCCACATAGCTACGATAATCGGCACAGGCTTGGTAGTAGTCACCTGAATTTAAGATCAAATCTTGATAGCGATACGGATCTTCCGGTGAGAATTTACCGTTTAGAATTTGTGAAATTGCCTCATTCAATTCGCTGTCTTTTTCGTAGTAGTGATACGGTGAGTAACCGTTGCGGCGAAGCTCTTCCACCTGCTCTACTTCATTACCGAAAATAAAGATGTTCTCTTTACCAACGTGATCTAAAATTTCGACATTCGCACCGTCTAATGTACCAATGGTTAAAGCACCATTGAGGGCAAATTTCATATTAGAGGTTCCGGAGGCCTCTGTACCCGCTAAGGAAATTTGCTCTGAAACATCAGCTGCCGGAATAATCATTTGTGCTAATGAAACACCGTAGTTCGGAATAAACACCACCTTAATTAAATCATTAATGCGAGGGTCATTATTCACCACATTTGCCACATCATTAATCAAACGAATCACTTTTTTCGCCGCATAATAAGCACTTGCCGCTTTCCCTGCGAAGATAAACACACGAGGTGTCCAATCAGCAGTCGGGTTTTTCAAGATGCGGTTATAAAGCGTGATGATATGCAACACGTTCATTTGCTGGCGTTTATACTTGTGAATACGCTTAACTTGTACATCAAAAATCGCTTCAGGATTAAGTTTAATTCCCTGAGTTTCTTCGACATATTTGGCTAAGCGACGTTTGTTTTCTACTTTCACCGCTGCCACCTGTGCTTGCACATCAGCATCATCAACAAACACGTTGAATTTTTCCAATTCACTTAAATCAGTCAGCCACTTATTGCCGATACATTTATCTAAAATATTAGCAAGCCCTGGGTTGGCAATTTTGATCCAGCGGCGAGGTGTCACCCCATTAGTCACATTAGTAAAACGATTTGGGTAAATACGGGCAAAATCGGCAAAAATAGATTCAACCATTAAATCCGAGTGAATTTTCGCCACACCATTTACTTTCGCTGAGGCGACTACCGCAAGCCACGCCATACGCACACGGCGATCGCCTTGTTCATCAATTAAGGAAACACGAGAAATCAAATCGTGATCTTCCGGGAATTGACTACGCACTTCCTCTAAGAAATATTCGTTAATGTCGAAAATAATCTCTAAATGGCGTGGTAGCACACGGGCTAACATTTCTACCGGCCAAGTTTCTAACGCTTCACTCATCAAAGTGTGATTGGTGTAGAAGAAAATTTTACGAGTCATCGCCCACGCTTGTTCCCAGCCATAGCCTTTTTCGTCAATTAAAATACGCATTAACTCAGGCACCGCAAGGGTTGGGTGTGTGTCATTTAAGTGAATTGCCACTTTGTCGGCTAAATTCACACAAGAGCCGAACTCCGCTTCGTGGCGGCGGATAATATCTTGTACAGATGCCGAGCAAAGGAAATACTCTTGGCGTAAGCGTAATTCACGACCGTTATAGGTAGAATCGTCCGGATAAAGCACACGAGAGACATTTTCCGAGCTGTTTTGTTTAACCATTGCTGCAAAATAATCGCCACGGTTAAAATCAGATAAGCCAAACCCTCTACCCGATGCGTGTGCAGACCATAAACATAAGCTGTTAGTTGAGGTGGTCTCAAAGCCCGGGATCAGTTGGTCGTGAGCTTGAGCGGTAATTTCTTCTTCCGGCTGCCATACTACTTTTTTGCCCTCACGCCAAGTTTTACCGCCAAAGCGTACCGGGAAACGCTTACTTGAACGTAGATATGGCCACACAAATTCATTCTCTAACCATTCATCAGGTTGCTCAATTTGCTCCCCGTTGCGGATTTCTTGGCGGAACATACCGTATTCATATTGAATACCGTAGCCGATTGCCGGAATTTTCATTGTGGCAAGGCTGTCCATATAGCAGGCGGCTAAACGCCCTAAGCCACCGTTACCTAAGCCCGGATCGCCCTCTTCATTGATAATCTCTTCCAGATCTTGCCCTAACTCTTTTAACGCAGCGCCAATAAGCTCATACACACCTTCAGAAATCATTGCGTTACTGAACGTACGCCCCATTAAAAATTCCATTGAAAGGTAATAAACACGGCGGCTACCATTTGCAACCTGGCTACGGCGGGTTTGTAACCAATCTTCGGTAGATAAATCACGCACTACACGTAAGGTTGCATTGAGCCAGTTACGCTTACTGGCATCACGGGGTTCGACCCCTAAAGCGAACACCATTTTGTGCAAAATCGCATTTTTAACATTTTTGATCATTTCTGGGCTTAATGACTGCCTGCTCATTGAGTAAATTCTCCTAATTTTTAATATTGCAAGCGGTCGTTTTTACAAAAAAATCCGCAAATTCGACCGCTTGAAATGATGTTGTGAATACAAATTAAATAATTTCGTGGTATAAATTTTGGTACTGTTCTGCCACTTTTGCCCAACCAAAATCTTGAGCAAGGGCATTCTGGCGAACGCTCGACCACAATTTTTGTTTCTGCCATAAGCTGATTGCCCGCATAGCTGCCTCTAAAAACGCAGGTGCATCTGGGTAATCAAATACAAATCCGGTGGCACTGCGGTTTTCAATGCTCTCTTTATGGCTATCTACCACCGTATCAGCTAAGCCACCGGTACGGCGAACCAGCGGTAAAGTGCCATATTTCAGCCCATAAAGTTGAGTTAATCCGCACGGCTCAAAACGGCTTGGTACTAGAATCAGATCACCACCTGCAATAATTTGGTGCGATAAAGCCTCGTCATAACCGATTTTCACCCCAATTTGGTTCGGGTATTTGTGTTGGAAATAACGTAGCGCATTTTCTAAATCTGGCGATCCACTTCCCAATACAATAATCTGTACCTTATGTTGCATTAAGGTATCTATATTGGTGAGTAAGAAATCTGCCCCCTTCTGCTCAGTTAAACGAGTCACCATTACCATCAATAATGCTTCTTTGTCTTCTGGCAAACCAAAAATTCGTTGGAGTTCCGCTTTATTTTTGGCTTTACCGTGCATATAGTTCGCACGATAATTCACCACAATATGTGTATCCGTTTCCGGATTCCACACCTCAGCATCGACCCCGTTTAAAATGCCACGCAATCTACCTTGATATTGACGGGTTGCCAGTAAACCATGCAAGCCTGCACCGGCAATTTCCTCAGTAATTTCACGAGCATAGGTCGGGCTAACGGTAGTAATGCGATCAGCAAAATACAAACCTGCTTTGAGGTAAGAAATTTCACCGTAAAATTCTAAGCCTTCGGCGTGGAAAAATTCCCAAGGTAAGCCAAGCTCTGCTAAATGAAAGGCATTAAAGCGCCCGATATAGGCAATATTATGAATAGTGAAGAGCGTTTTTACATTGCTTCCCCAACTTTTAAGATAGGCACAAGCAAGCCCTGCTTGCCAATCGTGTGCGTGTAAAACTTGAGCGGTTCCCCACCAATGATCCAAACCTTGGGCTAATTGCGCCCCAATGTAACCTAATAAAGCAAAGCGTTTATAGTTATCCGGATAGTCTTGATAATTGCTGTCGTGATAAGGGTTACCATCACGCATAAATAAATGAGGCGCATCGATAACGTAAACGCCTAAGCCATTAAAATAAGCAAATCGAACAGAGACTGTTCCGGCAAAAGTGCCGATAGTAGCAACTTCTACCGTTTCCCCTAAAGTTTGCGCGACTTTCGGGTAATAAGGAATTAACACTCTGACATCATTACCAGCTTGCTGTTGCGCAAATGGCAATGCCCCCATTACATCAGCTAAACCGCCTGTTTTAATTAAAGGGTACATTTCAGAGCAAATATGTAAAACTTTCATTTTTAACCGTTTTCTATGTGTAAAATAGTTGAAAAATAAGACCGCTTGAAGCGCTTTAATCATAACAATACTTCGAGCTTGCGACCTCAAATGACAAACTCGAAGCATTATATCATCTCTTACTAAATTGTATATTTAATATCCGAATTGGCTTCTTTTCCCGCTAATTTATCTAACATTGACTGTGTCACTAATACAATGCCATTTTTGCTGACACGAAAACGTTTCGCATCTTCTTCGGCATTTACACCAATTTCTAAGCCATCAGGAATTACACAATGTCTGTCAATCACAGCGCGCTTAATTACGCAATTTTTACCGATAGTCACCTGCGGTAAAATCACTGTGTGTTCAATCACCGACTCCGCTTCAACGTGAACACGGTTAAATAAGACCGAATTACTGATTTCCGCATCGGTAATCACACAACCACCCGCAATCAGTGAGTTATCTAGGGTTCTGGCACGCGCACGATTATAGAAAAAACGTGCCGGTGCAGTTTGTTGCGGACGACCGTGAATCGGCCAAGATTCATCATATAAATCTAATTCCGGATCTTCAGAAACTAAATCCATATGGGCAGCCCAGTAGCTGTCAATCGTACCGACATCTCGCCAGTAAATTGCCCCACTGGCATTACGCCCTTTACAAGAACGTTCAAATGGGTGGGCATATAGCACACCTTGCTCTACTGCTTTTGGAATAATATCTTTACCGAAATCATGTGAGGTTCCCGGTGTAGAGGCTTCTTTTTCCAGCATTTCATATAGATAATCTGCATTAAATACATAAATCCCCATTGATGCTAGCGAGGAATCCGGTTTTCCCGGCATTGCAGGTGGATCAGCTGGTTTTTCGACGAACTCTTTCACTTTCAGCTTTTCATTCACCGCCATTACCCCAAACTCTGTTGCTTGCGAGCGAGGCACTTCGATACAACCTACAGTACATTTTGCACCTTGATCGACGTGATCTTTCAGCATTTGAGTGTAGTCCATTTTATAGATATGATCCCCTGCTAAAATCACCACATATTTTGATCTATAGTGCGATTTCATCATCGCCATATTTTGATACACCGCATCCGCTGTGCCACGATACCAAGTGTTTTCATCTAGCTGTTGGCGTGCCGGTAACATATCAATATATTGGTTACGTTCATAAGGTAAAAATGACCAACCACGTTGTAAATGGCGCAACAAAGAGTGTGCTGCATATTGGGTAATCACCCCGATTTTTAATAAATTCGAGTTAATACAATTTGATAACGCAAAATCAATAATACGGCGGCTACCACCGAAATAGACTGCCGGTTTTGCACGTTTATCGGTTAATTCGTATAGGCGAGAACCTCGTCCTCCTGCAAGAATTAATACTAAGGTATCGTTGGTTAAATCTTGTCTTGCAACAAGAGCCGTTGATTCTTGGTTAAGCATATTGTGTCTCCAATTTATTAGCGAACATTACATCACTTTTTTGAAGTACGCATACCCCCATATTATTGAGCGTAACCGCTTGCGTGTCTGTCATCAAAGTACCTTGAGCTTGCTCCAACACAACTTTCCAGTTGCCTTGTGGCAGTAAAAACGGTTGAGGTTGTCGATTAGCATTGAATAAAAGCAGCCATTCTTCCTGTAATAAAACGACAAGCCCATTATGTTGATTATGCCAATCGTCAATATTCATTAGCTGAGCAGAAGGATTCAACCATTGTACCGAATCCTCTTGCCACCAATTATTCTGCTTGGAAAGCAAAGCGATTTTTTTACGCAACCGGATTAAACTACGAACATAATCCAGCCGTGTGTGATTCATATTTTCCCAATCTAGCCAAGTGATCTCATTATCTTGGCAATAACTATTGTTGTTACCTTGTTGACTATGTCCGATTTCATCACCGGCTAAAAGCATTGGAACACCAGCCGATAAAAAGAGCGTAGCAAGCAAACTACAAGCGGTGATTTCTCTCTGTTTTTTTACCAATTCATCTGCTGTCTGCCCTTCAACACCGTGGTTATTGCTGTAGTTACTATTATGCCCGTCTCGGTTTTGTTCACCATTTGCCCAATTATGTTTTTGCTGATAGCTGGTGAGATCTTGTAACGTAAACCCATCGTGTGCCGTAATAAAATTGATACTTTTTGAAACGGAATATTTAGCAAACACATCATCACTTCCTGCCAATCGCCGTGCCAAAAGCCCCCAATCACCTTGGTTTTGTAACCAAAAACGGCGTATATCATCACGATAACAATCATTCCACTGATAAAAAGGCTCAGGGAATTGCCCTAATTGATAACCTTCTGCACCAATATCCCAAGGCTCAGCAATCAACTTAATATGTGTTAATTTAGAATGGCTTTTAAGTGCTGTGAAAAAATCTGCTTTTTCAGAAAAACTCGGTGTTCTACCTAGAATTGAGGCAAGATCAAAGCGGAATCCATCAATATGGCACTCCTCCACCCAATAGATTAAGCAATCGATTGCCCAGCAGAGTATATAAGGATTGCTCAAATTTAAGGTATTACCACAGCCAGTCCAATTTTCGTATTCGCCCTGTTTATCTAGCCAATAAGCTGTATTGTCAATGCCTCTAAAACTTAGCATCGGCCCGTTTTTATCACTCTCAGCTGTGTGGTTAAACACAATATCCATAATCACTTCGATATGTGCTTGATGTAATGTTTTTACGAGCTGTTTAAACTCTTTAAGAGGATTTTGCTTATCTGCTGCTAAATTCGGATCAATAGCAAAATTACCTAATACATTATAGCCCCAATAATTCACAAGCCCTTGTTTCTGCAAATGGGTTTCATCAATATGGTAAACGGGTAGAAGTTCTACTGCGGTGATTCCTAAGGTTTTTAAATAGTCTATCGAAACAGGGTGAACCAAACCGGCAAAAGTGCCTCGAATGTCGCTTGGAATCTGAAAGTTCCGCTGACTAAAACCTTTCACCTGCATTTCATAAATAATAGTCTCTGCCCAAGGAGTGAATAACTGGCTATCATTTTCCCAATCAAAATGCTCATCAATCACGATAGACTTAGGTGCAAGAGAGGCATTATCCCGTTCATCGTTCCATTTATACCAAGCGGCTGCCTCTGCACTACTTAAATCCGGCTTCCCTTCAATCGCTTTAGCGTAAGGATCAGTCAATAATTTTTGCGGATTAAATAACAAACCGGCTTGTTCATCTTGTATGCCTTTCACCCTGTAGCCATATTTTGTCCCTGCTTGTACACCTGCTACAAAAATGTGCCAAGTATCTCCGGAAGAAAACATCGGAATACGGGTTTCGTGGTGATTTTCATCAAAAAGACATAACTCAATAGCGGTTGCATTTTGCGAAACAATGGCAAAATTTGTGCCAAATTCACCCGCTTGTCTATCAAGTTTATTGCCTAAAGGAAAAGGCTTACCTCTAAAATAGTGCATATTATTTTTTATGTTTCTTTAAGTTATGTTTTGTGTTGTTTTTTTGTCTGCGGCTCTTTTGAGGAAGATAGTCGATAGCGGTGGCAAAGTAATGCTCAAGGAGTAGGCTTTACCGTGCGATGCAATTAACTCGCTGGCAAATCGGTTTGCATTGCTGACATTACTACCGCAATAACAAGCTAAATCAGAATTGAGAATTTCCTGATATTCTGCCAATTCATTCACCCCAAAACGGTAATTTTCACGCACAATCGGGGTGAAATTACTCACCACAATCACCGAATCGCCATTTTTGGCTTTACGCTCAAAAGCAAACACCGAATTATCGTGATCGTCCATCACTAACCACTCAAAACCTTCAGGATTGTAATCTTGCTCAAACAGTGCAGGGGTTTGGGTGTATAAATAGTTAAGGGCTTTTACCCAACCCAATACGCCCTTATGCCATTCGCCCCCTTCTTCCCCGAGTAAATACCAATCTAAGCTCTCGGCAAAATTCCACTCTTTACCTTGAGCAAACTCGTTGCCCATAAAGAGCAATTTTTTGCCCGGATAGCCCCACATATAGCCATAATAGGCTCGTAAGTTCGCAAATTTTTGCCAGCAATCCCCCGGCATTTTATTCAGCAATGAACCTTTGCCGTGAACAACTTCATCGTGTGAAAGCGGTAACACAAACTGTTCGCTGTATTGGTAAGTCATACCAAAAGTCATTAAATTGTGGTGATAACGGCGGTAAATTGGATCTTTTTGCATATAGCGTAAAGTGTCGTTCATCCAGCCCATATTCCATTTATAATTAAAGCCCAAACCGCCTCTTTCAGTGGAGTGAGACACGCCGGCAAAAGAGGTGGACTCCTCTGCAATGCTCGCACCGCCTTGGCTTTCGTCTCTCAAAATATTATTGGTGTGGCGTAAGAAGTCGATTGCCTCTAAGTTCTCACGTCCGCCATATTTATTTGGAATCCACTCGCCGTCTGAACGTGAGTAATCACGATAAATCATTGACGCCACCGCATCCACCCGCAACGCATCAATCCCAAAACGCTCAATCCAATAAAGTGCATTACCAGACAAATAATTGCTCACCTCATTTCTGCCGTAGTTAAAAATTAAGGTATTCCAATCTTTGTGGTAGCCCTCTTTCGGATCGGAATGTTCGTATAAATGCGTTCCATCAAAATAAACCAAGCCGTGTTCATCTACCGGAAAATGCCCCACTACCCAGTCAAGAATCACACCAATGCCTTTATCGTGAGCTTTTTGGATAAAGTAACTCAAGCCCTCAGGCGTACCAAAACGGCTGGTTGGCGAATAAATGCCGGTGGTTTGATAACCCCAAGAGCCATCAAACGGAAATTCGGAAATAGGCAGCAATTCAATATGGGTAAAGCCCATATCTTTCACATAAGGAATGAGTTCATCAGCGAGTTCTTCATAGCTAAGCCAATAATTGTTTTCAATATTGCGTCGCCAAGAGCCTAAATGCACTTCATAAATGGAAATCGGTTTATCGGGAGCATTCGCATTACGGCAGGTTTTCTCGGCTGGCACAATGCTTGGCAAGCCGGAAACAATAGATGCGGTTTCGGGGCGGAATTGGGAGGCAAAGGCGTAAGGGTCAGATTTCAAACGCAACACGCCGTTTCGATCCAACACTTCAAATTTATAGCAAGCCCCTTTTTTCACATTCGGCAGGAAAATATCCCAAATGCCGGAATCGGGGTGGAATCGCATTGAATGCACCAAACCGTTCCAGTGGTTGAAATCCCCAACCACAGAAACCCTCTGTGCATTTGGTGCCCATACGCTAAAATGCACACCACCAACCTCATTTTGCGTGACTAAATGTGCCCCCAATTTTTCGTACGGGCGAAGTTGTTTTCCCTCGGCAAACAGCCAGTTATCCAGCTCTTGAATGTGGGTTTTAAAACGGTAAGGGTCTTCAATATCTACTGTTAAATCGGGGTATTCCACCAACAAGCGGTAAGAAAAATCTGTTTTTTTACCAATCAGCTCTGCAATAAAAAAGCCTCTATCATCAATTTTTAGCATTGATGACACAGGCTTTCCGTTTAAATCGATCACTTGGCAAGCTATAGCAGAAGGAAGAAATACCCTAATAATAACGCCGTTATTGCTAGGGTGAATACCTAGGTAGGAGAAAGGATCATTACAAGAACCCGAAGAAAGTCGCTCAACAAAAAAAGCATCTTTTTCAGAATAAGTATAGTCTTGCATCGGCACTCCTTGCTTAAAGCGTTTAATACTTAAATTTCAATAGTTCTCACTCTATCACTAAATAGAAATAAAAGAAGTGGATTTACGCCATTTTTTGAGCTAAATCACAAAATAAAATCGTTTTAATCTTTAGTTTAAATCATCAAACCTTAAATTTTGTGACATAGATCACATTTTGAAACATTTTTATGGATATTTTTAGTTGGCTATAACGGTTTAGCAAAATATAGAGTAAACTAACCATAACATTACAGTTTAAAAATCAACTTTAAATCCAAGGAGTTAAAATGCTTAATTTATCGGCAAAAAACATCCGTTTAAATGGTTCAGCAAGCAACAAAGAAGAAGTTATCCGTTTTGTTGCCGCCGAATTAGTCGCCAAGGGCAATGTAGCAGCCGGCTATGAAGTCGGTATGCTTAATCGTGAAACCCAAACCTCTACTTTTTTAGGTAACGGAATTGCTATTCCCCACGGCACGCTTGATACCCGTGATTTAGTCAAAGAAACCGGCGTGCAAATTATCCAACTTCCGCAAGGCGTGGAATGGGGCAAAGGCAACACTGCTTATGTAGTTATCGGGATTGCGGCTAAATCGGACGAACACTTAACCTTACTCCGTCAACTCACCACTGTATTAAGTGATGAAGAGGCTGCTGCCACATTAGCGAAAACGCAAAATTTAGATGAATTTATTGCCGTATTAAGCGGTAAGAAAAACCTTCCTGCCTTATCTCAAGAGCTGATTTCTCTGAATATCGAATCTTCAAGCCTTATCACTTTATCAGCCATTAACGCCGCAAAACTACAAGAGCAAGGCTATGTTTCCCAAGCATTCATCAGCGATGTGGTTGCCAACAAAGCGTTACATTTAGGCAATAATCTATTTGTGGTGGATTCCGCCCAAGGCAACCAAGCTAACGGTATCGCTATTGCTCGTAATACGCAAGGTCAAACCCTACTAACTGTGGCAGAAACCGACAATGCTCTACAGCCACTATTAACTCAATTATTAAAACCAGAAGTAAGAAGCCAGTTTGCTCATTTCTCTGCGGAGCAAATGCTTGGTTTATTAAAAGGCGAAAGCGTAGCTTCAACCCCTGTAACCAATGTCGAAGCGAGTGGCAACCAAGTGGTTAGCACATTCACCATTCGTAACGACAACGGCTTACACGCCCGCCCGGCTGCGGTGTTAGTACAAACGGTGAAACCGTTCTCCTCAAAAATCAGCGTTGAAAATTTAGACCGCAACACTGCACCGGCAAGTGCGAAAAGTGCAATGAAAGTAGTAGCACTAGGGGCAAGCCAAGGGCATCGTTTACGCTTTGTGGCAGAGGGAGAAGACGCCCAACAAGCGATTGAGGCATTACAACAAGCAATTATTAACGGCTTAGGCGAAAGTGTTTCATTCGTACCGGCGGTGGCAGATACGATTGAAAGCATTGCTGTTTCAGCAATTCCTGCGGAAGAAACTGCGACTGCTGTCGATGCCAATACGAAAGAAGCAACTTTTGTAATTAAAAACGAACACGGTTTACACGCTCGCCCAAGTGCGGTGTTGGTGAATGAAGTGAAAAAATTCAACGCCAAAATTGAAGTGCAAAATGTTGATAAAAATTCACCGCTTGTAAGTGCCAAAAGCTTAATGAAAATTGTTGCCCTTGGCGTAACCAAAGGCACGACGCTACGCTTTGTGGCAAGCGGTGATGATGCCGAAGTAGCACTTGCGGCAATCGGTGCTGCGATTGAAGCAGGTTTAGGCGAATAAGCGAGGAATCATTATGCGTATTGCAACCGTTACCCTCAACCCTGCCTTTGATTTAGTCGGCAAACTTCAACGTATTGAAATCGGCGAAGTGAACACCGTAGAAACCCTTGGTTTATACCCTGCCGGCAAAGGTATTAACGTTGCTAAAGTTTTAGCTGACTTAGGCACAAAACTTTCGGTTACCGGCTTTTTAGGCGAAGAAAATCAAGGCGATTTCGTAAATGCCTTTAAACACAATGATTTGGCTGATGAATTTTACCGTATTAACGGTAAAACCCGCATTAATGTCAAAATCACTGAAACCGAGGCTGATGTAACTGATCTGAACTTTCTCGGCTTTGAAATTTCGGAAAGCGATTGGGAAAAATTCGTCACATTATCTCATCAGTGGGAAAGCAAATTTGACTTAGTTGCAGTGTGTGGATCTCTCCCTCGTGGCGTAACGCCGGAAAAATTTGCTTCTTGGTTGGAATCTTTACACCGCCAAGGCTTAAAAGTGGTGTTAGATACCAGCAATGCGGCTCTCACCGCCGGCTTAACCGCTCACCCTTGGTTAGTAAAACCAAACCGCCGAGAGCTGGAAGTGCTGGTCGGGCATTCACTCAACTCAATCGAAGAGATTATTAGTGCAGCTAAACAATTACGTTCCCGTGGTATTGAAAATGTAATTATATCAATGGGCGAACAAGGCTCTCTTTGGCTAAATCACGAAGGCGTGTTACAAGCCCGCCCACCACGTTGCGAAAATGTAGTTAGCACTGTAGGTGCTGGTGATTCAATGGTTGCCGGCTTGATCTACGGCTTATCCCAAGGTTGGAGCAAAGAGCAGACCTTGCGTTTTGCCTCAGCTACTTCTGCTCTAGCTGTTGTTCAAAGTAACGTTGGGATTGCAGACCGTGCGACGTTAGACGATATTATTAAACAAACCGACATTACCGTGATTTCAGAAAATCATTAAACCTCAATCAAAGGAACAAACCAATATGAATATTTCTTTTGTATTTCCTCAAACACTAGGCAACGCACGCCGTTTCTTAGTGAATGAAATGTTATCTGCCGCTGCCAAGCAACAAGGACACAATGTTGTGGCGGCAAACCAAGCTGATTTTGTGGTGTTATTCGATAACGCAATTCCACAAGAAGCTGCCGGCAAGCAAGGGGCAATTTTGGACTTAGAACAAGCCTTTGCTCAACCTGAAGCCAGTCTCAAACAAGCGGTCGAAAATGCACAAACTTTTGCAAATGCTACCGCAACCACTGCGGTTTCAGCGGTTTCATCTGGTGTGAAAAATATCGTTGCTGTTACCGCTTGCCCAACTGGCGTGGCTCATACTTTTATGTCTGCGGAAGCAATCGAAAATTATGCCAAAGCACAGGGTTGGAACATCAAGGTTGAAACCCGTGGTCAAGTAGGAGCAGGAAATCCAATTTCCGCCGAAGAAGTCGCAGCGGCAGATTTAGTCTTTGTAGCTGCCGATATTGATGTCGATTTGGAAAAATTCAAAGGCAAGCCGATGTATCGCACCTCAACCGGTTTAGCATTGAAGAAAACCACTCAAGAATTTGAAAAAGCCTTTGCTCAAGCGAAAATTTACGAAGGTGGTGTGGCAAAAGCGGATAATGCTGAAGTTCCAACTTCTGAGAAAAAAGGGTTATATAAACACTTGATGACCGGTGTATCACATATGTTACCGCTGGTGGTAGCAGGTGGCTTGCTCATCGCTATTTCCTTTATGTTCGGAATTGAAGCCTTTAAAGATGAAACCATCGCAGGCGGCTTGCCGAAAGCCTTAATGGATATTGGTGGCGGTGCGGCATTCCACTTAATGATTGCGGTATTCGCAGGCTATGTAGCGTTCTCAATTGCAGACCGTCCGGGGTTAGCTGTCGGCCTTATCGGCGGTATGCTTGCTACCACCGCAGGAGCAGGGATTTTAGGTGGTATCGTAGCCGGTTTCTTAGCCGGTTATACCGTAAAATTCTTAAATGGTGCAATTCAGCTACCGGCAAGTTTAACCTCACTTAAACCTATTTTGATTTTACCACTCTTAGGCTCAGCGATTGTCGGCTTACTGATGATTTATGTCATCAACCCACCGGTGAAAGCATTAATGGATGCCTTAGTGGAATGGTTAAACACAATGGGGCAAACCAATGCAATTATTTTAGGTATTATTCTCGGTGCGATGATGTGTACCGATATGGGTGGTCCGGTGAATAAAGCGGCTTATACCTTTGGTGTGGGTTTAATTGCTTCACAACAATATATGCCAATGGCAGCGGTGATGGCGGCAGGTATGGTTCCACCAATTGGTATGGCGATTGCGACCCTGATTGCTCGTAGCAAATTCAACACCAACCAACGTGATGCAGGTAAAGCTTCATTCGTGTTAGGTTTATGCTTTATTTCAGAAGGGGCATTACCGTTCGTGGCGGCAGACCCTGTGCGTGTAATTGCCAGCTCAATCTTAGGCGGTGCAACCGCCGGTGCAATTTCAATGGCACTAGGCATTACCCTACAAGCCCCACACGGCGGTTTATTCGTGATTCCATTCGTTTCACAACCGTTAATGTACTTAGCTGCTATTGCCATCGGCTCATTAGTCACCGGCGTAGTCTATGCCGCTATCAAACAAAAAGCAGAATAAAGCACAAACACAAATACAAACAAAAACGGAGCGAAACGCTCCGTTTTTATATCATATTGGTACTTACTGAATTCTATTTCATCGAAATATCAAGTCTAAAATATTATTTTTGCGATCGAGATCGAAAAAATCATTTTCAGCACTTTACGAATAATATCAACTCGTTATGATTTTGCTACGAGGAGATACTATGCAGTTTATTGAATTTACCGATCCTGATAGTGGAATTTCTTATCAATACAGTGAATTTACTATTGCTAATGTCGCATTTATCATTAATTTCTGCTCAGATGCCGATGTTATATCGACTTTGTCCGCATTAGGCAAAGACATCACAAACTATATAAACACCTATTCCTGTTGCACAATCAAATTTATGGCGAAAGAGCATCTAGAAAATAGCGGTTCTAATATTGACATTTATGCCCCCGCAGCGAATCATCAGTTCAAACGTAAAGAAATAATTGCTTTACAAGAAACCCTTGAGCGTTTATTATTTGAGCATTATGTACGTTTTACACCAGAAAGCTATCTCTTCATTGCCGAGAGAGATTCACTTAACCGAATGTATCAGCATATGTGTGTGCCACGATGTGATTTTATGCAATCTTTCCAAGTGGTTTATCCCTTGGGCGTTAATCAAGATTGTTTCATTTTAATTACGCCAAAAGGAAATCTAAAATGAATCAACAACGTCCAGTTTCCGTTCGTTTAAAGCAAGAAGGCTTAATCGCTTTTAAGCAAGCCTATCAGCGAGCAAAAAAAGCAGGTCTATTGAAACCGGTCAAATAATCTTTAAACCGCTTGCTCTACAAGCGATTTATTTTTCCTTAATTATCACACCTTGCTACGAAAACTATCCCAACTCAATAATCCAATCGAAACCAGCAAACAGACCATCAAAATATAGGAATTGGCATCGAGTTTTTCGCCGATGGCAAAAGAAATCAGCAACATCACCAACGGTTCAACATAGCCCAGTAAACCTAATACATTAATCGGTAATAAATTGCTCGAGAGGATATAAAGAATAAAAGCACTGCCACTTACCAGCCCCAGCAATCCGAGGTAGAAATAAATTTGCGGATTTTCTGCCACTATTGGCGTCATTTCCACTTGGCTGAGATAATAAAGTGCAACGGGTAATACCAGTAACAACTCCACAAAAAAAGTAGCTAACGTGTTGATTTGAAAATAACGGCGAAGGGTAATATAAAGCGGATAACCCAACCCAGCTAACCAAGTCGCCCACGAAATCGTGCTGTTAAAAAACAAACTACTGCCAACACCGATGACTGCGAAAAGTAGAGAAAGCCATTTCAGGCGGGTAAAATGTTCTTTAAACACCATTTTTCCTAGAGCCACCGCCACAATCGGTAAAAGCAAGTAACCAAACGACACCTGCAACGCCTGCCCGTGATTAGGAGCCCATAAAAACAGCCAAAGCTGCACGCCGGTGTTGAGAGCAAGGAGCAAAATGACCAATACAAGCGGTGGATTTTGTCGAATTTTTTGCAAAAGATCCGCAAAAGCCGATTGCTGTTTAAACAATATAATCGCCAGCAAAATAAACGGAATGACTACCACTATCCGAAAGCCGAACATCGCTTCTCCTTCTAACGGGCGAAGTAATATCGCAAAATAGTAAACTGCTCCAAACAGCACATTGGCTGCAAGCGAAGCTAAAATTCCTCTGAGCATTTGGCTTTCCTCTTATCTACAATCAAACAACAAGCGGTCGACTTTGAACAAAAATTTACAAATCTTATCTACGCCCCATAGTATGAAAAAATTTGTAAGTACGCTAGCTATATCCGCTTTTTCCCGATACAATGCACCCAATTTTTCACTCTTTTATTTATAGGATTTCATAATGAAAAAGATTTTTTGGATTTTACTGATCGCCGTGCTTGCAGTTGGCGGTTATTCTTTAACAAAATACAACGATTTAATGCGTGCAGAAGAAGACATCAACTCCGTATGGGGGAATGTTGAATCTGCTTACCAACGCCGAGCGGATTTAATTCCAAACTTAGTGAATACCGTAAAAGGTCAGGCTAACTTTGAGAAAGAAACCTTAACATCTGTAATTGAAGCTCGTGCAAAAGCGACTGCGGTAACTATTGACCCAAGCAATGCCACCGAAGAGCAAATGGCTAAATTCCAAGAAGCCCAACAAGGTGTAAACTCTGCCCTTTCACGTTTATTGGTTTCCGTTGAGAAATACCCTGAATTAAAAGCTCACGAAGCGTTTTTAAATCTGCAAGCTCAATTAGAAGGCACGGAAAACCGCATTAACGTTGAACGCAATAACTTTAACGAAAAAGTGAAAGAGTACAACAAACAAGTGCGTGAATTCCCGACTAAATTAGCGGCAATGATTATGGGCTTTAAAGCAAAACCGCAATTTAAATCTGAAGCAGGTTCTGATAAAGCACCAACCGTAAACTTCAACTAATTTTAGTTTTAATTTATTCATATTAAAAGCAATAAGCTCTTTCAAATTCGGTGCTTATTGCTTTCTTTTTAAGGGGAACAAATGGGATTATTTTCTTTTCTCTCCAACAAATTACCGATAGATACGCAACGCATTGAACAAGCAATTGCCGATTTAGAGCAAAAAACCTCTGCCGAATTGCGTGTGGTGGTGGAACGAAAAGCCAAAATCGGCAAAACCGACAACGCCGCTATGTTACGAGCAAGTGAGCTTTTCGATGAATTAAAAATGCGTGAAACGGCTGAACATAACGGTGTGTTGATCTACCTTTCATTCAAGCCTCACTACGCTGCGATTATTGGCGATGAAGGCATTCATCAAAAAGTCGATAACGATTTTTGGCAAAAAATCTATGCCACAATGTGTTTGGACTGCCAACAAGGCGATTACACCCAAGCCATTTGTGATGCAATCAAAATGGTGGAAGCTCCGCTCGCTCACCATTTCCCTTATCAGGCTGATGATAAAAACGAGCTTTCAAACGAGGTGGTAGTCAAATGATGAAATCCCTTTGCAAATTTCCATCTATTTTCAACCGCTTGTTATTGGTGTGCTTGGCTCTGTTTAGCCTAAATGCCACAGCGGTGACCTACCCAGAGCCGCCTAATCCGTTTTATTATATTACGGACTACACCAAAAACACCTTGAGCCAACAAGAATGGCGGACATTAGAAGATGCCTTAATTGCTAACCGTGCCAAGACAAGTTCGCAAATTGCCGTGGTGATTATTCCAAGCACGGAAGGCGAGGCAGTTTCAACCTATGCTCATACCCTGTTTAACAAATGGGGAATCGGACGGAGCAAAAATAACGAGAACAATGGTATATTGTTATTAATTGCCAAAAATGATCGCAAACTCTTTATTGCCACCGGACGTGGGCTTGAAGGAGCGTTACCTGATGCGATTGCATCGAGCATTATCCGCAATGACATCACGCCATTCTTCAAACAAGAGCAATATGCAGCCGGTATCGCCCGTGGCTTATCCGCCATTATGGCAGCCATTAACGGGGAATATGCCCCTTATGCAAGTTATGGCGAAGAAATGCAAGAATTTGATGACATAGACGGCTTACTCTTTTTCTTGTTTGCCGGCATTGTGATTTTCCTAATTTTCCGCCCACGAGGAAACAGTACCTATATTAGTCCCAGCTCAATGGATCAACTAGGACAAATACTAAGAGAAAGCCAACGCAGAGGTGGGGGCTTTGGCGGTGGTCTCGGAGGTGGATTTGGCGGAGGCTTCGGTGGTGGTTTTGGCGGAAGCAGAGGCAGTGGCGACAGCTTCGGTGGTGGTTCATCAGGCGGTGGAGGCGCTGGAGGAAGCTGGTAGTTTCCGCCCAATTTAAAACAATACAAGCGGTCATATTTCTCAAAAAAATTGCGTATTTTTCGCTAAACGCACAAAACGCTAATGAAAATAAGACCGCTTCCTCACTTCTCTAAGCTATGCCCTTTTTAGTAACAATGCTACGGCTTCACAAGCTATGCCTTCACCTCGCCCGGTAAACCCTAATTTTTCTGTTGTAGTGGCTTTTACATTCACTTGTGAAATATCGCATTGTAGATCGTCTGCGATCACCTGTCTCATTTTATCAATATGCGGTCGCATCTTCGGAGCTTGAGCAATAATGGTTACATCGACGTTACCGACTTGATAGCCCTGTTCTTGCACTTGTCGGTAAGCTTCAATCAACAAACCACGACTATCGGCATTTTTGTATTGCATATCAGTATCAGGGAATAATTTGCCAATATCACCTAAAGCTGCTGCGCCAAGCAACGCATCTGTTAAAGCGTGCAGCGCTACATCTCCGTCACTATGCGCAATGAAGCCTGTATGATAAGGCACTTCAACCCCAGCAATCATCAGTGGTCTATCTTCGCCAAAAGCGTGAACATCAAAACCGTGTCCAATACGTATCATTTTAGTTCTCCAAATTATGTGTAAGGTAAAATTCCGCTAAGGCTAAATCTTCAGGGCGAGTGATTTTGATATTATCACTTCTACCTGAAACCAATTGTGGCTGGTAGCCTGCAAGCTCCATTGCAGATGCTTCGTCTGTTACCTGAAGCTTATTGGCAAAAGCAGAGGATAATGCTTGTTTTAATGCTTGAGCAGGAAAAAATTGTGGGGTTAAAGCGTGCCATAAGGTTGAGCGATCTTCTGTGTGTGCGATTTTCGTGCCGTTTGCTCTTTTCATCGTATCTACCGCTGGAATGGCGAGAATGCCACCTTGCGGATCGTTAATTTGCAAAAGTTTATCTAAATCTGACCGCTTGAGGCAAGGGCGAGCTGCATCGTGAACTAATGCCCAAGCATTTTCAGTGTTGATTTCCTGTAAGGCATTTAGCACTGAATCTGCTCTCGTTTCTCCTCCAAAAACAAGTTGGATCTTAGGGGATTTTAGGAGTTCCAATGTGGAATAAAAAGGGTCTTTTCTTGCCACCGCTACAATCACTTTTTCAACATGAGGGTGTTCAAGAAAAATAGACACTGTATGCTCTAAGATAGTCTTACCCTTTAATTGTAAATATTGTTTTGGTTTTTCTGCTTGCATCCGGCTACCAACTCCTGACGCCGGAATTACTGCAATAATTTTTCGCTTCATAATATATCAATTATGTATTATTTGTTTTTTGGTACAATTCGGTAGAAAATCTCGTTCTCTTTTACCATTTCTCGTTCAAGTCTTGCTCTCTCTTCAAGTGCATCTACGCCGTTCTTTAAATCGTAAATTTCGGCTTCAATTAGTTTATTGCGTGAAGTAAGCTTTGTGTTTTCTACTTTTAATAAAGCAATTTCTTCTTGCACTTCTTGATAATCACTCCAACCATTTTTTCCAAACCAAAAGCTATATTGGAAAAAGCCGAGTAATAGGGCAAAAAAAGTAATTAATAAACGCATTTATTTTCTCTTATATGAAATAGTAATGAACTAAGCGGGTTGATTTTACCTTGAATTTGCAAAAAATTCTAAAAATCTTACCGCTTGTTACTTAAACAGGCGATGGATAGTGCTAAATGTATTCGAAAAATTGATATAAAACAAACAAATGCGTATTTTAAAGCGGTTTTTTTAAACTAAATGTCAAAAATTTGAAGTATGTAACATTTTTTATTTTTCAATTTTCGTATAATCAACCCAGTTTTAAATTTATAACTATTATGAGGTAACCACTATGTTAAATCGTATTGAACAAGAACTTGCAGACTTAGGCATTACAAATGTAAAAGAAATCGTGCGTAACCCTAGCTATGAGCAACTGTTTGAAGAAGAGATGAAATCGGATCTTAAAGGTTATGAAAAAGGCGTCCTAACAAATTTAGGCGCAGTAGCGGTAGATACCGGCATTTTCACGGGGCGTTCGCCGAAAGATAAATATATCGTATTAGATGAAACGACAAAAGATACCGTCTGGTGGACATCTGATGCAGCTAAAAATGATAATAAACCGATGACTCAATCTACTTGGCAAAGTTTAAAAACCTTAGTGACCGATGAGTTATCTAATAAGCGTTTATTTATTATTGATGCTTTCTGTGGTGCAAGCCCTGAGCATCGCATCAATGTGCGTATTATTACCCAAGTTGCGTGGCAAGCTCACTTTGTGAAAAATATGTTTATTCGTCCAACAGAAGAAGAATTAAAAGATTTCAAACCGGATTTTGTGGTAATGAACGGTTCCCAAGTAACTAACCCGAACTGGAAAGAGCAAGGCTTAAATTCAGAAAACTTTGTGGCATTTAATATCACAGAAGGTGTTCAGATCATTGGCGGTACTTGGTACGGTGGTGAGATGAAAAAAGGTATGTTCTCTATGATGAACTACTTCTTACCATTAAAAGGTGTCGCTTCAATGCACTGTTCAGCCAATGTGGGCGAAGAAGGTGATGTGGCGGTTTTCTTTGGTTTATCAGGAACCGGTAAAACGACACTATCAACCGATCCGAAACGCAAATTGATTGGTGACGATGAACACGGTTGGGACGAAAACGGCGTATTTAACTATGAAGGTGGTTGCTATGCGAAAACCATCAACCTTTCTATTGAAAACGAGCCGGATATTTATCGTGCAATCCGCCGTGATGCGTTATTAGAAAACGTGGTTGTGCGTGAAGATGGCACTATTGATTTTGATGATAAATCAAAAACAGAAAATACCCGTGTGAGCTATCCGATTTATCATATTGATAATATTGCCGTGCCGTCAAAAGCAGGACACGCTAAAAAAGTGATTTTCTTAACGGCAGATGCATTCGGCGTATTGCCACCGGTGTCTAAATTAACGCCTGAACAAACTAAATACTACTTCTTATCAGGCTTTACCGCAAAATTAGCAGGTACAGAGCGTGGTATTACTGAGCCAACCCCAACTTTCTCTGCTTGTTTCGGTGCGGCGTTCTTATCACTCCACCCGACACAATATGCTGAAGTGTTAGTGAAACGTATGGAAGCAGCCGGTGCGGAAGCCTATTTAGTGAATACCGGTTGGAACGGCACAGGTAAACGTATTTCGATTAAAGATACACGGGGTATTATTGATGCCATCTTAGACGGCTCAATTGAGAAAGCGGAAATGAGTACATTACCAATCTTCAATTTAGCAATTCCAACTGCGTTACCGGGTGTAGAAACCCACATTTTAGACCCTCGTAACACTTATGAAGACAAAGCACAATGGCAAGCTAAAGCAGAAGATTTAGCTGGCAGATTTGTGAAAAACTTTGAAAAATATGCGACCAACGAGGAAGGCAAAGCATTAATTGCTGCTGGTCCGAAGTTATAAGTTGTAATTATAAGTTATAATCGCTAAAAAATTAGTTTAGGACTAAACCTTGAATGAGGTTTAGTCCTTTTGTATAAAGGAGAAGTACAATAATGACAACATTCCAATTAAGGCTGAAAGCCAAAGATGAGCTTACCCCACACCCAACAGCACAATATTGGCGAAAATGCCAAGTGGAAGAACTATTTGATCTGCCGTTTATGGATTTAGTGTTTAGAGCGGCACAAGTTCACCGTGAAAATTTTGATGCTAATGCGATCCAGCTTTCAACGTTACTCTCAATTAAAACAGGAGGCTGTCCGGAAGATTGCGAATATTGCCCCCAATCTGCCCGCTATGATACGGGAATAGAAAAGCAAACAATGCTTGATGTAGAGACGATTGTAGAAAAAGCTAAAATTGCCAAAGAGCGTGGAGCAAGCCGCTTTTGTATGGGGGCTGCGTGGCGAGGACCTAGGCCTAAAGATATTAAAGTAGTCTCAGAAATCATCAATGCGGTGAAATCATTGGGGCTAGAAACCTGTGGTACTTTCGGTATGCTTGAAGAGGGAATGGCAGAAGAATTAAAGCAAGCAGGACTGGATTACTACAACCATAATTTAGATACCGACCCTGAACGCTATAACAAAATTATCCATACCCGAAATCACGAAGATCGAATGGACACTTTAGGTAAAGTTCGCAATGCCGGCTTGAAAGTTTGCTGTGGCGGTATTGTGGGAATGAACGAAACCCGCCCCGAGCGAGCAGGCCTAATTGCAAGCCTCGCTAACCTCGATCCTCAACCTGAAAGCGTACCGATTAATCAGTTGATTAAAGTAGAAGGTACACCGCTTACCAATGCCGAAGATTTAGACTGGACAGAATTTGTTCGTACCATTGCGGTAGCAAGAATTACTATGCCTCAAAGCTTTGTCCGACTTTCTGCTGGCAGAACTACTATGCCGGAGGCAATGCAAGCCCTCTGTTTTATGGCAGGAGCAAATTCTATTTTCTATGGCGATAAATTACTTACTACAGAAAATCCGGAAGAAGATCATGATCGCCAATTAATGGATAAATTAGATTTATATCCGCTACAATATATAGCCTGAGTGCCAATGATTTTCGCCTGAAAATTAAAGAATCAAGCGTTATTTTACGCAAATTTCTAACATAAAATAACCGCTTGCAAAATTCGTTCTTGTCTTATTTTTAAATTTATCTATAATGTGAGGCCTTACGCAAGCTTGCGTAATTCGATGGGGCGTTATTGGTTCCTCGCAATGGTGTTCAGCTTACTTGATCAGGTTCGGAAGAAAGCAGTCTGGGTTGAAATTTCCGTGTGCCGAGGGTGGCTGGTAATGCCCCACCCTTTTTTCAGTTCTATCAGGAGAACGTTATGCTCCAGATCACTCCCATTCCGGCATTAAAAGATAATTACATTTGGGCAATCCGTAACGGGCAAGATGTGATTATTATTGATCCATCAGAACATCAGCCAGCATTAAACTTTATTGCAAAAAATGCGTTAAATTTAACCGCTATCTTGATTACCCATAATCACCACGACCATACTGATGGGGTGAGTGGTATTGTTGAGCAATATCCGAATATCCCTGTTTATGGTCCGCAAGAAGTGGCTGAATTTGCCAATGTGATTGTCTCGCCTGAACAACATATCAGCCTGTTTGGTTATGATGTAAGGATTATTGAAAGTGGTGGGCATACCGCAGGGCATATCAGTTATTTATTTGGCTATGATTATCTGTTTTGTGGCGATGCGTTATTCTCCGGCGGTTGCGGGCGGGTTTTCACCGGTGATTACCAAGCCCAATTTGATGCGTTACAACGCTTTAAAAATCTGCCTAACTCGGTTAAAGCCTACCCGGCTCACGAATACACCAAGAGCAATTTGAAATTTGCAGAAGCGGTTCTACCACCAAGCTGTGTATTATCGGAATATCAAGAACAGGTTGATCTTTTACGTTCGCAAAACAAACCGACTTTGCCAACCACTATTGGCTTGGAAATGCAGGTGAACCCGTTTATGCAAGCGGTCGATTTAGCCGAATTTATTGCACTTCGTCAGCAAAAAGACAATTTTTAACCTCATATTTCTAATTAAGCATTAAAGCCTCTCACTTTAATGCTTTTTGGTTAAATAAAACCTTTGCAAACATCGCTTGTCAATTCCACTCTGGCTTATCCTATGGTATAGTTACGACTATTTTTAGCTTAATTTATTATTTTAGTGAGTAAAATTCTGTGAACTTCGATCCTCAAAATATGCCTAAGCACGTTGCCATTATTATGGATGGCAATGGCAGATGGGCTAAGCAGAAAGGAAAATTACGCATTTTTGGTCATCAGAATGGTGTAAAGGCAGTTCGTTCTGCAGTTAGTTTTGCAGCAAAGCATCATATCCAAGTTTTAACCCTCTACGCATTTAGCAGTGAGAATTGGAGCAGACCAGAAACTGAAGTTTCAGCTTTAATGTCTCTGTTTATGAAAGCTTTAGATTCTGAAGTTAAAAAATTACATAAAAATAATATTCGCTTAAAGATTATAGGCGATAAATCCGCCTTTAGCGAAAATTTACAAAAACGCATTGCCGAATCGGAAAAATTAACCGAAAACAATACTGGGCTAATCTTAAACATTGCTGCCAACTATGGTGGTTACTGGGATATTGTTCAAGCTGCTCAACAACTAGCAGTACACGTTAAATCTGAACAACTTGCTGTGGAGCAGATTACACCAGCATTGTTTCAACAACATTTAGTGACAGAAAACCAGCCGCAAGTGGATTTATTAATTCGAACCAGTGGCGAGCAGCGGATCAGCAATTTTCTATTATGGCAAATTGCTTATGCCGAGCTGTTTTTTAGCCCGGTTTTATGGCCTGATTTTAATGATGAGGCTTTTAGTGATGCAATTTATGCTTATCAGCAACGTGAACGCCGATTCGGTGGTTGTTAATATAAAAAGAATAAGGAAATACAATGCTTAAAGAACGTGTACTTTCAGCGATTATTATGATTATTGCCGTGCTGGCTGCCATATTTTGGCTCTCACCACTTCCTTTAACTTTAGTGTTATCGGCAATTGTTGTGGCTGCAATGTGGGAATGGGCTCAATTTGCCGGCTTTAAACACCCTGTGCCACGTGCAATTGTGGCAATGGTGACAATCTGCTTATTACTTTTTGCGATCGTTGCGAATACTGATTATATCCGAGCCACCCGTTTTATTACTGATGAGACTACCCCTATCCTCTTTATTGGCTGTATTTGGTGGTTAATTGCCCTTGTCCTAGTGGCAACTTACCCCAACTCGGCAAAACTGTGGGAAAAATCTGTTGCAGCTAAATTCCTATTTGGACTTGCTACCTTAGTGCCGTTTTTAATTGGCACGCTCGCATTGCGTTTCCATAATTATGCATTTGATCCATACCAAGGAACTTATTTATTCCTTTACGTCTGTTTATTAGTTTGGGGAGCTGATTCAGGTGCTTATTTTGCTGGCAGAGCCTTTGGCAAAAGAAAACTTGCCCCAAAAGTATCTCCGGGTAAATCGTGGGAAGGCGTAATTGGTGGCGTACTCACCTCTAGTTTGATTGCCTTTACCTTTTTACAACTTACACCGGCAAATGTATTCGGCAAAGCATTAGCCACTACCCCATTTATTTTAGTTTCGGTCGGTACGGTTGCTATTTCAGTCTTAGGCGATTTGGCAGAAAGTATGTTTAAACGCCAAGCAGGCATTAAAGACAGTAGCCAGTTAATTCCTGGGCATGGAGGTATTTTAGATCGTATTGATAGTTTAACCGCTGCCGTTCCGTTTTTTGCTACATTCTTCTTTTTTGTACTATAGAATATGACGTCCATCATTGCATTTTTTATTTTAATTTGCGTACTGGTTTTTGTGCATGAATACGGGCACTTTTGGGCTGCTCGCAAATGCGGGGTAAAGGTGATCCGTTTTTCGATCGGATTTGGTAAAGTCTTATTTAAGAAAAAAGATAAACAAGGAACCGAATTTGTTTTTTCACTTATTCCTCTGGGCGGCTATGTACAAATGTGGAATGGTGAAACGGATATCAACGCTCCAGCTCAACAAGCTCTTAACACAAAATCTGTATTGCAACGTGCATTTATTATTATAGCCGGTCCTGCTGCAAATTTTATTTTTGCGATTTTGGCATACTGGGTCGTTTTTATTGCCGGTATTCCAACTGTTAAACCTGTTATTGGGGAAATTTTACCAAACACTATCGCCTCCCAAGCAAGAATTCCTACCGAATTGGAAATTACAAAAATCGGTCATCAATCTATCCAAGATTGGGAAAGTGCATCTTTAGCACTAGTTGGTTTTGTGGGCAATAAAAATGTACCGTTAGAGGGAAATATCAACGGCAACTCAACACAAAAATATGAACTCGATTTATCTAACTGGAGTATTGACTCAGCCAAAGAAAACCCATTAACCGCATTAGGTATTCGCCCCAAAAGTGCAAAAGTCACCGCTGAAATTAAACAAGTTGTCGAAAATTCTCCTGCAAGCCAAATGGGTATTCAAGCAGGTGATCGTATTCTTCAAATTAACCAGCAGCCATTTAATTGGTTCAATTTAGTTGAACTGGTACAAGCAGGTAAACCTATTGAACTTAAAATTGAACAACGAGGTCAGATTAAAGACCTTGTCGTCCAACCAGAAAAAAAAGACGAACGCTATATTATCGGGGTAATACCAAGTTATGAGCCTCTTGCAGATAAATATCGTACCGAATTAAAATATGATATTCTTACCGCATTTTATAAAAGTATCGAAAAAGTGTGGTCTCTTACCCAAACCATACTCCAATTTATCGGTAATTTAATAAGCGGTGATTTGTCCATTAAAAATTTAGGTGGGCCAATTTCAATGGCAAAAGGAGCCGGTGCAACAGCTGAAATCGGCTTAGTTTATTACCTTAGTTTTATGGCTCTAATCAGTGTCAATTTGGGGGTAATGAACTTATTTCCACTTTTACCCTTAGATGGTGGGCAACTTGTTTTATTGGCTGTTGAAGCAATTCGTGGAAAAGCATTATCAGAAAAAATACAACTCAAATTCCAACAAATTGGATTTGCATTCGTGCTGAGTTTAATGTTATTCGCCTTTGCCAACGATATAATTCACTTTTAACAAGCGGTTAAAAAAGGTGACTTTTTTGCAAAAAGCACCCTGACATCAAAATCCATAATATGGATTTACACTATATTCTTAATAATTTTGCAAAACGATCATAGGATAATTTCAATGAAAAAATTATTACTTTCCTCTCTTTTAATTGCAAACGGTGTAGTTGCTGCACCTTTCGTAGTAAAAGACATTCGTGTTGAAGGTGTGCAACCTACAACAGGCGAATCTATCATTTCATCTATTCCGGTTAGAGTAGGTCAAACAGCAACGGATACTGACGTATCTAATGTCGTCCGCCATCTATTCAGCCAACAACGTTTTGCAGATGTTCGTGCAACACGAGAAGGCAATACGCTTGTCATCAAAGTCGCTGAAAAACCGATTATTGGCAAGGTAGAGATCGAAGGTAACCAAGCGATTCCTAAAGATGCCTTAGAGCAAAATTTAAAGGCAAACTTAATTAACCAAGGTGAAATTTTTGATGCTGCCAAGCTTGAAGCTTTTAAAGAAGGACTAATCGAACATTATCACTCTACCGGCCGTTATGAAGCCAAAATTGACACATCTGTTGCGAATAACACCGAAGGTGGCGTTAATATTAAGTTAGCGATTAATGAAGGTGAAGTTGCTAAAGCCAAAACAATTAAGTTTGAAGGTAATAATGCCTTCTCTGATAAAAAATTATTAGAAAACTTAGATATTCAACCTGATGTTTCTTGGTGGAATATTTTTGAAAGTAGCAAATTCGAACAAACCGCCTATCAAAAAGACTTAGAAACATTAAGAGATTTTTATTTAAATCGTGGCTATGCAAAATTTGCTATCCAAGATACCGATGTTCAATTCAATGATAATAAAACGGAAGTTGCATTGACCTATAAATTAGATGAAGGGTCACAGTACCATGTCAGTGAAATGCGCATTATCGGCAATACAGCCAATATGGATAGCCAGCTCAACGCCCTACTAAAAGAATTCAAGCCTGGTCAATTATTCCGTAAATCAGACCTTACACAAATTGAAGAAGAGATTAAATCTATTTTAGGGGACGCAGGTTATGGTTCAGCTAAAGTAGATATTTATCCTCAATTTAATGAAGAAAATAAAACCGTAAAAATCAGTTTTGTTGTGGATGCCGGTCGTCGTCTTTATGTTCGTAAAATCCGTTTTGAAGGTAATGGTGTCACTGCAGATTCAACATTACGTCGTGAAATGCGCCAACAAGAAGGTGCTTGGCTTTCCACAAACAAAGCTTCTCTAGGTAAAGCTCGTTTAGAAAGAACCGGTTTCTATGAAAGTGTTGATATGTCAATGCCAAATGTAGAAGGTACAGCCGATCAAGTTGATGTAGTGTATAAAATTAAAGAACGCAATACCGGTAGTATTAACTTTGGTATCGGGTACGGCACGGAAAACGGTATCAGCTATCAAGCAGGAATTAAACAAGATAATTTCTTAGGTATGGGGTCAACTATCAGTCTAAATGGTACCCGTAATAACTACGGTACCAGCGTTAACCTAGGCTATACCGAACCTTACTTTACTAAAGATGGTGTAAGTTTAGGCGGTAATATTTTCTATGAAGATTATGATAACTCAGACAATGATTCAGTGGCTTCATATAAACGCCAAACCTATGGTATTAACGGCACATTAGGCTTCCCGGTAAATGAAAATAACTCATACTACTTAGGTTTAGGCTATACGCACGATAAAATTAAAAATGCAGCACGTGAGTACACTCGTGAGAAATATGTAAAATCAATGAATTTTGAGTTCGATCCAGCTACCGATTATTACAAAAAAATCAAAGCGGACGATTTTGATTTTTCTCTCGGTTGGAACTACAACAGCTTGAATAGAGGCTATTTCCCGACTGAAGGAACTACTGCAAATATTGGCGGTAAAATTACAATTCCAGGCTCTGACAATAAATATTACCGAGTCAGTGCAGACTTTAGAAATTATTACCCGTTAAACCGTGAGCACAAATGGGTAATTTCAACGAAAGCTAGCATTGCTTATACTAATGGATTTGGTGGTAAAGAAGTTCCATTCTATCAGCTTTATACTGCCGGAGGTATTGGTACACTAAGAGGTTTCTCTTACGGTGCTATTGGGCCTCAAGCAATTTACTATAATACAAAATCCGGTAAATTTGATAGCATGAAGAATGATATTATCGGTGGTAATGCGTTAGCTGCGGCAAGCTTGGAATTAATCACACCAACGCCATTTGTGAGCGAAAAATATCAGCACAATGTAAGAACATCTCTCTTTGTTGATGCTGCAAGTGCATGGCATACAAAATGGAAGAAAGATGAATATACGAACTTGCCTGACTATGGTGATTTCAAACGTTTCCGTGCTTCCGCCGGTATTGCATTCCAATGGATGTCTCCAATCGGGCCATTATCATTCTCTTATGCGAAACCAATTCGTAAATATGATAATGATGATATTGAACAATTCCAGTTCAACATTGGTAGTTCATTCTAATTAACCACAAGCGGTTAATAAATGTAAAAAATTTGCAACTTAGCCGCTTATTTCAAAACTGTTCATACAAGGAAAACAAATGAAAAAATTATTTAAAATGACTGGCTTAGCCGTAGCTTTAGCCTCTACAACCGGAATCGCGAATGCTGCAGATACTATTGGTTTCGTAGATCCAAGCTATGTATTACAAAACCACCCTGTATTATTAGATGCTTCGGCAAAATTTGATAAATTCATGAAAGAAAGCCAAGAAAAATTTGCTGCTGATGAAAAAAAATTAGCAGATGAAAATAAAACCTTAACGGCTGAGCGCAATAAAATTAATGAAGATGCGCAAAAATTACAAAATGAACAAAAAAATGTAGAAGCTTCTATCAAGAAAAAAGTGGCAGCATTAGAGAAAGATGCGCCTCGCTTACGTTCAAAAGAGATTCAAGCACGTCAAAATGCGATTCAAAAAGAAGCAAACGCATTCCAAGCTAAAGTAACAGCAATTCAAAAACGTGAAGCTGATTTTGCAAAAAAAGCAGAAGCCTTCCAGAAACGTGCAGATGAATTCCAAAAACGTATTGAACAAGCAAATAAAGAAAATGGTGGCATTAACCCACAAGAAGCGCAAAAACAAGCGGTTGATGAAGTAAATGCAACCATTAAAGAGATCGCAAAATCGAAAGGTTACACTTTAGTATTACAACCACAAGTAGCACTTTATGCTGAAGATGAAGGTAAAGATATTACTGAAGCAGTACTTGATGCTATTGTTAAAAAACATCCGGAAATTAAAATAGAAAAACCTGCAACTGAAGCTCAACCAGCTACAGAAAAAGAAACCAAAGCTGAAGAAACTAAACCAGAAGAAGCGAAAAAATAATGGCAAATTTCCGTTTAATTGATTTAGCGGAGCATATCGGCGGTACTCTTAGGGGTAACGCCGATTTGGCTATTCAAAGTATTGCTGCTTTAGATAAAGCCGACAGCTCGCAAATTACCTTTATCTCAAATGCAAAATATCGGGAAAATTTGACCGCTTGCAATGCTGGAGCTATTATCGTCAGCCCGGCAGATGTAGAATTTTGCCGAGCAGATCAAAATCTTATCATCGTTGCCAATCCGTATGTTGCTTATGCTCAACTGGCTCAATATATGGATTCTACTCCGAAAGCAGCGAGCGAAATCCACCCAAGTGCGGTGATTTCACCTGAAGCTAAACTGGGTAATAACGTATCGGTAGGGGCAAATGCCGTGATTGAAAGTGGCGTAGAATTGGGCGATGATGCCGTGATCGGTGCAGGCTGTTTTGTGGGAAAAAACAGTAAAATCGGGGCAAGAACCCAACTTTGGGCAAATGTTTCGGTGTACCACAATGTACAAATCGGAGCTGATTGCTTGATTCAATCCTCAACGGTTATCGGGAGTGATGGGTTTGGCTATGCGAATGACAAAGGGCAATGGATTAAAATCCCACAAACCGGTGGTGTGATTATCGGTAATCGTGTTGAAATTGGTGCTTGCACTTGTATTGACCGAGGTGCATTAGATCCAACCGTAATCGAAGATAATGTGATTATTGATAACCTTTGCCAAATCGCCCATAATGTACACATTGGTTTTGGCACTGCCGTTGCCGGCGGCGTCATTATGGCAGGCAGTCTAAAAGTTGGTCGCTTTTGCCAAATTGGTGGAGCAAGTGTTATCAACGGTCATATGGAAATCTGTGATGGTGCCATAATTACCGGAATGGGTATGGTTATGCGCCCAATTACAGAAAAAGGAATTTACTCATCAGGTATTCCGCTACAAACCAATAAAGAGTGGCGTAAAACTGCCGCATTAGTGATGAATATTGATGAAATGAATAAACGTTTAAAATCACTTGAAAAACGTTTTAACGATTAATTTTATTAGAGGTCTTAAAGTGACAGAAATGACAACTGAAAATCGTGAGCCAAATATTATTGAAGTAACCGAAATTATGGATATGTTACCGCATCGCTACCCTTTCCTGTTAGTTGATCGCGTAACCGATTATGAAGAAGGGAAATGGTTAAAAGCCATTAAAAATGTAACCTTCAATGAACCTTGTTTTACCGGGCATTTTCCTGGCGCACCAATCTTCCCAGGAGTATTGATTCTTGAAGCAATGGCTCAAGCAACTGGCGTATTAGCCGTTGCCACTTATGGTAAGTTAAGTGAAGACGAACTCTACTATTTTGCCGCAATTGACAATGCTCGCTTTAAGCGACCGGTTGTGCCGGGCGATCAACTTCAACTTGAGGTTGAATTTCTTAAAGAAGTACGTGGTATTACTAAATTTACCGGTAAAGCATACGTTGATGGCAAATTAGTCTGTGAAGCAGATTTAATGTGCGCTCGCCGTAAATAATTCGATATAAGCCCAAACTAGAGGGAACAAACTATGCGTCTAATTGATTCAACAGCAAAAATTAGCCCGCTTGCCATCATTGAAGAAGGTGCTGAAATTGGCGCTCACGTTGAAATTGGTCCATTTTCAGTCATCGGTAAAGATGTCAAAATCGGGGCTAGAACGAAAATTCACTCAAATGTTGTCATTAACGGCATGACTGAAATTGGTGAAGATAACCATATTTTCCAATTTGCCAGCATTGGGGAAATCAACCAAGATCTAAAATACCAAGGTGAACCAACCAAAGTGGTGATCGGTAATCGTAACCGTATTCGTGAAAGTGTTACTATTCACCGAGGTACGGTACAAGGCGGTGGCGTGACGAAAATCGGTGATGATAACTTATTTATGATCAACACCCACATCGCACACGACTGCTCTATCGGTAACCGTTGTATTATCGCCAATAATGGTACGCTAGCAGGTCACGTTACCCTAGATGATTTCGTGATTGTGGGAGGAATGTCCGCCATTCACCAATTCGTTGTGATTGGTTCACACGTTATGCTTGGAGGCGGTTCAATGGTCAGCCAAGACGTACCGCCTTATGTCATGGCACAAGGTAACCACGCACGCCCATTTGGTATTAACTTTGAAGGGTTAAAACGTCGTGGCTTTGATAAACCAACTATGCACGCTATTCGCAAAGTCTATAAACTGATTTACTCCAGCGGAAAAACATTGGAAGAGTGCCTAGTAGAAATTGAGCAAATTGCAGCAACAGAACCTGCGATTGCTATTTTTAAACAATTCTTCAAACGTTCTACCCGTGGTATTATTCGTTAATAAACGAAACCCCGAAATCAATTCGGGGTTTGTTTTATCAAGCGACCGTCGAACCTTTCAACAATTTTCGAATCCAAGCTCGATTTGGGCTAAGGTTATGCCAAATATCCTCACTGATTGGCACAGGCTCATTCACAATCAGGCTTGCTAACAATTCCCCTAGAAGTGGTGCAGTCGTCAAACCTCGAGAAGACAGGCCGTTTACCATATACAGATTGGTAAAAATTTCAGCATTTTCTACCGCTTGTTTCCGTATCAACTGGTTGTATAAATTGGCATATTGGCTTTTTTGCTGCTCAAAATGATGCACTGCCCCAACCATCGGTACACGATCACGAAACGCCGCACGAATACCGACTTTGGCTTTATTTTCAGATAAATCAATTCCTTGCGTCCACTCACAAACGGTTACATTTTGCTGAAGTTTTGCAACATTCTCCCAATGCTCCGATAAACTAAACTCGGTTTCTGCATTATCCCGAATATGGCTTGCTCCAATGCAATGCGTGCCGTAGGCTGACATTGGCGTTAAATAACCATCATAACAAAGCACACACTTCAGTTTTTGTAATTCGCTTGTAGTCGGAATTTGGCTCACTTGCCCTCGTACCGGATACAACGGAATGCCGTTCGCTTGGCTAAATTCATTCAACGTATGTCCATTTGCCAGCACAACCGCTTGATGTCGAACCGTTTCTCCCCTCGTCTGCCATTGCCACATTCCATTAGAAAAGGTTAAATGCTCAACTTTGTGATTCAGTACAATCTTCAACCCTTTCTGCTCCAGCCAAGTAAAGCCATTTCTAACAAGTTGTACCGGTGAAAGCCAACCAGCTTGCGGAATAAATGCCCCGCTGTTTGGCACGCTTAAACCTAATTTTTCACTTAATTCTGCCTGTGAACAAGATTTTAATAAGGTGTCATCAGCCGTCTGCTCCACCATTTTTTCCAGTTTTTTAGCCGTTTTCTCGTTATAGGCGTAAAGCACTACCCCGCTTAAATTATGCTCAAACTCAATGTTGGATTTCAGTTGTTGCAAGCGTTGCAATGCATAATCAAAACTATGGATATAAAACTGTACATTTCGCTCGTCATCATCGCTTAACTGTGGGTAAATCGCCCCTTGTAAATTTCCTGAAGCATTTATTGCCAAGGTTTCATCTTTGCAATACAGCGTGACTTGCTTGCCTTTTTCTAACAGCGATAACGCAACGAAGAAACTCGCTACTCCGCCACCAATAATTGCAATGTCATCAGCGGTTTCATTTTTGGCATAAAAATAGGGGTAATTATGCTCGGAAACTTGGCTATCTAACGGTTTCTCGCCCCAAAGCATTTCTCGTTTTTTGCCAAATCCTTTGCGTTTTTTCACTGCAAAACCTGCGGCTTCCAGCCCTCGTCTGACCATACTTGAAGCGGTAAAAGTAGCAAAACTGCCGCCATTGGCACTTAGTCGAAACATTTGCAGATATAACTGTTCGTTCCACATTTCTAGGTTTTTATCAGGCGAAAAGCCATCTAAAAACCAAGCGTCAATCGTGCCGCTATAAAGATCGCCTAATTGGGGTAAGTTTTCAGCAATCTCACCGAACCATAAATCTAAATAAACCTGCTCAAAATGATAACGTTGGCAACCTATTTGGCGAGGCTGCCAACAAGCGGTTAAATTTTCAGATAATGTTGCAAATTGCGGATAGCGTTGGTGAATATCAGCTAATTGGCTGGCCGTCAGAGGAAATTTCTCAAATGAGATAAAATAGAGTCGTTTTAGTTTACTTTGCGGAAATGCTGCCCGAAACTGTTGGAATTTGTCAGCAACGGCTAAAAAATTCAAGCCCGTGCCAAAGCCGGTTTCCGCAATAACAAAAGCCTCTTTCGGGTGAGATTGCCACTTTTCCCACAGTTGGTTACCTTCTTGAAACACATAGTAACTTTCCGCCAAACCATCTTGGGTAGAAAAATAAATATCATCAAATTGCTCCGACACCGGTGTATCTGCATCATTAAATGTAAGTGTCGCAAAAGTCAGTTTACCCATCATATCCCCTTAAAAACAAAACACGGAAAACCCCAAGATTTTCCGTGTTTCAACCAGTTCAATAGTACCAATATTAGAAAATGTTGCTGGCAAAAATAACGATCATACCAAGTGCGCCTACAACCGTTAGCATTGAATAACCAAAAGTACCCATTTTACAATCCTCATTGTTAATTATGATTAAAACGGCTTTATTCTAGCATAATTTCCATCGCTTTGAATGCCTATGCTTGAATAATTTTGCCAAAACAAGCGGTCAATTTTTGTAAATCTTTTACGCCTTTGGCACTTTCCACGCCAGAATTTAAATCTAACCCGACACAGCCTTGAGCAAGGGCTTGCTCAATATTCTCAGTGCCAATGCCACCTGCCAATAACGCTTTTTGTTTTAAGGTTTCTGGAATCAACGCCCAATTAAAGGTTTTGCCTGTGCCGCCTTGCTGATTGCCTACTTTGCTGTCTAATACATAACGAGCAATCTGTGGATTATCGTTAAATTCTAGATTTTCAACCTCAACATCAACCGATAAGGCTTTCCAGATTTGAGTTTTACTACCTAATTTCTCTGCCAGTTCTGCAATGTATTGCTCATCTTCCGAGCCGTGCAATTGAACTGCAAATAACTCAAGCTGTTTTGCCATTTTTTCCACAAATTCGACCGCTTGATTTTGGAACACCCCCACATAACGCAACGGTGCATTCACCACCAATTCTTGGGCTTGGCGAAGTGAAAGCTGGCGAGGCGAGCCTTCGGCAAAAATTAAACCGCCATATAATGCCCCTTGCTCATAAACCGCTTTCACATCTTGCACACGGGTTAAGCCACACACTTTGTTTTCACCAAAAATCACCGCCCGCACCGCATTATTGAGATCGGCACTTCCCATTAAACTGCTGCCGATTAAAAAAGCATGAACATACGGCTTAATGTTTTTCACTTGCTGGTGATCGTTAATACCCGATTCTGAAATCAAACAGACATCAGCCGGAATTTGAGCTTGGTATTTTTCCACCAAACGCACAATGCGGTTCATATCAATCGTGAGCGTGTGCAAATCACGGTTATTAACGCCAATTACCTTCGCCCCTAAGGCTAAGGCACGTTCAAATTCCGCCTCCGTGCTGGTTTCAGTCAAAACGCCCATTCCTAACTCGTGAGCCAGTGTGGCAAGTTCACGGTAGGTTTCATCATTTACCACCGATAACATCAATAAAATCGCATCAGCATTATAAAAACGGGCAAGGTAAACCTGGTATGCCGAAATCATAAAATCTTTACACAAAATCGGCTGTGTGGTTTGGCGTTTGACTTGATCGATATAACGGAAATCGCCTTGAAAATATTGCTCATCGGTTAAAACCGAAATCGCCGCAGCGTAATTTTTATACACTTGGGCAATACTGTCTAAATCGAACTCAGCACGAATTAACCCTTTTGACGGTGAAGCTTTTTTACATTCTAAAATATAAGCTGGTTCTTGGTGTGTGCCTTTGGCAAGAGCCGCATAGAAATCATGGTCGCTTTTTACAATTTTGTGCTGAAATTCACTTAACGGAAAGGCTTGCTCTTTTTGTGCCACCCAAATGGCTTTATCTTGTACGATCTTTTGTAAAATCGTCGGTTGGTTTGGTTGAGCGTTATCTTGAACGATGTTTTGCATATAAATTCCTAGAGCGAAATCGGTTTGAATGGTAAAATCTGCCCTTATTTTTACCCGAAAAAGTCTCATTTCACAAGCAAAACTAAAATGAAATCACAAGTTATACAGCATTTATCTTATTTAGAAATCGCCCTGAGAGTTAATCAACTTTGGGAGGCGACACCACCAAGCCCTGAAGCCTTAGCCAATGAGCAACCTTTCTGCGTGGAAACCTTAACCCCAACCCAATGGCTACAATGGATTTTTATTCCCAGAATGCGGGCCATTTTAGATGCAAATGCCGATTTACCTCGCAATTTTGCAATCACCCCTTATTTAGAAGAGGCATTGAAAAACGAAGGTTATTTACAAGCGATTTGTGAACCGCTATTAGGTTTGGAAAAGTTGTTGAAAGATTAACTTCTCTCTCAGTTCTTTTATTAATCTGACAAATTCGTTGATAGTGCCAGCGTCCACGCTGGTACTAATTTTAACGGTTAATTAATCAAAATTTGGCACAAGCGAGGACGCTTGCGCCATCATAGAGATTTGATAAATTATACTTAATGTATTATGACCTTAGATATTTTATACCAAGACAACTCGCTTATCGCCATCAACAAACCTGCCGGAGTGTTGGTGCATCGTTCTTGGTTAGATAAACACGAAACGGTGTTTGCAATGCAAACCCTGAGGGATCAAATCGGGCAACACGTTTTTCCGATTCACCGCCTTGACCGCCCAACCTCAGGTGTATTGCTGTTTGCTCTCAACAGCGAAACCGCCCGAATAATGAGCGAGCAGTTTGAACAACACCTAGTACACCTAGTACAAAAAACTTATTTGGCGGTGGTGCGTGGCTATTTACAAGGTTCGGCACAAATTGATTATCCGCTCAAAGTGATTTTAGATAAAATTGCGGATAAATTTTCTCAGGAAAAAGAGGCTCAAGCGGCGATTACTGATTATAAAGGCTTAGCAACGGTTGAAATGCCTTACCCTGTCGGCAAGCACCAAACCTCTCGTTATAGTTTGGTTGAACTTAGCCCTAAAACCGGGCGGAAACATCAGCTTCGCCGCCACCTGAAACACCTGTTCCACCCGATTATGGGAGACAGCAAATATGGCGACTTACACCAAAACCGTGCTTTAGTTGAAAAATCAGGCGTAAGTCGTTTAATGTTACACGCCCATAAATTGCAATTTCAGCACCCGAAAAATTTGCAAAAAATAGAGATAATTGCATCGCTTGATGAGCAATGGCAACGCCTCTTTGCATTTTTTGACTGGAACTTTACTCAATATTATTAGACAAAAAAGAGGATTGAATGGATAATTCACTTTTATCATTGACACACGAGCAACAACAAGCCGCAGTAGAAGAAATTCAAAAACTGATGGCACAAGGCATCAGTGCCGGAGAGGCAATTCAAATTATTGCTAATCAATTACGTGACAAATATCAAATATTGGAGAAATCAAACAATGAATAAATTATGGACAGTGCTTGCCCTAACAATAACTTCCCACTATAGCTTTGCTGCCGCTGAAAAAATAGTCACTAAAGATTTACCGGCAGAAGGAAAACCTGCAGTCGTGCTACAGGTTTTTGATGAAAGTGAAAAAATTGCAAAACCTATTAAGGGAAATAAGCTCTTTATTAGCAAAAAACAAACAAGGCTTTGCTGGCACAGTATTAATCTTCCTGTACAAAATAAAGTTACTATTGCAGAAGCTTTCTATGCCCCTGCTGCAATGAAATTAGCTTCTCCCGGCTCTAAAATTAATTCTTCTGCAGACAAGAAAAATCATACTATCATTACTGAAATAAACCTTGCAAATAATCAAGTATTAAATCGTTGCTGGGGTTTTGATAAAACTGACCCTGTCGGTAAATACAAAATGGAAATTCAAATTAACGATCACATTTTCAAAGGTTTAGAATTTGAAATTGTAAAATAACCTAAAAGCCACAGAGTAACACCCTGTGGCTTTTTGCTAAATCATTGTTTTTAAATTGGTTAAATTGTGCAGCAAATAATCTTTACTCTTCACAAAGGCTCTCGCCTGTTGCCAGTTGCTAAATTGTTGCTGAGTGCATTGATTAAAACGTACCAGCACTTCCAAGCTTTCATTGCCGACACAAATAAAATCAGCTAATAATTGGGTTAATTTTTCACTGTTTTCACCATCCATTGCAGTTGCAATTTTCTGCTCCCATTTAACCGCTTGTCCGAGCAAATAACCCCGCTGGGCTTTGCTTAAATTACTCAACCACATCCCATCCGCTTTTGGCATTGCCTCAACCAAAGTAAATAAGTCGCCTAGATTTCCTTGCTTGATTTCAAACTCCAATTCACAAATCGGCTCTTCACCAAAATGATTTTTAATGATGCCCTGATCTAACGCTACCTCAATGTCAGACATCCCCACTTGCACCAACCAAGTTTTACGAGTGAAATCGGTGCTGAATATCGCTTGCAAGCTTTCTGCAATCTGCTCTGAATTTTCAAACGGCAACTGGTATTTTTCCACTAATGTTTGAAAATCCGGCTGGCTATTGGGTAAAGCTAAATTATATTCCGGACGAATATGCAAACCGCCTACAATTTCCCCTTGTGTTTTTAACGTGATTTCATATTGTTGATTCACAGAACGCACCCGCAGCCCCATTTTTTGCGTGGCAAAAAATTGCTCGGGCGTATCATAATAGGTGTTGCCTAACAATTCCGTTTGATGAGCAAGCACAGGGAATGGCGAGGTTTGATTCAAGTAGTTTTCCACTAACGCCACATTCTGCTGTTCCAACATTATTTTCAGTTCGATTTCTGCTTGTTTTTGGTTTTCCATTTCACACGCCCCTGCAACGTTGTATAATCAAGCGGTTATTTTATCAATAAATTTTGCAAAATGTTTTCAAAAATTCACCATAAACTGAATAACTTTGTCCAGCGTGGACTCGACAACCATTTACGCCTCGCCGTTACCGGCTTAAGCCGTAGTGGCAAAACGGCATTTATTACCAGCTTGGTTGATCAGCTTTTGCATATCAACAAAGGCGGTAATTCGCATTTAAACCTGTTTGCGCCTGCACGCCACGGGCAAATTCTATCGGTAAAACGCGTTGAGCAAGGGGATTTAACTATTCCCCGCTTTGAATATGATAAAAACCGCCAAAGCCTTGAAAATCAACCACCTCAATGGCCTGAATCCACCACTGGCATTAGCGAAATTCGCCTTGCGATTCGCTACCAGCGGCAACATTCTCTGCTACGTCATATTAAAGAAACCGGCACGCTTTATTTGGATATTTTCGATTACCCGGGCGAATGGCTGTTAGATTTACCCCTGCTCTCCCTTTCCTATAAAGAATGGTCGCAAACGCAACAAACCATACATAAAGATGAGCGTGCAGAGCTTGCCACACCTTGGTTACAAGCGGTTAAAAAACTCGATCTTTTTGCAAAAACCGATGAAAATTTACTGGCAGAATTCAGCCAACAATACACCGATTATTTGCTCGCCTGCAAAGCTCAAGGAATGCAATATATTCAGCCGGGGCGATTTGTGTTGCCAACTGAAAATGCCAAAGGTGCACCGGTATTCCAATTTTTTCCGTTATTAGATTTAAGCGAAGCTGAGTGGGAAAAGTTGGAACAAAGCGACAGAAACAGTATTTTCCATACCCTCAAAAAACGCTATGAGCATTACCAGAAAAAAATCGTCAAACCGTTTTATGAAGATTACTTCTCTCAATTTGACCGCCAAGTGATTTTGGCAGACTGCCTCACACCGTTAAATTATGGCTATAACGAATTTATGGAAATGAAATTAGGGTTACAGCAACTGTTTAAACATTTCCATTATGGCAATCGTTCGCTATTTCACCGTCTGTTTTCGTCCAACATTGATAAATTGCTATTTATCGCAACAAAGGCAGATCACATTACTAGCGACCAAGTGCCGAATTTGGAAAGCCTAATGCGACAATTAGTGCAAGAAGGGGGAAGACACGCAGAATTTGATGGTATCGAAACCGGCTATTTAGCCATTTCCTCGATTCAAGCAACCGATGCGGTGAAAGTGACTCAGCAAGATAAAATCATTAAAGCGATAAGAGGGATCCGTTCCAGCGATAGAAAACAAGTGACACTCTACCCTGGCAGCGTGCCAAGTCGCATACCCGATAAAAATTACTGGCAATTTAACCGTTTTGAATTCGACCAATTCGAGCCCAAGCAACTTGATTATAGCCAAGCGATTCCACACTTCAGAATGGATTCGGTGCTACAATTTTTATTGGCGGATATGTTTGAGTAAAATCTTGTTGCATATTTCCATTAAAGGTATAAAATTTTATACATTATGAATACTGTAATTTCCCAACGAAAACCAATTCACTGGGTTGGATCAACCTTAGATGATATTCGTGAATTTCCGGATAACATTAAAAGAGAACTCGGTTTTGATCTTGATTTAGTTCAGCAAGGCTTATTACCGAGGGATTTTAAAGCGATGGCAAATTTGGGTTCAGGCGTAATGGAAATTCGAGTAAAAGATCCCTCAGGGGCTTTTCGCTTAGTGTATTTAGCTAAATTTAAAGATGCAATTTACTGTTTACACGCTTTCCAAAAGAAAACGCAAAAAACAGCCCCTAAAGACATTGCTGTCATTAAAGCACGCTATGCTGCCGTAAAGGAGTTAGAAAATGAATAATATTGATACTAAAATTCGCCATACTACAGAAGCTCAGGGTAATGTTTTTGAAGATCTTGGTTTCCCTATTGATGAAGCTCAAAAATTGAAATCTGCCAGTCAGCAACTGATTGAAACTAAACTGATGCTAATGAATGAAATGAGCAACTGGATTGATAAAAATAATCTCAAACAATCAGAAGCGGCTTCTATTCTAGGTGTTAGCCGCCCTCGAATTTCTGATATGGTCAATGGCAAGTTAGAAAAGTTTACCCTAGATACCTTAGTCACTTTTGTTGCAAAAACCGGCAAAACAATCCAATTGCAATTATCCTGATATTTGCAAAATTTTACTCAAATTCAACCGCTTGTTGCTTTTATCATTCACTAACAAGGTTATTTCAAGTAAAATTGTGACTAATTTTTTATTAATAAACACAAATTATGGCAAAAAAACCTAAAGTTGCATCAAATACGATTGCGTTAAATAAACGTGCCAGACACGAATATTTCATTGAAGATGAAATTGAAGCCGGCTTAGAGCTACAGGGCTGGGAAGTCAAAGCATTGCGTGCCGGAAAAGGCAATATCAGCGATAGCTATGTCATCTTTCGCCACGGCGAAGCCTTCTTATTCGGGGCAATGATTACGCCTTTGAATATGGCATCAACCCATATTGTCAGCGACCCGACCCGCACCCGCAAACTTCTACTGAATAAACGTGAGTTAGACTCACTGTTCGGTAAAGTTAATCGTGAAGGTTATACCATTGTTGCCACCTCAATGTATTGGAAAAATGCGTGGGTGAAAGTAAAAATCGGCTTAGCCAAAGGGAAAAAACTGCACGATAAACGTGAAGATATTAAAGACCGTGAATGGCAAGTGGCTAAACAGCGTATTATGAAAAACGCCAATCGTGGCTAAATGAATAATTACCCTCTCCCCTTGTGGGAGAGGGACAGAAAAATTGCGTTCAGCAATTTTTCAGGGAAAGGGGGATTTGTAAAAGTTCAAGGAAAAACAACGCTTGCCCTCTCTCTGAAAAATATTTCTGAACGAAATATTTTTCGGTCTCTCTCCCATAAAGGGAGAGAGTGAAACACAAATTTAAACTAAGGAACATACAATGATCGACCAAAACCTACTTCGTACCAATTTAGAAGACGTTGCTACAGCTCTTAAAATCAAACGTAATTTTATTTTAGATGTAGAGCGAGTAAAAACCCTTGAAGAACAGCGTAAAACGCTACAAGTTAAAACCGAAACCTTACAAGCAGAACGCAACACTCGCTCCAAAAACATCGGTGCGGCAAAAGCTCGTGGCGAAGATATTTCAGCTTTATTAGCCGAAGTAGATTCAATGGGCAACGAATTAGACACGGCAAAAGTAGAATTGGATAAAGTACAGGCAGAAATCCGTGAGTTGTTGCTTTCTGTGCCAAACTTACCGGCAGATGAAGTACCACTCGGTAAAGACGATAGCGAAAACTTAGAAGTATTACGTTGGGGCGAACCACGTCAATTCGACTTTGAAGTTCAAGATCACGTTACCCTTGGCGAAAACTTAAACGGTTTAGATTTTGCTGCCGGTGTAAAATTAACCGCCAGCCGTTTTGTGGTAATGAAAGGTAAACTTGCCCGCTTACACCGTGCATTATCTCAATTTATGTTGGATTTACACACTGAACAACACGGCTATGTGGAAACCAATGTGCCATTTTTAGTCAATCACGACACTCTATACGGCACAGGTCAGCTACCAAAATTTGGCGAAGATTTATTCCATACTCAACCATTAACAGGGCAAGATCCAAACGAGGTGCAACGCCCATTCGGTTTGATTCCAACCGCTGAAGTGCCAGTAACGAACTTAGTGCGAGATGAAATCATTGATGAAGACAGCTTACCACTGCGTTATACCGCCCACACCCCTTGTTTCCGTGCGGAAGCCGGTTCTTATGGGCGTGATACTCGTGGTTTAATTCGTATGCACCAATTTGAAAAAGTGGAAATGGTGCAAATTGTCGCCCCTGAAAAATCAATGGAAGCCTTAGAAGAATTAACCGGTCACGCAGAAAAAGTCTTACAGCTTTTAGGCTTGCCATACCGCAAAGTGCTACTCTGCACTGGTGATATGGGCTTTGGTGCAGCAAAAACCTACGACTTAGAAGTTTGGCTACCGGCACAAAACACTTACCGTGAGATTTCTTCTTGCTCAAATATGTGGGATTTCCAAGCCCGCCGAATGTCTGCACGTTGTAAAGCTAAAGGCGACAAGAAAACTCGCTTGGTTCACACCTTAAACGGCTCAGGTTTAGCGGTTGGTCGCACACTGGTCGCTGTGTTAGAAAACTACCAAAATGCCGATGGCTCTATTACTGTGCCTGAGGTGTTAAGACCTTATATGGGTGGTTTGGAAGTAATTACCGCTTAAGATTAATAAATGAAACCAATCTCAGAAATGGGGTTGGTTTTTTTAATAAATCTTATCCCTAATCTTTTTCAGGATAATTCATAAAAATTTCAGTAACTACTCGGCGGTTTTGCACTGTATCTAAACGAATAGGATTTTTCATTCTCCCTAAACGAAATGCAATAATGGTGACTTTTTTCGGTTCATCTATTTTATCTAATTGATAGAATACCATTATTTCCCGTTGATAAACCGCTCGCTTTCTGAAACGTAAATCCTTTCGAAATGCGACACCTGCTTTTGGATAAAACTGTAAACCATTGATGATATTCGTTTGAGTATGCTCCGAAAATAATCCATAGAAAATAAACTCTAATAGATTATTTTTAAAATCAACACTAACCATCTAACTGCTCCCAAGCAGTTAAATCTCCTCGTGATAAACGTTCAGCAATATCAGCATAAAATTGTTTCGGTACTTCCCTTTTTACTTGGTATTGAGCTGATTGTTCTTCTAATAAATGTTCTTCTATCATCTTGATTTCTTCTGTTGTCCACTCTTCATCTTCTTTATGTACAACAAAATCGGTATCTACAATCACAATAGACATACCTAGCTCCTTCAAGTACTGGTTATATATTCTGTATTTTGCCTGTTCTAAATTCAGCTGTCTAGCTTTTCTGTTACTCACAATTTGCAAATTTTTCATCAAATTCCACCGCTTGCCATTCAAAAAAAGGCGTTTTTGCGGTATCCTATCGGCAATTTTTTCAGTTAAATTTAAAGGTTAAATTTTATGCAACAGCAGTATAACCCAAGTGAGATTGAACCTAAGGTTCAGCGTTATTGGGCAGAAAATAAAGTTTTTAAAGCAGTTAAAGACGTTACCAAAGAGAAATACTATTGCCTTTCAATGTTGCCTTATCCGTCAGGTAAGCTACATATGGGGCACGTTCGTAACTACACCATTGGTGATGTAGTGTCTCGTTATCAGCGTATGATCGGTAAAAATGTATTACAGCCGATGGGTTGGGACGCTTTCGGTTTACCGGCGGAAGGTGCTGCGGTGAAAAATAATACCGCACCGGCAAAATGGACTTACGAAAACATCGAATATATGAAAGGTCAGCTTAAAATGTTGGGCTTCTCTTATGACTGGGATCGTGAAGTCACCACTTGCCGTCCGGAATACTACAAATGGGAGCAATGGTTCTTCACAGAACTTTATAAAAAAGGCTTAGTGTATAAAAAAACCTCAACCGTAAACTGGTGTCCGAATGATGAAACTGTGCTTGCCAACGAGCAAGTTCACGAAGGTTGTTGCTGGCGTTGTGACACCCCAGTGGAACAGCGTGAAATTCCACAATGGTTTATCAAAATCACTGACTATGCTGAAGAATTACTCAATCAGTTAGATAATCTCCCACAGTGGCCGGATCAAGTAAAAACCATGCAACGCAACTGGATCGGTCGTTCCGAAGGGGTAGAAATCACCTTTAAAATTGCCGGTTCAAACGTAGAATTACCGGTTTACACTACCCGTCCGGATACCTTCTTCGGCGTAAGCTATGTGGCGATTGCTGCGGCTCACCCATTAGCAGAATTAGCTGCACAAAATAACCCGGCATTGGCTGAATTTATCCGTGAAGCGAAAAACACCAAAGTGGCAGAAGCAGAATTAGCCACCATGGAGAAAAAAGGAATGGCAACCGGCTTGTTCGCCATTCACCCGTTAACAGGAAAAGAAGTACCGGTTTGGGTTGCTAACTTTGTGTTAATGCACTACGGTACAGGTGCGGTAATGGCGGTTCCGGCTCACGATGAGCGTGACTTTGAATTTGCACAAAAATACGATTTGCAAATTAATCAGGTAATTCAACCGCTTGATGGCTCAGAGTGGGATTTCAGCAAAGCCGCTTACACCGAACACGGTAAATTAATCAACTCTGCCGAGTTTGACGGCTTGGAATTTGATGTGGCTTTCACTGCGATTGCCGATAAATTAGAGGCAATGGGCGTAGGTAAACGCCAAGTGAATTTCCGTCTGCGTGACTGGGGTGTTTCTCGTCAACGTTATTGGGGTGCACCAATCCCAATGATGACCACAGAAGAGGGCGAAGTGGTTACCGTTCCATTACAAGATTTACCGGTGATTCTCCCTGAAGATGTGGTAATGAACGGCGTGCAAAGCCCAATCAAAGCCGACCCAGAGTGGGCGAAAACCACTTACAACGGCAAACCGGCATTGCGTGAAACCGATACTTTCGATACCTTTATGGAGTCCTCTTGGTATTATGCACGTTATACTTGCCCACAATATCACGAAGGAATGTTAGATTCAGACGAGGCAAACTACTGGCTACCGGTCGATCAATATATCGGCGGTATTGAACACGCCACAATGCACTTGCTCTACTTCCGTTTCTTCCATAAATTGTTGCGTGATGCGGGTATTTTAAATTCGGACGAACCGGCGACTAAACTGTTATGCCAAGGTATGGTGCTTGCCGATGCGTTCTACTACACCAGCCCAACTAACGAGCGTATTTGGGTCAGCCCGACACAAGTCACCTTAGAACGTGATGAGAAAGGTCGTATCATCAAAGCAACCGATCCACAAAGGCGTGAGCTGGTTCACAGCGGTATGACTAAAATGTCGAAATCAAAGAACAACGGTATCGATCCGCAAGAAATGGTGGAAAAATATGGTGCTGACACAGTTCGCTTGTTTATGATGTTTGCCTCCCCTGCGGAAATGACATTAGAATGGCAAGAATCCGGCGTTGAAGGGGCAAAACGTTTCTTAGGTCGTGTTTGGAATTTAGTTTATAGCTATGCCCAAAATCCGGCAACGACTGCATTAGATGTGAATGCCTTAGACAAGGATCAAAAAGAACTTCGCCGTGATGTACACAAAACGATTGCTAAGGTGAGTGATGATATTGGTCGTCGTCAAACCTTCAATACAGCGATTGCTGCGGTGATGGAATTGATGAACAAGCTCACCAAAGCCCCACTTGAAACCGAACAAGATAAAGCCGTAATGGCAGAAGCTTTAAGTGCGGTGGTGCGTATGCTTTACCCAATCACGCCACATATCTGCTTTGAGTTATGGCAAGTGTTAGGTAATGAACAAACCATCGATTTTGCCCCTTGGGTACAAGCCGATGAATCCGCAATGGTGGAAGATGAAAAATTAGTGGTAGTACAGGTCAACGGAAAAGTGCGTGGCAAAATCACTGTTTCAGCTACTGCTACGGAAGATGAAGTTAAAGCTATCGCTAAAGCCGATCCAAACGTTGCTAAATTCTTAGATGGTCAGCAGATTGTAAAAGAAATCTACGTTCCATTTAAAATGTTGAGCTTTGCGGTTAAGGCGTAACAAACACACTCTCCCTTATATGGGAGAGAGACCGATAAATATTTCGTGCAGAAATATTTATCAGAGAGAGGGTACAAGCGGTTATTTTCTTGGAAAATTTTGCAAAAAATAGCCCCCTCTCCCTGCTTTTTCTTCTCAACGAAGAAAAACCTGTCCCTCTCCCACAAGGGGAGAGGGGAATAAACAAGGAAATCTCATTATGATTAAAAAACTCTCTCTCATCGCTGTTTTTGCTCTTACCGCCTGCGGTTGGCACTTTAAAAACAATGAGGTATTACCTGAATCGTTCAGAACATTAACCTTTGAAAGTGCAGATCAACACAGCGAAATGTCTCGAATTTTACGCAATCAGTTACAACTAAGCGATGTAAAATTAGTGCCTAGCACGGCTAATGTGGCAAAATTACGTTTGGTTTCAACCTCAACAAACAGCAAAGTGGTTTCTGTGTTTAAACAAGCTCGTGAAGCAGAAAAAATCTTAACGCTAAACGTTGATGCGATTGCCGATATTCCAAATAAAGGGCAATACCCTTTAGAAGTTTCGGTTCATCGTACTTTCTTTGATGACTCTCGTGCAGCTTTGGCAAAGTCTGCTGAAAAAGAGATGATTATGAAAGATATGTATGAACAAGCCTCTCGCCAATTAATTATCAAAATGGCGGGCTTAAAAAAAGAACTCTCAAAATAATCATTGTAGGGGCGAAATATGTTTCGCCCATTGTTTATCTGTATGCAAAAAATCTTTCCGGAAACACTTCAATTTTCATTAAACAAAGGACTACAGCCCTTTTATCTATTAACAGGGAATGATCTGCTATTGGTGAATGAAACCAAAGATGCCATTATTCACACCGCCCGTCTCAACGGTTTTGATGAAAAAAAAGAAGTTGAAATCAAAAACGATACTAACTGGGAAGAACTTTTCGAAGCAGCTCAATCAATGGGATTGTTTTTTGCACGCCAAATTATGGTGCTGAATTTTCCGGATTCCCCCACAGCGACACAGTTTAAAAAACTGGCTGAGCTTTGTGCCTTTATTCATAGTGATTTGCTCTTTATCCTGCACTTACCTAAATTTTCCAAAACAATGAAAAAACAGGCTTGGTTCACGCAAATTGAGCTAAATCTCGTGCAAATTAACTGCCAAACACCGGAACTTAGCAAACTTCCACAATGGGTCAGTCATCGAGCAAAAGCGATGAATTTGCAAATTGAAAATGAAGCAAACCAACTCCTTTGTTATAGCTACGAAGGCAATCTACTGGCGCTTAAACAGGCATTACAACTGCTACAACTCAATGCAACTGATGGAAAAATCACGCTGACAAAAGCCCAAGAAGTGGTTGAACACTCCGCCCAATTTACTCCATTTCAATGGATTGATGCATTATTTGAAGGAAAAATCCAAAGAGCTCAACGCATTTTGTACCATCTGCAAAATGAAGAAGTACAAGCGGTCGTTTTATTAAGAATTGTGCAAAAAGAGTTGATGATTTTACTCGAAATCACTCGCAACCCAACCGCAGTCGTTTCCAGCGAACAATCACTTTTTATCGGTAATTTACGAACAGAATTTGACCGCTTGAAAATTTGGCAAAACCGCAGACCTTTTTACAACCAGATCACTCAACGACTGACTTACCAAAAACTTTACGCCCTAATCCAACAACTGGCTGAATTAGAGCGTAAGGTGAAACAAGAATTTAGCGATGATATTTGGCAAGAATTAGAGCGTTTTTCCGCTCAATTTACCTAACTAATACTTTTCTAAATCTTCGCTAAACAACTCCGCTTCTTCACTGGCGATAGAGTGCTTTTCTGCCGCCCAATCGCCTAAATCAATAATTTGACAACGCTCGCTACAAAACGGGCGGTATTTACTTTCTTTACTCCACACCACTTCTTTTTCACAAGTCGGGCAGTTTACAATAGTTTCTGGCATTCTTTTTCCTTTTTTGCTAATGCTAAGTATTTATAATGTAAGGCTTGAACCTGCTCTTTAATTAAAAGCAAGCCCTGTTCAAATGGCAAGTTATTTTCAATCACATCATCAGCATAACTTAATCTTTCTTCACGGCTGACTTGGGCTGCCATAATATTTTTAATGGTTTCAATTTTACTGTTATCACGTTTGGTTGCTCTTTCCAGTTGGATTTCAGGAGAAACATCAACAACCAATATACGATCACAATATTCGGTGAGCTTATTTTCAATTAAAAGCGGCACGACCCAAATCACATAACAAGCGGTCGATTCTTGCAATTTTTTTACCATTTCTTCTCGAATGGCGGGGTGAAGTAAATTATTGAGCCACGTTTTTTCCTGTTCATTGTTAAACACAATTTGGCGAAGTTTAGTGCGTTCTAATGCTTTTTCAGCGGTTAAGATCTCTTCACCAAAATGCTCTACAATCTTGGCTAAAAGCGGTGTACCCGGTTCAACAACTTGGCGAGCCACCACATCAGCATCAATTACCTCTACTCCAAGAGCTGAAAATAAATCAGACACTGTGGTTTTGCCACTGCCTATTCCACCGGTTAAGCCTACAACGTAAGTCATAAAAATTGATTCCTCAAAATAAAAACAAACCAATTCTAGTAATTAATCCCTCTGCTTTCAAGCATTAGCACCAGCAACATCGCTGTGCTAATAAACGGAATAAACGCCAATTTTGCTAATTTCTGCTTTTTCATTAGCCAATAAGCCAAGTAATAACCAATCCCTAGCAGGCTGGCGGTTAATATCAATAAGAGCATTTTTTCGAGCCGAAAGAGTGGGGATAACGCAACCAATAACAACATATCGCCCGAGCCAAATGCCTCCTTTTTAAACATAAGCTGTGAAACCAAGCCAATCAACAGGCAAAAAGCAAGGGTAAAGGTAAAAGTTTGGTGTTGGAAATCGGCTAAACTCTCCCATAACACCAACAAAAATATAAGCACGAGGTAGCGAATATCCGTTAGGTAATAGCACATATCCAGCAGTGATAAAAAACAGAGCAGAATAAAAATCGTGCCGATAATAGGGCTTTCCGAGCAGAGCATAATCAATGGAAAAAGGAGAAAAAATAGATTTGCCGATCGGGGTTGTTTCGGTTGTAGCACCGATTGAGCCAAAAACTGTTGCTCGGTTAAGCCAATATTCACTAATGAAGTTGTTTCTTGGTAAATTTGGCGATTGACTCGAATGGCAAATCGAGGGATCTCCGCTTTGAGCCAAACCGCAATGAAGAGGGAAAACAGTATTAACATCGCTACTCCACCAAAGCCCCCATATCAAAAATCGGTAAATACAGCCCAACAATAATAGTGCCGACAATCACGCCCATTATCAACATTAGCATCGGTTCTAATAGCTGAGACAAAATATCAATTTGGTAATCTAATTTTTGTTGGTACATCTCACTAATATGCTCACACATTTTCGCCACATTGCCACTTTTCTCCCCAACCTCAAGCATTTGTGCCATCTCAGCACCAAACACATTCGGGTTGATCCCTTGTGAAAATTTGTAGCCTTGTTGTAACAAATTAAGCATAGTGCCAATTTCTTGCTGTAAAATCGGGTCATCATTTTTCTCGGATAAAAACGACCTCAAGGCAACATCAAGCGGAATATGAGCATTCAGCATTAAGGCAATATTTTGGCTGAAAAAGATAATGCGAGATTGCTCAATAATTCGGCTAAACAGTGGCATTTTAGCCCATAGAGCCATTTTCCACTTTGCGACTAACCTGCTCTTTTTTGCAAAAAACAGGTAAAAAATGACCGCTAGTAGTAACGTGCCAAGTAATACTGTGCCTTGCTCAATCAAGCATTCGGAAAGGGTAAATAAAATATCGGTAATGAGGGGTAAAGTTTTGTCTTTTGAGCCATAAAGTTGGGCAAACTGCGGTACAATCAAAACCAATAGCCCGATAGATAAAGCGAGCGAAATCAGCAACACAATCACCGGGTAGAACAGGATTTTCTTCACTTTTTTCGCCAATTTTTCCAATTTCGCTCGGCTTTCAGCTAAATTAGTCAGCATAATGCCCAGTTTTCCGCTTTGTTCGCCCATTTTGATTAGCTGAATTTCCTGATTGGTCACAAATTCACCCAATTTCTCCAACGATTGTGAAAAAGCATAGCCACTTTCAATATGCTGAATCAGCTCATTAAGCCATAGATAAAGGCGGATATTTCGGCAGTTTTGCAACAACATAGATAATGCCTGTTTTAACGGCATGGCAGAATTAACCAACAATGCAAGCTGTGATAGCAAGCTATTCACCTCTTCTTTTTTCGGGTTTGCTGAAAGCACAAAATTTCGGCTAATCCGAATATGCTGATAACCTTGTGCCAGCAAAAGGTTTTCCAACATGTCTCGATTCGTTGCCAACCGCTTGCCCCGCTGTTTTTGCCCAAATCGGCTCTGAGCTTGCCAATGAAATTCATAGATTTTCGTCATTGCCTAGCACCCTTAAAATTTCCGCCTGATTGGTTTTTCCTTCCGTCAATTTTTCTTTTGCACTGTCGGCAAGGGTTTTAAAATCCAAACAAGCGGTGTTTTTTTCAAAATTTTTTGCAGATCGGTTTAAGAGTTGATATACCCCAATTCGCCCTTTATACCCTTGATAACAATGCTCACAGCCTGCCCCACCGCATTTCACACACACTCGGCGTAACAGGCGTTGAGCAATCACGAGTAGCAATGAATTTTTAAGTTCATACTCTTTTATGCCGAGCTGTAGCAACCGTTCTACCGCTGAAGGGGCATCATTGGTGTGCAAAGTCGAAAGCACCAAATGCCCGGTTTGTGCCGCCCGTAGTGCCATTTCTGCACTCTCTTCATCACGAATTTCGCCGAGCATAATAATGTCCGGATCTTGGCGTAGAAAGGTTCTTAACAGTTGGCTGAAATCTAAGTTAATCCCTCGATTCACTTGGGTTTGGATAATTCCCTCAATCTCAATTTCAATCGGGTCTTCGGCAGTCAAAATATGCTTTTCACTGCTGTTTAAATGGCTTAATGCACTGTAAAGCGTGATGCTTTTACCGCTTCCTGTCGGGCCGGTTACTAAAATCAATCCTTGAGGCTGACTCAAAGCATTCAGCAAATTGGCTTTCTGAGTTGGGTTAAAGCCTAAATCTAAAAAATCAAAATGGGTTGGTTTATTTTTTTGTAGCCGTAGCACCACTTTTTCGCCGAAGTGCGTTGGCAAGGTAGAAACACGGAAATCCAGCGTTTCAGCTAACAGTGTTTTGAAATGAAATTGTCCGTCTTGTGGCAAACGAGTCTCGCTGATATCGAGCTTAGCCAATAATTTAACCCGTGAAATCAAACGGCTGGATAAACTACTCGGCAGGCTTTTATAAATATGTAGCACGCCATCAATTCTTAACCGAATTAACAATCTCTCTTTTTGTGGTTCAAGATGGATATCGGAAGCGTTCTGTTGCAAACAGAACTTAAACAAATTCTCTAAAATTTGGATGATCGGATCATTTCTATCCGGCTGCTCGGTATTCTCGGAAAAAGGATAAAGCGGATTTTCTTCATAAATTTCACTCTGCGGGCTACTCTGTTCAGGCGAAAGGGCATTGAGCAAAAATTTTAATTCTTCGGAGGAAATCAAAACAGGCTCAATCTGTTTGTGGTAGATAAATGCAAAAATCTCGCAGGCATTAAGATTTTGCATATCATCAATTCCCAGCCAAAGCTGTTCTGCTGTTTCTTGCAGTGGAACGGCTAAGTAACGCAACAAAATCTGCTTTTCATTACAATTTTTCTGCCATTGTTCTGCTGAAATCTCGATGAATCTTTGGCTGTTTAAGTCGGTTACCGAATACTCCATTTTGATTTCCTCACCTCAAATTAGCCGTTTGGTGTAACAGTTGTGCTACAGAAATTAGCTGGAAATAGGCTCGTATCATTGCCACTACAACTTGCCGTCCAACTAATCGTATTATTTGAGAACGACGGTGTTAAGGTATAGCCATAACCATTCAGAGAGCCTTTGCCGGTTACCGTAATCACGCCTTTTGTTACCGCAATTGAGTTTAGGTATTTAGTGGTATTACTACTGGTTTTATTCGCCTGAATCCCATTCGTGCCACCGGAGCAGTTATCCAGCCCGCCACTGTTGTAAATACAGAGTTCAACGTCTGATTTATACGAAGCAGAGGCTTGCAATAACTCCGATAACGCCGCCTTTTGGGTGTATGAGTTATAGGAAGGGATCGCAATGGTGGCAAGAATGGCAATAATCGCAATCACGATCATCAACTCAATTAGGGTAAATGCCCGATGCAGTTGGCGAATGCCAAGCGGTCGAAAATGTACAATTTTTTGCATATAAATTTCCTTATAAATTGCACCAACAAATTGTGGCGAATCAAGTGTGCAAATTTTTTGCCGGCTTTGCGACCGGCAAATGTCAATTTTTCGATGCAGATCGAAAAAATAAATTTTTCATCTGTTTATCCATACAGTTTTTTGATAGAATTTGCTAAATTTCGTCACTCAAGGATAAAAAATGGCAAAAGCACCTAAAACCGCTTATGTTTGTAATGATTGCGGGGCTGAATATTCCCGTTGGATGGGGCAATGTCGGGAATGTAAGTCTTGGAATACCATCAGTGAAGTGCGGTTGATTTCCAGCAAAGAAACCGCCAAATCTGACCGCTTTAGCGGCTATGCAGGTGAAACTTCAGGCAAAGTACAAACGCTGTCTGACATCAGCTTGCAGGAAGTGCCTCGTTTTAGCAGTGGCTTTAACGAGCTGGATCGTGTACTCGGTGGCGGTGTGGTACCGGGGTCAGCAATACTGATTGGTGGCCACCCGGGGGCAGGGAAAAGTACGTTATTACTGCAAGTAATGTGCGGTTTAGCCCAACATCTACCAACGCTTTATGTTACCGGTGAAGAGTCGTTACAACAAGTTGCAATGCGGGCAAATCGCTTAGGCTTACCAACGGCAAATCTGAAAATGTTGTCTGAAACCTCTGTCGAGCATATTTGCAATATTGCAGACCAAGAAAAACCGAAGATTATGGTGATTGACTCGATTCAAGTGATGCACTTGTCGGATATTCAATCCTCACCGGGCAGTGTTTCACAAGTGCGTGAATGTGCCTCTTTCCTTACCCGCTACGCCAAAACCCGCCAAGTGGCGATTATTATGGTTGGGCACGTCACTAAAGATGGCACGCTTGCCGGCCCGAAAGTGTTGGAACACGCCATTGATGCTTCCTTGCTGTTAGAAGGCGAATCCGATTCCCGTTTCCGTACTTTGCGTAGCCAGAAAAACCGCTTTGGTGCCGTTAATGAATTGGGCGTATTTGCGATGACCGAGCAAGGGCTAAAAGAAGTGAAAAACCCATCTGCGATTTTTTTAAGCCGTAGCGAAGAGCAAACGCCGGGCAGTTCGGTGATGGTGTTATGGGAAGGAACACGCCCATTGTTGGTTGAAATTCAAGCCTTAGTCGATCACTCAATGCTGGCAAACCCTCGCCGTGTGGCGGTTGGCTTAGATCATAACCGTTTATCGCTATTACTTGCGGTGCTACACCGACACGGTGGCTTGCAGATGTCGGATCAAGATGTGTTTGTAAATGTGGTCGGTGGGGTGAAAGTCACGGAAACCAGTGCCGATTTAGCCTTAATTTTGGCGTTAATTTCCAGCTTCCGTAACCGTCCATTGCCGCAAGATTTGGTGATTTTTGGGGAAGTCGGCTTAGCAGGGGAAATCCGCCCGGTTACCAGTGGGCAAGAGCGGATCAGCGAAGCCGCAAAACACGGCTTTAAACGGGCGATAATTCCTCACGGCAATGTCCCGAAAAAGGCAATTAAAGATATGCAGGTGTTCACCGTGAAAAAACTCAGTGATGCGTTAGATATTCTGTATAATCTCTAAAATCAAGAACCGCTTGTAAGTCTGTCTTACAAGCGGTCTGTTTTAGGTAAAAATTTACGAATGTGTGGCAGTTGGTCTATTGCCTTTGGAAATATAGTATAAATTAATACACACCACCAACGCATTTAAGCCGGTGACCGGAATCGAGCCAATCAGCAAACCATAAACAACGAAACAGGCACAACCCAGCGAATTCACCACCCGCAGTTTAATCACATCTTTTAATAAAAAAGAACAGGCAACTAAAATCATCGCCACATAGCCGAGTATTTCAACATAGTCCATTTAGAACCTCCTCAAATAAAATAAACTGCCGATATTTTAAAGGCTGTTTTTTTATTTGTATCTAGCTCTAAAAATAGCAAAGGTTTGCGTTCACATTTTTACTTTTAACCGCTTAGTTATTAAACAGATTTTCGTTCTAAACACATAAAACGGCAACGGAAAGGGTTATTTTCATCAATTTCTGACCACTTTTCTTCTACTAACGCCCAATTTTGTTCATCAAATTCAAAGAACGTATCCCCTTCAATGTCTGCTTGAATCTCAGTTAAATAAAGTCTTTCTGCTAGTGGTAAGGCTTGCTTAAACAGTTCCCCCCCACCAATAATCATTATTTCAGCTGTATTTGCAAAATTTTTCGCTAATTCAACCGCTTGTTCGAGCGATTGTACCGCATAAGCCCCTTCCACCGTAAAACCTGAACGGGAAAGAATAATATTAGGGCGTTTTGGCAATAACCTGCCGATAGATTCATAGGTTTTCCGCCCCATAATCACCGGTTTGCCGAGCGTGTTTTGGCGAAACCAGGCTAAATCTACCGGCAAATGCCACGGCATTTGGTTATCTTTGCCAATCACCTTGTTGATTGTTCGGGCAACAATAATGCTGATTTTCATTTTTTCTCCTGTTATGCAAATTGGTTTGATTTTATATCAAATTAAGCGTGATTTTACACCCTAAAAGTGATACTTTTGGCAACATTATTTTTAGTTACAAGTGAACAGATTATGTCAAAAACTATCGTGATAAAATTTGGCACCAGCACTCTCACACACGGCACTAAAAGTTTAAGCCGTCCTTATATGTTAGAGCTGGTAAAACAAATCGCTCAATTACACCAACAGCATCGTGTGATTGTGGTGACATCCGGAGCTGCCGCTGCCGGTCGGGACTATTTAGGACACCCTGAACTCCCTAAAACCTTAGCCTCTAAGCAAATGTTAGCAGCGGTCGGGCAAAGTCAGCTCATTCGAGTGTGGGAAAATTTATTCGATATTTATAATATCCATATCGGGCAGATGCTCTTAACCCGAGCCGATCTGGACGATCGTGAACGTTTCCTCAATGCCCGTGATACCCTTGATGCCCTGCTTGCACAAAAAATCATTCCGGTGATTAATGAAAACGATGCCGTTGCTACCGAAGAATTTAAAGTAGGCGATAACGATAATTTATCGGCTTTAGTTGCGATTTTGGCTCAAGCAGATCAGCTCTATTTATTAACCGACCAAGAAGGCTTATTCAGTGCCGATCCTCGCTCAAACCCTGATGCTAAATTGCTCTCGGTGGTGGAAAAAATCACGCCTGAAATCCGCCAAATTGCCGGTGGTAGTTCAACCGGTTTAGGCACGGGCGGAATGAGTACCAAAATTACTGCTGCTGATATTGCTACCCGCTCCGGTGTGGAAACCATCATCGCCTCCGGTTCTCGCCCAAATGTGTTAGTTGATTTAGCAAACGGGCAAAACATCGGCAGTAAATTTTTAGTCCAATCTGACCGCTTGGAAGGCAGAAAACGCTGGTTATTTGCTGCTCCGCAAGTGGGTGAAATTGTGGTAGATTTCGGGGCGGAACAAGCCTTGCTTCAACATAAATCATTACTGCCGGTGGGAGTTTCTGCCATCAAAGGCGAATTTACTCGAGGTGAAGTAATCAAAATTTTCAGCCAAGACGGCAAAGCCTTAGCACTCGGCATTGCCCGTTATAGCAGTGAGGCATTGCTGCGAATTAAAGGTAAGAAATCAAAAGAAATTGAATCGCTCCTTGGTTATGAATTTGGTTCTGTTGCAGTGCATAGTGACGAAATGGTGGTGTATTAATGGAATTGGGAATTGATGTTTTAGCAATCTTGTTTGCCGTTGCGACCCTTGCCGGCTTTATCGATGCCATCGCTGGCGGCGGTGGCTTACTCACTATTCCGGCATTAATGGCAGCAGGGCTTCCTCCGGCAATGGCACTTGGCACGAATAAATTACAGGCGTGTGGCGGATCACTCTCTTCCTCACTCTATTTTATTCGCAAAAAAGCTGTTAATTTAAAACAAATTTGGTTGCTAATTCTATGCACTTTTTTAGGCTCTGCCGCCGGTACTATTTTTGTGCAAATGATCAATGTCGATTTCTTAAAAACATTGTTGCCTTTCTTAATTCTGATTATCGGCATCTATTTTTTGGTCAGCCCTAAAATTGGCGATGAAGATCGTAAACAACGCATTAGCTTTACCCTATTTGCCTTTACCGCCGCTGTCGCTCTCGGTTTTTATGATGGAATGTTCGGACCGGCAACCGGCTCTTTTATGACTCTGGCATTTATTTTGCTGCTCGGCTTCAACCTCTCTAAAGCCGTAGCACACGCCAAAGTGATTAATTTTACCTCCAACTTTGCCTCATTAATTTTCTTTACGCTTGGTGGTGCGGTAATGTGGAAAATCGGCTTAATTATGATGGTCGGGCAATTTATTGGCGGCACACTAGGTGCGAAAATGGTGATGACAAAAGGCAAAAAATTAATCCGTCCGATGCTAGTGACTATGTCTTTTATGATGGTCGGCAAAATGCTCTACGAGCAAGGAATTTTTAATTAACAATGAATAAAGCAAAACGTATTGAGATTTTAACCCGTTTACGCAATGAAAATCCAAAACCGACAACTGAACTCAATTACAGTAATCCGTTTGAATTATTAATTGCCGTGATTCTATCCGCCCAAGCGACCGATAAAGGCGTAAATAAAGCCACCGATAAGCTCTTCCCTGTCGCCAACACGCCACAAGCGATTTTAGATTTAGGCGTAGATGGGCTAAAAGAGTACATCAAAACTATCGGCTTATTTAACAGCAAGGCAGAAAATATTATCAAGACCTGCCGAGATCTGATCGAAAAACATAACGGCGAAGTGCCTGAAGACAGAGATGCCCTCGAAGCCCTTGCCGGTGTTGGCAGAAAAACCGCCAATGTGGTGATGAATACCGCATTCGGACACCCTACGATTGCAGTCGATACCCATATTTTCAGGGTGTCGAACCGCACGAACTTCGCTCCCGGCAAAAATGTAGTTCAGGTAGAAGAAAAACTGCTCAAAGTTGTGCCGGACGAATTTAAAGTCGATGTTCACCATTGGTTGATTTTACACGGACGCTACACTTGCATTGCCCGTAAGCCTCGTTGTGGTTCTTGTATTATTGAAGATTTATGTGAGTTTAAAGAGAAGACGGAATAACATTATCTGGTGGTATTTAATGAATAACTCCCCTTTTAGAAAAGTAGGGGCTGGGGGAGATTTGATACTATTTCAACATTTCGTATGAGCGTATAGAAATTCTGCCAAATCTTCCCTACCCCCTCTTTGCTAAAGAGGGGAACTAGATCGAGCGTAAAATATAACAAGCGGTCATTTTTTGAGATTTTTTGCAAATGGATATTTATTTAGTCGGTGGAGCAGTGCGGGATCAACTTCTTGGGCTGCCAGTGAAAGATAGAGATTTTTTAGTGGTTGGCGCAACTGCCGAACAACTTTTAGCCCAAGGATTTCAACAAGTTGGGGCAGATTTTCCGGTGTTTTTACACCCTGAAACCAAAGAAGAATATGCCCTTGCTCGCCAAGAACGCAAGAACGGCAATGGTTACAACGGCTTTATTTGCGATTTCTCCCCAAACGTCACGCTTGAGCAAGATTTGATCCGCCGAGATTTAACCATTAACGCCATCGCCCAAGATGAAAACAGCACACTTTTTGATCCTTATGGCGGTGTGCAAGATTTAGAAAATCGGCTACTCCGCCACGTTTCTCCTGCATTCAGCGAAGATCCGCTACGGGTGCTACGGGTTGCCCGCTTTGCCGCCCGTTTTCATTCATTTGGTTTTACCATTGCTCCTGAAACCCTGAAATTAATGCGAGAGATGGTACAAAGCGGTGAATTGGAACATTTAACCGCTGAACGTGTGTGGTTGGAAACACAGAAAGCCTTTGAAACCGATAATCCGCACGTTTATTTTGACATTTTACGCTTAATTGGGGCATTAAAAGTGCTATTCCCTGAACTGGATCGTCTGTTTGGCGTACCACAACCACCTCAACACCACCCTGAAATTGACTCCGGCAAACACACTCTAATGGTGCTACAACAGGCAAAAAGACTTGCAAAAAAAGCGGAAAATCCGACCGCTTTACTCTTTGCAGCCCTTTGCCACGACTTAGGCAAAGGCTTAACGCCTGCTGATATTTTGCCTCATCACTACGGACACGAAGTCAAAGGCATTCAACCAACCCGAGAGTTAGCCAATCGGTTAAAAATCCCAACTGAGATTAAAGATTTTGCCCTTTTAGTGACCGAATACCACACGCATTGCCATAAAATGGCGGAACTTCGCCCTGAAACGGTAATAAAACTGTTTAACAGCCTAGATGTGTGGCGTAAACCAAACCGCTTTTTTGATTTCCTGTTCGCCTGTGAAGCGGATGCTAGAGGGCGATTAGGTTTTGAACAGAGGAATTACCCCCAACCTGAATTGGCGAAAAAATATTACCAAGCCGCAATCGAAATTGATGTGCAGCAAGTTATTCAAGACGGTTTTGAAAAACAAGCAATTCGGGAAGAGCTGAATAAACGCAGAGTGTATGCGGTAAGAAGCATCAAGCTAGATAGCGACCTAATAAACCATTAGGTTATCCGCCACTTTCTCAAAATCAATTCCCAAAGTTTAAGTTGGTTAAATGTATGGATTCTTTAAAAGGTGGCGTTATTTTAGTGAATTTATAATGTTCCTATGCTCTTGATTGTTGTAGCCACAATTTCAGGGTAAAGATCAGCAATAACCCAATGCCGAAATTGGCAATAGTGAAGCCGGCTAACCCAATAAAAGATAAAGGTTCAAATTGATAAAATTCAATCGCACCTCTTGCCATTGCAGCTAAACCAAATGAAAATGCCCAGAAACCCATCGAGAAGCCATTTTCAGCTATCCATTTGAGGTTTCGTAAAATAAAACAGAATTGTAAGAATCCATATCCCCATAACATTTTTGCCAACAAGTCTAATTCTCCACCCATAGAAAAATAGGCAGAAGCGCCCACAAATGCCGGAGCAAGAACAATTCCTAAAGATGGTCTAGCAATCGGAAAAAGCGGACTAAGCCGAATTCTTTGTAACATAGTGGGTTCATATACTAACCAGGAAATTATGCCAATGCCTAAAAATAAAGAGGCAATTTCACTGTAGCCAATTAAGCTTAATGAACTTGCCATAGTGAAGCTCCCTGCAATTGGCGGTAGGTAATGTACCGGGTGTAGCGTTTCCGGCAAAAATTGTGTGCCTTTCCATAATCCACCAATAATAAAAACCAAGAAAATTAAATGCACCATGACGCCTAAAAAAATCAATAGTTCGCCTAAATAAAAACCCCATACATAGAGCACATCACCGCTTATCATGGTTGTCATTGTCACTAAGGAAAATAAACAACATTGCACTGGGTGCATAAATTCTGCTTTAATCTGCTCAAAACAAAAAAACACACGATACACATAACAGCCTAATAAGGCTACCCAAAGTATGACTGACGTTCCAGCAATGATATTACCAATTGTTGTAGCATAAGGAGTGATAGGCGTTGCATTTAACCAGGCAAGGCCTAACGCCCCCAGCCCTAATGGCATTGCAAAAAAGCCTGTAGTTATTGGAAAAGGTTTAGATTCACTCATAAATTTATCCTCATATTGAAATAATGCATAACTGTATTCGGCTTTATAACAGTCATATGTAAAAAATTTTATTTTTCTAACCGCTTGTAATAAGAAAAACCTAAAGCACTTGCTTTAGGTTCCTACTACTATTCATACTCTTCTAGCCAGATAGTTAAAATCGCTTCAAGAATATGTTCATTTGATGCTTCCGGATCATCATCGAAATCTTCCATTTCACAAATCCATTTATGCATATCTGTAAAACGAACCGTGGTCGGGTCTAAATCCGGGTTCATATCATACAGATTTTCAGCGATCATTCGGGTATCTGTCCATTTCATTAGTGCGCTGCCTCATTTGCGTGATTTAAATTATATTTTGGAATTTCAACAACCAAATCTTCTTCACCAACAATACATTGGCAACTTAAACGGCTGTCTATTTCCAATCCCCAAGCTTTATCCAGCATATCTTCTTCTTGATCTGAAGTATCATTTAACGAATCAAAACCCTCACGAATTACCACGTGGCAAGTGGTACAAGCACAAGAACAGTCGCAAGCGTGATGAATTTCAACGCCTGCTTCGTGTGCTACTTCTAATAAATTATCTCCGGCTTTAGCTTCAACAACCATACCTTCCGGGCAAAATTCTTCGTGTGGAAGAAAAACAATTTTTGGCATTTTAAAGTTTCCTTATTACTAATCCCATTCAATATTATCCAGATGTTCGCCGATGAAGTTTAAAATCTCTTCCTCATTTTCAACCAGATAAACAATAATCTTCTTTAATTCCCTTGCTTTCTCTTTACTTTTCTCGGAAAGCGGATAGGTAACATAATAACATCCTACGTCCGGATCTTCTTCTAATAACTCTAATAGGCTTGGACGATAAATACTAAGATAAGCCCGTAAAAATGCAGCCCAGTTATAACCGTTCATATAGGCAACATCATATTCAGTATTAATCCGCTCGCCCAACTCAAAAATGCGGTTATCCTCTAAATCGAATTCAACCGCAACGGTTCTGAATTGTTCTGAAATCTCGGTTTTTACATAGTTAGACATACTGCCTCCTTATGCTAAATCGTCCATTTTTTTACCGGCTAACGCTTTTTGAATTGATAAATTCATACGCCGTGCTGCAAATTCTTGCGTAGCTAAATCCACCTCTTTGATACCTTGCTGAATTGCAAAGCGAGCAGTACCTTCTTTTAATTCGATTAAACGGGCTAATTGTGCTTCAATCGCTTGGAACTCCTCCACACTCAACACTGCAGAGCCATCTTCTTTCAATGCCGTTACCACGCTGTCAATCACTCGGTCGGCTTCTACTCGCTGTTCAACTAACTGGCGGGCTTCCATATCTTCTTTGGCATTTGCCATTGAGGATTTAATCATCTGCGTAACTTCTTCATCGGTTAAGCCATAAGACGGTTTGATTTGAATTGAAGCCTGCACTTTGGTCGATTTTTCCATTGCAGTCACGTTTAATAAACCGTCTGCATCAACTTGGTAAGTTACCCGAACCTGTGCAACCCCTGCTGCCATTGCCGGAATGCCACGCAAAGTGATTTTACCGAGAGAGCGACAATCTTCGACTAATTCACGCTCACCTTGTAAAACGTGGATTGTCATCGCCGTTTGACCGTCTTTACCGGTAGTAAACTCTTGAGCTCGAGCTACTGGGATAGTAGTGTTGCGTGGAATAATTTTCTCCACCAAACCACCCATCGTTTCAATACCAAGCGAAAGTGGCACAACATCAAGCAACAACATATCGGAATCCGGTTTGTTTCCAACTAAAATATCCGCCTGCACTGCCGCACCAATGGCAACAACTTTATCCGGGTCGATAGAGGTTAATGGCGTTTTACCGAAAAACTCGCCGACTTGTTCACGCACAAACGGTACACGGGTCGAACCGCCTACCATTACCACTTCACGAACCTCTTCTGCTTCAACTCCGGCATCTTTCAAGGCTCGGCGACAAGTCATCAGCGAGCGTTTTACAAGCGGTTGAATTAGCTCATTAAATTGCGAACGGCTTACTACGCCTGTCCAATTTGCAAATTTCACTTCAAATTCAACCGCTTGCGAAAGTGCGACTTTGGTTTGAGTTGCCAAAGTTAATAATTCACGCTGCTCGCTTGCCGTTTGAGGTTTGTAATTTGCCTGTTCAGCAATCCATTCCGCTAATAGGTGGTCGAAATCATCGCCACCGAGTGCGGTATCACCTGCGGTTGCTAATACTTCAAACACACCTTTGCGTAAACGCAAAATAGATAAATCGAAAGTACCGCCACCTAAATCGTAAACGGCAATCACACCTTCTTGTCCGCTTTCTAAACCATAAGCAATCGCTGCTGCCGTTGGTTCATTGAGCAAACGTAATACATTTAAACCCGCAAGACGTGCGGCATCTTTGGTACTTTGGCGTTGTGCGTCATCAAAATAAGCCGGTACGGTAATTACCACGCCTGAAAGCTCACCGGCTAAACGCTTTTCGGCAAATTGTGCCAAGTGGCTTAAAATATCCGCCGAAACTTCAATCGGGCTTTTATTACCTTGCGCTGTTTGGATTAAAGGTAAACCGTTTTCGCTCGCGACAAATTGATAAGGTAAATTTTGATAACGTTGCTGAACATCTGCCAGAGAACGCCCAATGAGACGTTTAGCTGAAATGACGGTATTTTTCGGGTCAAGTGCAGCTTTGGCAAAGGCTTCAATCCCAACTGTTTTTTCTGTTTCCGCATAATGCACTACTGACGGCACTAATGCTCTTTCTTGTTCATCAAGCAATACCTGAGTCTGCCCGCTACGCACAGTTGCCACTAATGAATTGGTTGTACCTAGATCAATTCCTACCGCTAATTTATGTTGATGTGGTGCAGCGGTTTGACCGGGTTCAGAAATTTGTAATAATGCCATTTATTTATCTCTTTATCTTTCTAACTTAGTTCTCTATTGTATTAAATGGAGTGAAATATATTGTTTAAGAGAAGCTGGAGATTCCCCTCTCCCTGATTTTTCTTCTGAACGAAGAAAAATCTATCCCTCTCCCACAAGGGGAGAGGGTTATTCTTTCAAAAATTCAAAACAACTAAAAAATTAGCATTCTCCTTTTGTAGGAGAAAATGTTGTTCTTTCAAAATTCTAAAATAACCGCAAAATTAACTCTCGCCCCTTGTGGGAGAGAGACAGATAAATCATTCGTTCAGAATGATTTATCAGAGAGAGGGGGAATTACCCTCTCGTAATTTCATAAAAAATTGTATCTAAAACAGCCTCTAGATCGCTATGAATTTGATTATTCCAAAATCTTAAAACCCTGAACCCCTGACCGTTTAAAAAATGAGTTCGTAGATTATCATAGTTTTGTTGATCTAAATGTTGTGAACCATCTAATTCAATAACTAATTTCGCTGAAAAGCAAACAAAATCGACAATATAGTTACCTATAACTTGTTGCCGTTTAAATTTTATCGCTAAAAATCGTTTTGCTCTTAATGCTTGCCAAAGAACCTTCTCTGCTTCTGTCATATTAGTCCGAAGCTGTTTAGCTCTTTGGCATAAAATTGCTTTCATTTTTTATTCCTCTTTTTTAATTTAGTATAAAAGGAATAAAAAATATAATTTGAGCGATTTTTGTGATCTAAATCGAAAATCAGAAAATTTCTTTCGTTCTAAAAAAATAAGCTAAACAGCCTATATTTCAGCCTCTCTTACAAACACTTAAGCCACCGAATATCCCATATTTTCAGGGGCAAATTCGCCTTGGTAGTGGCGTTCAATCGGAACGGCGATTTTACTTGTAAGATCCAGCACTTGATGCCCTTGTAATTTCTCTACATCGGTTTGCCAGTTTTCCCAACGCAAATCCTGATAAAAATGGTTTAAATCTCCGGCTAATGCCCAGCCTAGAAATTCTGAATAACCTAATTGGGTGTTTTCCCATTTTTTAGCTTTTGGATGATAATAATAAACTTTGCCAAGATCTGAGCCGATTCCGCCGGCATTAATGGCAAAATAGCCACCGATTGCATCATCCGCTACCAGCAAGTGGCTTGGTTGTTCGCCAGATTGTTTAAAAGTTTTGCCAAAGTTCCAATCAAATAAGCCTCGAGGCAATTTTTCGTTGCCTGAGCCTAAAATGCGTAACCAACCGTGGTCAATAAATACGCCACCGGTTTCATACACCATTGCCCCTAGCGGTGAGCGAGTAGAAAGTTGCATACCAACCAATGCACTGCCGGCATCTTCAGGGTAACTCGCTAAAATTTCGTAATGATTTTTGGCTTGGGTAAACCAGTCTCTTAAAATTAACCAAGCCGATTGTTTATCTAATAATTGTTCTAAATTTTTCATTTGCAAAATTTCCTTAGAATTTGACCGCTTGCGAAAACCATACAAATGTAGGATTAATAGTCAAAGAATTTTTCTTCTACTTTCTCAATCTGAATAATTAATTTTTTAAAGTAACGGAGCTTGTCGGTTAACGCATTGGCTTTTTGCCAGTCGGCTGTATTTAACGTTTGTTCAAGCTGTTCTAATACTGCTTTTTGTTCCGCTTTAATCTGTTTTAAAAAGACGGTCAGTTCGGTTTCGTCTTTACGATGCTCAATGGTTTCCAGTTTTTCGTGCCATTCGAGTTGCTGCATTAAGAAATCCACATCTCGCATACTTTTTTCTTCGAGATTTTTGGCTTCACCTGTATGGATTTCAATCATCGCTTCTGCCCGTAAAATCGGATCTTTAAGAATATTGAGTGCCTCATTGACATCAGCAGATTTTTGCACCGCTTCTAACTGTTCAGCACTTGATTTGTGGGCAAAGTTATCTGGGTGAAGCTGTTTCTGTAAAGCAAGATAACGCTCAGAAAGCTGGGCGTTATCAAGTTGAAATTGAACGGGTAAATCAAATAAAGTAAAAGGGTTATTCATTACAGTTCCTTACACACTAAAACTTTCGCCACAGCCGCATTCGTTTTTAACATTCGGGTTGGTGTATTTAAAGCCTTCGTTTAAGCCTTCTTTCACAAAATCCAGCTGCGTACCGTTTAAGTAAGTCAGGCTTTTTTCATCGACAATAACTTTTACGCCGTGTTGTTCGAAAACCTGATCGTCTTCATTTAATACATCAACAAATTCAAGCACATAGGCAAGCCCCGAACAACCGGAAGTTTTCACACCAAGCCTTAGCCCGATACCTTTACCTCTGTTTTCTAAGAATGTACGAACTCGGTTTGCGGCAGCTTCTGTTAAGGTAATGCTCATAGTTTTCCTTATGTGAATGGATTAAATCAAGATAGAAATAGCAAATGCAAGCGGTTAAATTTTGCAAATTTTTTGCAAAAATCGACCGCTTGCATTGATTGTATCATATTACTTAGCTTGTTTCTCTTTGTAGTCTGCAATTGCAGCTTTGATTGCATCTTCTGCTAAGATTGAACAGTGAACTTTTACCGGTGGTAATTCTAACTCTTCAGCGATATCACTGTTTTTAATCGCACCTGCTTCCTCTAATGATTTACCTTTTACCCATTCGGTAATGAGAGAACTTGATGCGATTGCAGAACCACAACCGTATGCTTTAAAGCGTGCATCTTCAATGATACCTTGATCGTTCACTTTAATTTGTAAACGTAAAATATCACCACAAGCCGGTGCTCCCACCATACCTGTACCGGTGTCTGATGCTTCTTTATCAAAAGTCCCTACGTTGCGTGGGTTTTCGTAATGATCAATTACTTTTTCGCTATATGCCATTTTTGTATTCCTTTTATTTCCTATTTCCGGCGAAACCTATTTCGCCCCTACATTCAATTTACTATTTGTGATGAAAGCTTATTTTGTAGGGGCAAATATTATTTGCCCTTGCAAAATTTTTCTGAATTAGTGGTGATTCCATTCGATTTTAGACAAATCTACACCTTCTTTGAACATTTCCCAAAGAGGCGAAAGCTCACGCAATTTCACGATAGCTTTTTTCACGATTTCAATAGTATGATCGATTTCTTCTTCAGTCGTCCAACGACCTAAAGTGAAACGGATTGAGCTGTGAGCTAATTCATCGTCACGACCGATTGCACGTAACACATAAGATGGCTCTAAACTTGCAGAAGTACAAGCTGAACCTGATGATACTGCGATATCACGTAATGACATCATTAACGATTCGCCCTCAACAAAGTTAAAGCTGATGTTTAGGTTTGAACCGATACGTTTGCCTTCTTCCATTGAACCGTTTACATATACTTCTTCAATATCTTTAAAGCCGTTATATAAACGATCACGTAACACGGTTAAACGAGCCATTTCCGTTGCCATTTCTTCTTTAGCGATACGATATGCTTCACCCATACCTACAATTTGGTGAACAGGCAATGTACCCGAACGCATACCACGCTCGTGACCGCCACCGTGAATAATTGCTTCTAAACGCACACGTGGTTTACGACAAACATATAGACCGCCGATACCTTTTGGTCCGTATAATTTGTGGCTTGAGAAAGACATTAAATCAACATTTAAGTCTTGTACATTCACTTCGATTTTACCAACAGACTGGGTCGCATCAACGTGGAAAATGATTTTCTTCGCACGGCAGATTGCACCGATCTCTTTAATCGGTTGGATTACGCCCATTTCGTTATTTACGTGCATTACCGAAACTAAAATTGTGTCCGGACGAATAGCCGCTTTTAATTTAGCTAAATCTAAAATACCGTCTTCTTCAGGGTCTAAGTAAGTCACTTCAAAACCTTCACGCTCTAACTGACGGCAAGTATCTAATACTGCTTTATGTTCGGTTTTAACAGTGATAATGTGTTTACCTTTGGTTTGATAGAAATGAGCCGCACCTTTGATGGCTAAGTTATCCGACTCTGTTGCACCAGAAGTGAAAACGATTTCACGGCTGTCTGCACCGATTAAATCGGCAATTTGGTTACGAGCCACATCAACCGCTTCTTCCGCTTCCCAACCAAATTTGTGTGAGCGAGAAGCAGGGTTACCAAAGATACCGTCTTTGGTCATATATTCCATCATTTTTTTCGCAACACGTTCGTCCATTGGTGTGGTTGCTGCGTAATCCAAATAAATTGGTAATTTCATTGTTACTCCTAGTTAAAACAACCCAAGCGGTCATTTTTGATAAAAAATTTGCAATTAGTGATGATGAGGATGATCGTGACAATGCTCTTTTTCACAATCGTGATCAGCGTGTTCTGCGGCTAAATCCGCAACTGAAATTGTCCCTAAAAACTGCTCAATTTGATCTTCTAACCGCTCCCACAAAGAATGCGTTAAACACTGAGAATCTTTACGGCAATTACCACTACCTTTACATTTGGTGACATCAATATTTTCATTCACGGCGGAGATGATCATACCCACGCTAATCTCTTCCGGTTTTTTACCTAATTGATACCCACCACCCGGTCCACGAACGCTCTGCACGATACCGTCACGGCGAAGTTGAGCAAACAGTTGCTCTAAATAAGACAGTGAAATCGCTTGGCGATCTGAAATATCGGCTAAGCTAACCGGCTCTAGTTTTCCGTGTAAAGCAATATCTAAAATGGCGGTTACTGCATAACGCCCTTTTGAGGTAAGCTTCATAAAATATCCTCATTGATTATCCAGAAAATCTTCTGGAACAGTTGCTCAATTTTGATATACCCCACCAATTTAGTCAATCATTTAGGACTAATTAGTGTGAAAGGTTTTATATATTAAAACAGATTAAAACAATAACGCTAATTATACGAAAAAAGAGCCGAAAATACCAAAGATAAACAGTTCATAGACCGCACAATTTCACTCTTATTTGCTCCTAACTGATCGGAACAGTTGAAATTTAATTGATAGAGAGTACTTCGACACATAAAATCTGCACTTTCTTCTTACTTCTTATAACTTTTATGAATTATTCATTCTAAAATATATATTTTTTAAGAGATTTCCTATGAAAATGAAAAACTTTAGCAAAACTTTAATCGCTTCATTAGTAGCATTCAGCTCAGCCGGTGCATCTGCTGCCGCATTCCAATTAGCTGAAATTTCAACATCCGGTTTAGGTAGAGCTTACGCAGGTAATGCCGCTGTAGCCGATAACGCTTCTGTTGTTGCAACCAACCCTGCGTTAATGACGTTATTTAAACAAACCGAAATTTCTGCCGGTGGTATTTTCGTAGATGCTGATGTAAATATTGATGGAAAGCTCAATGCTACAGGTGCAGATGCATCACATAAAAATGTCATTCCTACCGCTATTGTTCCAAATGCTTATATCGTTTCACCTATCAATGAGCGCCTTTCTATTGGTGGTGGCGTAAATGTAAATTATGGTTTGATATCTGAATTTGACCCTAACTATTCTGCTGGTTTCTTAGGTGGTCGTACATCATTAAATGCTGTGAATGTTAATTTTAGTGCGGCTTATGATTTAGGTTATGGTTTTGTATTAGGTGCAGGTTTGAATGCAGTACACGCAAAAGCAGAATTAGAACGTTTCTTAGGTGCCGGTGCGGCACGTTTTGCTCCAGCTAAACAATTTTTGGAAGACAAGAAAGTACAAGTACAAAGTGCAATTCAAGGTTTAAAAGCTCTTGAGGCAGGTATCGCAGCAGGTAATACCGCTCTTGAAGCTCAAAAAACACAAGTATTAGCTCAAGTAAACGGTTTATTAAAATCTCAAAATTTAAACCAAACCATCACGAATTCTGCTCAATTAGAACGTTTGGTTAATGGCATTCAAAATACCAATGCAAGTTCAACAATTCATAAACTTAAAGGCGATAAATGGGCATTGGGTTGGAATGTTGGCTTGGTTTATAATATCAATGAAAGAAACCGTTTAGGTTTTACTTACCACTCTGAAATTGATCTTAAATTTAAAGGCAAATATTCTAATACCGTTCCTGTAGTTATTCCTAAGATGGTAGATACCATTACCGGCGGTGCAGAGATGGATGGTACACTAAGATTACGCCTACCGGCATTCTGGGAAGTGTCAGGTTACCACAAACTAACCGATAAACTTGCTGCACAATACAGCTATAAACGCACAGACTGGAGCAAATTCCAAAGCCTAGAAGCTTATGATATGCAAGGTAACCGCCTATTGCACAAAACCGAGAACTTTAATGACTCTCAACGTATTGCATTAGGCTTGTCTTATGATGTGAATGAAATGCTAACATTGCGTACAGGTGTAGCATTTGATGAAAGTGCAAGTGTAACTCATCCATCAATCTCAATTCCGGACACTGATCGTGCTTGGTATTCTGTAGGTGCAACCGTGCGTTTCACGCCAAACCTATCTGCTGATGTAGGTTACTCACATCTTCGTGGTAGCAACCTGACCTTCTCTGAAGACGGTTTAGCCACATTCAAGAGCAAAGCTCGTGCAAATCTTTACGGTTTAAACGTAAACTACAAATTCTAATTTGATGAATTAAGGTTTAAAGAGGTGTAAAATCAATTACACCTCTTTTTTTATTGGCATAAAAACATGAAATCTCAAATTTATTACGATTACTACCCAAGCCCTATCGGGCAATTATTGCTTTTAGCCACAGAAGAAGGCTTGATTTACATTGAGCTAGGGCAAGAGCAACAAACCACCTCGCTTGATAATTTCCTTTCCGCTCAAGCTGCAAGTGGTCAGATTTTAGAAATTTTTTGCAAAACCAAAGAAATTTTAGACCGCTATTTTGCCGGCGAGCCATTGGATTTTCAGCAGTTGGATTTTCTTGCCCCGCAAGGCACTCCATTCCAGCAATCAGTTTGGAAAATTTTGCGTGAAATCCCTTACGGGCAAACTACTACTTATGGCGAAATTGCCACCCAACTAGGCAAGCCAAGTGCGATGCGAGCCGTCGGCGGTGCAGTTGGGCGAAACCCGATTTCGATTTTAGTGCCTTGCCATAGGGTATTAGGGAAAAATCAAGCCTTAACCGGATTCGGTGGTGGCTTGCCGAATAAGCGTTTTCTATTACAGCTGGAAGATATTACCTATAAAGATAAAGGCATTGAATTTGTAAAACCGAAAACCAAGAAATGGTAAATACGTTTTGATAGCACAAGCGTCCACGCTTGTGCTTCAGATATTAAAATTGGTACAAGCGTGGACGCTTGCACCATCGTAACATTTCAAATTTACTAAATGTCCCCCTTGCTTCTAACATATTCCTTAGCTAATTGCAAATCCATCTGCCATTTGGAACAAATCATTTCCACCCAGTGTGCAATATTTTGCTCCCACTGCTCGCCGTTATCGGATTGAGCAAGCTGAGCAGTTTGTTGTAGCTGATGTAATCCGACTGATGCTAATGCTCCCTTAATCTTATGAGCCTCGTCCGCCGTTAATTTACGGCTTTCCACAGAATTTGTGGTTTGCCAATCACTTAAATAACGCTGTAAATTTGCCAAATAAGTGGGCATTAAATCAGCAAATAAATCCATATTGGCAAGCACATTCTCTTTCCCCATTACCCCAATCAATTCATTAAGAATTGTAATGCTATAAGGTAAATTCTCAGAACCTCTCTCTACAAGCGGCTGTTTTTCTTCATTTTTTTGCAAAAAATCATCTCCAAAATGTTGGTTGAGACAACGCATTAATTCATCTAAAGAGAGCGGTTTGTGTAGCACATCGTCCATACCTTGTGCTTGGTACTCCTGCCGGCTTTGGATCACATTTGCCGTCAAAGCAACCAACAGCGGTAAATAGTCAATTTCCTCGTTTTCATATTGCAATCTTAATTGCTGTGCAATTTCAAAACCGGTGGTATCCGGCAGTTGAATATCAAGTAAAATCAGATCGTAGCTGTCCTGTGCAAAATGTTGGTACGTTTCTTCACCACTCATTGCCACATCAACCTCACACCCGATTTTTTCCAACATTGCTCGAGCAACCACCACATTCATTTCGATATCTTCCACCAATAACACCTTAAGGGAATGCTGCTGAATAGCAAATGTCGGCTTGTTTTCGGTGCTTTCCGCCTGCACGGTGAGGGTAAAAGTTGAGCCTTGATTTTCTTGGCTTGCCACCACCAAATCACCGCCCATTAACTTCGCAATGCGTTTCGAGACCGATAAGCCAATCCCGCTACCTTGCGCTTTTTTCTCTTTAGAGTTTTCCGCTTGGTAGAACATATCAAAAATTTTGCGTTGATCTTTTTCCGGAATACCGATGCCTGAATCCGTCACCGCAAAGCTAAACTGTTCTTTATCTAATTGGTAAATTTCCAGCAAAATTCGACCGCTTGCAGGGGTAAATTTCACCGCATTGCTGATCAAATTCCATAAAATTTGGCTCAAGCGTGCGTGGTCGATATAGATATACTTCGGCAAATCAGGCGGATACTTCACTTCAAAATTAATCTGCTTATTGCCCGCCATAAAATGCCCAAAATTAGCAATATCGTGAATGAGTTGTTCAAATTCCACCTCTTTTCTTACCAATTCAATTCGGCTACTATCAATTTTTTCTAAATCAATAATATCGCCAAAAATATGAGCCAATGCAGTGGCACTCATATTGATAGTTTTTAGATATTCTTGCTGTTTTTCGGTGGTTTTATCATCTAACAAAATTTGGCTCAAGCCGATAATTCCATTAAGGGGAGTACGAAGTTCGTGACTAATGGTCGCCATTAAAATGCTTTTATCACGGCTGTTTTTTTCTAATTTAGCGTTAAGATAGGCATCTTGTTCCCGGAGTTCTTCCAAATCTCTTACTGCTTTTTCTAATTTCAAGCGAGATATTTCAAGTTTTTCCACCAATAACGTGAAGAAATAAAGCACAAAAGGCGCAGAAATTAAACCAAAAGCGATGGAGCGTAAAATATCCACCACGACTACTCGCCCAATAAAAAGATAGGTTAAGCTACTTTGAATTAAAATTGCCGAAAGAGCGACCATAAAAAAGCCTAAAAGAGAAGCTTTTAACCGCCCTAGCTTTAATACCCAATTAATATATTTTTGGCTAAATTTTTTAACTTGCATACGACCTCAAAACAAAAAACAGACCATCAGATCTGCTTTATTTTACTCTATTTTTTACTTTTTGCCTTTGACTAGCTCATCAGCCCATAGGAATAATTCATTTACATCATAATCACCTGAATGGGGTACATTCCACGGGGTTTCATAATTAACATTTTTGCCTGCCATTTGCAGTTTTATTGCTAAGATTGCAGAAATTGCCAGCGAGGTATCTCTATCTGCCGTTCCCACCCTAATCCGCCAATGTTCCGCAGCATTTGCGGTTATCCAAATAGTGCATCGGGTTCATCCGTTTCACGATTTGCGGATCGGCTAAATTGAGATCTTTATTGGCAGAACGTTCCGCACTATAAAGCGTAAAATGGCGGTTATTTTCCGTGTCTGTGCCAAATAAATTATTCTCGCCCGAACTTCCATTTAACGCATCAAATGCAGGTGGTGATTTCATCCGTTTATCTGAAAACACATAACCAAACCAGTCCACACTGCTGACTTTGCCTTTCTCAAATGAAAGCCAACTAATTTGTTGAAAGGCTTTTTGCTCTTCGCTATCTTGAACTAAACCTCTATAGGCTTTATTTGCAGCCGTTTTTACCACTTCAGATAAATAATCTTTAAACGAGCCGTTGCCTTTTGGATCAAGTGTTAAAGGATTGCCTTTCTCATCAACCAAATGCAAACTGTTCAAATAAGTCGGAAAGCGTTCTGCTAATTCATTAGAAACTTTAATTTCCGCCTCATTTAACGAGCCTTCAATTTTCGGCTTTGGTTTTGAGCGGTCGTTAAACTCTGCTGCATTTAATCGACTCATATCGATTCGGCTATATTCATTGACACCATTAAATTGCCATTCATACGCCATATCCGCATTTTCAAGGTTGGTAATTGGGCAATAGGCAGAAACTGCAAAAATTTTGTCACTGGCATTCAATGCCCCCGCCTCTTTCAAATAAGGCTCATAGTCGTAATGATCAGCTGAAGCTCCTAACAAAGTAGATAATGCTCCTCCGGCACTGGTGCCGTTAGAGATAATTTTATTTGCATCGCCCGGCATTTTTTCATCATTAGCATGCAGATACCGCACTGCTGATTTTAAATCAATAATGGCAAAAGGTGCTTTGCCGGTGTATTTTCCCTCTTTTTGTAGCGTGCGTCCTCTTGCTCCCACACTTGCCACCACATAGCCTTTAGATAACGCCACCAAAATCGTACCTGGTGAACCGTCACGTCTTTTTTTATCATAACTTGCCGCTTTTGCCGGCATATAGCCCCCACTGAATTTGGCAAGAAGATCGGGGCGGTATCCGCTTGGTAGCCATTGATTTCGCCATTATTGTAGTAAGCTTCCGGCACATACAGATTAATTGTTTGGTAATCTGGCTCAATCGGATTGTTCACATACACAATCCGCTCAAAGGCACGGAATTGGATTTTCTCGCCATTTAATTCCGTTTCAATTAAACGATAGTTTTGATCATTAAAGACTAAATCATACCCAGATTCGGTTTTATTGAAAAAGGGCTGTGGCTCTTCAGCTGTTTTTTCCGGCGGTACAGCAAAACTCTGACTATATAGCATTGAAGAGGCAATGAGTGTAGATAAGGCTTTTAGCTTCATTTTTTGTCCTTTATGAAATATGAATCGGTACAACAAGCGGTCGAATTTATTGAATATTTTACACTATATTACTCAAAAATTAAGGGCGAACATAATGTTCGCCCTTAATTTTGGAAAGTATATTTACCGCCAATAAAACAAGCAAATAATCGCCACAATCGCAATCGCCACGCCTAAGTAGTTCACTTTGTGGATTTTCTCTTTAAAGAAGAATGCTCCAACGAAAGTGCCTAAGCAAATTACCCCTAAGTTCATTCCAGTGAAGACTAAAGTTGGGTCATCTTTCATGGCTTGGTGAGCTTGAATATAGAACAGAATATTGCCGAAGTTCAACACGCCTAGCAATAAGCCGGTTAAGACACTTGGAACGTGCCATTGAGTGCGTTTAAGTAGCAAATAGATAAACATAAAACAGCCTGCACCGATAAAGGCAATCGAAAGGGTGACAGGGAAAGCAGAGCCTGATTTGGCAATCTGTTTAAATAAAATATCGTTCACGCCATAGCCTACCCAAACCAGAGCAAGGCTGATAATCGCAATTTTTCCGCCTTTTTCCATTCCCTGATTGCCTTTCCATAATAAGCAACCGAGTGCCACGAAAGCTAACAGAAGTGCAATTAATTTATTTTGCGTAACCTGCTCACCAAAAATGGTGAATGCCGCCAAAATCGGCAGGAACAGCGATAAACGTTGTGCCGCATCGGTTCGGATAATACCGGCAAACTCTAGGGCTTTTGCTTGCACCAAGAAAATAGTAGGCAATGTGATACTTAAAATCACAAAAATATAGGAAGTCGGGTTATTAGCAATAATATCGGTAATCGACTGCCCTTGGTAATCCGGTTTTAGTAATAAAAACGTCATCGTGGTAGTCACGATATAGTTCACCGCAATACTTTGGTCGATACGAATCCCTTTTTGGCGGGCGAATTTAATCAACACGCCTACAGTCACGCTACATAAAATCGCTAAAATAAGTTGTAACATTTCATTTCTCCTTTTAAAAACGAAGGCTGTATTCTATAAATATGCTTAAATTTTGGCTAGTACAAGCGGTTAAATTTACCGGAAAATTTGCAAATTTTGCGAGAGATCCGACCGCTTGCACTCAAATAGTGCTAAAATTTTGTCATCTTCAATTTCAATACTTAACATAAAATGGAAAAACACTTTGAGATTAATGAACAGGGTCTCAGCATTCGCTGTAAACTGTTTTATGAAAAAGAATTGCAGCAGATCGAGAATGTAGTGATTGTGTTGCACGGCTTTGGTTCGTCTAAAGATCTGAAATCGAATACCAAATTTGGGGAACGCCTTAGCTCAAAATATAAAGGCTACGCTGCCCTTGCCTTTGATTTCCCTTGCCACGGTGATGATGCCCGTAAAAAACTCTCGGTTGAGGAATCCATTACTTATCTGCAACTGGTGATTGATTATGCCAAAACCAGCCTGAATGCTAAAAATCTGTATGCCTACGGCACTAGTTTTGGCGGCTATTTAACCTTGAAATATCTGGCGGAAAAAGGCAATCCGTTTCGGAAAATTGCATTGCGGGCACCGGCAGTACAAATCTACCATTCGTTAATGAACCGCTTGTCAGAAGAGGAACGGCAAAAACTTGCCAAAGGGCGAGAAATTTTGTGGGGGTTTGATCGCCAGATGAAAATCAGCCAAGCCTTTTTTGATGAGCTAACCGATATTACCCAAAACGATTATTTGGATTATGCCGAGCAAATTTTAATTCTGCACGGCACGGAAGATGAAATGGTGGCGTTAAGCACTTCACAGCAGTTTGCCGATAATAACGTGATTGAACTGCTCCCGATTGAAGGGGCAGATCACGCTTTTTCTAACCCTAAATTAATGGATATCGCTATTGGCAAAATCGTGGAGTTTTTCGCCCCATAACCTAGCTTTTGGCGAATTGAACCAACACAGGATTAACTATCTTTTGGTAATCCTCGGTATTCAGAATAATCGAACGTTCCAACGTACCGGCATTAAAGGCTAATTCAGCATAACGCTCAAACAGACTTGGCTCAGCCACCAATAATAAATCGGGGTGAAAGCTAAACGGCGGAATTGCCCCAAATACACAATCGGTCAATTCTGCCACTTCAGCCGGGCTGGCAAGTGAGGCTCTTAACCCACCAAGATGCTCTGCAATTTTTGTTAAATCCGCTTGGTAATCAGCAGGTAATATAGCAAGCACAGCTTGCTTTACCCCATTGCCTTTTACCTTGCAAACTAAGGCTTTCGCCCCTTGCCCGATTTCTGTTCCTCGAATTTTTGCCACTTCTTCCGATTTCCCGGCAGAAGGATGTTCTACCACTCGATAGCGAGCTCGGTGCGAATCTAATAATGCTGTAATTTGGTGGAAAGTTTGTTCTGACATCATTTCTCCTTAATGATACACAAGCGGTCGTTTTTAATAAAAAATTGGCAATTCAGCCGAATTTTAACGCCCAAACATTTTTTCAGGATTTTCAGGCTGCTCAACCAAAATTAGAATAGAGGCATCTCCGCCCCACTCTTTCGGGGCCTGGTGCAACGCCATTACTTTTGGGTGCTGAACCAACCAGCGTGGAATTTGATCTTTGAGCGTGCGAGTGCCAAAGCCGGTCATCACACTGGCACAATATACCTTTTCCCGCTCACAGGCTAAAATCAACGCAGCCAACTCTTTCTTCGCTTTTTCTCGAGTTAAACCATGCAGATCTAAAAACAGCTCGGGTTGGAAATCGCCTCGCCGTAACTGTTTGAGAATATAAGGATCAACATCTTCTCGCAGATATTTCACTTTTTCATTTTCTTCTTTCAGCAAAGGCTCATATTCATCCGAGAAATAAAATTCTGTATCAGCTTTTTCTTTTAATTCTCGCAATTCTTGCAATTTCTTGCGAGGTTCCGCTTTCGGCACAAAGGTATTTTGTGTCAGCTTTTTCGTGCCTTTTGCTGCCTCTCTGAATAATGCAAATTCATCGGCTAATAACGTATCGTTCATTATCTTTTCCTTCTTATTCATTTTTACATTCTAACACAAAGCAAAATGTGGTATAACACAGCCATTTTAACAATACGAAAAAAGGCACGCCAATGTTTAAATATAATACCGCACTTCTTGATGAAATTTCCGCCCTGCCCATTGTGAATGATTTAGTCACTATTCAAGATATGATGCGTTGGGGGTATAGCTATTTTAATGCCTCTGATCTTTATTACGGGCACGGCTACGATAATGCGTGGGACGAGGCACAACAATTAGTGTTGGCAGGGCTTTATTTGCCGTTTGATGTACCGGAAACACTTTATTCCTCTCGCTTAACTCGAGTTGAGAAAGAACGTATCATCAATTTAATCTGTGAGCGTTTAGGCTCTCGCAAACCTGTAGCATACCTTACCAACTCGGCTTGGTTTTGTGGCGGTGAATATTATGTCGATGAGCGTGTGATCGTGCCACGTTCACCGATTGGTGAGCTGATCAAAAAAGGGTTTAAAGGCATTATCAAAAACGAGCCACATCGAATTTTAGATATGTGTACCGGCAGCGGTTGTATTGCGATTGCCTGTGCCGAGCGTTTTCCGGAAGCAGAAGTCGATGCGGTTGATCTTTCCCTTGATGCCTTAGACGTTGCTCAAATTAATATTGAGCGTCATCAGGTGTCTCACCGAGTTTTCCCGATCTGTTCCGATCTGTTTAACAATTTACCGCAAGATAAATACGACTTAATTGTGACTAATCCGCCTTATGTTGATGAAGAAGACTTAGGCGATATGCCCGAAGAGTTCCATCACGAGCCGGCATTAGCTCTTGGCTCGGGCAAAGATGGGTTAGATTTAACCAAGCGGATTCTTGCTCAAGCCGCTGATTACTTAAATGATGATGGCGTGCTAGTCTGCGAAGTCGGCAACAGTATGGTGCATTTAATCGAACAATTCCCCAGTGTGCCGTTTAACTGGCTGGAATTTGAACACGGTGGCTTAGGGGTGTTCAGTTTAACCAAAGAAGAACTAGTGAAACATCGCCATTTATTTGCTTAAATCTGCCTCCCCTCTCTCTGATCAATCATTCTGAATGAATGATTGATCTGTCTCTCTCCCACAAGGGGAGAGAGCAGACATACTTCTATTTTAACGCTTTTTGTAATCGCCCTTGATTTTGGCTTAATAAATCTTCGGCTTTCTGCTTATCTAAGTTACCTAAAATCATCATAATTGCCAATTTAGCGTTATTTTCAGCTAATTTTAGTGTATCTTCAGCCACTTCTCGTTCACATTCTGTCGCTTGCATCACAATCCGAATTGCTCTAGCTTTGAGTTTTTCATTAGTTGCTTGCACATCTACCATTAAATTTTGGTAGCATTTACCGATTAAAATCATCGACGCAGTGGTGAGCATATTCAATACCAATTTTTGAGCTGTGCCGGATTTCATACGGCTGGAACCGGTTAGCACTTCCGGCCCGACAACGGTTTCAATCGCAATATCCGCAATTTGTGCCATTGCCGAATTTGGGTTACTGGCAATCGACACCGTGGTCGCACCAAGTTGCTTAGCATATTCCATCGCCCCTAACACATAAGGCGTTCGCCCACTGGCTGCAATCCCGACCAATACATCTTTTTCGCTAAAATTGACCGCTTGTAAATCTACTTTGCCTTGCTCACGATTATCTTCCGCCCCTTCAATCGGGAAACGTAATGCCCGCTCACCACCGGCAATTAATCCAACCACCATTTCAGGTTTTACGCCATAAGTGGGCGGACATTCCGAAGCATCAAGCACCCCTAATCTTCCGCTCGTGCCGGCACCGACATAAACCAATCGTCCACCTTTCTCAAAGGCTTGCACAATTTTTTCCACCGCTTGTGCAATTTGAGGCAGGCACTGCTCCACCGCAATCGCTACTTGTTTGTCTTCTTGGTTGATGACTTGGACTATATCTAACGCTGAAAGGCGGTCAATATTCATCGAATTCGGATTACGTTGTTCGGTAATCATCTGCCCTAAGGCATTCAATAGTTGCGACACTTAAACCTCTTTAATCACAATACATTTAATTTGGCGTTCTGTATTTCTCACAATGGTTCGAATATTCATTTCTACCACCACATTATCCCGCTCTATCCCAAAAAACTCACCATTTACTCTTAATAATCCAGATGATTGATTCCCCTGAAAATCGGTAGATAGCAAATCAACCTTATCAAATTCCAATACTCTCTTTTGGATTAATTTGATCCATTCTTGCTTATCAATCACTTCACCTGTTGATGAATAAAGCTCAAAATCATCGCTTAGTAATGTTTGCAAAGCCGAAAAATCACGGTTCACCATTGCACTATAAAGTTCTCTATTTAAATCTAATATATCTTGATGTTTTTTTGCCCGCTCCTCGCCAATCTCTTTTATTGCCGGATAACTTCCAATCGCTGCCGCAGAAAGCCCTAATATTAAAGATAAAATAACATGCAATAATTTGATTTTTCTCATTGTGCTTCCTTATTAAATTTAGTTATATTAGAAATCATTTTTCTCATTAAATATTATCTATGAATATCCAAAATATCATTTTATGGCGGAAATTCTTTTCCGGTCTTGCTTATGTGCAATGCAAAGCGTATTTTTTATCTACTTACAATTCTACAAAGGCTTTGAAACCAGCCAAATTGCAACTGCATTTTCTTTGTTGGTCTTTACCAGCCAAGCATTTTCCCTTTTTGCAGGTTCTTGGGGTGATAGTTTTGGACGTTACCCTATCATGATGCTTGGCTGTTTGCTCGATGCCCTAGCTTACATTTTATTACTGACAACAAAAAATTACCCTCTGCTATTACTTGCTACCTTTTTCTTCGGGCTCGGTAGCACCTTATTTAGTACCAATGCGAAAGCATTCTTATTAGCCAATATTCAAGATACCGGAGATAGTTACCAACTCAAAACTAAGGCTCAAGGTAAATTTCTGAAGGTATCAAGCCTGTCAGCGATGGTAGCACCATTACTTACTATTCCATTTATTTTCTACCGTAAAGCAGAATGGCTTATTTGGATTAGCTGCTGCATTGAAATTATTATGCTATTCGTTATGTTTAAAACCGCACCCAAAACACATGAATGTGCAAATGGGCAATGCGAACGCTTTAAATTTGGTGCATTAAAAGGAATACTAAATGAACAATTTATTTTTGTACATTTATTTGTAGAAGATCAGACTTGATCTGACAATTCACTCTAAAAAGTGAGAGTTTCCCGTTTAGAATATGAGTGTCAAAAATCAATCTAAACAAAAAGGA
>NZ_SMAC01000010.1 GCF_004342115.1 Mannheimia haemolytica | reverse complement strand
TTTTTGTTTAGATTGATTTTTGACACTCATATTCTAAACGGGAAACTCTCACTTTTTAGAGTGAATTGTCAGATCAAGTCTGATCTTCTACAGCTTAGCCTTTAACACGTTGTTCCAAAATCACATTCAGTGTTTTTTGTTTCTGTTTCAACGCATTTTCGGGTTCGGCTTTAACTAGTAAGGTATAAATTAAATCAAGAACGAAAAGTTGTGACATTTTAGTACCGATAGAATCTCCTTGCATATGCCCCTGTCGATTACCATTAATTAACACATAATTAGCCTCTTCCGTGACGGGGGAACGTAAATTGTGTGTAATCGCAACCGTTGTCGCTTTATTTGCACGAGAAAAACGTAGTGATTTCACAATTTCTTCAGAATAGCCTGAATGACTAATCCCTATAACTAAATCCCCCTCTTTCACCAATGCCGCCTGCATATACATAAAATGATTATTTGTGACTGCATCGGTTTGTAGCCCAATACGCATTAATTTATGTTTTGCATCTTCTGCGGTTAACCCAGAAGAACCCACTCCAAATAAAAAGATCCGTTTTGCCTTACGTAATTCTTCAACAACTTTTTCCAACACGTTAAAGTCAAGCAAATTAATAGTCTCTTCAATAACGTTATCTAAACTCACTTTGAGCTTCTCAGCAATATCTTTCGATGTATCCGATTCTGAAACATCCGTATCAAGCAATACTCTATTATCTTGATTTGTAGCCAACTCTATTGCAAGCTCTAATTTAAAGTCGGTATAACCTTTAAAACCTAATGTACGACAAAAACGAATAAAAGTTGCTTCACCAACATCTAATTGTTTGGCCACTTCAGATAATGAACATTGGCTAAGTAATTCCGGCTGAGATAAAATAGCAGCAGCTATTTTCTTCTCTGTTTTGGTTAAACTATGTTGTAGCGAGCTAATTGTATTAAGAATTTTTCCCCGACTAGACATAGTAGCCTCCTAAATCAATTCAACAGGTACTTTCACCACCAGTTTTTTCAATGTTTTGTTGCCATTCACCGAATTTCCAGGCTTATGTGGTTCATAAGGGAGGAAAATAGCGAACATATTTGGCTTGAGGATCAAGTTATTTTTATCATCAATCTCAGCTGTTAATTGGTAGTCATCTTCATCTCGATATTCATCATACTTAGATAAATCTGGCTGGCTTAACCCGTATTCAATCATTTCTTCGCCGTCTATCAATAATTGAATATCGATAAATTTTCGGTGTAACTCTGCTTTTTTCCCCTCAGCTGGCGTAGTTTCAAATGACATTACATTCATGCGAATACCATTTTCTAATTCTTGCCAGCCTAATTCCAAATTAACTAAATCTAAACTTTTTAATTTTTTACAAAGGCGAGCGAATACTGGTGGAAGTGATTTTAAATAATCATCTCTTGATAAATCGGCTAATATCATATAATTCTCCTAAAAATAACTAATTCTAATAATCTGCTCCATACTACTAAAATTTATTAAGATACACTCCAATAGAAGTAGGATAATTCGTAAAATATATAATCTCAATAAGCAAACATCAAAAATGAGAAGGTGATCAAATTTTAAAAAATACTTTTTGCAAAAAATTAGCTAAATTTGACCGCTTGTTCGCAAAAGGGAATGCAATAAACGAAAAAGGAAGCCTTCGCTTCCTTCATTTAAATGTTAAGAGACCGCAAACTGAAGATTTGTACTCGCCAATATTTTTTGCTCTTCTTCTAAATCTATTGAAATCAGTGGATTATTCGCTAAGAAGCCCTGTTCAAAGGTAAGTTGCCAAGCATTATTTTCAATCACCAAATTCAACTGTTTCGGCACTACAGTCGCTTGGCGAGAACGGTTTAATAGCACCGCTAGCCGGAAAACCCGTACCAACGTTAATACATCTCTACATTGGTAACGGTTGATACTACGAATATCCGAGCGTTTGAATCCTTTAAGGTGGTATCGCATTAATACCGATAGAAGGGTTTGCTGTTCAAAATCAAATCCCGGTAAATCTCGGTTTGCAATCAAATAAGCAGAATGACGATGCACATTATTGTGGTTTACAACAATACCAATCTCGTGTAATAAACTTGCCCATTTCAGCATTGAACGCAGATCTTGCACTTGGCGGCGGTTCTTCCAAGTTTTGATTTGGTCAAATAAAATCAACGCCGTATGCTCCACCCTTTTTGCTTGCTGTTTATCTAAAGCAAATTGCTCAGCTAACGCTTCTGCAGTCCGTTGGCGAATATCCCCAACTTGGAAACTTTTCTCCAAACCATACATTACCCCTTCTCTTAAAGCCCCGTTGGAATAACGTAATACATCAATTCTAAAAGTGTGAAAAAGTGCTAAAAGAATAGCTAAGCCCGGAACTAGCACATCTGCTCGTTCATCAAGTAAGCCTCGTAGCTTAATCTCATTTAACGATTTAAACTCTAGGCAAATATCAATAATTTTCTGTAGGCGGCTTTCTGTAATTAAGCCATCACGATAGCCATTGGCAATCAGCACTTGATGGACGGTTTTAATCGTACCGGAAGAACCTAAAGCATAGTCCCAACCTAACTCTTTGTACTCCCACATTAAATCTTCGATTTTTTCCATTGCAAGCTGATAGGCACTATCAAAACGCTCAATCGTTAATTCCCCCTGCGGGAAAAAGCGTTTTGCAAAACTCACACAACCCATATGACGACTTTCCGCTCGAATCGGGGTAAAGTCATCACCAATAGTCATTTCCGTTGAACCACCGCCAATATCTACCACTAATTTTCTGCCAGTTTCGGGTTGGGTATGGCTAACGCCCGAATAAATCAGCCTCGCCTCTTGTTGTCCGGAAATAATGGAAATCGGGTAAGGAAATACTGCTTTCGCTTGCTCCAGAAAAGCTTGGTTATTGATTGCTCTACGTAAGGTATAAGTGCCAACCACCTTCACATTCTCTGCAGAGAACCCTTCTAAACGTTTTGCAAATAAAGCTAAACAAGCAATGCCTCTATCAATCGCATCTTGGCTTAATACTAAGTTTTCATCAAGCCCATCTGCCAGCCGTACACGCCGTTTCAAACGGGAAAGCACTTGAATGGAACCATTTACGATACGGGCTACAATCATATGAAAGCTGTTCGAGCCTAAATCAATAGCTGCAAACTCTCTAGGAGCAATATTTGATGACATAATGAAACCCTGTACCAATAACTGAAATAAGTAAGATATTACCATTTTTGAGCCCTAGATATCACTACAAATTTAGCGTTATTCGCGAGAATTAATTTAAATCATAAAATGTGATAAATTTTTTTGACGAATTGACGGAAAAAGAATAGGATTTACGAGCTTACTTAATTCAACACTACATCAAGGGAGATTGATATGTCTGAAGTGAATAAATCATTCCACGATATGCTGGAATATGTGCATCTTTATCGTCTAAAAAACAAACTGCACCGTGAAACGGCGGATAATGATCGCAAAATTCGAGATAATCAGAAGCGTGTACTTTTATTAGATAACCTAACGCAATATATTACCGACGAAATGTCTATCGAGGAAGTTCGAGCGATTATTTCCAATATGCGTGATGACTATGAAAATCGAGTAGATGATTATATGATCCGTAATGCGGAACTTTCCAAACAACGCCGTGAAATCCGCCAAAAAATGGCCTCTCACAAACAAGCACCAACCAATAAAAAAGCATAAAAAGCCAAGCGGTCTGATTTGCAAAAAAATATGCAAATCAGACCGCTTGTGATTAAGCAGAGATTAATTCAGCTTTTTCATTGCATCTGCCACAAATTCTGCTTCCGGTCCCAAAATCACTTGGTAGCCATTCTCGCCTAATTTGATATTACCTTTTGACCCTAACGCTTTCAATTTGGTTTCGTCTGCTTTCGCCGTATCATTTAAGGTTAGGCGTAAGCGGGTAATACAAGCATCAATGCTGGTAATATTCTCTTTACCACCTAATGCTTCAACAAATTTGGCAGCTTGTTCGCTACGAGAAACAGTATTCACTGTTTGTACTTCGCTATCTTCCTCACGCCCCGGCGTTTTTAAATTAAAGGCTTGGATCACTACTCGGAATAATACATAGTAAATTACTGCGAATACGATACCTTGGGCCAATAACATATACCACTGCACTGCCAGCGGATTTCGTGTCGATAACACTAAATCGACCAACCCTGCACTAAAACCGAAACCGGCAATCCATTCCATTGAGGCTGCAATATAAACAGATAATCCGGTTAATAATGCGTGAACCACATAAAGCACAGGTGCAACAAACATAAAGGCAAATTCAAGCGGTTCCGTAATGCCGGTGAAGAACGAAGCTAAAGCAGCAGCAAACATAATAGAGGCTACTTGCATTTTCTTAGCCGGTTTCGCACTGTGGTAAATAGCTAATGCTGCCGCAGGTAAGCCAAACATCATCACCGGGAAGAAACCAGCTTGATACATACCTGTTACTCCTATCACTGCTTTGCCCTCAGCCAATGATTTTGCCCCACCTAAGAAGTTTGGAATATCATTAATGCCTGCAACATCAAACCAGAAAACCGAGTTTAATGCGTGGTGTAATCCAACCGGAATTAATAAACGATTAAAGAAAGCATAAATACCTGCCCCTAACGCCCCCATATCTTTGATAGATTCCCCAAAAGAGACTAAAGCACCAAAAATAACCGGCCAGACATAAAGCAAGATAAATGACACCACAATCATTACCACTGACACCACAATCGGCACCAATCGTTTACCGCTAAAGAAAGACAATGCTTTCGGTAACTCTACTTGGTAGAAACGGTTATAAATTTCGGCTGAAATAACCCCTACTAAGATCCCGATAAATTGGTTGTTGATTTTACCGAATGCTGCAGGCACTGGATCAACTGCGATCCCTTTTAGCTGAGCAACGGTCCCCGGAGACAACAAAGTGGTAATTACTAAATACCCGACTAAACCGGATAATGCTGCTGCCCCATCTTTTTCTTTTGACATACCAAATGCCACACCCACGGCAAATAGAATAGACATATTATCAATAATTGCCGCCCCAGATTTAATCAGCAATGCCGCTAATTGGCTATTTGTTCCCCAGCCGTCCGGATCAATCCAATAGCCTATACCCATCAATAATGCTGCTGCTGGTAATGCAGCAACCGGCACCATTAATGCACGCCCAATTTTTTGTAAATAGGTTAATGTACTCATAAAAGCCTCCAAAAATACCTCATAATGAGTAACTGAAGCATAGAAAAAAACCGATTAAAGAACAATCAAATAAATTTGGTTTTGTGATCCATTTCAAAATATTTTTTAGGAGTTTTTATTCAACATTAGAAATATGTTTACTTTTTATCGCTATATTTTAAATAATTACCTAAATAGCATTGGATTACCTAAATATTCATTGACAAAACATTAATAAAACGGTATTTCTATGCACACTTTTCAATACTGTTGAAAAAGAGTAATGGGCTTGCCATTACGGGAGAGGTGCAACACTCAGGCAACTTGATTTTAGGCAACTAGGGCCGTTTGAGAATTAAGTGATGGGAGTGATTGCCGAGGTGTGAATTCACTAGACTGGAATTAACATCGGCTGAATAGGTTGAATCCTATCAGCTGTCATTTAATAGGTTATTTCACCATATTAAATGGAGTGCTCTGATTAATTGGTTCAACAATAAAACCGTATAATCTACTCAAATTTCCTTTCCGAATATCCCCTAACACAATATTTATCTATTTTTGTTTTAAGGAAATTTTTATTATGTCTCATCTTTCTGTGGCTAAATTTGGTGGTACAAGTGTTGCAAATTTTGATGCAATGACCTCTTCTGCCAATATTGTAATTGCTGATGCAAATACTCGTGTGGTGGTACTTTCTGCCTCTGCTGGCGTAACCAATTACTTAGTGGAACTTGCTAACGGCTGTGAAAAAGAACACCGTGATGAAGTCATCGCAGCAGTCCGCCAAATTCAATACAATATTATTGAAAAATTACAACATCAAGATGCCGTTAAAGCGGAAATCGACGAATTATTAGAACGTATTGAAACATTAGCAGAATCAGCCAGCCTTGCTACTTCAGCTGCCTTAAGTGATGAGTTAATCAGTCATGGGGAAATGATGTCCACCAAAATCTTCACGCAATTATTAATTGAACGTGGACACCCGGCAGTATGGGTAGATGTGCGTGACGTTGTGGCAACAAACAGCCATTATGGAAAAGCAGCACCAAATGACGAGAAAACCCAGCAACAATCAGACAATGTGATTAAGCCATTAATCGCATCAGGCAAAATTGTGATTACACAGGGCTTTATTGGTCGTGATGATGAAGGCAAAACCACTACTTTAGGACGTGGCGGTTCAGACTACTCTGCTGCATTGTTAGCAGAAGTATTAAATGCTAACGATGTACTCATTTGGACAGACGTACCGGGGATTTATACCACCGATCCTCGTGTTGTACCGAACGCTCAACGCATTGACACAATGGCATTTAACGAAGCGGCAGAAATGGCAACATTTGGAGCGAAAGTATTACACCCAGCAACCTTATTACCGGCAGTGCGTAGCAATATCCCTGTATATGTTGGCTCAAGCAAAGCACCGGAACAAGGCGGCACTTGGGTAACCCGTGATCCACAACCACGCCCGACTTTCCGTGCGATTGCATTACGCCGCAACCAAATTTTACTCACTCTTTCCAGCCTTTCAATGCTACACGCACAAGGTTTCTTAGCGAATGTATTTGCGATTTTAGCGAAACACAAAATTTCGGTTGATGTGATTACCACTTCCGAAGTCAGCGTTGCATTGACCCTAGATAAAACGGGCTCAGCCTCTTCAGGTGCAGATATGTTATCAGCGGAATTACTCGATGAGCTTAACGCATATTGCAATGTGCAAGTAGAAAGCGACCTCGCTTTAGTCGCTATTATCGGCAACAACTTACACGCTCAGTCCGGTGTGGCGAAAAAATTATTCCACACTCTTGAGAATTACAACATTCGCCTAATCAGCTATGGAGCAAGCAGCAATAATGTTTGTACCTTAGTGAAAAATGCAGAAGCAGACGATGTGGTTCGTTCGCTTCACAAAGGCTTATTTGAATAAGCAATAACTCCATTGCAAGCGGTTATTTGGGGCAAAATTGTTGGATTTACCCCCTAACCGCTTCTTCTCTTTACTCAACAATCTCTACCGTTGAATTGGTACTAAGCCCTCTCACTAGCTGTGAGCCTTTTCTTGCTCGTTCGCCACGGTAGTTATCAATATCGCTCGGTTTTAATGTGATTTTGCGTTTACCGGACACAAAGACCAGCGAGTTGGTTGGTTTGATGACCAATAAACGGGCTAAATATTCATCACCGGATTTTGCTGCGGCAGCGGAAATATTGATAATTTTATTGCCTTTACCTTTGGAAAGTGCCGGTAGTTCACTCACCGGGAAAACCAACATCCTACCGACATTACTCATTGCCACTAAAGATAAATTTTCATCATTTTCCAATAATTGCGGCGGCAGCACTTTTGCGTTTTCGGTTAAAGAAATAACCGCTTTGCCGGCTTTATTACGAGAAACCAAATCTTCAAAGGTGCAAATAAAGCCGTAGCCTGAATCGGATGCCATTAGCACTTTGGTTTCCGAATTTGCCATTAATACTTGTTGAACAGTTGCACCTTCAGGTAGAGTGATTTTGCCTGTAAGTGGCTCACCTTGCGAGCGTGCAGAAGGCAGTGAAGTTGGATCGAGTGCATAAGCTCGCCCAGTGCTGTCTAAGAACACCACAGGCTGATTACTTCTGCCCCTTGCGTGGGCAAGATAATCATCTCCGGCTCGATAGCTGAGGGCTTGAACATCAATATCATGTCCTTTGGCACAACGTACCCAGCCTTTTTCAGACAAAATCACTGTCACATCTTCGATTGGGGTTAAGTCGCTTTCCGCAATCGCTTTAGACTCCGCTCGTTCCACCAGAGGTGAGCGGCGTGGGCTGGCAAATGCTTTGGCATCGGCTTGAATCTCTTTCTTAATCAGGCTGTTCAAACGGCGTTCCGAGCCTAAAATCAGTTGCAATTCATCACGTTCTTTTTCCAGTTCGGATTTTTCCGCCTGTAATTGATGCTCTTCCAATTTGGCTAAGTGGCGTAAACGTAAGTTCAGGATCGCCTCTGCTTGCACATCGGTCAGATTAAAACGAGCCATTAACTCGGCTTTCGGCTCATCTTCATTGCGAATAATCTCAATCACTTCATCAATATTGAGAAATGCAATCATCAAACCGTCTAAAATATACAAGCGGTTTAAAATTTTATCTAATCGGTAATTCAGGCGGCGAGTGACAGTGGTACGTCTAAAACTCAGCCACTCATTGAGAATAGTCAGCAAATTCTTCACTGCCGGCTTGCCGTCTAAGCCAATCATATTCATATTGACTCGGTAGCTTTTCTCCAAATCGGTCGTCGCAAACAGGTGATCCATTAACGCATCAAAATCAATGCGATTAGAGCGTGGCACAATCACAATGCGAATCGGGTTCTCGTGGTCAGATTCATCACGAATATCGTCCACCATCGGTAGTTTTTTATTCCGCATTTGGGTTGCTACTTGCTCAATAATTTTTGAAGGAGAGGCTTGGTGCGGCAAGGCTGAAATCACAATTTCACCCTCTTCTTTTTTCCACACCGCACGCATTTTAATAGAACCACGCCCCTGCTCATACATTCTGGCAATTTCCGCTTTTGGTGTGATGATTTCAGCCTCTGTCGGGTAATCCGGCCCTTGTACCACGCTTAGTACATCATCAAGCGTTGCTTTCGGGTTATCCAGCAACATCACACTGGCATCAGCCAATTCATTAATATTGTGTGGTGGAATATCGGTTGCCATTCCCACCGCAATCCCCATCGTGCCATTCAACAAAATATGCGGTAAACGAGCCGGCAGATATTTCGGTTCTTCCAACGAGCCATCAAAATTGGGCTGATAATCCACCGTTCCTTGCCCTAACTCGCCCAATAAAATTTCTGCAATTTTAGACAGTTTCGATTCGGTATAACGCATTGCAGCGAAGGATTTCGGATCGTCCGGAGCCCCCCAGTTGCCTTGTCCGTCCACTAACGGATAGCGGTAAGAGAACGGTTGAGCCATTAGCACCATTGCTTCATAGCAGGCACTATCACCGTGCGGATGGAATTTACCTAATACATCCCCCACGGTACGGGCTGATTTTTTATACTTTGCCGAGGCGTTTAGCCCAAGTTCCGACATCGCATAAATAATACGGCGTTGCACCGGTTTCAAGCCATCGCCAATAAACGGCAATGCCCGGTCCATAATTACATACATCGAATAATTGAGGTAAGCATCTTCGGTAAAACGCTTAATCGGCATCTGTTCAATGCCTTCATAATTGATTTCTGTGGTCATTTTTTATCGATATTTATATTAAAAAAACGAGGGCTATTTTCTACGATTTAGCCTGTTTAGTCTAGCCTGAAACACAAGCGGTCGTTTTTTCTGATTTTTTTACCATTGTCATCATTTTGTCATATTCTTTTTCTACACTAAGCACGTGAAATTAACTCACGCTAACTTTAAGGAGAACAATATGATTGCCAAACGATTTAAACTACTTACCGTTTTAGGCATTTCTTTTTCACTTTCTGTCGCAGCAAATGCTCAAACCATCACAGGAGCCGGTGCTTCTTTCCCTTATCCTATCTACGCCAAATGGGCAGGTTTATATGAAAAAGAGACCGGTAATAAAGTCAATTACCAATCTATCGGTTCCGGTGGCGGTCAGCAACAAATTATTGCCAAAACAATTGATTTCGGTGCTTCTGATGACCCGATGAAAGGCGAAACATTAGCAGAACACAAACTTTTGCAATTTCCCGCCATCATTGGGGGAACTGTACCGGTTGTCAATATTCCTGAACTTAAATCTGGCGAACTGAAACTGTCCGGTAAAGTTCTTGCCGATATATTCCTAGGCAAAATTACACAATGGAACGATCCGGCAATTGTCGCACTTAATCAAGATATCGCCCTGCCGGCAAAAACAATTTTAGTCGTACGCCGCTCAGACGGTTCAGGCACAACTTTCGGTTGGACAAACTATCTTTCTAAAGTCTCTGCCGAATGGAAGGAGAAAGTCGGCGAAGGAAAATCGGTGAAATGGCCGGTCGGACAAGGCGGAAAAGGAAATGAAGGTGTCGCAGCTTATGTGAAACAGCTCAAGTATTCTATTGGTTACGTAGAATATGCCTATGCTAAACAAAATGCTCTGGCTTGGGTTTCTATGCAAAATGCAGATGGTAAATTTGTTCAGCCTTCCCGTGAAACGTTTGCTGCTGCCGCTGCTAACGCCGATTGGAGCCAAACAGCCGGTATGGGCGTTATTTTAACCAACGAAGCGGGAGAAAAAGCCTGGCCGATTACCGCCGCCAGTTTTATCTTGATTCATCAACATAGCGACAAACCAGAGCAAACTAAAGGGGTATTTAAATTCTTCGACTGGGCATTTAAGCACGGTAAAGATGCGGCTGCCGAACTGGATTATGTGCCTCTACCGGATAATGTAGTAGAGAAAATCCAAACTCAATGGAAAACGGAAGTTAAAGATGGACAAGGAAATTCGCTCTACTAATGCAAAACGACCGCTTGTATGGAGCTTAACTAACAACAAGCGGTCGTTTTTTCACAACATTTTGCAAAAGAGTTGTCACTATGCATAAACATAAAATTGATAACAAATGCTTAAACCATCCTTGGGTAGAGGGGTTATTTCATCACACAACCCGTTTCTTTGCTTTGCTGGTTTTTGCCTTGTTGGTGGTGGTGCTGGTTTCATTATTGCTTGGCAGTTGGGAAGCATTAAGCCGATTCGGGGTATCATTCCTATGGGAAAACGAGTGGAACCCTGTGAATGACCGATACGGTGCATTAGTGCCGATTATCGGCACATTGATTTCTGCCGGCATTGCATTAGTCATTGCCGTTCCAGTCTCGTTCGGCATTGCGACTTTCTTAACCGAACTTGCACCGCAATGGCTAAAACGCCCTGTCGGCACAGCGGTAGAAATGCTGGCGGCTATTCCCTCTATTATTTACGGTATGTGGGGGCTGTTTGTATTTGTACCCTTATTTCAAGAATATGTGCAACCGTATTTGATAGATACATTTGGTCAGCTTCCCTTTATCGGTATGCTTTTTAGCGGGGCTCCTTTCGGGATCGGGCTATTCAGTGCCGGCTTGGTATTGGCGATTATGATTATTCCCTTTATTGCCTCAATTATGCGTGATGTTTTCAGTGTTGTACCGCCTTTACTGAAAGAGTCTGCTTACGGTTTAGGCTCAACCACTTGGGAAGTTATTTGGAAAGTCGTGCTACCTTACACCAAAACCGGAGTAATCGGTGCAATTATGCTCGGGTTAGGTCGAGCATTAGGCGAAACAATGGCAGTTACCTTTGTGATCGGTAATGCCTTTATGCTACCTGATTCGGTATTTTCCCCTTCAACCTCCATCGCTTCTGCTATCGCCAATGAATTTAATGAAGCCGGCGGATTACAAAAATCAGCGTTGATGAGCCTAGGGCTAATTCTGTTCCTTATTACTTCGATTGTTTTAGCCGCTTCACGTTTATTAATCGCACGAATGGGTAAACAGGAAGGAAAACGAGAATGAAAAATTACCAAAACCGACGCTTTTATTGCCGAAAAATAAAAAATGTCTTGATGTTAAGTCTTGCCTATTCCGCTGTATTATTTGGCTTATTTTGGCTGGTCTGGATTATTGTTACTTTACTCCAAAAAGGTATCCCTGCACTGTCTTGGGAACTGTTTACCCGCCCGACTCCTGCACCAAATGAAACAGGAGGATTACGTAATGCAATTGTCGGCTCTATACTGATTGTCAGTACCGCAACACTGATTGCAACACCAATCGGTATTTTAGCCGGCACTTACTTGAGCGAATACGGGCGTTATACCAAATTGGCAAAATTCACCCGTTTTTTGAATGATGTGTTGCTCTCTGCTCCTTCTATTATTATCGGCTTATTTATTTATGCGATTTATGTCGCACAGGTTAAACACTATTCAGGCTGGGCAGGCTCATTAGCATTGGCGGTATTAGTGATTCCGATTGTTGTTCGAACTACCGACAGTATGCTCAATCTTGTGCCTAATAATCTGCGTGAAGCAGCTGCGGCTCTCGGCTGCCCACGATGGAGGGTAATTACAATGCTCTCTTATCGTGCCGCCCGCTCCGGCATTATTACCGGCGTGTTGCTCGCTGTTGCCCGTATTTCCGGAGAAACCGCACCGCTATTGTTTACCGCATTATCCAACCAGTTTGCCTCTTTAGATATGAATGCACCAATGGCAAACCTCCCTGTGGTGATTTATCAATACGCAGCCAGCCCGTTCGCTGACTGGAATACATTGGCTTGGGCAGGTGCAATGCTTATTACTCTGTTTGTGCTTTCTCTTAATATCATCACTCGTCTGTATTTCAGCAAAACAAAATAAGGACTCTATATGTTACCAACGGATTTAGAGACAAAATTACATATTAACAACCTCAATTTTTATTATGGCGATTTCCACGCTCTGAAAAATATCAATATGCGTATTGCCAAAAATAAAGTGACCGCATTTATCGGTCCTTCCGGTTGTGGAAAATCAACATTACTGCGAACCCTAAACCGAATGTTTGAGCTCTACCCGAATCAACGTGCAACGGGGGAAATCAATCTTGATGGAGAGAATCTACTCACCTCCGATACGGATATTTCGATTATTCGAGCCAAAGTCGGTATGGTTTTCCAAAAACCGACCCCATTCCCGATGTCCATTTACGATAATGTTGCTTTTGGTATTCGTCTGTTTGAAAAATTGCCGAAATCCGAGCTAAACGATCGTGTAGAGTGGGCATTAACCAAAGCGGCTTTATGGAATGAGGTAAAGCATAAATTAAACCAAAATGGTGACAGTCTCTCCGGCGGGCAACAGCAACGGCTCTGTATTGCACGAGGTATTGCAGTGAAACCCGAGGTGTTACTGCTGGATGAGCCCTGCTCCGCACTTGACCCGATTTCGACTATGAAAATCGAAGAACTTATCAACGAACTCAAGCACGACTACACGGTAGCGATAGTTACCCACAATATGCAGCAAGCAGCCCGCTGTTCTGACTATACCGCTTATATGTATCTAGGCGAGCTGATTGAATTCGGTGATACCAAACAAATTTTCGACAAACCAAAATTCCGGCAGACGGAAGATTACATTAAAGGTAAAATGGGGTAATCTGCAAGCGGTCGGTTTTAGTAAAAAATTTGCAAATTTCTGCGATAAATCGACCGCTTGTCACACCGCATCGGAGAGGAAGAATGAATAACAAAATTCTGATCGTTGAAGACGAACGTGCTATTCGTGAAATGCTAAGTCTCTATCTCAGCAAACAATATCAGGTAATTGAAGCGGAAGACTACCAAAGTGCTATCAATAAACTGGGCGAAAAACCCGAGCTTATTTTACTGGATTGGATGATGCCGGGGCGTTCGGGTATCCATTTAATTAAATACCTAAAAAAACAGCCTGAAACCGAAAAAATTCCAATCATTATGCTAACAGCCCGCAGTAGCGAAGAAGACTGTATTACCGGTCTGAATGCCGGTGCAGACGACTACATTACCAAACCGTTTTCACCACAGGTGTTGCTTGCCCGGATTGAAGCAGTATGGCGGCGAAGCTATGATCCGCCAAGCAATCTCATCAATATAGACGGATTGATTCTTGATCAACAGGCACAACGGGTTTTGGTTGCCGAACAGGAAGTGAAATTAAGCGGCACGGAATATAAACTGCTTCACTTTTTAATTACTCACCCTGAAAAAGTGTATCGTCGTGAACAGTTGCTTGATTTTATTTGGGGTAATGATATTTATGTTGAGGATCGCACGGTAGACTCTTATATTCGGCGATTGCGTAAGAGTCTTGAACCCTATGGTTTTGAGCGTTATATTCAAACCGTACGTGGCTCGGGATACCGTTTTTCCAACCATTTTCAGGACTAATAATGAAAGTTAAGCTCTCACTTAAACACTTTTTATTGGAACTTTTGCTGGCAGCAGCCGTTGCCGGCGTATTCAATCTGTTTTTCCCTGCTTATTTTTTCTGGTTTAGTTTTTGTTTACTGGTTCTACTTATTTGGCATCACCACACCGAATCTTCTCTCCTTCAGTTACTCAGACCTAATGAGCAAAGCGGCAGGTCAAAAGTAACGACAATGGAGCATTTATCTCAAAGTGCCGCATTCTATCACGAACGTTTACGCCAAGATAAAATCAAAACCTTACGTCTGTTATCAAAATTAAATAAGCATATTCAATACTTACCCGATGCGATCATTATTTGCCAAGAAAACGGGGAGATTTCTTGGTGCAATAATGTTGCACAAGAGCTATTTGAGTTTTATTGGGACAAAAAATCAAATAAAAGCATTTTTAATGTGATTTTTTATCCTGAATTTAAAAGCTATTTCCGCCAACAACGACACCATCGCCCATTGGTACTGCTGACTCATAATAAACGCTATATTGAATTGAATCTCAATCGATATGACAGTAACTCCAGACTTATTGTCGCACGAGATGTAACCTCTTTTGTCCGCCTTATGCACTCACGACAAACCTTTTTGGCAAATATGAACCACGAACTGCGAACGCCTCTTACCATATTACAAGGTTATTTGGAAATGCTGGAAAACGAGCCGCATAATATGGCATTACAGCAAAAAGCGCTCAATGCGATGAAAGAGCAAAGTCAACGTATGACTAACCTGCTTCGCCAACTCTCACTTTTGGTTAAAATCGAGCATTCCAATGATTCCGAACACAATGAGGTCCAGATGTCGGCGTTAATCTCCGCCATACAAAAAAATACCGAGATTTTAAGCCAAAATCAGCAAATACTGTTTGATATTGAGCCTAATTTAACGGTATGGGGAGATCAAGAGCAACTCCAAAGCGCTGTATCAAATTTAATTTACAATGCAATACGGCACGCCGGTGAAGGAGTTACCATTCAAATATGTTGTCAACGTGATAATCAAGAGCCGAATACTGCGATTTTCAGCGTGCAAGATGACGGTATTGGTATCGATGCCCATCATATTACCCATCTGACAGAACGTTTCTATCGTGTGGACGAATCTCGTAGCAACAAAACCGGCGGTAGCGGTTTAGGTCTGGCTATTGTCAAACACGCTCTTGAACAGCACCATTCCACACTGGAAATTGAAAGTGAAGCCGGTAAAGGAAGCAGATTTAGTTTTAAACTACCTCTAATAAAAAAATAGCGATGCAATCAAACTATTTTCACAAGGCTTTTCACAAACTAATCCCCATTTTACACTGAAGTTTTGAATTTCTTTATAACTGAGGTGCAAGATCAAAATAATAGGCGATTTTTTATAAAAATCACGCTATACTAGACAAGTTTTATTTCTTGTTATTGAGAGGCGGCTATCAAAAATGTTTTACTTAAAAGCCTTTTTGCTAGTCGCAATTTAGAGAAATAAAACGACAATAATAGTAAATTCTTTAAAAGGAAAATTTCAATGACTCCAATTGTAAAACAGTTTAAATACGGTCAGCACACCGTGACCTTAGAAACCGGTGCTATCGCACGCCAAGCAACGGCAGCAGTAATGGCAAGTATGGACGACACAACCGTATTTGTTACCGTAGTAGCGAAAAAAGACGTAAAAGAAGGGCAAGATTTCTTCCCATTAACCGTAGATTATCAAGAGCGTACTTACGCAGCCGGTCGTATTCCGGGCGGTTTCTTCAAACGTGAAGGACGTCCTAGCGAAGGTGAAACCTTAATCGCTCGCTTGATCGACCGTCCTGTGCGTCCACTTTTCCCAGAAGGTTTCTTTAACGAAATTCAAGTGATTGCGACCGTAGTATCGGTAAACCCACAAATCAGTCCTGATCTGGTTGCGATGATCGGTGCATCGGCTGCCCTTTCATTATCCGGCGTGCCGTTTAACGGTCCAATCGGTGCGGCTCGTGTCGGTTTTATCAACGATCAATTCGTATTAAACCCAACCACCAGCGAGCAAAAAATCAGCCGCTTAGATTTAGTGGTTGCAGGTACAGACAAAGCCGTGTTGATGGTGGAATCTGAAGCGGATATCTTAACCGAAGAGCAAATGTTAGCGGCGGTGGTGTTCGGCCACGAGCAACAACAGGTTGTAATCGAAAACCTCAAAGAATTTGTTAAAGAAGCGGGCAAACCACGTTGGGATTGGGTTGCACCAGAGCCAAATACAGATTTAATCAACAAAGTAAAAGCATTAGCAGAAACACGCCTTGGCGATGCTTATCGTATCGTAGAAAAACAAGTTCGTTACGAGCAAATCGATGCGATTAAAGCAGAGGTGATTGCACAACTTACCGCAGAAGATGAAACTGTTTCTGAAGGGACTATCATCGACATCATCACCGCATTAGAGAGCCAAATCGTGCGTAGCCGTATTATTGCAGGCGAACCACGCATTGACGGCCGTACGGTGGATACCGTGCGTGCATTGGATATTTGCACCAGTGTGTTACCACGCACCCACGGTTCTGCTCTTTTCACCCGTGGCGAAACCCAAGCATTAGCAGTAGCAACATTGGGCACAGAGCGTGATGCCCAAATCATTGACGAATTGACCGGCGAAAAATCTGACCGTTTCTTATTCCACTACAATTTCCCTCCATACTCTGTGGGCGAAACCGGTCGTATCGGCTCGCCAAAACGCCGTGAAATCGGTCACGGTCGTTTAGCAAAACGTGGCGTATTAGCCGTGATGCCAACCGCTGAAGAGTTCCCGTATGTAGTGCGTGTGGTGTCTGAAATCACTGAATCTAACGGTTCTTCTTCAATGGCATCTGTGTGTGGTGCGTCTCTTGCGTTGATGGACGCAGGTGTGCCAATCAAAGCAGCGGTTGCCGGTATCGCAATGGGGCTCGTGAAAGAAGACGAGAAATTCGTGGTACTTTCTGACATCTTAGGTGATGAAGACCACTTAGGCGATATGGACTTTAAAGTAGCGGGAACCCGTACCGGTGTGACTGCGCTGCAAATGGACATCAAAATCGAAGGGATCACCCCTGAAATTATGCGTATTGCCTTAAACCAAGCTAAAGGTGCAAGAATGCACATTTTAGGTGTAATGGAACAAGCCATTCCGGCACCTCGTGCAGATATTTCTGACTATGCCCCACGCATTCACACAATGAAGATCGATCCGAAGAAAATCAAAGATGTGATTGGTAAAGGCGGTGCAACAATTCGTGCTTTAACCGAAGAGACCAATACTTCTATCGACATTGATGATGACGGTACGGTGAAAATTGCGGCAACTGACGGCAATGCAGCGAAAGCAGTAATGGCTCGTATTGAAGAGATCGTTGCCGAAGTGGAAGTAAACCAAATCTACAACGGTAAAGTAACCCGTGTGGTGGACTTCGGTGCATTCGTTTCCATCTTAGGTGGCAAAGAAGGTTTAGTCCACATTTCACAAATCACCAACGAACGTGTTGAGCGTGTAGCGGACTACTTAACCGTTGGTCAAGAAGTACAAGTGAAAGTGGTAGAAATTGACCGTCAAGGACGCATTCGTCTGACGATGAAAGACATCAATAATACCAACGAGGCAAATGCAGAAGAAACTGTAGCTGAAAATGTGGTAGAAACAGAACAAGAAAATAATTTCTAGTTCAATAATAAAGGCGAATAACGGACTTTGAGTGTCCGTTATTCAGTTTTTAATTTTCCTTAATTGAGGGATATGCTGTAATGGTACAACTTTTTAAGTTGTTTCGAATCCGTTTCTTATTACTGAATTTAATTTCTGTTTTAATGCTAAGCGGCTGTACCAGTCGGTATGCCGATTTGGTTTCAATTAAAAACTTAGCATTGGCAGAACTTAATCCTCAACTTCGCTTTGAACAAGAGGCAATGGTGGTAAGGCTCAGCCAAGTATTGGAAGAAGCCCCATTAACGCCCTCTGAGCAAGCAGACCTCTATTTTGAAAGAGGCGTTATTTACGACAGTTTAGGTTTATGGTCGTTAGCCCGTTATGATTTTGCTCAAGCCATTTCGCTCAATCAACGTATGGCGGCAGCTTATAACTATATGGGGCTGTATCTGCTGCTGGAAGGCGATTACGACAGTTCGATTGATGCGTTTAATGCCGTATTGGAATTAGATCGGGAATATAGCTACACCTATCTCAATCGAGGTTTGGCTTTCTATTATAGCGGCAGATATTCTGAAGCCCAGCGTGATCTTCTCCATTTTTATGAAGAAGATAAGAAAGATCCTTATCGAGCATTATGGCTCTATTTTAATGAGCTGGAATTTACACCCACAGAAGCTAAAAATAATTTACAAAAGCGAGCTAATAATCTTTCTTCGGATTACTGGGGAACAAATATCGTAAATTATTTTTTAGGGAAGCTCAATTTAGCTCAAGTTCGTGCTATAATGGAACGTGACGCTAAGGAAAATAGCTCACAATATGCAGAAATACTGACAGAAACGTATTTCTACTTAGCAAAACAACAACTCAAATTAGATCATAAAGATGAGGCAATCAGCCTCTTTCGTCTTGCTCTTGCAAATCAAGTGTTTAACTTCGTTGAGTATCGTTTTGCCCTGTTTGAGTTATCACAAATTCGTGGTATGACTCAAACGACTCCCGTTGTTGATAAAGAATAGGGAAAGATTAGGACAATACAAGCGGTTAATTTCGCAAAAAATTTTGTAAATTTAACCGCTTATACTCAGGGGATTTTTAAAGCATCACTTGCTTTGTTATTTCATTTCTTCCTAAATTTCAACAATATAATTTTCGTTAATGGCTGTGCAGAAAAATAGTCGATATTTTCTGCTTTGTTCCGTTCCAAACAAATGGTTTTTTATGACAACTGAATCTTTAACTTTCGCCGATTTAGGCTTACCTCAACCAATCCTTGATGCTGTAAATGAAATGGGCTTTGTAAACCCATCACCCATTCAACAAGAATGTATTCCTCATTTATTAGCCGGTCGTGATGTGCTTGGTATGGCACAAACCGGGAGCGGTAAAACCGCCGCATTCTCGCTGCCGCTGTTGGCACAAATTGACCCAACACAACGCCACCCGCAAATGTTGGTGATGGCACCCACCCGTGAGCTTGCGATTCAAGTAGCCGATGCTTGTGAGCAGTTTGCAAAAAATATGAAAGGCATTCGTGTAGTGACGGTTTATGGTGGACAACGTTACGACATTCAATTACGTGCTTTAAAACAAGGCTCACAAGTAGTAGTGGGTACACCTGGGCGTATTCTTGACCATATCCGCCGTGGCACATTAGATTTATCCGAATTAAAATTCATCGTGTTAGATGAAGCCGATGAAATGCTGCGTATGGGCTTTATTGACGATGTTGAAACGGTAATGGCTGAATTACCGGAAACACATCAAACTGCTCTCTTCTCTGCCACCATGCCGGAGCCGATTCGCCGTATTACCCGTCGTTTTATGAAAGATCCGCAAGAGGTAAAAATTAAGGCAACCGAGCGTTCAGCCCCGGATATTGAACAAAGCTACTGGCTGGTAAACGGCTTCCGTAAAAACGATGCGTTATTGCGTTTCTTAGAAGTAGAAGAATTTGATGCTGCTATCATCTTTACCCGCACCAAAACCGGTACTATTGATATTACCGAATTGTGTGAACGCAACGGCTACCGTACTGCGGCATTAAACGGCGATATGACCCAGCAAGCCCGTGAGCAAACCTTAGATAAATTACGCTCCGGTCGTTTAGATATTTTAGTCGCCACCGATGTTGCTGCCCGTGGTATTGATATTGAGCGAATCAGCTTGGTTATTAACTACGATATTCCGTTAGAAGAAGAATCTTATGTTCACCGCATCGGACGTACCGGTCGTGCCGGTCGTTCAGGTCGTGCCTTACTGTTTGTTGAGCCTCGTGAACGCCGCTTATTACGCAATATCGAAAATTTAATCAAAAAACCAATTAATGAAGTGGCGATTCCAAACCACGAAATTTTAATGGAAAAACGCCGTGAGAAATTCAAAGCCCGCATTTCTAAGCAGTTAGAACATCACGATTTAGAAAAATATCGTGAATTGTTGGAAGATTTATTTACTGCGGATCAAGACCACGAAGAATTAGCAGCGGCGATGATGATGTTACTGCAAGAAAAACAAAAACTGATTCTGCCACCGGATCCGGTTGTGCGTGCTGCCCGTTCTGAACGTGGACGTGACCGCAATGAGCGAAACGATCGTCGTAACGGTCGTGAACACCGCGAAAACAATGGTGTGGCAATGGATTTATACCGCATTGAATTGGGGCGTGAAGACGGTGTGGAAGTTCGTCATATTGTTGGAGCGATTGCCAACGAGGGGGATATCAGCAGCCGTTACATCGGGCATATCAAACTTTATGATAAATACTCAACCATTGAGTTGCCGCAAGGAATGCCAAATCATCTCGTACAACATTTCGCTCACAAAGCACGTGTATTAAGCAAACCAATGCAGATGACATTACTTGGCTCAAACAGTGCAAGTAATGCAAATCCATTTGAAGGTCGTGGTCGCCGTGGTAACGATCGTAATGATCGTGGTGGTCGCCGAGACGGTGGTTTCAATAAAGACCGCAAAGGTGGCTTTAAAGAAAAACGTTTCAGTGAAAAACGTGGTCGTCGTGACTAAACGACACTAAGCGAAGTAAGCGATGCCCCACCCTCGTGGGGCATTTTACAAGCGGTCAAAAAAACTCAATTTTTTGCAACTATGTTTATCAAACCAAATCAAACTTCTTGTCCACTTCAGATCTCCGAGCAAGACATCGCCTTTATGCAATACGCCCTTGATCTCGCTGATTTAGCCGAAGCAAAAGGCGAAATCCCGGTTGGGGCAGTACTGGTTGATAAAAACCAACAGATTATCGGCAGAGGCTGGAACCAAACCATTCAACTCTGTGATCCATCTGCACACGCTGAAATGCAGGCAATTCGTCAAGCAGGACAAACTTTAGGGAATTACCGTCTGTTAGATTGTACCCTTTATGTTACGCTCGAGCCTTGCCCAATGTGTGCCGGTGCAATTTTACATAGTCGGATTAAGCGATTGGTTTTTGGGGCAAGTGATTATAAAACAGGTGCGGTAGGTTCACGCTATCATCTGTTTGAAGATTATAAAATGAACCATTTCTTAGAAGTGCAGGGCAATGTATTGGGCAGAGAATGTAGCCAAAAGATCAGTGATTTTTTTAAGCAACGTCGTTTGCAGAAGAAAGGCGACGCTTTGATAAAATAAAAGCATAGATAGGCTTTGCTACTATGCTTTTATTCGATTATTGACCAACTGAAGCTAAAATTCGATCGGCAAATTTTCCGATACTGATACCAAAGTTATTCGATTTATTCCAATCCATTAAAGTACGGAAATTATTAGAAACTAAAAACGCTCTTCCCGCTTCTTTATCCGGACGAATCAACCAAACCTCTTTGCCGTGTAATTGAGCTAATTTTGCCGATTCTTGTCCATTCGGATAAGCTAAATAAATACCTAAGGCTTGCCATTCCGCCAATGTTTTCGCTTTGTTGGTTTCAAGACCGGCGAAACTTAAATCCATCGGTGAAGCTAATTTAACCTCAACACCCCAAGGTAGTTGATTATCCCAACCTACTGTTGAAAGATAATTGGCAATCGAGGCAAATGCATCGGCTTCATTCTCCCAAATATCTTTTTTACCGTCATTATTGCCATCAGCTGCATAGGTTAAGTAAGAAGTTGGCATAAATTGAGTTTGTCCCATCGCTCCTGCCCAAGATCCAAGCAATTCATAGCGTTTAATTGTGCCGTCATCGAGCATTTTCATCGCATTCACAAATTCTTGCGTAAATAACTTCTCACGGCGACCATCAAAGGCGAGGGTTGCCAACACCGAAAGTACATCAAAATCCCCTTGGTTACGCCCAAAGCTGCTCTCCATTCCCCAAAGTGCCAAAATATACTCTTTTTGTACCCCATATTTTTGGCTGGCATGGGTAAGCTGGCTATTATATTCATACCAACGTTCACTTGCCTGATCCACCTTCGCTTGAGTTAATACTTTGTTTAAATAATGGGTCACACCACTTGGATTTGGTGGCGGAGGCGGTACATTCGGGTCACGTCTTCGTGCAGCTTGCTGTTGATCTAACTGCACCGCTCTGGCGTTGTAATGAATGAATTTCTGAGCATTTAAGGTTTTTGCAGACACTCCTGCCCCTGCTGCCTTCTGTTTCAGAAAATGCACATAATCATTAAAATGACTGACCGAGCGAGATTTACTGTATTTAGCATCTAAGTTTAAGCCGGCATAACTTTCTTGATTATCACTTGAACAACCGGCTAAGGCTAAAGTGATAATCGCTAAAGGTAAGGTAAAAATTGTCGATTTCATTCTTATTCCGTTAAGTTAATCATTCGGTTAGGACGAATCACAGTATCATTGGTGATTTCTGCCACACCGAGAAATTGTTCATCTTCTGAATATAAACGTACCAAACCATAAAGTTGGTTCAGATTATCAAATCTAATTCTCTGACCAAAACCCACCGCTTTAGTTTGCTCTGAACTTAAATTTATTTTTGCTAATGCAGAAACTGCCGTATCCATCGGCAATAAGTGCTGGTCTAACTCTGCAAGCGGTTGATTTTCGGCTAAATTTTGCAAATCTGCATAGCTCATCATTTTTTCAATCGGATAATCTGCCACTGCTGTACGGCGTAGCATCGTAACGTGTGCACCACAGCCCAACTCTTCGCCTAAATCATCGACCAAAGTTCGGATATAAGTACCTTTAGAACAATGCACCTCAAGGGTTAAAAATGGAGCCTTGTATTCAATGAAATTTAGTTCAAAAATCGTAATCGGGCGAGCCTCACGCTCCACCGTAATCCCTGCTCGGGCATATTCATACAAGGGTTTGCCGTTGTGTTTTAAGGCCGAAAACATTGTCGGCACTTGCAAAATATCACCTCTAAATTTCTCCAAAGCAGCCAAAATTTGAGATTTTGTCACTGCAACTGCTTTGGTTTCCACCACTTGCCCTTCCGCATCTGAAGTATCGGTTCGCTCGCCTAATTTTGCGGTGACGAGATAACGTTTATCCGAATCCAACAAAAATTGCGAAAATTTGGTCGCTTCACCTAAACAGATCGGCAGCATTCCGGTTGCGAGAGGGTCTAACGCCCCGGTATGTCCGGCTTTATTTGCTTGGAAAATTCGCTTTACCTTTTGCAGAATATCGTTTGAAGACATTCCTTGTGGTTTATCTAATAAGAAAACGCCGTGAATATCACGGCCACGTTTGCGAGGTCTAGACACAATTAGTCCTCTTTATGTTTTTCTTCGTCATTTTTGATTACACTAGACACAAGATTAGACATACGCATACCTTCGACTAGCGATTCATCGTAGATAAAACGCAGTTCAGGCACAATACGCAAACGCATTGCTTTACCTAAAAGGGTTCGAATATAGGGGCTTGCTTTCTCCAAGCCTTGCATACCTTGCTTAATAGCTTCAGCATCGTTATCAAATAAGAAAGTCACAAAAATTTTGGCATACGCCAAATCTCTTGATACTTCCACATCAGAAACAGTCACCATACCAATGCGAGGATCTTTTACCTCACGTTGTAAAATCACCGCCACTTCTTTTTGTAGCTCCTGTGCCACACGGTCACTACGTTTAAATTCTCTGGACATATTTTTCTCTTTTATAGGGGCGTGATGCTTCACGCCCTAAAAAATACAAAGGGCGTATGCAATACGCCCCTACACAAAATTAGGCTAAATAGTACGTTTTACTTCAACCACTTCAAACACTTCGATTTGGTCGCCAACTTTTACGTCGTTGTAGTTTTTAACGCCGATACCACATTCCATACCGTTACGCACCTCAGATACGTCATCTTTGAAACGGCGGAGAGATTCTAACTCGCCTTCAAAAATTACTACGTTATCACGCAGAACACGGATTGGGTTGTTACGTTTAACGATACCTTCTGTCACCATACAACCGGCAATCGCCCCAAATTTCGGGTGGCGGAACACATCGCGCACTTCTGCCAAGCCGATAATTTCTTGTTTGAATTCAGGCTGTAACATACCGCTCATTGCTGCTTTCACGTCATTTAATAGCTCATAAATGATGGAGTAGTAACGTAAATCGATATTTTCGTTTTCAATCACACGGCGGGCAGAGGCATCGGCACGCACGTTAAAGCCGACCATAATAGCATTAGAAGCTGCGGCTAAGGTTGCATCAGTTTCGGTAATACCACCTACACCTGAACCAACAATTTTCACTTTCACCTCATCGGTTGAAAGTTCCATTAAGGATTGGCTGATCGCTTCTACCGAGCCTTGTACGTCTGCTTTAACAATGATGTTCAATTCTGCCACATCACCTGCTGCCATATTACTGAACATATTTTCCAGTTTAGCTTTTTGCTGACGAGCCAGTTTTACTTCACGGAATTTACCTTGGCGATAAAGAGCCACTTCTCGGGCTTTCTTCTCATCACGCACGACGGTTGCCTCATCACCGGCAGCAGGCACGCCTGATAAGCCTAATACTTCTACCGGAATAGACGGACCTGCTGATTCAACATCTTTACCGTTTTCATCACGCATTGCACGCACACGTCCGTATTCAAAACCACATAGAACAATGTCGCCTTTGTTTAGCGTACCGGATTGAACCAAGATAGTTGCCACAGGGCCACGACCTTTATCTAAGTAAGATTCGATTACCACGCCGCTTGCCATACCGTCTTTTACTGCGGTTAATTCAAGCACTTCGGATTGCAGAATAATGGCTTCTAGTAAATCATCGATCCCCATACCTTTTTTCGCAGATACCGGCACGAATTGCACATCGCCACCGAATTTCTCAGAAATAACCTCGTGTTGTAGTAACTCTTGTTCTACACGGTCAGGGTTCGCTTCCGGTTTATCAATTTTATTCACCGCTACCACTAATGGCGCACCCGCTGCTTTGGCGTGCTGGATAGCTTCAATAGTTTGTGGCATTACACCGTCATCAGCCGCAACGACGAGAACAACGATGTCAGTTGCTTTCGCACCACGCGCACGCATTGAGGTAAAGGCTGCATGCCCCGGGGTATCTAAGAAAGTGATCATCTTGCCGTCATCGGTTTCAACGTGGTATGCACCAATGTGCTGGGTAATACCACCTGCTTCACCTGCCGCCACTTTGGCTTTACGAATGTAGTCAAGTAACGAGGTTTTACCGTGGTCAACGTGGCCCATAATAGTCACTACCGGTGCACGGGTTACTTTTTCTGCGTGAGTATCACGATCTTCTAAAACCGCTTCTTCTAACTCATTTTCTTTACGCAAAATCACTTTATGCCCAAGTTCTTCCGCCACTAATTGTGCGGTTTCTTGGTCGATAACTTGGTTGATCGTCACCATTTCACCCATTTTCATCATCATTTTGATGATTTCAGTCGCTTTCACTGCCATTTTATTAGCCAATTCAGCCACAGTGATAGTTTCACCAATCACCACATCAGCTTTAACAACTTGAGCTGGTTTGGTAAAGGCTTGTTGTAAAGCTGCACCTTTCTTACCTTGTTTACCTTTGCCTTTTACTTCTTTATGGTTGCGACGATCTGCACTGCGTTCGTTTTTATCCTCTTCACGTCCGCCTTTTTTCGCTTTAGCCACATTGCCTTTGCCGTTACGACCACGATTTCCCTCACTACGGCGGTCATTATCACGCTCAGCCTCTCTAGCATAAGAAGAAGTAAAACGCTCATCATCAAAATCTTCGTTGCCGTTATCTTCCGCTTCTTCACGAGCAATTTCTGCTAAACGGCGGGCATTTTCTGCAGCACGTTTTGCTTCCATTTCCGCTTTTTGCTGAGCTAATTCCTCTTGCTTACGGCGTAACTCAGCTTCTTCTTTGCGTTTAGCTTCTTTTTCAGGATCAACCGCTTTCTCTTGTTTTGGCTGTACCTGTTGTGCTTTCGGTTTTTCTTCTTTTGCTTTGCTGCTTGGCATTACCGGCACAGAAATCGGTTTACTAGCGGTCGATTCTGCTGCTTTTTTTGCAGCTTTCTCTTTAGCTTCAGCTTCGGCTTTTTCTTTGGCTAACTTTTCAGCTGCTTCTTTTTCAGCTCTAGCTTTCGCTGCGGCAGCTTCTTTTGCTGCTTTTTCTTGCAATGCTTTTGCATCAATTTTCGGTTTTTTCTCTTTTACTTCAACCGCTTTTACTTTACCACTGGTTGTGGTTGTATTCACTTTACTCGCTTTGCGAGCGCCACCAAGCGAAAGTGTTTTTTTCTCTTCTGTCATTTTATTATCCTCTTTGCTTAGTTGAACCAACAAATTTGGCGTGCTGCCATAATTAGCTCGCCAGCTTTCTCTTCTGAAAGTTCTTCAATATCGGCTAAATCATCAACACCTTGCTCTGCAAGTTCTTCAAGAGTCGTAATCTGTTTTTCAGCTAATTTGAATGCGATATGGCGATCCATACCTTCAAGCGTTAATAATTTTTCTTCAATTTGAGCTGATTTTAATAACTTCTCTTCTTCTAACGCTTTTTTCGTGATCGCATTTTTGGCACGAGATTGTAATTCTTCGACTAAATCTTCATCTTCTAAACCGTCAATCGCCGTTAAAGTATCAACCGGCACATAAGCAATCGCTTCAAGAGACGTAAAGCCCTCTTCAATTAAAACTTGAGCAAATTCTTCATCAATTTCTAAAGCAGAAGTTAATAAATTGATGACTTTACCATCTTCTTCTTCGCTCTTCTTCGTTAGCTCTTCAACGGTCATTACATTTAATGCCCAACCAGTTAATTGTGTCGCCAAACGCACGTTTTGACCGTTACGACCGATAGCTTGAGCCAGATTTTTCGCTTCAACCGCAATATCCATTGAGTGAGTTTCATCGTTAATCACAATAGAGCTTACATCTGCCGGAGCCATTGCATTAATCACAAATTGAGCCGGATTTTCGTCCCAAAGTACGATATCCACACGCTCGCCGCCTAATTCATTGCTGATAGCTTGAACACGAGCACCACGCATACCCACACAAGCCCCTACCGGGTCAATACGTTTATCGTGGGTTTTCACGGCAATTTTTGCACGAGAGCCGACATCACGGGCTGAACCTTTGATCTCAATTACGCCTTCGCCAATTTCAGGCACTTCCAATTTGAATAGCTCTTCTAACATCACCGGTTTAGCACGGGTAACGAAAAGCTGAGGTCCTTTTGATTCAGGCTTGATTTCGTATAACACACCACGCACACGGTCACCCGGGCGGAAGTTTTCACGTGGGATCATATCTTCACGCACAATGACCGCTTCGCCTTTGATATCTTCTGATTTACCTTGTAACTCAAGGAAAATATTATCACGGGTTACTTTTTTCACAGTGGCAAGAATAATTTTGCCTAAATCCGAACGGAATTCATCAATGATTTTCGTCTTCTCCGCTTCACGAATTTTGGTTTTGACTACCTGACCAAAAGTCTGAATCGCCACACGACCGAACTCGATAGACTCTACTTCATCTTCAATAAAATCGCCTAATTGTACGTTTGGATCTTCAAATTGTGCCGCTTCTAAGCTGATTTCACGGGTCATATTATTCACATTTTCAACCACAGCCCAACGACGGAAAGTTTGGAAATCACCGGTTTTACGATCTACCACCACACGCACGTCAATATCTAAATCACGGCTCTTTTTGGTTGCAATGGTTAAAGCGGTTTCTAAGGCTTCAAAAATTGCCTCTTTTGGTAATTGCTTTTCGTTTGAAACTGCTTCCGCAGCTAATAAAATCTCTTTACTCATTTTGTCAGTTTACCTTTATCTTAAAAATTAAAAACCGGAACTAAATTTGCTTTTTGAATATTGCCAAATGCGAACTGGCAATCTTCATTTTCTACCGTTAAAGTGATGAAATCACCTTCTACTTGTTTGATTTTACCTTGCCATTTACGGCGATCGAACATCGGAATGCGTAAATGAATCACTACATCTTGCCCGATAAAACGCTCATAGTGGGCAACGGTAAATAATGGACGATCTAACCCTGGTGAAGAAACCTCTAAGTTATATTTATCGGCAATCGGATCTTCCACATCAAAAATCGCACTCACTTGGCGGCTGACATCGCTACAATCATCAATCGTCACGCCACCTTCTTTATCAATATATAAACGCACCGTTAAAAAACGGCCTGCACGTTGGCATTCAATGCCGACTAATTCAAAGCCTAATGCTTCAATAGAATCGAGCACTAAATCTTCTAATTTTTGTTCTAAAGTTGCCAAGTCATAATCTCCAAATATAAAAAAAGCCGGATAAACCAGCTTTGATACGTTAATGCTGTACCAATTTCCGCAAAAAAGCCCCAGACGGGAAACCGTGGGGCTTTAAGCGGTTTGTTTTTTGCTGTAGCAACCACAACAAGCGGTCTTTTTTGCCAAATTTTTTGCAAATTTGCTACAGCATATAAAACAAAACTCACAACTTTAACCAAAGCTGTGAGCTTAAAACTGGTTGCGGGGGCCGGATTTGAACCAACGACCTTCGGGTTATGAGCCCGACGAGCTACCAAGCTGCTCCACCCCGCGTCTGATAGGGTGCATTATAGCGGTTCTACACAAAAACACAAGCATTTTTTAATATTTTCTTGTTAATTCCTCTTGATAGAACATTTTTAATCCATTTTTATCATTTATATCGCTATAGAGCATTTGATAATAGTAGTCATACGCCAGCACATTTTGTACATAGCCTCTGGTTTCATAAAACGGGATACTGGCAATAAATTCATCCATTGCTAACTGCCCGTTACTACGTTTCAGCCACTGCTCAACACGCCCTGCTCCTGCATTATAAGCAGAGGCAATCAGAATCCGATTATTCGGATATTTTTCGTTTAACTCCATTAAATGGGTTGTGCCTAACATAATATTGTTAAACGGTTGAAAGAGATCATTGCCATCTTTGAAGGTTAAACCGTTATCTTTAGCGGTTTTTTGTGCTGTTGTCGGTAACAGTTGCATTAGCCCTCTCGCATTAGCGTGCGATTGAGCCTGAGCATTCCACGCACTTTCTTGACGAGCAATCGCCTGAGCAAACGTTTTGCTGATTTTTTTATCTTGCAGATGTAAATCGAACCAATCCGAATAGGCATTTGGTAATCGCAAATCAAGATAATCAAAGGCTTTTATTTGAATCGTACCTTCCACCGCCAAATCATACCAATTTTTATCCTTAGCGTATTTTATCAGGGCTAATTGGATTTTCGTTGGTGTATTTTCACCCGCTTCCGCTTTAATGTTTTTTAGCCAGTCAATCCATACTCTTCTTGCCTGCTCAAACTGCCCTAGCTCTCGTAACTCTTGAATACGCGCTAATTGGTTTTCATACAATTCAAGCTGAGTCTGCGTCAATTCAGGTACCTCGAGCATTGGGATTTGGTAAATAATGCCTAATTGTTGAGCAGCCAACATAGCATAAAAGCCTCGCTCTTTAGCTAAGTTTTCAAAATCAGCTTTACGCTTCGCTTCATTTTTCTCCTCTTTCGCTGCCCAATAACGCCATTCTGTTTTACCTTTCGCCTCAGTTGAGAGTAAATCCAACCACTCATTTAACGCTGTTTGCTGCCAAATTGCCATTCGTAAACGGCGTTCGGTTAAATTGTCTGTATTGAGCAGTTTAATTTGCTCATCACGCCAAAGCTGGAATGTTGGTTCTGGATTATCAAAAAGCCGAGTGATAAAGGTATTTTTCCAGCTATTCATTTCCTCATTGGAAAATTGATACTTCTCCGCCCACGCTTGGTACTGCTGGAAACTTGGGTTCTCCATATTTTCCGATAAAGTTCGCACATATTTAGCAAAGAGTTGCTGAATAATCGCTTTATTCTCAGCATAAAACGGAGAATCAAGCGGTTGATTTTCGATAAAATTTTGCAAATCTGCCGGATTATTCGCTACTTTTTCAACGGAAGATAGCCAGATTTTCAAATTCTCATTGTTTACATTTACCGCTAAATTCGCCAATTCCGCATTTGCATTTTGTTTAATTAATTCGACCGCTTTCAAACGCACTTTTTCATCGGTTTTAAACCCCTGATCCCGCCAATAACTTTCTAAATTCGCACAATCAGAAGTTAATTTCGGCGTAGCAAGCCAAAAGCGATCAAACTCTTGCACCAAAGCAAGCAGTTCTGCATTTTCTGCTTTTTGCTCAGTTACTTGAGAAACTTCCGGATTGATTTGAGCTTTACTTGCTGCCAGTTCATAACGAGCAGAAAATAAACGGCATTGGTCGGCAAGACTACTCGGTTTTACATTTTGAGCATATTCCATTAACTCCGGAAATTTCTGTTCACGATAGAGCAGCTCAAACATCAAGTTCTGTAACTGCCTTTGATACAAAGAATCAGGATATTTTGAAATAAATGCTTTAACTTCACTTTCTGTAGCTTGTTTTAACGTTATTTTAGCATTTAGCAGCTTCCATTCAGCTTTCATCTCCAACGGATAACCCGCTAAGGTTAGTAATAAACGCTGAATTATCTGCTCCGTTGAAAGTGATAAATTCTTCTGACTAATCGCTGCATCTGCCAAATAATTAATTTGCTGAAAATTTTCTCTCTGTTTTAAACGCAAATTTTCTGCATACTGTAGCTCTTTTTGATAAATCGCTAACCAATCATTTTTTAATTGTTTTAATTCTGTTTCAGTATAACTTTTTGATGGTTCTTTCCCGGTTCCTACCGCAAAAGCATATTGGCTTGCTAAAAATACAGCAATCAACGTTTTCTTCCACATTAGTTTTTCTCCTTAATCGTGAGTTTTAGGCAGAAAAGTAGGAATGAAGTTTCAAATAAAATGAAGTTATTTAAAAACTGCCAGCTGATAATTGTTTAAAACTCAACCACCTGCCAGTTTCACTTTGAAACCTTTCTGTTCTAAGATTTGCTTAATGAATCCTCGATTATCGCCCTGGATTTCAATTACTCCATCTTTAAATGAGCCACCACAACCCAATTTACGTTTAAGCTCTGAAGCAAGAGAATTTAAGGCTTTATCCTCTAAATCAAGACCGGTGATAAGGCAAACACCTTTCCCCTTTCTACCGCTTGTTTGACGTTGAATACGCACAATACCATCCCCTTTAGGGCGCTCTTCTTTTATTACTTCGGACTTTATTCTGCCTGTTTCCGTTGAATAGACTAATGTCATTTACAAATTTTTCCTCAAAAATAACCGCTTGTTTGATTAAAAAAGGCGGAAATTTTTCCGCCTTCATTAAAAATGCAATGAATTAACTGATAGATTGGTTAATAGATTTTAATACCGCAAGCGGATCTTGAGCTTGGGTAATAGGACGACCAATAACCAAAAAATCTGAGCCTGTTTCTACTGCTTGTTTGGGTGTCATCACTCGGCGTTGATCCCCAAAATCTGTTCCTTTTGGCCGGATTCCTGGGGTCACTAATTTAAAATCTTGACCACAATGGGTACGTAATACCTCAACTTCTTGTGGAGAACATACCACGCCATCTAAACCAGCCCGTTGTGCTAAATGTGCTAAACGAATAACTTGTTCCATCGGCGAAGCATTAATACCTATTTGAAGCAAATCCAAATCTTCCATACTGGTTAGAACCGTCACTGCAATTAATAATGGTGCCTCTTTGCCATAAGGCTCCAAAATTTTCTTTGCCTCTTCCATCATGGCTAAACCACCAGAAGCATGCAAGTCAACCATCCACACACCAAGATCAGCAGCAGAACGTACTGCTCGAGCAACCGTATTTGGAATATCATGATATTTTAAATCAAGGAATACATCAAATTTACGTTCGTGTAATTGTTTGACAAAATTTGTGCCTAAGGTTGTAAACATTTCTTTGCCTACTTTTAAACGACAAAGCGACGGATCGACCAAATCCACAAATTCTAATGCTTCACGTTCAGTTTCATAGTCTAACGCAACAATTACTTTATTGTTCATTTTCAATTCCTCAGATTCTTTCTTTATTGAATAATACCTTCGATACTTTGTACCGGCTTAATTTTTTCCCATTGATTACAAGAAGGACATTGCCACATTAAGCGATAACTTTGATAACCACAATTTAAACAGCGATATTGGAAGCTGCGTTTTATCTGATTTCCCACCATATTATGTAATAAAACTAAGCTTTCCTTACCATTTCCTTCCTCCGCAAAATCTGCTTGATAGCGAATAAAGCGGTGAAAAGTAATTAAATTCGGATAAGTACTCAACTGCTGGTATAGTTTAGAATGTGCAGCATTGATACCATCTTTTTCTTCAATAAATTCAGTTAAAGCAATATCTACACTACTATTATGTTTTACTCGGTTTGCTCGAATGAGAAATAACTCATAGCCATTTAAATCCTCAAGAGCCATATAGCTTTGCTTAATTCGTCCAAGCACTTCGCTAATATAATCAGGGTCTTGCACAAGAATCTGTTCGAAATAGCTTAATGCTCTTAGATATTCTCCCTCTTCTAAATAGAAATCACCTAATATTATAGAAGCGCGTGTGGATTGAGGATAATATTCTAACGCTTTATTTAACGATTCAATAAATGCCGCTTTATCATCAAATTTAACCCCTTGCGCATATTCACAATAAAAATGTGAAAGCGGTATTTTATCTGCATCCGGCTCTATTCGAAGCCGTTTTTCTGTAACATTAATCGCTTTTTTCCATTCTCTGGTTTTTTGGTAAATAACAGCAAGCTGAGATAAAGAATATTTAGCAAACTCAGGTTCATCAACTAATGAAATGTAATAATTTTCTGCACGGTCATAGAAACCTGCAACCATAAAGTCTTTAGCTAATTGCTGTTTTGCTAATAATTTTTGATCAAATGAATAATGAGGGCTATTCACTAATGTTTGGTGAATACGTAAGGCACGATCTACCTCACCTCTTGAACGGAAAAGATTACCTAGGGTTAACTCCGCTTCAAATTGGGATTCAGATGCAATATGATTTTCGGATTCTTGTTTTTGTAACATAGAGAGGAAAAGGTCCACCGCCTTTTCCTGCTGATTAGATAAAAGAAAATTTAACCCCGTAACATACTCACGAGAGAACTTATTACTAGCGGTTTCTTGATCCTTCTTTGCACTACGTTGTCCCATATACCAGCCATATAGTGCTGCAATAGGCAATAAAAGGAACAATAATTCAAGCATTGATTATTCAGCCTTTGGAGTCGTTAATTCAGTTATTTGCTGAGCTTGGCGCTTTACACGACGATTTAAAGCAACGTTTTGAAACTTAATTTTTAAGTAAAAAATACCCGTTACCAACCAACCAAGAATCAATCCTAAGCCAAATAAAATCGCAACTAACGTTGATAAGCGTAATTCACTCTGAGCAAAAATATAGTTAAAGGTGATAAGTTGATCATTATTGGCACCAATCGTAACAGCGACAATAATAACTGCAATCACAATTAAAATACCTAAAATATACTTAATCATATAATCTCCTTACTACGATTATTGAATTAATAAGACTTAAAGCAGATCAACTCTCTCTTTTAGATCTTTACCAGCTTTAAAATGTGGTACATATTTCGCGCCTAAAAGAACACTTTCTCCTGTTTTGGGATTGCGACCTAAACGCGGCTGCCGATAATGTAGAGAAAAACTACCAAATCCTCTTACTTCTATCCTTTCACCTTCTTCTAAAGTAGCCGTTAACTGCTCTAAAAGCTCTTTTACACAATGCTCCACCATTTTAATTGGTAAACTTGGATTTTTAGATGCTAAACTCTCAATTAATTCAGATTTAGTCATATTATTTCTACCAAAAATTAATTCTATTTTGAATAATCATTTATTATGAAAATAAGTATTCAAAATGGCATTTCTAAGTTTAAATGGGTATGTTCAAAACATACCCATTTTAGATTAGTCTATACTAATTATTCGCCTTTAGCTGCTTTGAAAGCTTCAGCAAATGCATTAGGTACAACAACTTCCTCTTTGTTCACTTGTGCAATTGCTGCTGATTCTTCAGCTTCGTTTTTTGCACGAACAGATAAGTTAACTACGCGAGATTTACGATCAACACCGGTGTATTTCGCTTCGATTGAATCGCCAACAGAAATAACAGAAGTGATGTCTTCTACACGCTCAGCAGTTGCTTCGTTTGCACGAATAAATGCTTCAACGCCACCTTCCAATTCAACTTTAACGCCTTTAGCATCAACTTCTACAACTTTACCTGTTAAGATTGCACCTTTTTTAGTACCATCTACAAAGTTTGTGAAAGGATCAGATTCTAATTGTTTGATACCTAAAGAGATACGCTCTTTCACTGCATCAACTTGTAGAACAACAGCTTCTACTTCATCACCTTTTTTGTAGTTACGAACTGCTTCTTCACCTGAAACATTCCAAGAAATGTCAGATAAGTGAACTAAACCGTCAATACCACCTTCTAAACCGATGAAAATACCGAAGTCAGTAATTGATTTGATTTTACCTGATACTTTATCATTTTTGCTGTGAGTTGCCGCAAATTGTTCCCAAGGGTTTGCTTTACATTGTTTTAAACCTAATGAGATACGACGACGTTCTTCATCAACTTCAAGTACCATTACTTCAACTACATCGCCTACGTTAACCACTTTAGATGGGTGAATGTTTTTGTTTGTCCAATCCATTTCTGAAACGTGAACTAAACCTTCAACACCGTCTAAAATCTCAACGAAGCAACCGTAGTCAGTTAAGTTAGTTACTTTACCAGTTAATTTGCTGTTTACCGGGTGGTTTTCAGCAATTACAGCCCAAGGATCTTGACCTAATTGTTTTAAGCCTAATGATACACGAGTTTTGTCTTTGTCAAATTTTAATACTTTAACAGTAACTTCATCGCCTACATTAACCACTTCACTTGGGTGTTTAACACGTTTCCAAGCCATATCTGTGATATGTAATAAACCGTCAACGCCACCTAAATCTACGAATGCACCGTAGTCAGTTAAGTTTTTAACTGTACCTTTAACTTCAGAACCTTCAACTAAGTTTGCTAATACCGCATCACGATCTTGGTTGCTTTCTGTTTCGATAACAGCACGACGAGATACTACTACGTTGTTACGTTTTTGATCTAATTTGATTACTTTGAATTCGTACTCTTTACCTTCTAGGTTTAAAGAATCACGAACCGGACGAGTATCAACTAATGAACCAGGTAAGAATGCACGAACACCGTTTAATTCAACAGTGAAACCGCCTTTTACTTTACCATTTACGAAACCGATAACTGTAGCTTGTTCTTCAAATGCTTTCTCTAAAGCAATCCAAGCTTCGTTACGTTTTGCATCACCACGAGAAACTACTGTTGCACCAAAACCGTCTTCTACAGCTTTAAGAACAACATCTACTTCATCACCCACTTGAACTTCTAATTCACCTTGTGCGTTAGTAAATTCTGAGGCATCGATTGCAGATTCAGATTTGAAACCTGTATCAACAATAACTAAGCCTTTTTGGATAGCAACAACAGTACCTTTAACAACATCACCTAAACGTGGTGTAGCTGCAAATGATTCTTCAAGTAGTTGAGCAAACGATAATTCTGACATAATAAATCTTCTTAAAAATAAACATCCATCTAACGTCCTGTTAAACGGGGTTGATAATAAAAGCTACACAAATCCTATGTGAAGCAACAAACTAAAATTTAATGTATTGAGCGATATGATTTAATGCTTGGTTAATCACATCTTCAATTGATAAATGCGTTGAATCTAACAGCAACGCATCTTTAGCCGGAACAAGTGGCGCGACTGCTCGATTTCTATCGCGAAAATCACGTTCTTTTATCTCGGCTAAAATCTCGTCAAAGTTAGCATTAAATCCCTTTTCTTGCAACTGTTTTACACGTCTTTTTGTGCGTTCTTCGGCACTTGCATCTAAAAACAGCTTAATTTGTGCATCAGGAAACACAACTGTCCCCATATCTCGTCCATCTGCAATCAGACCTTTTTCGCTACTAAAGGCTCTTTGGCGTTCTAAAAGTGCTTCACGTACCAAAGGGAAAGCAGCGACTTTAGAGGCATTTTGACCTGCTTCTGCCGTTCGGATTAAGTCGCCTACATTTTCTCCTTCCAAAATCACCTGAATCTCGCCATTTTCTGGCAAAAATTGAATATCAAGATTACGCCCAACTTCCGCTAGTTTTTCCTCATCATCAAGGGGAACCTCTTTTTTAATTGCGCTTAATGCAGTAATCCGGTATAAGGCTCCAGAATCTAAAAAATCAAACCCTAATTTTTCAGCCAATGCATGACATAACGTTCCTTTACCTGCACCACTCGGCCCATCAACTGTAATCACTATTTTTTTCATTTTCTACCCTATTGAGTCTGTAACTCAGTAATAGTTACATCAAAGTTAAGTAATTGTTCATCACGTTGAACCAATACTTTTACTGTAGTATAAGGTTTCATTTCAGCAAGCTCTTCCATCATTTGAGAAGGAGAGAATGCCTCAATATCTCCGACTTTAAGCACTAAGTCACCTGCTTGAATCCCCGCTTTTGCGGCTGGCCCATTTTTATCTACATTAACAATGATCACCCCTTTTTCATAACCTTGCATTTTTGCGGTGTCAAGCAAATCTGTACTTACCCCAAAATAGCCACGAATAACTCGGCCATCTTTAATGATCTTACTCATAATTTGATTCGCCAGATTAATGGGAATCGCAAAATTTAGGCCCTCTGACAATTCATTCGTATTTTTCCCAAAACGCAAAGTGTTAATACCTATTAGCTCACCAGCAGTATTAATTAAAGCACCACCTGAGTTCCCTTGATTAATGGAAACATCTGTCTGAATAAAATTTTGTCTACCACTTTCTGTTAAGGTTTTTCGCCCAATAGCACTGACTATCCCTTGCGTAATGCTCTGTCCTAAATTCAAAGGATTACCAATTGCCAACACCACATCGCCAATTTGTAGTTTGCGCTCCGGATTTTGTGGAATAGTAGGTAAATTCTCACCCTCAATTTTTAAAACAGCTAAATCAGTTAAAGAATCATCGCCGACTAATTTTACATTAGTCGAAATAGCACCGTTTTGCAAAGCAATCACGATTTGATCCGCATCTTCAATCACATGCCTGTTAGTTAAAATATAGCCATCGCTACTCATAATCACACCCGAACCTAAATTCTTAACTTCAAATGTTTCATTTTCAGAACTAAAATTTCGGCTATATACGTTAACGACTGCGGGGGAGGCTATTTTAACCGCTGCATTGTAGCTTACAATCTCTTTTTGAGTGAATGCTGATAATGAAAACGAACTCCCTTTACTCTGAATAATTGGAGCTACAAACAAAATTAAAATTGCACAAAAAAGTCCAAATATGACCGCTTGTCCGATTTTTTTCAGCATGTATGTTACCCTAAATTATAAACGACGAGCCTGCCAGAAAGCCTTAGACCAATATGGCGAATCCAAATCAGAATAAATCACCCCTCCCTTTGTTGAGGCGTGAAGAAATTGCCCATTTTTTACATAAACACCAACGTGTTTCCCATTTGGACCACGCCCTGTCTTGAAAAAAACTAAATCACCTGTACGCAATTCGTCTTTGGATATACGCTCACCAGCCTTAGCCTGCTCTGTGGTGGTTCTCGGCAAATCTATCCCAAAAAGATCTTTAAAAGTGACTTGCATAAAACCAGAACAGTCGATGCCAGCCTTGCTATTGCCACCTAAACGATAGCGAGTGCCTTTCCATTCGTGTTGATGTTCACTTAATCGACTAATTGCCATAATAGGATCAGAAAGGTCTGATTGGTATATTGAACGATAAACTTTACTTTTTACTTGAGACTTAGAGGTTGTATCTGAACTTGAACAAGCCACTAACATCGCTGTAGTAGCTAACAAACAACCTAAGGAAAGCCACCGTTTGGTTAATTTCATTTATTACTCCACATTAAATCTAACTAATATAACTGCCCCTATGATTGGGAGCTAGCTTGCTCAACACGTTCTCGTAATTTTTGCCCAGCTTTAAAAACTACTACTCGACGGGCTGAAACAGCCACATTTTCCCCCGTTTTAGGATTTCTTCCTGGACGAGCTTTTTTTTCTCTCAGTGAAAAATTACCAAAACCAGATAATTTCACTTCTTCACCATTTTCGAGGGAGGATCGGATCTCTTCAAAGAACAATTCAACAAATTGCTTCGCTACACGCTTTTCTAACCCAAATTTTTCAATCAGGTTTTCTGCAATTTCAATCTTGGTAAGCGCCATCATTTATCCTTAGTTTATTGTTATGGCTGATAAAATAAATCAGCCATATTTTACTGATTAATCACGAAGTACCGCATTGAAACGTGTTGCTAATTCAGCTAATACCGCTTGAATTACCGCATTGATTTCATTTTCTTCTAATGTTTTTTCATTATCTTGAACCGTTAAGCTAATGGCTAAACTCTTCTTACCACTTTCTAAATTCGAACCACGGTAAACGTCAAATAAATTTACTGCCACTAATTTATTACCACCAGCTTTACGACAAGCCTCTAACACCTCACCTGCAGGAACAGATTCATCAACCACTACCGCAATATCACGGTTATTTGCAGGAAATTTAGAAATTTCGCCCGCTTGTGTAACCGGACGCTCTGCAATAGCTGATGCTAGAATTTCACATACAATCGGTTTGCCTTTAATGCCAAACTTTTGCACAATTGACGGGTGAACAGTTCCGATAAAACCAATTTCTTTGCCATCAAGCATAATCGCAGCCGATTGCCCCGGGTGTAATGCTGGGAACTGTTTTGCGACAAATTGCAGATCGTGGCGGATAGCGGTTAAAGAAAGAATACGCTCAATATCGCCTTTTAAATCAAAGAAATCGGCTGCTTCTGATTTGTTTTCCCAATGTACCGGACGTTTATCGCCTACAATCGCCGCACCAAAAACAAATTCTTGACGCACGCCTGATTCCGCATTGCTATCCGGAATAAAACGTAGACCTGCTTCAAAAATACGCACACGGTTTTGCTGACGGCTTTGGTTATACACGATAGTGTCCAACAAACCGGTTAAAAGAGAAACACGCATTGCCGACATTTCACTTGAAATCGGGTTTGGTAAAATCAAGGCTTCTTGCTGTGGGTGCAATAATGATTGTTTTTTCGGATCAACAAAGCTATAAGTAATCACTTCTTGGTAATCACTATCTACCAATGCCATACGAATACGGTTTGCTTCCAGTAATTTTTCCGGCGTACCTTTCATCGTTAAATGAGCAAGTGGCGAATTATTTGGGATACTGTTGTAGCCATAAATTCGCGCGATTTCTTCAATTAAATCTTCTTCAATTTCAATATCAAAACGCCAACTTGGAGCAATTGCCGTCCAACTATTATCCGCAAATGTTACGTTCAAGCCTAAGCGGGTTAAAATATCGGTTACCGTTGCATCGTCAATATGATGACCAATCACCGAATCTAATTTACTGCGTCTAAGCGTGACAGTATTGCGTTTTGGTAGGTTTTCTTGGCTCACGGCTTCCACAATTTCACTTGCTTCACCGCCGCAAATTTCCAGTAATAATGCCGTTGCACGCTCCATTGCTTGACGAGTTAATTCTGGATCAACCCCACGCTCAAAACGGTGTGATGCGTCGGTATGTAACCCATATTGACGAGCGCGACCGGTAATCGCTAATGAAGCAAAAAATGCAGACTCTAACACCACATCTTTCGTATTCTCGCTCACCCCGCTGGCTTCGCCACCGAAAATACCTGCCATAGCCAATGCCCCTTTGCTATCAGCAATCACTAAGGTATTCGATTGTAATTTAGCGTTTGTGCCATCTAGCAATACCAATTCTTCGCCTTCTTTTGCCATACGCACTTGAATGCCACCTTCAATTTTCGCTGCATCAAAGGCGTGCATTGGCTGCCCTAATTCTAAAAGGCTCAAGTTAGTAATATCAACGATTGGATCGATTGAGCGAATCCCACAACGGCGTAATTTCTCTTGTAACCAAAGTGGCGATGTCGCTTTGACATTCACATTTTTCACCACACGGGCTAAATAGCGAGGGCAAGCCTCCGGTGCTTGTAATTCCACTGAAACTTTATCTGAAATCGTGGCTTTTACATCTGTAATAGTTGGAGCTTTCACATCGACACGGTTAATCACCCCCACTTCACGAGCAATGCCGGCAATGCTTAAGCAGTCGGCACGGTTTGGCGTAAGGCTGATTTCAATCGCCACATCATTTAAATTTAAATATTCACGGAAATCTTGACCAATAGGTGCATCAGCAGGTAATTCAATAATACCGCTATGATCTTCTTTAATCCCAAGTTCTGAGTAAGAACATAACATCCCCTCTGAAGGCTGACCACGCAATTTGGTTTTCTTAATTTTGAAATCGCCCGGTAGCACTGCACCTTCAACAGCGCAAGCCACTTTTAAACCTTGACGGCAGTTTGGTGCACCACAAACAATATCTAATAAACGTTCGCCACCAACATTCACTTTAGTGACACGCAATTTGTCAGCATCCGGGTGCTGGGCGCATTCCACCACTTCACCCACAACTACACCCGAAAACGCACCAGCTACCGGCTCTACATCGTCAACTTCTAACCCTAACATTGTAATTTGGTCGCATAACTGTTCTGTGCTAATTGCTGGGTTTACCCATTCACGCAACCAAGATTCATTGAATTTCATTATTTCTATCCTATTTGTAAAATTTTCTAAATTTTTAACCGCTTGTATTACTTAAATTGTTTTAAGAAACGTAAGTCATTTTCAAAGAATGAACGTAAATCCGTGACATTGTAGCGTAACATCGTTAAACGCTCGACGCCCATTCCCACAGCAAAACCGCTATATTCTTCAGGGTCAATCCCTACATTGCGTAACACATTCGGGTGTACCATACCGCAACCTAACACTTCTAACCATTTGCCGTTTTGACGCATTACATCTACTTCTGCAGAAGGCTCAGTGAATGGGAAGAATGACGGGCGGAAACGCACTTGTAAATCTTCTTCAAAGAATGCTTTGAGAAAATCGTGAATTAAGCCTTTTAACTCGGTAAAGTTTGCTTTTTTATCCACATATAACAATTCGATTTGGTGGAACATCGGTGTGTGGGTTTGGTCGTAGTCATTACGATATACACGCCCCGGTGCCACAATACGGATAGGCGGTTTTACATTTTCCATTGTACGGATTTGCACACCCGAGGTTTGGGTTCTTAATAAACGATTGGCATCAAACCAAAACGTATCGTGATCCGCTCGAGCCGGATGATGATCCGGAATGTTTAACGCATCGAAGTTATAGTAATCGGTTTCAATTTCAGGTCCGTTTGCTACGGTAAAACCTAATTCAGAGAAAAATTTCACCACACGCTCAATAGTGATAGAAACAGGGTGCAAACCACCTAATTCAGTTTTACGCCCCGGCAGTGAAACATCAATGCTCTCATTAGCTAATTTTGCATTTAATACAGCTTGTTCCCATTCTTCTTTTTTGGCATTTAACACATCAAGCACAACTTGCTTTGCTTCATTAATTTTTGCTCCGATTGCCGGTCTTTCTTCCGCTGCAATATTGCGTAATTCTTGCATTAACGTTGTAAAATGCCCTTTTTTACCAAAATATTCGACTCTAAACTCTTCTAAAGCCTCTAAATTTTGATCAATCTTATCTAAAGCTTCACGTGCTTTATTAGTTAAATCTTTTAGGTGTTGCATTACCTATCCTCTAAACTCAATGAAATAAAAAATTTCATGAATAATAATACTTTAGCCAGAAAAAGTAAATCAACCGATTCGTTAAATGATTGATTTTTAAGGTAAAGCAATTTTAAACAAGCGGTCATTTTTTCCTAATTTTTTGCAAATTAACAGGCGTGAAATTCGCATTCTGCTCTAAATCAAGTTATCATTAATCTACTTATTTCACTTATAAAAGGAAAAACGATGTTTAATATTAGCAAACAGCAAGTTTTAGACGCTTTTCACTTCCGTTCGGCCTGTCGCAGTTACGATCCAAACAAAAAAATCAACAAAGAAGATATGGATTATATTTTGGAACTCGGGCGTCTCTCACCAAGCTCTGTCGGTTCTGAACCGTGGAAATTTTTAGTGCTACAAAACCCGGAAACCCGTCAGAAAATCGCCCCGGTTTCGTGGGGAATTAAACACCCAATGGAAGAAATGAGCCATTTAGTGGTGATTTTAACCAAAAAGAATGTCCGTTATGATTCTGTCTATATGCGTGATATGTTAGCCAAACGAGGCTTAACCTATGAGCAGATTGAAGCCTCGCTGGTACGCTATAAGTCGTTCCAAGAAGAGGATATGAAATTGCTTAGTGAACGTGAATTATTCGATTGGAGTACCAAGCAAACCTATATTGCATTAGGCAATATGATGACCGGTGCGGCTCTGATTGGTATTGACTCTTGCCCGATTGAAGGTTTTCATTACGATACCGTAAACCAAATTTTATCGGACGAAGGCTTATTTGACCTAAACGAATATGGTGTGTCTTGTATGATAACTTTTGGCTATCGCAACAAAGAAATTAAGAAAAAATCCCGCAAACCTACCGAAGAAGTGATTGCGTGGATTGAATAATCACCTTAACTTATAAAAACGGGCGAATTAATCGCCCATTTTTATATCTTTAGTTTTGACTACTCGGCTTTCACCCATTTATTGGTTAATGTGCCCGCCACCATTGCACCATTCACGTTTAAGGCGGTGCGAGCCATATCAATAATCGGCTCAACTGAAATGAGCAAGCCTACTAACTCAATCGGCAGATTCAAGGTTGATAGCACCACAATCGCCGCAAAAGTTGCACCACCACCTACACCGGCAATGCCAAATGAGGAAATTGCCACCACCAAAATCAAGGTTAAAATATAGTTTAAGATAAACGGATCCATTCCCACTGTTGGAGCGACCATCACCGCCAACATTGCCGGATAAATTCCCGCACAGCCATTTTGCCCGATGGTTGCCCCAAAGGTTGCAGAAAAGTTGGCAATCACACTGTTATTACCTAATTATTGGTTTGCGTCTCAATATTCAACGGAATGGTTGCCGCACTGGAACGAGACGTAAAAGCAAAACTTAATGTCGGCAACACTTTTTTGTAGTAATCCAACGGGTTGATTTTAGCCACAAAGAGTAAAATACCGTGCACAATAAACATCAAACCAATCGCAATGTATGATGCCACAATAAAGCTACCTAAATTTACAATATCGCTCCATTGAGAAGTTGCCGCCATTTTGATCATCAACGCAAATACGCCATAAGGGGTTAGGCGAATCACAAAACGTACTAAACGCATAACCAGTTTATTTAAGGTCTCTACACCTTGTGCGATACGTTCGCCCAACGCTTTATCTTCTTTGCCTAAGCTCAGTGCAGCAATGCCTAGCAGAGCCGAGAAAATAACCGTGTTGATGATCGACGTTGGGTTTGCACCGGTTAATTCTAAAAACGGATTTTTCGGAATGAAAGAAAGCAACATTGAAGGCACAGATAAGTTGCTCACCTGCTCCACACGCCCTACCACTTTCTCTTGAGCGGCAAGCTCACGGGAGCCGGCGACTAAACCCTCGGCAGATAAATCAAACAGATACACTAAAGCAATACCAATCGCTGCGGCAATCGCGGTGGTCACTAATAACACTGATAGCACACTAAAACTAATTTTGCCTAAAGATCCTGCCTCTTTTAAGCGGGTAATTGCCGATAAAATAGAGACAAACACCAATGGCATTACGATCATTTGTAGCAAGCGAACATAACCGTTACCAATTAAGTTAATCCAATCAAGAGTTGCATCAACAGTAGCTTTTTCGTAAAAAGTTTGCAAAAAAGCACCGCTTGCAAGCCCTAAAAATAACCCAATAAACACCGTTTGACCGAGTTTTTGCGTAGATTTATAAATTTTAGCCAATAAAAATAGTATTGCCGCAAAGACAATTAAGTTGAAAATAAGCACAGAACCTCCAAAGTAAAACCGCTTATTATAAAAATGCCGCAAGAGTATTACGCTTGCGACATTCATTCAAGATGATTTATTACTTTGGTATAACTAAAAGTTATAATAATTCCCAGCTTAGATTAGAGATCAAACGGCAAGGATCACATCTAAAATGGAAAATATCATGCAACGGCTCAGTTAATTTCCATTCTCCGCCACAACAAGGGCATTTGCGTTGATATTCACCTTCATCACGCCCTAAACGGTAGAGGTAATAAAAGGTGGGAATGTGGGTTCTCTGCTCAATTTGCTGACATAGATCTCGACCGATCGTTGCAAGAACGCTTGTTTCATCGCTAATTTGAGCAAGTGCGTGGCACTCTAGCACATTGCCGTTCATTTGTAGCAGATCGCACGCTTGCCAATTTTGCTGCCATTCCAATATCGCTTCGCTAAGAGACTGATCCTGTAAAGAATAAAGCGGAATTGGGGCAAACTGCTCTCCATCATAGAGTGGCGAGCAGGTATCTAAATGGGTGGTATATAATATTTGAAACGCTGGCGATCGGTTATGACTGCTTTCTTCGCCCTGATAATCTCGCCCGACAAGCTCAAAACTTGCAAAATTCACGCCAATTTCAACCGCTTGTTGCAACGCTTCATTCACTTCATCGCTATTATATTGTGGCAAAAGGCTTTCTTGTGTCGGCACACAAACCCGAGCTTGAAACTCATTTTGGTGAAAGGTAATCGGCATTTCTCTGCCAATGACTTGCCCGTTATATAACCACTGATTTAAGACTTGGCTGATTGCCGTCACCGGATCTTGCTCAAAATTATGGTAGCTGAAATGCACGATTGCCAGATACATTAAATATTCTCCGCCATAAATTCTTGTTTGACCACCGTAGTCGGCTCTTGATGAATGATAACGTGAGACATTGGAAATGCCGCCAGCAATTTCTGCTCAAGGCTATCAGTTATTTCGTGAGCTACCAGCAGCGTTAAGTGATCGTCTAATTCCAAATGTAGTTGGATAAACCGTACCGCACCTGCACGGCGGGTTAGAATATCGTGAATCCCTAAAATGTTCGGATGTTGCGAAGCAATCTGTTTTATCTGTTCAATTTCTTCATCGGGCAAGGCTTGGTCTAGCAAAGTTTGTACCGCACACCAAAACATTTTCACTGCATTAAAGGCAATGTAGAGGGCAATACCAATTGCAAAAACCGCATCAGCATAGACAACACCGGCACTATTGAGCAACATTGCCACTAAAATTGCTGCGTTCATTAATAAATCAGTTTGGTAATGTAATGAATCCGCCTCAATCGCCGGACTTTTCGTGAGCGTAACGACATAACGCTGATAAAAGACTAAAAGTGCGGTGATCACAATGGAAGCAATACTCACAATTACCCCAATATCAGATTGAGCAATTAATTCCGGATTAGTCAGTTTGTGGAAGCCTTGTAGCAGCAGGAAAAGCGCCGAGCCGGAAATAAAGGCACTTTGAGCAAGTGCCGCTAAAGATTCCGCTTTGCCGTGTCCGAAGGCGTGATTCTCGTCTGCCGGTTGCAACGCAAAACGCAACACCAAAATATTAGTCAGCGAAGCAAACAGATCTACTACCGAGTCCGTCATTGCTGCCAAGATTGAAATTGCGCCGGTTTTCCACCACGCAAAGGCTTTAATCACAATCAGTAAGATCGCAACAATAATCGCTAAATTTGCTGCACTTTTGACTAATTTGCTGTATTTTTCGTTCATTTACTACATTATTTACTGCATTGGACTTGCCAACCCAGTTGGTTTAATTCAAGAGAAAGTTTGGCAATTTCTTGGCTGTAAGCGGTCAAATTTGGCAATTTTTTTGCAATTGCCTTGCTAACTTCCCGCTTATCTGCAAATTGAATCTGCCCATAACCACAAGCTAAATTCCGCCCACGGGTTACTTCTAACATCACATTGTTAAAACGTTCTGTCGGTGGGTAAATCACACTACTGTGTAATTCATTTTGTTCGATTGCCACTTTTGCTTCAAGCTCCGGCTTTTTCGCAAAACTTGCTTGGCGGAATGCAGCTCGTTGCTCTAAGGTTTGATTTTTACTGTTTTTATCCAAGAAAAATAAAATGCCTTTTTGCCAATTTTCCAGATTTTTCTCACTCTTTTCGGGCAAATAAAGTAAATGTTGCATTTCGTCAATTTGGCTGTGAGTAACTTTTACAAAAGTATCCTGCCCAAAGCGAATAGCATCAGGCACTGCAAATTGTGGGCTTTGGCTGACACAACCTGCCAATGATAACGCAACCAAAGTTATTCCCTTTTTGGTAGCCGACATTATGCCTGCTCCTCACGTTTAAAAACCAGCTCGTTTTCACTAGAACTATCTGCATCAAGCCAATAGCCCCCATAGTTAAACTGTTTGAGCTGTTCGATGCTAGTCGGTTGGGTGTCTAACATAAAGCGGACCATCATTCCACGGGCTTTTTTGGCATAGAAGCTGATCACTTTATATTTGCCGTTTTTCTCATCTAAAAACACCGGCTTGATAATAGTCGCATTTAGATTTTGTGGCTTAACTGCACCATAATATTCATCAGAGGCAAGATTAATTAAAATATCATCGCCTTGTTCATCAATGGCTTGCTGCAAGTGTTCAGTAATAATATTACCCCAGAACGCATAAAGATCTCTGCCCTTCGGATTTGCCAACTTAGTTCCCATTTCTAAACGATAAGGCTGCATTAAATCGAGCGGTTTTAATAAACCATACAAGCCTGAAAGCATACGTAAATGTTGCTGAGCATATTCAACCTGCTCTTTAGTTAGCGTTTCTGCATCTAACCCTGTGTAAACATCGCCTTTAAAAGCAAAAATGGCGGCTTTAGAGTTTTGTTGGTTATGCTCAAGCTGCCATTCGGCAAAGCGAGCGACATTTAAAGCGGCTAATTTATCGCTGATTGACATCAAACTTCCTACTTCGGCTGGTGAAAGCTGTTTACAAATATCAATTAATTCTTGGCTACAAGCGGTCAAATTTGGTTGAGAAAATGCAAAACCGTCAATATTGGTTTTAAAATCAAGGGTTTTGGCAGGGGAAATAATGGCTAACATAAATGCCTCTATCAAATAGTTAATCAGGGCGGTTATTCTACCACAGTCATAAAGACAAAAAAGGCAGGAAACCCTGCCTTCTTGAAAACGAAAAGAAAATTAACGTTTTGAGTATTGTGGACGACGACGTGCTTTGTGTAAACCCACTTTTTTACGTTCAACGCGACGTGCGTCACGAGTAACGAAGCCTGCTGCACGAAGTGCTGGGCGTAGCGTTTCATCGTATTCCATTAATGCACGAGTGATACCGTGACGGATTGCACCCGCTTGACCAGAAATACCACCACCTTTAACAGTGATGTAAAGGTCTAATTTATCAGTTAATTCAACCAATTCTAACGGCTGACGTACGATCATACGAGCTGTTTCACGACCGAAGTAAACTTCAAGTGAACGTTGGTTGATAGTAATGTTACCTGAACCCGGTTTGATAAATACACGGGCTGAAGAGCTTTTGCGGCGACCTGTGCCGTAGTTTTGATTTGCTGCTGTCATTTTTATGCTCCGTGAATTAGATATCTAAAACTTGTGGTTGTTGTGCTTGGTGATTGTGTTCTGAACCTGCGTAAACTTTTAATTTACGGAACATTTCACGACCAAGTGGACCTTTTGGTAACATACCTTTCACTGCGATTTCAATCACAGCTTCAGGACGACGAGCAATCATTTCTTTGAAGGTTGCATCTTTGATGCCACCTACATAGCCAGTGTGCCAGTAGTAGATTTTGTCAGTTTGTTTTTTACCTGTTACTGCTACTTTGTCTGCATTGATCACGATGATGTAATCACCGGTATCAACGTGTGGAGTGTACTCAGGTTTATGTTTACCACGAAGACGGCGTGCCAATTCAGTCGCTAAACGACCTAATGTTTTACCCGTCGCATCTACTACATACCAGTCACGTTGTACTGTTTCTGGTTTTGCTACAAAAGTTTTCATTAATTAAATACCAAATTTAAAGTTTAAAACCCAATACCTCATTGAGGTATTTCCTATTATTTTACGGTGAACCCGACCCCTTCGAGTCTGATTCAGACCAAACTTGTGTGGCGGGGAAAACCACACAAAAACAGGGTGGCGAAATTATACAGAGATTTCACTCAAAAATCTAACATTTTTTGCTGATAATCTTTCAAAATTGAACCTATATCACATTTTAATCATTTGGAGCTTTTCAAATAAAAACTGAAATGTTAAAAATAGCAGTAATCAATCACTAAAACATAAGGAGTTTATGATGGAACAATGGACAACAGATGTTTGGGCAGCCATTATGGCAGCATTTATTGTAGGTGCTGTAATAGGTTGCACTCTAGTTAGAGTATTTAACAGTAGTGTCAGAAAACAGCATGAACTGGAAAAAGAGTTGAAGCAAACCAAAACTCAAGTGGATGAGCAAAAACAAAAACTTGAACAACACTTTGAGCAATCAGCCCAATTACTTTCAAGTTTAGCTTCTGATTATAAAAAGCTTTATACCCATTTAGCACAAAGCTCTGAAAAGCTATTACCAGAAGCATCAAAAAATATTACCTTTTTCCAACAAACCAAATTACCTATTCCGGCAGAAAAAACGGAAGAAGATCAACCTAGAGATTATTCCGAAGGTTCATCTGGCTTACTGAAATCATAAAACTAAAAATTGAATATTTAGTTTTACTAAAAGGCACTTAGTTTAAGGATTGATTCCGTTGGAATCAATCCTTTATTCTAAACCGCTACATTAAGCAGTTAACAACATTTTTCAGCTTTAGATACTGAACTTAGGTTATAAGAAGCCTATTTTGTAAGAGTTATTCCCACTCAATGGTTGCCGGTGGTTTTCCGCTCACGTCATACACCACACGGGAAATACCGTTCACTTCGTTAATAATGCGGTTGGAGATTTTGCCTAATAGATCATACGGCAAGTGCGCCCAGTGAGCGGTCATAAAGTCGATGGTTTCCACCGCACGCAAGCTGACGACCCAGTCATATTTGCGTCCATCGCCCATTACGCCCACCGATTTCACCGGCAAGAATACCGTGAAAGCTTGGCTGACTTTGTAGTACCAGCCGGCTTTGTGCAGTTCTTCGATGAAGATCGCATCGACTTTACGCAGTAAATCGCAGTACTCTTTTTTGATTTCGCCCAGCACACGCACGCCTAAGCCCGGGCCGGGGAACGGGTGGCGGTTGAGCATTTCAGCCGGTAAGCCGAGTGCCAAGCCGATTTTGCGCACTTCGTCTTTAAACAATTCACGCAACGGTTCGACTAAGCCGAGCTTCATATAATCCGGCAAGCCGCCAACGTTATGGTGTGATTTAATCACGTGGGCTTTGCCGGTTTTGCTGGCGGCGGATTCAATCACATCAGGGTAGATCGTGCCTTGTGCAAGCCATTTGACCGAGCTAAGTTTTTTGCTTTCGTCATCAAACACGTCCACAAACACTTTACCAATGGTTTTGCGTTTAGCTTCCGGTTCGTCTAAGCCTTTTAACGCTTCTAAGAAACGGTCTTCGGCATTCACTCGCACAATGTTCAAACCGAATTTGTTGCCGAACATTTCCATGACTTGATCGCCTTCGTTCAAGCGGAGCAAGCCGTTATCCACAAATACGCAGTGCAGGTTTTTACCGATAGCACGATGTAATAGCAAGGCGGTGACGGAGGAATCCACCCCACCCGACAAACCTAAAATCACCTCGTCATCGCCCACTTGCTCACGAATGCGTTTCACCGCATCTTCAATGATGTTTTCTGCCGTCCAGTTCGTTTCACAGCCGCAAATGCCGACCACGAAGTTTTTCAGCAACGCCAAGCCTTGTTTGGTGTGGGTCACTTCGGGGTGGAACTGCACGCCATAGAAACGGCGGCTTTCGTCCGACATCGCGGCAATCGGGCAGGTTGGGGTAACGCCTGTGATGGTAAAGTGCGGTGGTAATTTGGTGACTTTGTCGCCGTGACTCATCCACACGTCCAATTTTGGCTCGCAAGCGGTCAAATCATCGTTTAAATTTGCAAAAAGTTGATCGGCAGATTTGATAGCCACCGAGGCATAGCCAAATTCACGGTGGTCGGACGTTTCGGTTAAACCGCCCAACTGCATCGCCATTGTCTGCATTCCGTAGCAAATGCCCAGCACTGGCAGACCAGCGTTAAACACATACTCCGGCGCTCGTGGGCTGTTTTCCTCAGTGGTGCTTTCAGGACCTCCTGAAAGAATAATCCCCGTTGGGTTAAATTCACGGATCTGCTCTTCCGTTACGTCCCAAGCCCAAAGCTCGCAGTAAACCCCAATCTCCCGCACACGGCGTGCGATAAGCTGAGTATATTGTGAACCGAAGTCTAAAATTAAAATTTTGTGGTGGTGGATGTTTGTCATTGTAATTTCCTTTAAATTATGGCGTTGTGGTCATGTTAATAAAAGTGCCGCCTACCCCATCGTTTCTATATGTAATAATAAAAGATTGCGTTTTATTACAACCTGTTGCAGTCCAAAGTTCTTTTGCATTACCTTCACTTGGAATATTGATGATTTTTGTATGAATTTTATCAGGAGTACATTTATGTATTGCTTGAAAATACAGATTTATATTTCTTTCTGTGTCCAACTTTAATAAAGGACTGGCCGTTGTTTCTCCTGAATAAGATGGTCCGAAAATACTGCACGCAGATAAAGCGACGATTGAAATTAAACTTAATTTTTTCATTCTATTTATCCTATTAATATTAAAATATCCACTCTCATTTCTAGGTTACTCAAGCCGATAGACTGTTCCAAGTACTTGAAGTAGAAACATTGACAAAATTTCTATAAAAATCGACCATTTATTAACTTGGAGTATTACATTTTTGAAGAATCTTCAAAATCTCTTTCATATCTTTGCCCATATAATCCGCTAAACTTTGGTCAATCAGTATTCGTTTTTCTTCGTAACCAATCACCGTTAAGCCTGCGGTTTTGGCGGCGAGCATTCCGTAGTAGGAGTCTTCAATCGCCACTGCATTTTGTGGCTCAACGCCTAATTTTTCGCAGGTGTAGCGGTAAATGGTTGGGTCTGGCTTGCTGTGTTCAAACTGTTCACCGCTGACGATTAAATCAAATTCGTCTTTAATGCCGCAAACCGTGAGAATATTTTCAATATGCGAAAGGGCGGAAGAAGAGGCAACCGCAAGCTTAATTTGATTCTGCTTGGCAAATTGAATAATTTGCTGAATATCGGCTCTGAAAATGGTTTTAAAATCCACTTTGCTAAACAGATCTTGGAAAAAGGCGTAGTAACGTGCACGAATTTCCTCAATCGGCAAACTGGATTCGCTTAGTTTTTTGATAATCACCGGAATTTCTTTTAAACATTTGCCTACCACTTCCGATTGTTGTTCTAAAGTAATCGGGCGGCTGTGTTCTTTGATGTCTTCAATAAACTGTTTTTGTAAGGAAAATTCCAGATATTCGGTATCCACAATCACGCCGTCCATATCAAAAATGATAGCTTGGAGCATATAGCCTCTTTTGTAAAATTTTAAGAAAATCTAACCACTTATTCCCTCTCTCTGTTTTAAATTACTGAACGTAATTTAAAACGGTCTCTCTCCCACAAGGGGAGAGAGTGAGAAAGGCTATTAACCCATTCGGTAGTTCGGTGCTTCTTTGGTAATTGTCACATCGTGGACGTGGCTTTCTTTAATACCAGCACCACTAATGCGGACAAATTCTGCTTTGGTGCGGAGTTCTTCAATAGTGGCACAGCCGGTTAATCCCATACAGGAGCGTAAACCGCCCATTTGTTGGTGGATAATTTCTTTCAAGTAGCCTTTGTAAGCGATACGCCCTTCAATCCCTTCCGGTACGAGCTTGTCGGCGGCATTATCAGATTGGAAATAGCGATCTGACGAGCCTTTACTCATTGCACCTAATGATCCCATTCCACGGTAGGATTTGAATGCTCTGCCTTGATAAAGCTCAATTTCACCCGGGGCTTCTTCTGTGCCGGCAAACATCGAACCGACCATTACGCAACTTGCACCGGCGGCAATAGCTTTTGAAATATCGCCTGAATAACGAATTCCACCATCAGCAATCACAGGAATGCCTCGATCTTTAAGCGCAGCTGCCGCTTCTGCGATTGCCGTGATTTGTGGCACGCCAACGCCTGTTACAATTCTGGTGGTACAAATTGAACCCGGGCCGATTCCTACTTTCACAGCACTGGCTCCTGCATCAGCTAACGCAATCGCTCCTTCTGCAGTGGCAATATTACCGGCAACAATCGGTAAATCAGGGTATTTTGCACGGGTTTCACGCACACGTTGTAATACACCTTCAGAATGCCCGTGCGAAGAGTCGATTAATAGCACATCGACACCCGCTTTTACTAAAGCATCAATTCGTTCTTCATTGCCCGGACCGGCTCCCACTGCCGCCCCCACACGCAAACGCCCAAACTCATCTTTACAGGCATTCGGTTTGCTTTCCGCTTTTTGGTAGTCTTTTAGGGTAATCATTCCTTTTAACTGAAATTCATTATTCACTACCAGCACTTTCTCCACTCGGTGTTCGTGCATTAAGTGGAAAATTTCTTCACGGCTTGCGTTTTCTTTTACCGTCACTAAACGGTCTTTTGGTGTCATAAATTCACGCACTGTTTTGCTTAAATCCGTGACAAATCGGGTATCACGTCCGGTAATAATTCCCACTAAATTTTGGTTTTCATCAATCACCGGATAGCCTGCAAAACCGTTCTTTTTCACCAATTCAGCCAATTCCGCTAATGTCATATCAGGAGAAATCGTCACTGGCTCAGAAACAATACCACTTTCAAATTTTTTCACTTTACGCACACGGTCTGCCTGGCGTTCAATCGACATATTTTTATGGATAAAACCAATGCCGCCTTCTTGAGCAAGGGAGATCGCAAGCTTAGTTTCTGTAACGGTATCCATTGCAGCAGAAAGCATCGGAATGTTTAAACGAATGGTTTTAGTTAATTGAGTAGAAAGATCAGCAGTATTAGGAAGCACAGTAGAATGTGCCGGGACGAGAAGAACATCATCAAAAGTGAGGGCTTCTTGTTTAATTCGTAGCATTGCAATTATTCCTTAAAAAATGATTAAATTGAAAATCTGTACTGGAAAATTGCGAGCGGATTATACAGAGGAACTAGGTTTCTGTAAATAGGGAAACGTTTACGCTATCTGAAAATATACTTTCAAGCGGTTAAATTTTGTGATTTTTTAGCAAACAATAAATAAAAAACGACCGCTTGTAAGCCAACAAAAAAGAGCGTATCGCTACGCTCTTTTGCTATTTAAAACTATGCTTCTTTTGTCGTTGGGAAATATTTTTCCTCGTCAAATTCACGTAATGGCTTGTGTTCTTGCCCTAAGAAAGTGTAGATAACCGGCAAGATAAACAGAGTAAACAATGTCCCGATTGCCAAGCCTGCTACGATTACCATACCCATACTGAAGCGGGCGATTGCACCGGCACCCACCGCAAACAGAAGCGGAATTAAGCCTGCAATCATTGCTGCCGTTGTCATCATAATTGGGCGTAAACGAATCGTGGCTGCGTGGAAAATAGCTTCATAGCGTGATTTGCCGTGCAGTAACTGCTCTTCTTTCGCCACTTCACACATCAAGATACCGTGTTTAGTAATTAAGCCGACAAGGGTAATTAGACCTACTTGTGAATAGATATTTAAGGTATAACCTGCCGTCCAAATACCGTTGGCGAATGCCATCATATCTTTCGAGCCAGTGCCTGCTGCAATCCCCATAAACAAGCCTTTCATTGCGGTTGGAATGTTCATTACCAACAATGCACCACTCACAGCTAACGGCACAGAAACCAAAATTACTAATGGGTCACGCCAAGATTCAAATTGAATTGCAAGTACAAGATAGATAATGATAACTGCTAGAGCGAAAGTCATTGCCATCGCATTACCTTCTTGAACGAACTGGCGAGATTCACCACGGAAGTCATATTGATAACCTGATGGTAAAGTGCGATCTAATTCTGCTTTCGCCCAATTTACCGCATCGCCGATTGAGCCAGATACTACCCCACCAATGGTGGCCGAGTTTAATTGGCTCATACGAGGTAAAGAAGATGGTGATGTTTTTAATTCCATCGTCACAAATGAACCTAACGGGATAGATTGCCCTGTTGCAGTCGTGACATAGTAATTCATTAAATCTTCAGGATTTAAACGATCATTACGCACCGCTTGCGACACAATCGGGTAAGCACGAGAGTCAATATCGACACGAGTAATAATCGCACCGGATAAGAATGCCCCTAATGTGCCACTCACCTGCTGCATTGTCACGCCATAAGCACCCATTTTTTCACGGTCGAATTTCATATTCATCGTGACCGTATCAAATTTCAAATCTAAATTCGCAAAGAAGAACTGACCGGAAGTTTGGGCTTTTTTCAAGAATTCAGAGGCAACGATTGCCAATTTTTCATAGCTATCAGCGGTAGTAATCACTAATGAGAATGGTAGACCATTTTCACCGGTTGAAATTTCAGGGAATGCAATTGCATTCACGTCCATACCCACCACTTTTTTACCGATTGCAGCCACATCATTAGAAATCGCAGCACGTTCACGGCTACGATCATTCCAATCTTTTAATGCAATAATCGATAATGCACTATTTGCACCATTAAAGCCTGAAACTGTCATTAAGGAAGATACTTCAGGTAATTTAGTTACTTCCTGATTAAATTGGGCTAACGCTGCTTCGGTATAATCTAAATTGGTGTTTGAAGGTCCATTAGAAATACCAACCACAAAGCCACGGTCTTCTGTCGGTGCAACTTCACTGGAAAGTGAGCCAAATAACATCGGTAAACTGGCGAAGATCAGCACCGCAAAGAATAAGACGAAACCACGAACAGCCATAATACCGCTTAGCATATTGGTATAGCAGCTGGTCATTTTATCTAGTGATCTATGCACCACGCGGGCAAATGCTGACTCTTCCCCTTCTTTATGTTCTTTTAATATTCGGCTAGACATCATCGGCGAAAGGGTTAATGCCGCAATCCCCGAAATAAATACCGCACCGGCAAGCGTTAAAGCGAACTCTTTAAATAGTGTCCCTGTTACCCCGGTCATTAATGCCATTGGTGAATATACTGCACCCAGAGTAATAGTCATTGAAATAACCGGTAAAGCAATTTCACGTGTACCGATAATCGCTGCATCAAATGGCGTTTTACCTTCTTTAACGTGACGTTCTACGTTTTCAAGTACGACAATCGCATCGTCCACTACCAAGCCGATCGCTAATACCAACGCCAGCAAAGTAAGCAAGTTGATCGAGAAACCAAACATTTGCAGGAAGAATAATACCCCGATTAAGGAAATCGGAATGGTAATCACCGGTACAATCATTGCTCGTAATGAACCTAAGAACAGGATAATTACTACCAATACAATGACGGTTGCCTCACCAATAGTTTTAATTACTTCTTTGATAGAACTATCAATCGCAATGGTTTTATCGTAAACAATATCTCCTTGAATGGTGCTTGGTAGATTTTTTAATACCTGCTCAAACATCGGATAAATATCTTTCGCTACGGTTAAAGAGTTTGCCGTTGCGGCTACCGAAACAGCAAGCACAACTGCATCTTTACCGCCAACCGTTGCTCTTGCTGCATCTTGGTATTTATCCAGCTCAACAGTCGCAATATCTTTTAATTTGATGGTTTTTCCATCTTTGGTGGTTGAAACCGTAACCTCTTCTAACTCTGTCACAGAAGGCGTGGTAGAAAGTACTTTGTTTCTATAAACCGTATAGTAACCGTTAGAATTACCCGCAGCGGTTTGCAAGTTATTGGCACTTAATGCCGATAATACAGCCGCCCCTGATAGGTTATTGCTCGCCATTTTATCCGGATCAAGCCAGATGCGTAAGCCAAAAACAGAGCCATACACATCAACGCTAGAAACACCATTTACCGTAAAGAACTGTGGTTTTACTACACGGTTAATATAATCGGTAACTTGTGATGTATTAAGTTCATCAGAGACAAATCGGATATACATTAACGCATCATTTGAACCGGTTGAGACTCTAATTGACGGATCATCAATACCGCTCGGTAAATTTGAGCGTACCGCATTCACTTTTGCCGAAATATCGGAAAGTGCGGCATTCGGATCGGTATTTAACTTCATTTTTGCCGTTACCGTAGTGGTACTTGGAGAGCTTGATGAAGTCATATAGTCAATATTATCCGCTTGAGCAACAGCCTCTTCTAACTGTGAGGTAACCAGTGTCTGCATTAAACGTGCATCTGCACCTGAATAGTTAACACTCACGGTTACAATCGAGACCGTCATCTCCGGATATTCACGCACCTGCAATTTTTCGATTGCTTGCAAGCCTAGGATCGTAATCAATAGGCTGATACAAACTGCCAAAACAGGACGTTTAATAAAGATGTCAGTAAATTTCACTTAACTCACTCCACTACAGTTTACTGTTTTTCGCCGGTGTGGTAATGCCTACGGCTTCTGTATCAGAAACTTTAACCAACGCATTATTACTTAAACGTTGTAAACCGCCTGTTACAATCAGATCACCTGCTTTCACGCCTTTGGATAATTGTGAATAGTTTCCTTTGCGGTCAGCCGTTTTCACTTCCATCTGTTTTGCACGGTACATTTTGTTTACATCTAAACTTGGGTTTTGTACCGCCATTTTGTTCACCATTTCTTTATCTTCATCAGATAATGGTTGCAGCACATATACCGTTTCACCATACATAGTGTAAGCGATAGAAATTTGTGGTACGACGATTTGTCCGGTTTCTGTTGGTAAAGCAACATTTAAGCGGGCAAACATACCTGAAAGCAATTTTTCCTGCCCTTCTTCAATCACCGCTTCCACATTAATTAAGCCGGTTAAACGATCCACAGCCGGATCAATAGCCACAATTTTAGCTGGGAAGGTTTGTGCCGGTAACGCATCAATTACGGCTGTCACTTTTTGCCCAATCGAGATTTGCTCTAAATTAGTTTGCGGCAAGGTAAAACGTACTTTCATTGAAGATTGATCTTCCACACGCACAATTTCCGTACCCATTGTAATGTATTGCCCAACATTCACATTCACGATACCCGCTAAACCACTAAACGGAGCATAAATTTGACGGCGTTTAATCGTAGCACGCAATGCCTCGATATTGGCTAATAATTGGTTGTAGGTAGATTGAGCATTATCAAACTCGGCTTTAGAAGCACTGTTTGAGGCAATCAGATTACGGTAACGCTCTAAATTTGCTTTGGCATTCGGTAATTGCGCTTCAGAGGCTCTCAAGTTAGCAATTTCAACACTGCTGTCAAATTCTACTAACAGATCACCTTTTTTCACACGCTGTCCTGAAGTGACCAAAACACGGCTAACCACGCCTGAAGTTTCAGCACTTAACATTGCCCCTTGATTTGGGCGAATATAACCGACCGCAGAAATGGTTGGTGTCCATTCTTGGGTCGTCACTTGCATAGCAGTAACTTCGCTCACCGCCTCCGGCATATTTGCCGCTGCTTCGGCTTTTTTCATTGCCCCGATTTTTTGTAACCCTACGATTGCAGCAAACACAATCAATACGATTAACAATGTGAGTACAATTAAAAACTTTCTGCCTTTACCCAGCTTCTGTGTTTCCGTTGTCATACATTCTCCATAAAACTAATAAAAAGAAACTTAAAAAGTGATTGCTTTCCAAGTGCGTAAAATAATCTCGTCTAAATATCCATCAAACTGATTTTCTTGATTCAGATTTTGCAGATATTGGATATCCACCAATGTGCCGATGCTTAATCCATAAAGCAACTCATTAGGTAGATCAGCAATAATCCTTTGCTTTTTCCCTTCTAAAATTAATTTATTCCAAAAGGAAGTTTCATCAGCTATGGTTTCCCGAATCAATTCATCAATCCCTATCACCGCTTGAAACTGTTTTACCAAATCTAAACGCTCGATTAAAAACTGCCATTTTTTATTGACCAACGCTTTATATTGCTCAAATAACGCCATTTCAGGCTTAAACTCAAAATGCATATAACCGTTATAACATTCGAGTAATTGGGCAGCCAATGAGTGCAATAAATCATCTTTGGTTTTAAAGTAAAGATATAATGTACCGGAAGCGATCCCTGCTTCTTTTGCAATACTACGCATTGAAAGGTTTTGCAAACCTTCTTGCACAATCAGCGACTCGGTTGCCGATAAAATACGGTTTACCATCTCTTATTTTGGCTCGCTTCGCCTAGACATTTTATCTCCTTACCTATAATGAACAGCCGTTCATTTTAGCTTTTTTTATGAAAAAAGAAAGCAGAAAACACCTATCAAATTAAAATAAAATAGTTGCAAAATTCCTCATTTATTGAACAAGCGGTCATTTTTGGCTAAAACTTTGCAAAAATCACTCAAACAATAACGCTTAACGCTACTTTATTATTATTTTTGTGCTACTATTTGTACCTAATTATAGGATCATCTTTATTTCAATATGGCAACGAAATCTAAATACCACACCAAACAATTTGAGCAGCTATTGGCTGACCTCATCGCCACCATAGAAAAGCATAAAGCACCGGTGGATTTATCGTTAATGGCATTAGGCAATATGATAACTAACATTTTAATTGAAAATATTCAAAGCCCGGCACAAAGAGAAGCTCTCGCTGATGCCTTTGCCGATGCATTAAAACAATCACTAAAAACCAAATAAGATGATGTTTGCACGCCTACGCAGTTTATTGCCGACCAATTCTCGCCAATATCGAGAAGAAACCTCACAGAAAATCACGTGGGGGCATTGGTTTGCACTATTTAATATTGTGTTGGCACTACTCATTTCCTCTCGTTACGCATTTAATGCAGACTGGCCGAACACGCTTGTAGGCAAACTTTATTTCTTTGTCAGCCTGTTCGGGCATTTCAGCTTTGTGGTCTTTGCAGGATTTCTATTAATTCTGTTTCCGCTCAGTTTTATTGTTAAGAATCATCGCACCTATCGTGGGCTTTCCGTGATTTTAGCCACCATCGGGCAAACCGTGTTATTGGTGGATACTGAAGTCTTCAAGCAATTTTATCTGCATTTATCACCGCTTGTATGGGATCTGTTAGTTAATCCGGAAGAAGGGGAACTGACCCGTAAATGGCAACTGCTGTTTGTACCAATGCCACTCCTTTTGCTGGCAGAAATGCTCTACTCTCGCTGGTGCTGGCAGAAACTGCGTAGTTTTAGCCGCCAAAAATGGGGCAAATATGTCGCTCTCTTTTTCGTGATCAGCTTTACCGCTACTCATTTAATCTATGCGTGGGCAGATATGAATGCCTACCGCCCGATTACCGCTCAACGAGCAAACTACCCACTTTCTTACCCGATGACGGCTCGTAATTTCTTAGAAAAACACGGTTTTATTGACCGAGTAGAATTTAATCAAGAAATTGAAGAAAGTGGCAGACTAGATACTTTCTATCTGAATTATCCAAAATCTCCCTTGATTGCGACCAAAACGCCCTCAACTAATATTTTACTGATTAATTTATCAGGTTTATCTAAACAGATAATAAATGCCGAAACAATGCCTAAGCTGACAGAAATCAGCCAACAAAGCCACCGCTTTATGCAGCATTACAGTAGTGGTGATTCAGCCTCTGCCGGTGCATTAGGTCTATTTTACAGTTTAAGCGGTAAATATTTGGATTCCGTTTTAGCCGATAAAACCGTGTCACCGCTTATCGAAATCGCTAGAAAATCGGACTATCAATTAGGGCTGTTTTCACATAATGGTTTTGCCGACCCGATTTATCATCAGGCGATCTTCTCTGGTATTTTATTGCCTACGGCGCACAGTAATGTAGGGGCGATTGGGCAATGGAAAAACTGGATCAGCTCTCGCTCATTGGAAAATCCGTTCTTTAGTTATTTAGACTTAAGAATGCCCTTCGCCCACACCGCTCAAGAGCAGGCAAAATTATTAGATTGGCAATTCGCTGAAATCTGGCAACATTTGACCCAAAATGCACTATTGGCGAATACGCTGGTAATCATTACCGCCGATATTAGTAATGAAGTTGGAGCAGAAAATAGCTTCGATAAACAACACATTCAAGTGCCGATGATGTTCTACTGGCAAGGCGAAAGCAAAGAGTACCATTTCCTTTCAAGCCATTTAGATATTATGCCAACCTTACTGAGCCAATTCTTCGGCGTGCAAAATCCGCTGAATGATTATGCACAAGGTATGGATTTAAGCACCCAGAACCAACGTTTATGGGTATCCAGTTCTAATCACAAATGGAATGTGGCGATTATGCCGAATGGCGATCAATATCAAATTGATCGTAAAGGCAACTTTAAGCACTTTAACAGCAATGGCGAACACGAGAAAGATGCTCGACCACCATTAGCGTTGTTCTTACAAATGATTCAACAAAGCAATCAATTTATTGAAAAGTAATGTTCAACAAGCGGTCATTTTTGCAGGAAAATTTGCAAAATTTCAGCAAAATATGACCGCTTGTCACTATCTGAGCTGTCTATATTTCAAGCTAACAAATACAAACCAAACCATTGCTACAAAAGCTGCTCCCCAGTAATGCTCCACCGCCAATGCCTAAATTATAAGTGCCGGAAAAAATTGCAGTTGCGACATCAGTCGCATCAGGGGCAAGTTCAAGCACCTTCATTTGCAACGCAATGCTCATTCCGGTAATGCCAATTCCCCAGACAAAAGCGACCATAAACATTGCCACTGTTGAGTCACTCAAAAACAGTAAACAAAGCTGGCTGCACATAATAATGGCGATCCCGCTTAAGATAAATTTATTCGGGGCTTTGCCATATAACCGACCAAATAAAAAACTTGCCACCACACCTGCCAAGCCAAAAACCAGCAAAATAAAGGTGGTGTTTTCCACACTCACCGAACTGATTTTAATCATAAACGGCTCAATATAGCTGTAAGCGGTAAAATGTCCTGAAACGATCAATGCCACCAGCAAATAAATGCCGATTAACATCGGGCGTTTAAATAACAAAGGCAAACTTTTTATCGAGCCTGCATTTTTGCTTGGTAAATAAGGCAGCAACCGCCAAATCATCATTAGCACAATCAAAGCGATAATCCCAATAATGCCAAAGGTTGCCCGCCAGCCTAAGGCTTGCCCGATCATTCGCCCATAAATAACATCAGCAACAGCCGTTTTCTTTCCATATTCGCCGTGAGTAACATCAACGGTAACGATAATAAAAATACCACCCACGCATAAACCGTCATCATAATGCCTGCCGATGAAGGCTCCATTTGGAAACTGCTTGCAATGTCTGAAAGCAATGCAATAGGAATAAATTCGGTGGTGTTTACTATAAAAGCCGCAAAGGCAAGACTAAATACTCTAAGGAACGATAATCTCCGTTGAGCTTTTCGAGCAAGTTTCATATTAATTAAATCCGAGAAAAACACATTTATTTTCAAAATTTTAAAAATAAATGTAAAAACAAAATCAAATTTCCAAATTTCTGAAAATAAAAAGATTGCCAATGTTTCCATCAACAATCTTTTTATACATATTTAGATTAAAGTGCTAAGTTTTATTTAGCAAAGCCTTTTAAACCAACAACGTGAACATACTCTTGGTTATTGGTGATTTTACGCACCAATTTATAAGTTGTGCCTCGTTCAGGGCTAATATTTTCAGGGGCTGCAATTAATAACTGCATATCCAAACGTTCGCAGAGTTCAAATAGCGTATTAATTGAGGTAGCATCTAATCGAGCCGCTTCATCTAAGAACAATAAGCGAGCCGGTAGAATATCTTTGGCACGCATACGGCGAGCTTCTTCTTCCCAGCTTTGAACTACCATTAAGAGAATCGACATACCTGTACCGATCGCCTCACCGGTCGATAATGCACTACTTTCTGCACGCATCCAGCCGTCTGCACCACGGAAGGTTTCCACTTCTAAATCTAAGTAGTTACGGTAATCCAATAACTCTTCACCAATGGTCTGTGGTGTACGTTGCCCCATCTCAATATGAGGGTTCACCCGTTTATACAACATCGCTAAGGCTTCGGAGAAGCTCAGTTTTTGGCTGTCGAATAAATCTTTGTGTTCCTCACGATTATTGGATAACGCATTGAGTAAAATAGCGTGCGTATCTCGGATATTCACCACCAAACGCACCCCTTTTACCTGACCGAATGCAATATTTTGTAAACCTTGGTTCAGTTGCAAAATGCGTTGTTGTTCACGCTGAATGGTTTTACGTAAAATATTTGCCACACTTTCCGCACTGATCGCCAGTTTTTTCTCACGACCGGTTAATTCATTGGTTAAGCGTGAAAGCTCGATTTCCATCTGCTCAATCGCATCAATCGGATCATCGGTTTTGATAATGTCTTGGCGAATCCGCTCACGCAAATGCTGATAAACCGCAATAAAGAACGCCACTTTGTTTTCCGGCTTGCGACTATCTTCAGAAGCCCGCAAGCTATCACGTAGGTATTCATTATCCGCCACGGCGGTGCGTAATGCCCCGAGAGCTTTATCCGAAATCGAACGTAATTCTTCAGCCGATTGATAAGCCAATTCACGGCGATTTAAACGTTTTTCCACATCGCTGTTACGAGATAAACGTTGCACAATACACCAGCTGGCTTTTGCCTGCACCACCAATTCACGTTGTGTATGATAATCACGTTCGGCTTTACGTAAGGTGCGGTTAAGGTTATCCATTTCCGCCTCGATCACCGCAATTTGTTTATCTAAATAACCTTTGCGGGAACGTTGCTGGCTTAAACGTTGTTGCAATTCATCACGGCGGAATCTGGCTCGCTCTTCCGCTCCGCTATCACCACGCACGCCCAAATCGTCAATTTCACGAATTAACTCTTGTAGCATTTGGTTTTTCGCCTCATAAGAACTGCGTAAGCCGGTCAATACTTGGTTATATTGTGAAAGTTGAGCTTGAGCTTGACGCAGCTGATCACGAGCCTGTTCACGCTCACGTTGTGCATTTTCCAAACGTTGGCGTAGCTGTTCGGTTAATGCAGAGCCTTCTGTACCCACCGTTTCTTGATAGCTAAAATGGAGGCGGCGATTCATTACATCAGCCAAGCTGAACACTTTTTGCTGTAACACTTTTTGCTCGGCAACTGAACGGCGGTAATCGGCTTCCAACTGTTCAAATAAAGCCGGATCACTTTTTAATGCGGCTGCAATCGGCTCAAGTTGGCTTAATGTTGCTCCAAATTGGCGGATAAACATTTCATCTTCTTCTGCCAATTCTAATTGCTCACGACATTCCTCCGCTCGTGCTTCCAGCGTTTCATCGGCTAATAAATTCGCAAGCGGTAGAATTTTATTCAACATTTGCAACTGGGCTTTTACGCTTTCTAATTGGTGACGTAATTGCTGTTCGTTACCGGCTGATTGTGCCAATTCACGTTCAATTTCTGCCCGTTCTGCCGCAATCTCTTGCATTAACATTTCAGGGTTTTCTTGGAACGCTAAATTTAAGTGCGTGCCGATAAATTGGCTTAAGTGTTGATGTAAACGCTGGCATTTCTGCACATCAAAGGCACGTTCAGCGTGTTTTTCTGCGGTTTCATCACGCTCTGCTTTTAAAGTCGCTAAATGTTTTTCACGAGCAGCACGTCCGAATAACGGCACTTCAGGGAATTTAGAATAACGCCATTGGCGATCGGAGACTTTCACCACCACGCCTTCGCCTAATTCCTCGGCACTAAATACCGCATCGTCAAAGGCGGACGGATCACCTTCAATTAAATAAAGATCACTTGGGCAATCGTCTAATTTCTCTAGCTGTGTTTTAACCGCCTCTAAATCACGCACTACAATAGCGTGGCGAGCCTCGCCGTATAAGGCGGAGAAATAAGGCGCATCTTCAATTGATACATCATCATATAACTCAGAGAGTAACACTCCACCAAAACGTTCTGCCAACTGGTTTAAGCGGGCGTCTTCCGAGCCGTCCGGCTGGCTTAAGCGATTAATTTGCTCATCAAGCAGTTGTTCTTTACGAGCCAATTCATCACGAGCAAGGGTGGCTTCACGCTCTTTGCTCAGCATATTTTGCATAAACTGCATCACTGATTGGCTGGCTTCAAACTTCTCGCCACATTGCTCTTCTAAACGAGTCAGAGCCGATTGTGCCGTATGCCAAGCCGGTGCATTCTTCGCTAATTGCTGATATTGTTGATTAAGCTGTTCACGTTGTTGGCGTTGGGTTGAACGTTGTTCTACAAAGTCCGAAAGCTCTGCCTCTAAATCTTCTAGGCGAGCTTGCTGCTCTTCAAAATAGGCGTCTAATTCTTCCGCTGAATTGAGTTGTTGTTGCGATTTTTGGTTAAATTCCGCCACTAAACGCTGGGCATTTTGCTGTTGTTGCAAACGCTGTTCTAAATCGTTGAGTTTTTGACGTAAACTCACCGCTTGCTGAGCTTGCATTTTTTGCTCAGGGAAGGCAGAAAGTAACGCACGAGCCTCTTCCCACGCTTGCAAGCGGTCAATTTCACCGGAAATTTTGCAAACCGATTCAAACGCTTTTTCAAATTGGGTTTTCGCCATATCCGACACGCTTAAACGTTGTTCCAGCTCAAATACTTGATCGGTAAGATCTTCGGCTTGAGCCACAAATTCTGCGTGGTAATCTTCAATATTATTTAAATCTAAATTCACTAAGCCGGTTAGCTGTTTGGCTTTTTCTAACGCATTCACCGCTTGTTGGTATTGCAATGCACGAGTTTGCTGTGCATCTAAGGCTTGTTGGTAATCCGCCATTTGAGAACGCAATTCTTCAACGTAATCATCTGCCTCATCCGCACGAGCCTGAGCATTTTCGGCAATTTCCGCAATTTCTTCCAATGCCTCTTGCTGTTCTTCCAGCTTAATATTCAGCTCTTCAACTTCGTCTTGGTAGCGTTCGATTTTCTCTTGGTGGCGTAACGCATTCATCACTAAATTTAGATGATCGTTCGCACTATTGTAATCCGCCTCTAACGCCTGCTCTGCTTCGGCAATATCCGCACTTTCACGGCTAAATTCCACAAAGCGTTGCTGTTCGAGCAAAATTTTGGATTTTGCCGCATACCACTCTTTGCGTTGCTCTAAGGCTTGTTGTACATTGCCACGGCGTTCATTCGCATTACGCATATAATCCGCCGACACATAATTGGTCGATTCGGTAATTAAGCGTTTGAACATATCCCGATCCGATTGCGTGACCTTAATCGCCTCTAAGGTCATACGGTTTTCACGCAGAGCGGATTCCATATCTTGGAACGCTTGGCGAACGCCCGTATTTTCCGGCAACAAGTAATCACGCAAGGATTTGGTGATCACACTTGAAATACCACCATAAAGCGAGGCTTCGATTAATTTGTAGAATTTGCTACGGTCGGCTGCCGAACGAAGGCGTTTTGGGATTACGCCCAAATCGAACATAAAACTGTGGTAATCAGTAATCGAATGGTACTGTTTGAATTGGACTTCGCTGTTCTCAAATTGATCTTTGAGTTCATTTAACGCCAGCACTCGAGCCTTATTCCCCACTTGTTCGGTCAGTAGGCTGATAATGCTTTGCTCTTGAGGAATATTCTGGAGCGAGAACGAACGAATATCGACTTTTTTATCCCGTCCGACAATTTGTTGCAAACGCACGCCGGTAATAATCCGTTGCCCACGGGAATTGAATGACTCTAACACCGCATAGCAAACACCCGCTTTTAACTTACCGTATAAGCCTTTATCACGAGAACCGGCGGTTGAGCCTGCTTCAGTCGTATTACGGAAATTAAGCAAGGTTAAATCTGGGATCAAGACGGTCACAAACCCTGCCATTGTGGTAGACTTACCTGCCCCGTTACCGCCTGAAAGCGTGGTCACTAAGTCATCTAAATCAAAGGTTCGAGCAAAAAAACCGTTCCAGTTAATCAGCGTTAAAGAGAGAAATTTACCGCGTTGTACATCATTCGGGCGTGCAAGCGGTGCAATTTGAGGATTATTTTGCAATTCTGTGGTATCAATCATTATGTTTTCTCACTAATTGTCCTAGCACGCTAAAGCGTACTAGGTTAGGTATAGGTGAGTAGCTCCGCTACTCTAATCGCAACCTCAGCCTTGGAGGGCTGCTTTATGCTTAACCTAGTTCGGCTTTACCGTGTCTAGGGCAGACTCATTAAATGCTGAATCTATTCGAATGAAATCACTCATTTTCTCCGTCAAAGGGGGCTTCATCTGCAATATTTTCATCTATTTCAACCGCTTGTTCGTTTAACAACGCAGGGGTTGTCGCTTCACCATCACGAATTAAGCGAAGCTGTGCCTCTCTTGGGTCATCACCGGTACGCACATCAGCCCCAAAACGGAAGACCGATTCTGAAATCACAAATTTTTTGCTGTTTTGCTCGCCTACTCGGGTAATAATGCCGATACGGGCTAATCTGCGTAACGCTCCGCCGACTTTTTCTGCCAGCTTGGCACGGTCTAAATCGGAACCGGTCGAACGTGGGTTTACCGCTTTTAATAATTTGCTTTCATCGGCAAGACTGAGTAATTCTTCATACACATCATCTTGGCTGAAAATCCCCTGCTGAGCCAAACGTTCCGGACTTAAATAGAGGTAGCACAACACCTTACCCACTAACATTTCCATTTCTGACATTGCCGAACGGGCAATTAGTGTCGAGGCTTTCGGGCGTAGGTAGAAAAAGCCTTCCGGTGCTCGAATCAACTCAACGTGATAACGGCGGTAAAAACTCTCTAGTTCCGCTTGAAAATCCATCAAAAAGACGTGTTGGTCAAGCTGCTCGGTATTGATATGGCGACCGGCTCGTAATTGGCTGTCTAGCTCCGGAAAAATCGGGTTGGCAATCGCAAGTGCCAGTTTCGGGGAAATGAAATCTTGGATATTCTCTGTCATTGTCATTCTCTTCAATTTTGCAAAATTCTGGGTAAAAACGACCGCTTGTTATTTATTGTATTGGTCGATAACATTCGCCTGCACTTCCGCCCCTTGCTCGTTAATCGGCTGCCATTGTGGGTAAACGGCTTGGCTATCTTGGCTTGCCATACCTAACTTAACAGCTTGATCGACAATAATACGAGCCACGTCAAAATGGCGGGATTCCGGGAATCGGGCAAGCTGTTCACGCAAGATAACGCCTAAATCTATCGGTTTACCTTCAGCACGGAACGGCGCTAAATGAGCTTGCATTGCCGAAACAATTTGCTCTTGCACATCTGAAAGCGACTCATACTCTAACTCACTTGGCAACTCGCCCACCGATTCTGCCTCATTTAACATTGCTTCATCATCACGCAAGTCCAGTAACGAATCGGCTTTTGCAGTATAAAGCAACCAAGGGCTGTTGTAATAATCTTGAATCGATTGGCGTAACCGTTGCCCGAATACACGGTTTTTGTCCATATCAATCGCTGTACGAATAAATTTATGCACATGGCGGTCATAGCCGATCCAAAGATCGATAGCTTGTTGTCCCCAGCTGATAATACGGTCTAACTTATTTTGTAGATTCACAATCAGCTGATCGATAAAATCCAAATCATTACGAGCCATCAGGCAACTTTGAATCCGCAATAATTGAGCTTGCAGTTTATCACCAGCGGCATTTAAGGTATCTTGCAACTCACGCAAATTCCCCGAGGTTTCGTCTAACAATTGCTCACAACTCATAATTGCTTCGTGCCAGTTTTGGCTAAGCAGTTCGGCTATTCGTTCACGGATTTGGTGCTGATTTTCGTCCATAATCCGTTGTGAAAGATCGATGCTGTCAAAGATTTCGGCCACCGAATATTTCAATGGGGCAAACACATTATTTCGCCAAAAACGTTCATCTTGTGCCTGCTCTATTCCCTCTTCCGCTGCTACTGAAGCTCGCTGAATTTCATCTGCCACAATCGAAAGTTGAATCGATAAACGCAGGGTAGAAAATTCCCGCTGGCGAACGTAATAATTTGAAATTCCCACCCCTAACGGCGTAACACGATAAATCGCCAAACCTTCCGTAAATTCGCTACTAAAACGGTTTAACAACCGTTGTCTGACTAAATCATTAATCGCATTATTGGCACGCTGGGTAAAAGTGGCATCAGATTGCTCAAACGAATTTGAAACATAACGGAAAAGATCAATAAGATCACTTTCTAACAATTCACCATCTGTCTGTTCTTGGTTATAAATAGAGATAGCAAGTAGAAACGCTAAGCGGTCGGAAGAAAGCGAAAGTGAAAATTCACGATCTTTCGTCCAAGAGATGAGTTCTGGAATAGTCTGTGCCAATTCGTTCTGCATACGGGCTTAATCTTTAATTTCTATACAAAAATGGTATTTATTGTAACTGAATGTAATCAAAATGGGAATGGATAAAACGCAGACAAGAGAAATGAACAATATAAGCGGTCAAATATGGGTGATTTTTTGCAAAAAGTATTTTAAAGGTAAATGAATCCGAAAATTTATTATCACTACGCTAATTTATGATACCATAAATAGAAAGGACTGGATCCAATAGAATATCAGACCTTAGATCATAGTCTAAACTCTAAGGCTTAGAGTGATTTAGCTAACTCTTTAATAAATGCTTTAAATTCTTTTCCGCATTTGTCATGATTTAAACTATATTCTACAAATGCTTTCATATAGCCGACTTTATCACCACAATCAAATGAGCGCCCTGTCATATGAAAAGCTTCAACCGTTTCTTGGTGAATCAACATATCAATTGCATCCGTCAGCTGGATTTCATCACCTACGCCTACTGGCGTTTTTTCTAATAAATTCCAAATATTTGAGGAAAATACATAACGTCCTACTACCGCTAAATTAGAAGGCGCCTCTTCAATACTTGGTTTTTCAACCATTTTCGCAATAGGCGCTGCCCCCCCGAGAGGGATATCTACACCATGGCAGTCAGCAACCCCATAGCTACTTACATTTTCCATTGGAACCGGCGCAACCATAATTTGGCTATATCCGGTTTCTTGGAAACGCTTCACCATCGCAGCTAAATTTTCCGTTTTTTGGTTTGCTGTAAATTCACCAAGTAATACATCTGGTAATACAACCGCAAACGGTTCATCGCCAACCACTGTTCGTCCACATAGAACCGCATGACCTAAACCTTTGGCTTGCCCTTGGCGAACGTGAATTAAGGTAACATCTTTTGGTACAATAGAACGTACATCATCTAATAATTGACGTTTTACTCGTTTCTCCAGCATCGTTTCCAATTCAAAAGAGGTATCAAAATGGTTTTCGATAGCATTCTTTGAAGAGTGAGTAACCAATACAATTTCTTTAAAACCTGCAGCCACACATTCATTTACAATGTATTGAATAAGAGGTTTATCTGCAAGGGTAAGCATTTCTTTTGGAATAGCTTTGGTTGCGGGTAACATGCGCGTTCCCAATCCAGCAACAGGAATAATGACTTTCATTTGGAATCCTTTGATGACTTAACATATTAGATATAACTGAAATAAACCGCTTAGACATAACAAGCGGTCAATTTTCAGAAAATTTTGCATTGCCTGCTTCGCTGTTATCATCTAGCAGCTTTACAGTTAAAATGCTTATTCCGCATTTTCCTCTTCTACTGAGGCTTTTATTCTTTCATAAATCTCTCGGCGGTGTACAGAGATTTCTTTTGGTGCATTCACACCTAATTTAACTTGATTTCCTCGGATGCTGAGTACCGTAATCTCAACATCATCTCCTACGAGTAAAACTTCCCCAATCTTACGAGTTAGAATAAGCATAATTGTCTCCTAAAAAGTGAAAAACTCTATAAATACTTAAATATAGAGTAAAGTTTTAAAGGCGAGTTCAGCTCGCCTTGTTATTATTTTTAAAGTTTTGCTGTAATCCATTCTTGAGCAAGTGACAATGCCTGCAATAAATGTTGTGGTTCTGAGCCTCCGGCCATTGCCATATCAGGACGTCCGCCCCCTTTACCTCCCACTTTTTCAGCCATTGCACCAACTAATTGACCAGCATTGACTTTATCGGTTAAATCTTTGGTCACACCTACAATCAAATTGACTTTATCTTCCGCCGTAGTCGCAAATACAACAACTGCACTGCCTAATTGATTTTTTAGGTCATCAACCATCGTTCTCAATGCTTTTGGTTCAACATTCTCTAATTGTTGAATCACTACATTCACGCCATTGATTTGGGTAGCTTGTTTGGCTAAATCTGAACCTGCTTGTGCTGCAAGTTTATCTTTTAGCTGTTGAAGCTCTTTTTCTGTACGTTTAGCCTTCTCTTGTAATTGAACAATTTTCTCAACGAATGAATGACTGTCTGCTTTTAACAATTCAGCACTTTGTTGAACGGCTTGTTGTAAGGTATGCAACCAAGCAATCGCATTTTCACCAGTGACAGCCTCTATACGGCGTACACCTGCTGCTACCGCACCTTCAGAGGTAATTTTGAATAAGCCAATATCACCGGTTTGTTTAACGTGTGTGCCGCCACAAAGTTCAATCGAGAAATCTGACATTTCCACTACACGCACTACTTCGCCATATTTTTCACCAAATAACGCCATTGCACCTTTCGCTTTTGCAGATTCAATATCCATTTCTTCAATGATTACCTGAATATTTTCACGCACTTTAGCATTCACGATACGTTCAACTTCTTCAAGTTGTGATTTAGTAATTGCTTCCGGCTGAGAAATATCAAAACGTAAAATATTTTCTGACACTAATGAGCCTTTTTGAGCAACGTGGTCGCCTAGCACTTGGCGTAACGCAGAATGCAGTAAGTGGGTAGCACTGTGGTTTAATGTAATAGCATGACGACGCTCTCTATCTACGATCGTATTAACTTTGTCGCCAACAGAAAGTGAGCCGGAAGTTAATTGCCCAATATGCCCGAATACTTGACCATATTTTTGCGTATCTACTACCTCAAAATTGCAAATTTCTGCGGAAATTTGACCGCTATCTCCCACTTGTCCGCCCATTTCTGCATAGAATGGGGTTTTATCTAAAATCACTACCGCATTTTCACCCGATTGAATAGACTCAACCGATTTTCCATTACTAAATAACCCAATTACAGTAGCATCATTTAAGCTGGTTTCAGTATATCCACTAAAGCATGTTTTACTGTCCACTTTAATCACATTGTTATAATCTGTGCCAAAGCTACTGCTGGCTTTCGCACGCTCACGTTGTGCGGTCATTTCTGCATTGAAGCCGTCTTCGTCAATTTTAATATCACGTTCACGGCAAACATCTGCGGTTAAATCTAACGGGAAGCCATAAGTATCATAAAGTTTGAACGCAACTTCGCCAGATAAGGTGTTATTTTCAACCTTCGCTAATGCTTCTTCTAATAAATTCAATCCACGCTCAAGAGTACGGGCAAATTGCTCTTCTTCTGCTTTGAGTGTCTTTTGAATATGCGCTTGTTTTTGGGTCAGCACCTCACCAGCTTGCCCCATTACCGTTGCAAGTGTTGGCACCAATTTATAGAAAAAGGCTTCTTTTGTACCCAAAATATTACCGTGACGAACCGCACGGCGGATAATACGGCGTAATACATAGCCTCTTCCTTCATTTGAAGGTAAAACACCATCGGCAATCAGATAGGAACAAGCACGAATATGGTCTGCCACTACACGTAAAGATTTATTATCTAAATCTTTCACATTAAGCAAAGTAGCGACTTCTTTAATTAAAGTTTGGAAAATATCCGTTTCGTAGTTGGAGTTTACGTGTTGCATTACCGCAGTCATACGTTCTAACCCCATCCCTGTATCTACAGAAGGCTTAGGCAGTTTTTCCATCGTACCGTCTGCTAAACGATTGAACTGCATAAATACAATATTCCATACCTCAATATAGCGGTCGCCATCTTCTTCTGGGCTACCCGGTAAGCCACCCCAATGTTCAGGCCCGTGATCATAGAAAATCTCGGTACAAGGGCCACAAGGGCCGGTATCGCCCATCGCCCAGAAGTTATCTGAAGCATAAGGTGCGCCTTTATTATCGCCAATGCGAATAATATGTTCCGATGGTACACCTACTTCTTTATGCCAAATATCGTAGGCTTCATCATCAGTTTCATACACAGTTACATATAATTTTTCTTTTGGTAAGCCAAGCCATTGTGGAGAAGTTAAAAACTCCCAACCGAATTTGATTGCATCTTGCTTGAAGTAATCACCAAAGCTGAAATTCCCCATCATTTCAAAAAAAGTATGATGGCGAGCGGTATAACCTACGTTTTCTAAATCATTGTGTTTACCACCTGCACGTACACAACGTTGTGCCGTAGTCGCTCTGCTATAAGGGCGTTTTTCTAACCCAAGAAAAACATCTTTGAATTGGTTCATGCCCGCATTGGTAAATAATAATGTCGGATCATTCTCGGGAACAAGAGAGCTGCTTGGAACAATCGTATGTCCTTTAGTTTGGAAAAACTCTAGAAAAGATTGTCTGATATCTGAAGTTGTTTTCATTAAAAATCACTCTTTTTGTAAATAGAAGTTAAACATTTAGTTATCTTGCTATTTTACACATTTTTTATGCTATTGGGGGAGCTATATGCTACTTATTTTTTCAATTAAATAATTTTTGTAAATTTTCCCAAAAAAATAACCGCTTGTAAGACAGATAAACTGTCTCAAGCGGTTATTTTTCATTCATTTTCTTGCTATTCATCTGCTAATGGCACAACCAGCATATCAACAGTGATATTATTCATGACTTGACGAGTTGAAGACATAAATTTACTCCAGAAGTCCTGATGATGGCCAGTGATGAGTAAATCGACATTGTGTTTTTCTACGGCCTCTTCCAAAACTTGACTAAAATCTCCCGTTCCGTTTAAACATTCAGATACAGGATAATTTACTTTTGAGGCAAGTTCAGCCAGTGCCGTATTTGTTTCTTCAACAACACTGTCTTGTACCGAAGACATATTAATATCAATTAATCCTGTATAGAGATCCGAAAAATTAACATCAACGTGAATGAGGGAAAGTTTAGCTCCGCATTTTTCTGCTAACGCAGCCCCCTTACGCACTAAAACAAGACTTTCTTCAGAAAGATCCACTGCAACTAAGATATGTTTATACATAATATGCTCCTTGCTTGTGAGAGTTGTTTACTTTGTGTATAAACATACTAACACACTCTTTTTGATAAAAACTTGAAGTAGATCTCAAAAATAAAAATTTGATTATATTTTTCATACCTCTTTGTAAGTATTTTTATTTTTCCTTGGTATACTTTGCTTCATGTAAATTTAATGGTAAACTTTGTTCTAAATCAAATTTAGGAATACTTTTCTAATTTAAGGTTGAATGGATGAAAATTGTATCAGAACCTAAAACAAGCGGACGTCATACTTGCACAATTCATTGTCAAAATTGCAGTATTAGCCAACTATGCTTACCTTTTACTCTTAATGAAACGGAATTAACTCAACTAGATAATATTATTGAGCGTAAAAAACCGATTCAAAAATCGCAAGTTATTTTTAAGTCAGGTGATGAACTGCGTTCGCTTTATGCTATCCGTTCTGGGACATTAAAAGCCTATACCTTAAGTGAAAGTGGTGAAGAGCAAATTACCGGTTTCCATTTACCTGGCGATCTGATTGGCTTTGATGCAATTACCAATATGCAGCACGAAAGCTATGCTCAAGCACTCGAAACCTCAATGATTTGTGAGATTCCATTCGATATTTTAGATGATCTTGCCGGCAAAATGCCAAAAATTCGCCATCAAATTATGCGTTTGATGAGTAATGAAATTAAAAGCGATCAAGAAATGATTCTATTGCTCTCAAAAATGAATGCGGAAGAAAAACTAGCTGCATTTTTGTATAATCTTTCCCAACGTTACTCAGCCCGTGGTTTCTCTGTAAAAGAGTTCCGTCTAACTATGACCCGTGGAGATATCGGCAATTATCTTGGTTTAACCATTGAAACTATCAGCCGTTTATTAGGGCGTTTCCAAAAAAGCGGTATGATTTCAGTACAAGGAAAATATATTATTATTAACCGTATGGAAGAATTAGCCAAATTAGCCGGGGCAATCAAACCGCAGCAAAATATTATTGCTCAAACTACCGCTTAATTTATCTTACCAAATCCCTTTTTGAGACCTCGTTCAAAAAGGGATTTCTGATCCGATGAGCCGCTAACTCCATTTGCCCGTTTTTCCTATATCCGTTATAATCGACACAATTTTGCCCCAATCAATATAAAAGAGGAATTTTTATGGGTATCTTAACTGGTAAACGTATTTTAGTGACAGGTTTAGCAAGCAACCGTTCGATCGCTTACGGTATTGCAAACGCAATGAAGCAACAAGGTGCAGAACTTGCATTCACCTACTTAAACGATAAATTAAAACCACGAGTTGAAGAATTTGCCAAAGAATTTGGCTCAGACATTGTCCTTCCGTTAGATGTAGCAACCGATGAAAGCATTACTGAGTGCTTTACTGAATTAAGCAAACATTGGGAAAAATTTGACGGTTTTATTCACGCTATCGCATTTGCACCGGGCGATCAATTAGACGGCGATTATGTAAATGCCGCAACCCGTGAAGGTTATCGTATTGCACACGACATCAGTGCCTATAGCTTTGTTGCAATGGCTCAAGCTGCTCGCCCCTTCTTAAATGAAAATGCCACCCTTTTAACCTTAAGTTACTTAGGTGCAGAGCGTGCAATCCCTAACTACAATGTAATGTGCTTAGCCAAAGCCTCTTTAGAAGCTGCAACCCGTGTAATGGCAGCCGATTTAGGTAAAGAAGGTATTCGTGTAAATGCGATTTCAGCCGGCCCGATCCGTACATTAGCTGCTTCAGGCATTAAAAACTTCAAGAAAATGCTTTCTGCTTTCGAGAAAACCGCTGCTTTACGCCGCACCGTAACTATTGATGATGTAGGTAACTCTGCAGCTTTCTTATGCTCAGATTTAGCCTCTGGTGTAACAGGTGAAGTGTTACACGTTGATGCCGGCTTCAGCGTAATGGCAATGGGTGAATTAGGCGACGAAGAGTAATTCCTATAAAAATAACGGACTCAATTGAGTCCGTTATTTTTTTAATAAAATATTACTTACAATATACATTTGCAGTACGAGGTGTATAAATACCGATAGTCACAAGACCTAATAGAATGTCCCCACCTGAAAGTACTGTTTCAACCTGCTGCACTTTATCTTTGGAACCACAAACCTCTACAACATTCAATGTTTCTTCTTGCCCAATCCCACCTATAAAGAACGACTGAGTTACACTCTTAGTTGGTTTAATATTATCAGTAACTTTGCCGCCAATATGGGCAGTTTGTGTTGTACATGCTGTAGTCAGCAGGGCTGTTAATACAGACATAGCAAGCAATTTTTTCATTTTCAACTCCTTAAATTACTAGGATTAGTTACAATATACACGGATTTGGCGAGGTGAATAGATACCATAAGTAATTGTACCTAACAAGCCATTAAAGAAAGTAGTTTCAGTTTCTACCTTACCTACCTTATCTGCACCATTACAAATTTTTGCTGCATCTATCTCTTGTTTTTGAGCAAACCCTGAAACAAAGAAGTGTTGAACACGATCATATTGAGCTTCCTTAGCAGGAGATAGTTCAAGTGTTTGAGTAGAACAGGCTGCTAAAGAAAATACTGTTGCAATTGCAAGTAATTTTTTCATTGAAAAGTCTCCATTATTTTTAAATGGATTATATTCTACTAACCTTTATAAGTTATAGCAACAGCATTTATTTGCTGAACTTGGTTCAAATCCGTTATAATGCCATTGTTTTTTTCGGTGCAACGATAGCACCTTTTTTTATTTTTAAAATGAGAAATTATGTTTCAAAACAATCCCCTTTTAGCCCAACTCAAACAACAAATTGAAGCAAGCAAAGAATATGTCGCAGGCGTTGTCAAAGCCTCAGACAAAGCATTCGGTTTTTTAGAATGCGATAAAAAAAGCTATTTTATTCCACCTGCGGAAATGAAAAAAGTAATGCACGGTGATTCAGTGAAAGCCGTAGTCAAACGTGATGGCGACAAAGAACAGGTAGAAATTGATTCACTACTTGAGCCAATGCTGGATAGATTTATTGCCCAAGTTCGCTTGAATAAAGAGGGCAAATTGCAACTTGCGGTTGATCACCCAAGCATTAAGCAAACTATCCCGGCAAATACCCATAAAAAAGTCACTGAAAAATTAGAAAATGGCGACTGGGTGGTTGCACAATTAAAAACGCACCCATTGCGTGACGACCGTTTTTTCTTTGCTCAAGTTACCCAATTTATCTGTAAAGAATCTGATAATTTTGCCCCTTGGTGGGTCACACTTGCCCGCCACGAACAGCCTCGTGAACCGGTCGCAAATGAAAAAAACTATGAATTACACGATGAATTAGCTCGTGAAGATTTATCTCATCTTTACTTTACCACTATTGACAGCCCAAGCACGCAAGATATGGACGATGCTCTGTTCATCGAACCAATTAAGCAAAATGGCAAGCGAACCGGCTGGCGTTTAGTGGTAGCGATTGCTGACCCAACCGCTTATATCCCAGAAAATTCCCATATTGAAAAAGCCGCTCGCCAGCGTTGTTTCACCAACTATTTGCCGGGCTTTAACATTCCAATGTTACCTCGAGAACTCTCAGACGATCTCTGTTCGCTTGTCCCGAATGAAAAACGCCCTGCCCTCGTTGGCTTTATTGAAACCGATTTAAACGGCAATCTCATTAAAGAGACAACCTTTACCTCTGCTTGGGTCGAATCAAAAGATCGCTTGGCTTACGACGATGTTTCCGATTATCTCGAAGGCGTGGAAAATGCGTGGCAACCTCAGTCTGAAGAAACAAAACAACAAATTGAGTGGCTACATCAATTTACTCAAGCCCGCATTCAATGGCGTGCCGAGAATGCGTTGCTATTCAAAGAACAAGGCGATTATACCTTTGAGTTAAATGAAGATGGCTCGGTAAAAGATATTCACGTTGAATATCGCCGTATTGCGAATCAAATGATCGAAGAATCAATGATTCTTGCCAATATTTGTTGTGCAAAATTCTTAAGCCAACATGCCAAAACCGGTGTATTTAATACCCATTCAGGTTTTGATCCGAAAAATTATGAATTGGTAAAATCATTTTTACTCCAAACTTTAGCCAGCGATGAAAATCGTGATGAGCTTGCCGAACGCTACTCCGCCGAGCGTTTAGCAACCTTAGAAGGCTATTGCCAAATGCAACGTGATATTCAAGACTACCCAGAGAAATTCTTAGAGTTGCGTTTACGACGTTATTTAACCTTCGCTGAATTTAAAGCCGAAGTTGCCCCGCATTTCGGGCTAGGCATTACCGATTACGCCACTTGGACATCACCCATCCGTAAATATGGCGATATGGTAAACCACCGTTTAATCAAGCAAGTGTTACTTGGCAAACAAAGCCAAGCGGTGGAAGAATCAGTTTTAAGCCGTTTACAAGAAGCTCGCCGTCAAAACCGTTTAGTAGAACGTGATATTGCTGACTGGCTTTATGCTCGTTACCTTGCCCCAATGGTGGAACAAGCGGTCGAATTTGAGTGCGAAATTGCAGATGTTTCCCGTGGTGGCTTGCGTGCGAAAGTCATAAAAAACGGTGCTCAAATTTTTGTGCCATTCTCCAGCTTGCACGACAACAAAGAGGAAATGGAATACCGCCAAGAAGAACTTGCACTTTATATTAAAGGTGAAAAAGCCTATCAGATCGGGCAAGCGGTGAAAGTGAAACTCACCGAAGTACGCTTAGAAACCCGCTCAATCGTAGGAAATATCATTTAAATTTCAAGCGGTTATATTTTGATGAGATTTTGCAAATTTTCTCTAAAATATAACCGCTTGTTTATAACTTTAGGGGAACAAAGGAGAAACAATGGCAACTTATATTGTAGGCGACCTACACGGTTGCTTTAACGAATTTCAGCTTTTATTAGAAAAAGTCAATTATAACCCCAAGCAAGACGAACTCTTTTTAACAGGGGATTTAGTCGCCCGTGGTGAGGACTCTTTAGCCTGTTTACGTTTTGTGAAAGACTCTGCAAACAATGCCAAAACCGTGCTAGGCAACCACGATTTGCACTTGCTTGCCACAATGCTTGGCATCAAACGGGTAAAACCAAATGATAAGATTGATGCTATTTTTGAGGCTAAAGATCGGCTCGATTTGCAAAATTGGCTCAGAAATCAACCGCTTGTAATTCATCACCCCAAACATCAATTTTTGCTGACTCACGCAGGAATCAGCCCTGAGTGGGATTTAGCAACTACCCTAGCTTGTGCCAAAGAGGCAGAAAAGGTGCTACAAAGTGACAATTATGCGGACTACATCGCCCAAATGTATGAGAATAAGCCCGAACGCTGGAGTGAAGATTTGCAAAGTGTTGAACGTTGGCGTTATATCATCAATGTGTTTGCCCGTATGCGGTTTTGCTACACCGACAAGCGGTTAGATTTTGACTGTAAATTACCGCTTGAACAAGCCCCTCAAGAACTGCTGGCTTGGTTTGACTTAGATAATCCGTTATTTACACAGAAAAACATTATCTTTGGTCACTGGGCAAGCCTAATGGGCAAATGCACTCGTCCAAACATCTATGCACTTGATACCGGCTGTGCTTGGGGAAGCCATTTAACCATGCTCCGTTGGGAAGATAAACAAATTTTTACCCAAAAGCGTCTAAAATAAAAGCATTCGACCAAAAGCATATTGCACTAAGTTCCTTTTTCCAATAGAATGCACACCGTTAACGCGACTATAGCTCAGTTGGTTAGAGCACCACCTTGACATGGTGGGGGTCACTGGTTCGAGTCCAGCTAGTCGCACCATTATTTTTAAGCCTGAATATCCCCATTCAGGCTTAACCCCAAAAATACCCCTTATAAATCAATAGCTTATTGATTTAAAACACTTCCCCAAGTGTAGCATAACATCAATAAAAACATCATTTTTGATATGAAAACTTGATATTTATTGATCGTTTATGATCTCTATTAACATTCCTTTGCACACATTTGCACACTTAAACTGCACACATGCACAAAGGAATAAAAAAATGGCTACTATTATTAAGAACGGCAACAAATACCGAGCACAAGTCCGCAAAAAAGGCATTTATAAAACTGCCACTTTCAGCACCAAAACAGAGGCAAACCGCTGGGCTTACGCTTTAGAGGCTCAAATTGATGCCGGAGAATATAACACCACCCCGAACATTCTTTTTGCCGAATTAATCGACAAATACCTCAAAGAGGTCACTCCGACCAAACGTGGCAAAAGGGAAGAACGCTATCGCCTGCTAAGAATTGCCGGCAGCAACTTGGGAAATATACCATTACCGGCACTCACCAAAGAGCATTTACGCCAATGGCAAAACCAACGCTTGCAAGAAGTGCAGCCGGTTTCCGTCTCAAGAGAAAGAGCCACTTTATCGGCACTCTTTACAAAAGCAATGGAATGGGATTATCTCAAAGAAAATCCTCTAAAAACGCTGGAAAAAATCAAAACGCCACCAGCAAGAACTCGCCGATATAGCGATGAGGAGATAGACAAACTGATTTTTGTCTCCGGCTACAGCCCTAACCAGCCACCGCTATTAATGCAACAAAGAGCCGGAGCAGCACTATTATTTGCGATTGAGACTGCAATGCGAGCGGGTGAAATTGCTGGTTTAAAATGGGAACATATAAACCTGCAGGCACGCACCGCATTTTTGCCACAAACCAAAAACGGTTATTCACGCACCGTGCCACTCTCAACCAAAGCAATAGCAATTTTAAATCAGTTGGCACAACTTGAACCGAACAAGCAAAACAGTGTTTTCCAGCTCACCAGTCGCAGCCTTGATTCGAATTTTCGCAAGCTGAAACAAAAAGCCAATCTACACAATGCCGATCTGCATTTTCACGACACACGGCGAGAGGCACTCACACGTTTGTCTAAATATCTGACGGTAATGGAGCTTGCCAAAGTATCGGGGCATCGAGATTTAAGTATTTTGCAAAATACCTACTATAACCCTGATATTTCAGAACTTGTGAGCAAACTGCAATAAAAACAAAAGCCGATAAACGAAAATTTATCGGCTTTTTTGTATTTATTACTTGCAATGTAGGATACCCTATATTATAATAACCTCACTTTCAAGAGACAGCTTGAAAGTGAGCGTAAGGCTTAAACCTTACGAAATGAAGAAGGATAGCACAATGTTTAAATACATTATCCTAGTTGTCTTCTTATTAGTCCTTAGCTCCCCAGCTTACTAATCTGAAGCAACTCGCTGGGGGTGAAAGCTCCCAGCTCTTCAACAAAATTTATAATAGGGATAAATTATGGCAATGTCAAGAAATGAAATCCAAGCTAAAAGCGAGGCAAAACGAGGAATAAAGCAAAAATCCTTTAAACTACCGCTTGAGGTGATCGCAGAAATCGAAGTACTTAGCCAAAAACTCAACATTCCACAAAACCAGCTGATTATTCAAGCTATTCAACAATTCAAGCAAAACAACCCATAAAACAAAAGCCGATAAATAATGAAATTTATCGGCTTTTGTATTTTGAAATACTTTACAAATAATCGTTATTATCCATCTTTACAAATGCCAGCCAATGCGTTTTGTTATGTTTACCGCTTTTATGCCCATAGATAGGTTGGTATTCGATAACATTTAAAATTTTCGATACAGGGATTCCCGATTGTCAGCAAACAATACCGAGGGGTTGTGCTTATTAAAGTGAAACATTCGGCTACCGCAACAAGCATCTAAGATTATCTTTTTTATCATCACTTCACCTTCCACATCAAACAAAATTTCACCACTTCACCGGATACCCACTTCTTCGCCCCCCTGCCCTTGCCTCGTAAGCCGTCAAGGGCAATCGGTTTCGGAAAATGTGGACTAGATACAACACTTCGGCTGGTGTGTTCTTTAGTGTAGCCGAAATATGCTGCTACATCGCCCAAATCCCACAATTCACGGCTATGCTCATTCACCCCTTTGGTTTTTAATAACCGCTCAACCTCACAAAGTTTTGCAAAAACTTGCTCATTACTGACCGCTTGTAATTGTTCCATTTTTACCACCTAAATCATCAATCCAAACATCTACAGGCATTTCTTTTTGTTCTAACACTGGCTTAACTTTCACATCAATTTCCAAATCATACTGACTAAACCCCCGTAACCCACTTTCCTCAAATTTAAAAAGATTAAAAATATGATAAGCAACCACATCCTGCACAAGCTCAATATCTTCTTTTTTCCGCTGTGGATGCTCAACTCTGACTCGTATAAATTTACTCCCCATTTTATTTTTCATTTAATTTCCCTCCCAGCACCGCATAACCCGCAATATCTCGCCAGTTATCTTCATAGTCCGGATTACAACCTGCAAAAATGCGAGCCAGTTTCAAGCAGATCATCTCGCCTGCCTCTTTTTGATGTGGTTTAAGTTGAGTATTGGTATCCAGCAACACTGCTTTTAACTGCTGGCTCATTGTGGCAACATCATCAAAGTTGCCGTAATTTTTGCCACGTTCTCCGATTATTTGTTCTATGTTTACATTTTTCACTTCAAATTTTCCTGTAGGTCTTATATGTAAATTTGCACTAAATGGCATTTGTTTTTCCCATTCTCTCATTATTCACCCCCTAAAACGGAATATCATCATCAAACTGCGGAATATCTTTCTGCTCGTCCGCAGTCATCACGTCTTGATTTTTCTGCTTTGGTTGCGGTTTATTTTCTGCCTTATTTGGCGTATTTGGCGTATTTTTCTCACCACTACTGAGCATTTGCATCTGCTCGGCAATAATCTCTGTAATACTCCGCTCAACACCGTTGCTATCCGTCCATTTTCGGGTTTTAATTTTCCCGATAATTGATACCAAATGCCCTTTTTTTACATACAATTCGGCGATTTCAGCTAATCGGCGATAAAGCACCACCCTATGCCATTCGGTGCTTTCTTTCTTCACACCTGTTTGCTTATCTGTCCACTTTTCAGAGGTCGCTACCGATAAAGCCGCAGCTTTCTCACCATTTTGCATTGTTCTAATATCAGGGTCTTGCCCCAAACGTCCGACTAATGTGACTAAGTTCATTATTTCGCCTCCAATAATCCTAACTTCATTTCAATTTCGTCTAAAGTTTCCAAGACATATACATAGTTATCCCTTGCTCTACAATAATTCTTCTTTACATCAAAAAGATAGTTCTCAAAATATTTACGTCCTTCTTCATTTAAAATCAGAACCGAACCATTCCAATCTTCAAATCCATAATCATCAGCTGGTATCTCTCCCTCTCGAAATCCTTCAATAAACTTAGTTTGAATAATCTCATCATAACGAAACGCTCTGCAACGCACCGGTTCTCCATATTCATCTTTCTCAATGAAATAATTAATCAAATTTAAACGAATAAATTTAACCATTTTCTTAATATCCTAATTCAAAAAACTCTCATAATTATCAACAATATGCTCAATTAAACGCCCACGGCTATAACTCACAAACATTGTTTTTTGCGAATTTCCCCAAATTTTTAACCGCTTGCCGTTTAGTAAATCGTCTATTTGATGTTCAGTAACCCGTCCTCGCATTGTAATCAGTTCATTTCTTAGGCAATTTCGAGCCTCTTCACTAATCTGATTATTTTTTGACCCCGTACAGTTACTGACACAAGTCCAAGGGGGAGCAAGCTCCCCTAATAAAGCGATAGCCTCTTCGTTAAACCCTAACTTCTCGTAGTATTTACGTTTAGCTTCCGCTCGTTCCGTTTCGGTTGCATTTTCTAATTTTTTCTGTAATTGTTGCTCCTCCCAGTTTTTAGGTTTAAGTTGAATGCTCCACTCTTTCGGGCGTGTATTAATCTGCACACCGTTTTTAATGTTAATAATGCCGCTCACTTTTAATGATGGCTCTTGATACATCGTATATAACGCCTCACCGGTTTCGCTTTTGCGTTCGGTATAAGTAATACGTGCAACTAAATCGGCACGTTTAACCAACGCACCGCCTAATTCTTCGGTGAAAACGTCCCACTCACCGCTATCTGCAATCACACGGAGTTTCTCTAAAGTTTCATCTTCTTGCTCTACACTCCCCAAACGGCGTAACTCACGCCATAAGCTGATCGGAATATTACCTAACTGCTGGAACTGTCGAATACACCAAACGCTAGACCACGCTCCTACACGAGCGGCATTCTCTTTCGCCTGAATATTTGCCTCGTCTGAAAGCTCGCCGTCCATTCCAAAACCGTCAATGTTTTTAGAAACATATTTCACTAAATAGCCCGTTGCCGAGCCTTTCTCTTTCTCAATACGCTTGAATTTGCAACGGTATTTTTTCGCACCGGCTTCTGTGCCATCGACCTCTAAGGCATAACTCAAGAACACGCGGCGAAGCTTTTCCATATCTTCCGGACGAGTGAATAGAATTAAATGCCAGTGTGGGGTAGCGTCAGCGTGAGGTTCAGCCACTCGAAAACCGTAAGCCATTACGCCCTCACGGTTGAGTTTGGCACGGATTTTCGCCCAAGTATTCACAAGGTAAACCTGTGTTTCCGCAGGGCTTGCTCCATTCCATTTCGGGTTCACGCTACTGGTTCTTGAAAGCATTGCGTGATACTTAGACGGAGCAGTCAAGGTAATAAACCACCCCTCGTGCCCTTGCTTATCTGCATAACGCTCAAATCCATTCATACGAGTGAGTAATTCAAGGCGTTTAATTTTCGGGTTAGAGGCAGACTTCAACCACGTTTCAAATAATGAAAGTTGCTCTTCCGGCTCGGCGATATTGGCAATGATCATTGATTTCAAATAATCAATATTCGCCTTGCGTTGAGCCTCAAACGCTTTCAAGCGAGCATTTGAACAGTAAGGCGAAAGCATATTCACCATACCGCACGCAATAGCTAAATGCTCTTTCATCTGTTCGGCAATTTTAGATAACTTTCTAGTCCACCATTTTTCACAGGTCATTTTTAAAAAGCCTGTGGTAATTTCCTCTTCAGTTAATCTACCCTTTCTCGCTTTTTTCTGATAAGGCGAATCAATCTTGAGCTTATTTACCTCTCCCATCATTGCCCGATAGCATTCAAGCAACACACTATAGGCTGTGTCGCCATCTGTCGCTTTGTGCATATTCTGCTCGATGTTATCTTGCTGAATTTGGCGAACACGATAAGCAATACCTAAGGCAAGCTGTTTGATTTGTTCTTCGGTTTGGTAAGCAAGCGGGCGAATGCCGTGAGCTTTTAAATAGCGAGAGCTATTCTCTAAACGGCAAAGGTGCATAGGCAGTTGAATACCTTTCACTTCGGCATCTTGTTTAATTTTTTGTACCGCTTGTTGCGTATCAACACCGGCACCGAAATAAACATTACTATCTAATTCAGCTAAAAAATCTAAATCTTGATGGGATTGCTTCAGAAAATCGAATACATCGCAATACTGGCTAATAACTGCCTCAATGCGTGGCATTTTGCGTGCCATTTCCGCTTTGAACCAGTCTGCTGTGTCGTATTGGCTTTGGTAATGTAGCTTTTGCTTATACTGTCTGCCGAAATGCTCTGCTAAGGCACGAGGCAAACGCTCAAAATAAGATTGGCGTAACGGTTCGTGAATAGGGTCTTTCGAGAATAATTCTTGCTGAACCATTGAAGTGTAAGGCTGTTTGAACGCTTGATATAAACGATCAGAATGAAGCTCTAATGCACAAGCAGAAGCACCGGCAACAGGTGGGAGTGAAACACCTATTGCGAAAGCCTCTGTAGCAGATAGAATCTCATTCTGATAATTCATTTAATGAAAGTTCCGTTATAAGTTAAACAAAATGCTTGCTCTAACAAGCGGATATTCTCAACATCTTGAGGGCTTAACGGCTCTTTAATATTACCGCTCCACCCTAATTCATTTTTCAGTAGCCATAACAACAAAACATCACTTTCTATATGGCTCTCTACGTTCTTATTGGGGTGCGTTGGGTCTTTATATAAAACTACCCTCTCACCATTACAAAATAAGGCATACCGCCGTTTTAGCTCATATCGCTCAATGTGGTAGGTGTTACCGCTCGGGGCTTGCCAGTTTGGGTGAATATGTGTGTAAGCGGATTTAGTAATCTGGCTCATCTCACCGTTACCGTAAATTTAATATCTGTTTTAGCTCCTGCTTCTTGGTTGATGATATGGTTATACAACTCATCAAACGGTTTATCTTCGGCACGAATAAACATATAAGCGATGATTTCGCTTAAATTGGTGGTATCACGCAATAGCTCCTCGCCTTGGTACAACTGATAACACGGCTTACCGTCTGCATCTAAAATATCTTTCTTGATTTTGTAATCGTTCACAGTAATTAATGACATTCTTCTACCCTCTAACTAATAAACTAAACATTCGGTCTGATACCGTTTAAAAAACGCTTGATATTGGCGATAAGCATAGCGATTACCGGTTTTGCACCACAGTTTGTGAAAAAACTCACACAATTCACGGTTACGGCTCATATTTCCCTCCTAATCAGGTGCATTAATGCGTTTTTCACGCAATTTGGAATCGTTCTTCATTACTCGTTGGAAATCGGCAAATTCTTCAAACCACAACCCGAATGAATGCAAGGTGCTTTTTTCTTGTCTGCTATAAGCTCCCCACGGTTTCGGCTCTGGGTTTTCCTGCAAAAAGGCAGCACGCAATAACAACCGCTTATGCTCCTCACTTGCCTGATTCCACATCAAGCCGAAGTGATCGCAACTAAACGCCTTTTTGCTATTACTCACTTTCTGCTTTTGAAACATTGCCACCAAACTCATACCAACCCCTAAGGATTCCCTTTGCTACCCAACACCTTTTTAAACATTGCAAACAAACCTTGCTTTTGGGTCTGTTTGACTTTTTCCAGCTTAATCACACGGGCTTTCAGCTTTTCATTTTGGCGAATTAACCGATTCACTTTTAACTCCAACGCTTGCAGTAAATCGCCAATCTGCTCACTATTCAGCTTTGCCAGCTCTACTTCATCAGCTAACCGGCTTTCTAAATTCGCCACCCGCTTTTCTTGCAAAAACAGATTAAGGCGACGTTTATTCATCTTCTTAAGGCGGTTAAGTCTGTTCCAACGTGATTTGTGTCGGTAATATAATTGCTTACTCATTGTTCAAATTCCTGAATTTAGGGTGCAAAAATCTCGCCCTATGCAAATAAGGCTTATTTTGACGATTGTTTAAAAATTGGGATTAGTCTTGCTTAGGTTGGTCTGCCACAACGCCATCGAACAAATCCGGCGTGTTCAAATCGGCTTCCATCAAGCATTTATTAATACGCATTGCTTCCGGTCGCTCTTTATAAATCGGTGTGCGAACACGGATAATTTGACTTTGCACAAGTTGCTCTGTGCCGCAGTTATTACAATAAGTAACAGCCTGAATAGTCAGCAAACCGATTTTTTCAGATGTACGAACCCGTAAATTTTTACTTTTGCAATTTGTACAGGTGTGGTCTAAATTCATTATTTCCCCTACGCCTTCCCCAAGGCTCTATTCACATTCTTTGCGTTTTTACTGTTGTTTCGGCTTATCTATCCCCATAGACAAGCGGTTGAATTTTGGTTATGTTTTACATATTTTTAACCCTCCAAAAGGAAATTTTATGAATACTGAAGATCAAATTATTGAACTGACTGTTGAAGTTGAAAACTTACGCCATCAACTCAACGCCAAAAACATTATTCTTGATGATTTAAAAGGTCGCTTAACAGACTACCAACGCAAACGACTGGACCGGCTTTTCGAACGTTCACGCCGACAGTATTTAAATGACCTTGACCTTGAAGAAGAGCAAGCTGAAGCTCTTGAAGCAATTTGCAACGAGCTTGAGTCGTTTCTGGCGAACTAATACCAAAATCTAACAAGGTCAAATCTAAACGCCATTTACCGTCTTGATTACGTCTTACGGTAAATTTCCCACTCGCTAGCCCTGCCTGTTCAGGGCTTTTATTTTGCTGTTGCATTTCCCAACTCCTCACAAATTTCACGAATTGTTACCTGCCCGTTTGTGGCAGCTTCGATTTTTAGTAGATATTCAGCGGAAATTCCGCCTCCGTTTAGCCATTTCAAGACCGTAGGCTGACTAACTCCACAAGCTTCAGCTAATTTTGTTTGTGTTCCTACAAGTTCAATAGCTTTCTGAATTTTCTTATTAGTCATAAATATAACTCTGGTTATTGAATGGTTATAATAATATAACCAAAGAAATAAAAAATCAATAACCAAATGAATTTTTATTTCTATACCTTTAGTTATATACTCATCAAAAATAAGGAGTTCCTAATGGATACTTTGGCAAGTCGTTTGAAAATCGTTTTAGACCAAAAAGGTTTAACACAGGAAAAATTTGCAGAACAAATAGGTGTTTCACAGCCATCTGTTTTTAAAATCCTGAATGGACAAACTCGAAATCCCACAAGGATTTATGAAATTGCAAACGTCCTAGATGTCGATGTAAATTGGCTCAAAACCGGCAAAGGCGAAGCACCAGATTTTGCGAAAATCGGAAAAAATCCGACCGCTTATGAAGAGGAAAGCTCAATGCTTCGACTTGAGGTGTTAGATGTATATGCCTCTGCCGGCAATGGTAGTTTTGTCACGGGAGACTTAACCGCTTACACGCACGCAGTAGAATTTGAAAATGCCTATTTTGCACAAGTCTTTCAACGTGCAAATGCCAAAGGCTTATCAATTATTAATGTAGATGGCGACTCAATGGAGCCAACTATCGGTAACGGTGATTTGCTGTTCGTAGATACCACTAAATCCGCTTATCAAGGCGATGGTGTCTATGTTTTCAGCTATGGCGAAAACTTATATGTAAAACGCTTGCAGTTCGCCGGTGATGAATTGTTAGTCATTTCCGACAATCCGCTTTATAAAGAGTGGAGAATCACATCAGAAAATGAGCATAAATTCCAAATTCACGGTAAAGTGGAATTTATGCAAGGGCATATTAGGAGGGTTTAGGTGATGGAACATCAAAATCTAACTCATCTTGTCTATATTACATCACATAAACAAATTGGAGTTTATTCGATTTCTAATTTGAATATTGATGACCTTTACTTCAAAGGTTACTGTATTCAGAAAAATAGAGTTATCACATTAAGAGCTGATCGCATTATTAAACAATTTGATGATTTAGCTCTTGCCGAAAATTATGCCAAAAATATTCCTCAAGATGTGTTTTATCTATTTGATTCTCTTCTGAACCAGCAACGAAAAGAAAAAATAACACCGATCTATAAAATCGGTTTGTGTTTTACTGGATTTAAGCAAGCTAGAAAAAATGAATTAATTCAACTAGCAGTAGATAATGATTTGAAAGTGGTACAAAACGTAACTGGTGCAGTTGATTTTTTAATTTTCGATAAAGAGTCGAAAACTGTTGGACCAGCAAAACTAGCAAAAGCTGAAAAGTTAGGTATTAAAATCATCAACGATGAAGAATTTTTATATATGTTAGAAACTGGCGTTGTGCCGGATTAGGTTTGACTTCTCAATAGATGTTTATACCAAAATCATCTAAACTAAAAACTAACAATTACATAGAAGAATTAAACATCAAATCAATAGGGGAAACCGATATGAAAAAAGCACTTACACTACTTGCACTATCACTATTTGCATTGCCTGTACAAGCCGATAGCCTCGAACTTGCTCGTAATAAAGTAAAGCAAATTTTTATCAGTGATGAAGAGCCAAAGGTAAAAGATGCGACTTGGACTGCACCATTTATCTTTAAGGTTGGAGTTTTTGATGACGGCACGAAAAGAGATGGCTACGCCGAATATGTTTGCCAAGTTTTATACGACCACGGATTTAAAGGTAAAGGTGTGTTGGTTAGCGTAATCGATATAAAAAAACTAGTCCAAACAGGTGATTGGGTTGATCTTGGCAAAGCTAAATGTCAGTAATACATAAGGTGTAGAAGATCAGACTTGATCTGACAATTCACTCTAAAAAGTGAGAGTTTCCCGTTTAGAATATGAGTGTCAAAAATCAATCTAAACAAAAAGG
>NZ_SMAC01000009.1 GCF_004342115.1 Mannheimia haemolytica | reverse complement strand
ATGTGCTTGATGTGAGTGAATTTAACCATTTTCGCATTAATCACAGCACACACTTCGCTGAAAATCAAAATCACATTAACGGAATTGAGAATTTTTGGAGTCAAGCAAAACGTCATTTACGCAAGTTTAATGGTATTCCGAAAGCCCATTTTGAGCTATATTTGAAAGAATGCGAATGGCGTTTTAATCACAGTGACTTAAAATCTCAAATATTCCTTTTAAAACAATTGGTTAAAGGGGGGTTAGGTTAGTTATCTAGGACAGCCCCAAAAATAATGGCATAAGTGACTCACTTATGCCATTTTTTATATGCTTTAACGTTTATTAAAAATCTTAAAAATATTGTTGGCTTCCTCTAAATAATGCAAGATTTTCCGCATTCATATTGCCGTTACCAACACCTGCTACGACAATACCTTGATAGCCTACATCTAACAAGGCTTTAGTGGGCCAATTTTCACAATCTGCTCACCTTTGATATTCGCCAATGTTTTCATTTCTGGCACTGCTTCAATTAAGGTTTCGATATTCAATTGCCCTGCTTGATAAGCACTACTATTTGCATTCTGCTGACTACCAGCAATCGTTCCGCCTGTCGCTAAAATAGTGATATTAGGTAATTCTGCCGCATTAGCTGTTACAAATAAGCCACCTAACATTGCTGCTAATGCTAATTTTTTGAATTTCATATAAGGCTCCTTAATTAAAAAAACTAAAGACAGATAATACCGATAAATCAGTGTAAATTATTTGATCTGATACATAAAAGCGGGAATTAATTACTGGGTAGAAATAGGTTATATCGCTATTTTCATTTGGGTTATCTACTCATAGAATACCTTTAACTAAAACATAATAAGCAGAATTTACGCAAAATTCTCCGACAGACAAGTAAAAATTCACAATTTTTCGACAGAGATCGCAAAAATACAAGCAGTTTATTTCAATTATATTTCCATTCCCAAGGCTCAGACACAAAACCACTTACCACTGGATTTTGATGAATATAATTTAACTTTTCATCAAAGAATTTCTGCGAATAGATTTCAATAGGTTGGTTATGATGTTGCCAGAATTGATATTGTTTTACATTACAACGTCGTTCAGCCGCCCGAGAAAACATCCACAGCAACCATTCCCGACGGTTTTCTTGCAAATTATCTTTAATTCTCTGAATAAGTATTTTAGCGGTGAATGTTTTGAAATCTCGTATTAAATCAGAAGGATTTTGATTTTCTGCTTGAAATAATAAATGGATATGAGTTGGCATAATACAATAGGCATACAAAATCATTCCCTTATGTTTTCTGCAGTAATCTAAGGCATCAACAATTACCTGAAAATAAATCTCTCTCACAAACACACCAACCCAATAAACAGTTGCAAAACTGACAAAATAAGCACCGCTCTTTTCGTGGAATTTATATTTTCGGCTCATAGCCTTTCTCAACTTAAAAAGGAATAAGAAAAATACCCTATTCAAAATTAAATTCCACAAGCCAATATAACTTTTTCGATCTAGATCGCAAAAATCATTAAAACTTGCAAAGTGTTGATAAAATTTAACCGCTTGTGATAAGCCAAAGAAATACTGAAATGATAGCAATGGATGGATAAATAAAATGATGACGCAAGCGTCCACGCTTGTGCCAAAAACAAAAGCCCAAATAAACCAAATTTTACTTGGCTAATTTAGGCTTTTATCTTATGACTGAAATACTTTCAGAACAGGAATTAACTGGCACAAGCGTGAACGCTTGCACCATCTGGGTTAAATCCTTATATTATAAGGTTTTAACCTACTGTGCAGACTCAATTTTAGTCACTATACCAAATAATTAGTTAAAGGAAATTTAAGCTAGCTTATCTAGGACAACCCCATTTAGAATTTATAACTTGTGCTAAACACTATAGTTCTCCCTCTTGCATAATTATTGAGCGTATAAATAGGTTCATCACTGATATCAGAATTGTAAACCCTCTGACTTGCTGCATCATTATTAGCATCAAGAGGATCAATGTACTTTTTGTCAAAGACATTTTATAGTTCTAACTTTAATATAAGCGACTTGATTGGTTCGTAGCTCACGTAAAAATCAACAATAATAGGTTGTTTATTTACAGTTTCTTCAAGCCGATGAGTTTCTTTCACAATATGTGTTCCAGGATAATAAGTATAGTTAAACTCATCTATCGCAATACGTTTACTTTTTCCGTAATATTTTGCCACTCCGCCAATTTGTAGTCTTTGATCAAACCATCTTGTCCCTAACTCCAATGAGCCATAGTCTCTTGGTAACGCTGAAATTTTGCTGGCACCAAAACCTTGAGTTTTAAAACCATAATGAGAAGCGGCATCTACCCTTGAACTTGCATCTGTAAAGGATACGGGTTGATTCGTATTTTGACGAGCATAAGCTAAGTTGCCATAGAAAGAGCCTATATCATAACTAAATTCTAATTCTATCCCTTTGATATTTACTGGTTTTTCATAGTTTTTGTGGAAAATGAATAAACTAGGAGCACTACCAACAGCGGTATGTTGTACATTATAAATATAGTTTTTTAAGTGAGTGTTATAAAATAGCACTTTAAATCCTAATTTATCTTCTTCACTAAATACCCGTTCTTTGAATCCATTAATACCAAACTGTGTTGTTTTCGCTTGCTCTGGTTGTAGTGCGGTATTTACACCATAGTCACCTAAATTAGAGAAGAATATTTCTTTAATATTAGGGGCTCGATGTGTTTGAGAATAACTAATAAAGGGCGTGAATAAATCGTGAATATAAGCAGACAAGGTTGCTGAATAATTAATTCGTTTATGTTTTCCTGTTGCTGTATGAGGAAAATTGACATCAGGACAGTTAAACTCTCCCAATTCAGGATCATTAGGAAAATCCTCATCTGGAATATATGTACAATGTTTTTTTGCAAGTTGTCTAATTGAGATTGTAATGACCTTAAATGCTCAAACTGCCTATTTCTACTTGCCTGTCTAATATCTGACTCCAATTCTCTAATCGCAAAAGGAAAATATTTAAAACGCTGACCAATAAACCGAGCGGTATTAATATTTGCGTTTATATCCAATCCCCATATACCATAGTTAAAGTGATTGTCGAGATAAAAAGTATCGAACTTCTGTTCGCCATCAGGCTGGAAAGTTGAAGTATAAAGCGATTTACGAACGGCTGTCATTCCTACAGAATCGTTGTTTTCGCTGGTTTCGCCATTCTCTAAGTTATAGTTTAATTCCGCAGGATGTCTATTTTTACTATAGCGGTTCTTTAAACGATTAAAACCTAATATTGCTTCCCATTCTCCATCTTTAAACGGAGACACTTTAAAGGTGTTACTCAAATTTAAGGTTGTCGCTTTGTTGTTAATTGCCAAACCTTGAATTAAATATTTATTATTAATTCAGCTCCCTTTGTTGTAGTTTTGTTTGCCTTGATTTTCCGCATAGGCCACTTGAACATCTAACCAAGGTGACTCGGGCAAGTGAAAACGATAATTTAACTGGTTGTTTTGGTTTTTTAAATGTCTACCCGCTACCTGACTTTGGTAATAGTGTGATGGTTTGGTATTTATCGCCATATTCCAATTTAGCCATACGACTCATTGGTTTTTGTTTTAAATGAGCTGCATTGAACGGTGAGGTGGTAGAACTTTCTTTATCTAGATCATCAATTTTACTAAGGTCAATCGAGCTATCCGTAACTTTTCGTCCGCCTCCTATTTTATAATTTTGAGAGATTTTGCGCCAACTATGCCCAAATAATGCTCCTATCCAAGTAGAGTCATTGAATTGGTATTTGCCAGCGAGCATTCCCATATAATTTGGGCCTATTGCATTATTAGCTCGCCCAAATCCAGAACCTCCTCGAATATTAACAGAAACCACACCTTGAGATTTATCCATTTGTGTAAATGCGCCAGGCATAGAACGAACAATAGTCTCTAAGCTTTGGTTTGATTCCAAGATTTTATCTCGGGTGCTTATTGCCCCTGTTTTAATGAAAACTTCATCTGTTTTTTTTATTGCTTGGGCTTTAACCTCAACCGTATCTAACATATAACCTTCCTCTGCGAATACCCTAGGTAAGGGGCAGATAAGTGTTGTACAAGTCAGGTGAAATACATATTTTTTGATCTTCATTTCTATTGTCTTTCCTATAAAAAATGTAATTAAATTTAAATCGCAACGCTAAAGACACTGAAGAAAGAAGTGTGCCTTTATTGCGCGAGTCTAGTATAGCACAAGACGAAAATAGTAATCATGTTCAATATTATAATAAAAGGATACGTTAGACGATTAGCATAAATAGAAATATGCACTTAAATAGAGGATTATAAAAATAAGGGGCTATCCTAGAAACTCAATTTAACCAATTGTTTTAAAAAGAAAACTTGATATTTTAAGTTACTGAGATTAAAACGCCATCTGCATTCTTTCAAATAGAATTCATGTACTTTAGGAACGCCGTTAAATTTACGCAAATAGCATTTTGCCTGACTCTCCAAATTCTCAATTCCGTTAATGTGATTTTGATTGCTAACTAAAAACCACTTTCTATTAAGGTAGAATTGACCGTTCAAATAAATCACGTTCATTTTCTGTATAAGACGTAATGGGGCATTTAAAAGGGTGAACAGGGTCCAATAAGATTTTTCAATAAGTTTCCCTATTTACGTAAGCATAAATTGTGGGGCAACCCACTTTTGTGGCAAGAGGCTACTGCGTAGACACCGTAGATGTCAATGCAGAAATGATAAGAAAGTACTTGAAATATCAGGAAAAGCACGAATTAGAGGATAAACAACTTCGTTTATCAGATATATAAAAATTCGGGTTCTATGAATTCGAATTTTAATCGCCCCCTATGGGGGCAGATCACTACGAAGGTAGATTTTTAATACTTCAACGCCACTCTCGCATTTCTAAACAACCGCATCCACGCTCCATCTTCCGTCCAATCTTCTGGGCACCAAGAGTTACTGACCGCACGGAACACACGTTCAGGGTGTGGCATCATAATAGCGACTCGTCCGTCTGTATTACCGATAGCGGTGATACCCAACGCCGATCCGTTCGGGTTGGCTGGGTATTGTTCGGTTGGGTTGAGATGGCTATCGACATATTGGGCAATGACCAAGTTCTGTTTTTGCAAGTTTTCGAGCTGTTCCGACCGCTTGAATTCCACCTGTCCTTCACCGTGGCTGACTGCAATCGGCATATGGCTGCCAGCTATTCCATTGAACCAGAGCGAGTTGGTGTCGTTGATTTTCACCATTGCGGCACGAGCTTCAAAACGTTCGGATTTATTACGCACGAAGCGTGGCCAGTTTTCTGTGCCTGGAATAATTTCCGCTAGATTGGAGACCATTTGGCAACCATTACATACCCCTAATGCCAGCGTGTTCGGGTTAACGAAGAATTGGCTGAATTGATCACGCAACATTGGGTTGAATAGGATTGATTTCGCCCAGCCGCCGCCCGCACCCAGTACGTCGCCGTAAGAAAAACCACCGCACGCCACCATTGCGTTGAAGTCGTTTAGGTTACGTCTACCAGAGATCAAGTCGGACATATGCAAGTCAATTGCATTAAAACCAGCACGGTCGAACGCTGCCGCCATTTCGTAGTGGCTGTTTACGCCTTGCTCACGCAAGATAGCGATGGTTGGTTTCGTGCCTTTGTTGATGAAAGGCAGGGCAATGTCTTCATTCACATCATAGGTTAAAAACGCCGATAAGCCTTTGTTATTCGGGTCTTTTTTCGCTTCAAACTCTTGGTCTGCACATTCAGGATTATCACGCAAACGCTGCATTTGGTGGGTCAATTCCGCCCAAATGCCTCGCAGTTCGGAGCGTTTTTGGCTGAATACCATTTCGCCATTTCGGGTAATTTCAAAGCCATCACCCTGTGCGACTGAACCGATATCGTAGGTAAGATTTGCAAGATTTTCCGCTTTTAATACCGCTTGTACGCTCTCTAAATCAGAGGTTTTAACTTGAATAACTGCCCCAAGTTCTTCGTTGAACAGCACGCCTAAGTCGTCTGTTCCCAAGCGGTCGATTTCAGCACGAATTTTGCAATTTCCGGCAAAGGCCATTTCCGCAAGAGTGGTAATTAAACCGCCATCTGATTTATCGTGGTAGGCGAGTAGTTTTTCTTGTGCGACAAGAATTTGTATTGCATTGAAGAAGCCTTTTAAGCGTTCAACATTGACCACATCAGCTGGTTTGTCGCCGATCTGTTTATACACTTGAGCCAGAGCGGTCGCACCTAAGCGGTTGTTACCTTCGCCTAAGTCGATTAACAGCAAGCGAGTGTCGCCTTTGTCGGTACGAAGTTGTGGGGTAACGGTTTTACGCACATCTTCCACACGGGCGAATGCGGAAATCACGAGAGAAAGAGGAGCAGTTACCGATTTTTGTTCGCCGTTCTCTTCCCAAGTGGTTCGCATCGACATTGAGTCTTTACCCACTGGGATTGTAATGCCAAGTGCAGGGCAAAGCTCTTCGCCCACGGCTTTTACGGCTTCATAAAGCCCTGCATCTTCCCCCTCGTGACCTGCTGCTGACATCCAGTTTGCTGAAAGTTTAATCCGTTTAATATCACCAATGTTGGTTGCAGCAATGTTAGTAATGCTTTCTGCCACGGCGAGGCGAGCTGAGGCAGCAAAGTCAAGCAAAGCAACAGGTGATCGCTCGCCAATTGACATTGCTTCACCGTGATAGCTGTCTAAACTTGCGGTGGTGACAGCACAATCCGCCACTGGAATTTGCCACGGACCGACCATCTGATCTTGTGCAACCATACCGGTTACCGAACGGTCTCCGATAGTAATCAGGAAGGTTTTTTCCGCCACCGCAGGCAAACGTAATACACGATGAAATGCCTCTTTGGGATCAATATCAGCGGTGACAAGCGGTGGATTTTTTACGGTTTTTGACGAAGCATCTCGTTGCATTTTCGGGGTTTTACCAAGCAGTACATTCATCGGCAAATCGATCGGCTTATTGTTGAAATGTGTGTCAGCAAGGGTTAAATGCTTCTCTTTCGTTGCCTCGCCAATCACCGCAAATGGGGCTCTTTCCCTTTCGCACAATGCTGTGAAAATGTCGAGTTTTTCAGGGGAAACGGCAAGCACATAACGCTCTTGCGATTCGTTACACCAAATTTCAAGTGGCGACATTCCTTTTTCATCGCACAAGATGTTACGCAAATCAAACTTACCGCCACGTTCGCCGTCGTGAACCAATTCAGGCATCGCATTTGATAAACCGCCAGCCCCCACGTCGTGAATAAATAAAATTGGGTTCTCCGCCCCCATCTGCCAGCAACGGTCGATCACTTCTTGGCAGCGACGTTCCATTTCTGGGTTTTCACGCTGAACCGAGGCAAAATCCAAATTCTCTTTCGATTTGCCCGAAGCCATAGACGAAGCCGCACCGCCACCCAAGCCAATATTCATCGCAGGGCCGCCAAGCACAATTAATTTTGCTCCCACTGGGATTTCGCCTTTTTGCACGTGTTCAGCACGAATGTTGCCAATACCGCCAGCAAGCATAATTGGTTTATGGTAACCCCGCACTTCCTCACCTGCAAAACTATTTACTTTTTCTTCGTAAGTGCGGAAGTAGCCAAGCAATGCTGGGCGACCGAACTCATTATTAAATGCAGCACCGCCAAGTGGGCCTTCGATCATAATATCTAACGCAGAAGCAATACGGCTCGGTTTAGAGAGCGGGTTTTCCCACGGCTGTTCAAAGTTTGGAATAACCAAATTTGAGACCGAGAAGCCTGTCAAACCTGCTTTCGGCTTCGCTCCACGCCCAGTTGCCCCTTCATCACGAATTTCACCGCCCGAACCTGTCGCTGCACCAGGGAATGGCGAGATAGCAGTCGGATGATTATGGGTTTCCACTTTCATTAAAATATGCGCATCTTCTTGATGGTAACGATATTGCCCGTCTTGATCTGGAAAGAAACGGCCGACCGTTGAACCTTCCATCACGGCGGCATTGTCTTTATAAGCGGAAAGCACATAGTCTGGGGTTTTCTCGAAGGTGTTTTTGATCATTTTGAACAGGGATTTTTCCTGTTTCACGCCGTCAATCGTCCAGTCTGCGTTAAAAATTTTGTGGCGACAGTGCTCGGAGTTGGCTTGGGCGAACATATACAGTTCAATATCGTTCGGGTTGCGTCCAAGTGCGGTGAAATTTTCTACCAAATAATCAATTTCATCTTCCGCCAATGCCAAACCTAAATTCACGTTCGCCTCTTCAAGAGCCTCACGACCACCGCCTAAAATATCCACCGAAGTAAACGGCTTCGGCTCTTGCTGAGCGAAAAGCTGTTCGGCTTGGCTTTCGTTATCCAGCACCGTTTCCATCATACGGTCGTGTAATAAGCCTTTCAACGTCGTAAGTTGACTTTCGTTCGGCGTTTCAGAAAATTCTAAATAATATGCCGTGCCACGCTCAATTCGCTCTACTGCTGCCAAACCGCAGTTATGGGCGATGTCGGTTGCCTTAGACGACCACGAGGAAATCGTGCCGATACGAGGGGTAACAATCAGGCAAAACCCTGTCGGCTCGTCTTCTTCCAGCGTTGGACCGTAGTGCAATAACTCTTTGATTTTGTTTTCTTCATCGGCTACAAGCGGTCGATTTAATGCCACAAAATGCAAAAACTCCGCATAAACTGATTTTACAGGTAATTGATTTTGTTGGAATTTTTGCAGAAGTTGTTGAATGCGAAAAGCAGATAAGGCAGGCGAGCCACGGAAGGTTTGGATTGTCATTCTTTGGATTTTCCTATTTAAGATGAAAAACTAAACCGATTATAAACGATTGCGCAAACGATTGCTATATTTGTCAGACGTTTGCTGTTAGATACATTTATTCATTAGTATCAAATAAATTTGTTCAATACTAATGAATACCTTTCAAAGAAGGTCCCCTCTATCAATCTGTTTTAAAAGATAATTTAAAAATAAGTTAATTTGACAACTCAAAATTAAAAGCAGACAATGCTTTTAATTATATCTTAATAGGAGCAGATTATGTTTAAAGAGAAAGGCTATGATGAATTCCTAGCAGAAAAAATTCGCCTTGGCTTAGAAGATATGCAATCAGGTAATGGTCTTTCACTCGATGAATCAAAAGCACGAACCAAACAACTGATTGAACGTAAAGCAAGAGAACTCGCAAACTTTGAACAAGAGAATATCATTTATGGCTAAAACATTACGAATTAGCAGTAGAGCTCAAAATGATATTGAAGAAATTTTAGCGAGCGTAATTGAATATACTGGTTTTGAAAGTAGTGGAATTCGCTTACAAGAAGATATTTACCAAAAATTTGAGACTATCGCTTATATGCCCTCTGCGGCTGGACGTTTAAGAGAAGATGGCACAAGAGAAGCATTCACTAGGCGTTATAGTATTGTTTATACCGAATTAGAAAATGAAGTGTGGATTATTACCATTATTCATAGTAGCAGACTTTATCCACGCATTTAAATAACAAACGACTAAAATAGTCGGTTTTTTATTTGCAAAAATCACTGAAATATAACCGCTTGTAAGCCATAAAAAACGCCCGATAATTCGGGCGTTTTGACTAAATGGGATTAGATTAGAATGTGTAGTTCACACCTGCACGGAATTCACGTCCACGAGCTGATAATTGACCACGCTGACCGTGTGCGTTGTATTTTTTATTTGCTACGTTATCTACAGCAAAGTTTACATTCACGCTATCATCATTCAACGGTTTCCAGTTTAAGGTAATATCAGTTACGTTATAACCGTCTTTACCTGTTGGACCACCACGTCCAAATTGAGGAATACCATTATTATTCATAACAAAGTAGTTATCTTCAGCTTTAACTTTTTCAATAATGCGGTGATGTACTCCAACTTCTAAGTTTGGTTGGTCAAAGCGATAGCTTAAAGATGCTGTCCAAGTACGACCGATTGCAGATGCATACTCAGGGTTAGTACTTAATCTATCACCTTGGAAACGAGGCTTGCTATGTGCAACACCAACACGAGCAGTAAAACCGTTGTTGTGGTAGCCTGCGTTTAACTCGTAACCACGGTTTTTAATAGTACCTGCATTGATAATTTCTGAGTAGCACTCTTTATTATTAGTATTAGGTGTCAGTTCAGGACATAGATGGTTGTTACGACCGGTTGATGTACCTAAAGCATCTTTGATGTTTTGCCAGAAATAGCTACCGTCAAAGCTGAAGGTGCCGTCATTATAGTTAAAACCAATCTCCGTACTACGAGCTTGTTCTGCTTTAGTATTGTTAGCAATTGATACAACACCACGACGTCCGTGAGATAGTAACGCATCGTGCATACGAGGGCTACGAGTTGCGTAGTTATGGCTTGCACTAAAACTTAAATGCTGAATTGGCTCATAAATAATGCCTACACTTGGGTTAAATGCACCCTCACTACGTTTTTTACCGTCCATTGCTTTGAATTTGAAGTGGTCGTAACGTACACCAGTGGTTAAAGTCACTTTATCAACCGGAGCAGTAATCGCTTCAAGATATACACCGGTGTCGGTTTTCTCTTGGTTCACTAATTGATGACTAAATTTAGCATATGGTTTAGTCTCTTGGTGGCGATAGTTCACACCGTATTTTAATAATACATTTTCGTGAAGGGCAGAATCAAAGTTTACGTTTGCACCGTGGGTTACTATTTTAGTTTTGGTTGCATAATCTACACCACCAGCATAACCATTACGTGTTTCATTCTCAGACCAACGACCTTGTACTAACTGATACACGTTAGCTGTTGCTTCTTGAGCAAAACCTAAGTTTTTACCAGTCCACTCTAAGTTAGTTCTTTGTACTGTCATTCTACGATTTGCCGGTGCTTGACGATCTAAAGTTACACGGCTACCTTTAGTACCTACAGGTGCTGCATCAAACTCTTCACGAACCAAACGCTCCCCTTCATTTCGCTCATTAGAATGACTTAATACAAAGCGATGATCACCAAGAGTTGCACCTAATTTCGCTAAGAAGCTACTTTTATCTAACGCACTGTATGGTACACGGTTTGTGCCGAATTGGTTTACGTAATCTTTACCGCCTTTATAGTCGCGATCTCTCACAAGATTACCTGAGACTAAAGCATCAAAGATTTCGCCTTTACCATATAAGGTTGCATTGAAATTGTGAGCGTGGTTTGTGCTGAAGCCAGTACCTAATTTTGCACCGAAGTTTTTATCGCTGTTTTTTAATAAATCTAATGCATCAACGGTTTTAGCAATTACTGCACCATTAGTTTGACCAATACCGGCTGAAGCACTACCCGCACCTTTTTGTACTGTAACCGTACCTACAAGTGCAGGATCTAACATATGGCGACCTTGGTGATACAAAATTTGGCTATCTGAGTAAGTGTTATCTACTTTTACATCAATTGAGTTTTGACCCATACCACGAATATAGAGATATTGTGATGTACCGTTACCACCACCTAAGCTAATTGCCGGCTCATCTTTTAATAAACCACGTAAGTCTGTTTGAGTACTTTCTTCTTTTTTCTGAGTTGTAACTACATTGGTTTGTACTTTTAAACCTTGGTTGTCAGTTACTGTAACCGTATCTAAAACCGCTGCATCCGTTGCTACTGTTTCAGCAAATGCGTTCGCTGCAAGCACGCTTAATACCGCAGCAGAAACCGGAAGTAATTTGAAGTTTTTCATCTGTTTATTTCCTTAGGTAAATTATTTAAGAGGATTACCAAAATTTTGATATTAAAAACAATTCTCAACATCAAAACAAGGCGAATTTTACAGAGTTAAAATTGGTTGTCAATTAGTCTGAAATTAAATTTCACAAAATAAGGTAGATTTTGTAAAAAACTCTCTAAATATGACCGCTTGTAAAACAAATGTGATCACGCTCTAAAAATCCGATTTATCCACTCGACAGACCGACCTACAAGCAGTTAAATTTATGTCTAAATTTACTAAGGACTATTTATGCAGCAACGACAAGATAAAATCATCGCTTATCTCGCCCAATTTGATGAAGCTAACGTTCAAGAATTGGCGGAACATTGTGGGGTTTCGATTGAAACTATCCGCCGAGATTTAAATAAGCTAGATAAAGATGGATTATTACATCGCACTCACGGTGGAGCTGTGAGCCATAAAAAGCGAGATATTGGTCGCTCATTTACCACCCGACAACGGCTGAACAGTGAGGCGAAACGCAGTATCGCAGAAAATGTGTTGGAATATTTACAACCAGAATCGGTGATTGCTTTAGATGCCAGCTCAACCTCTTGGAATGTGGCACAGCGTATTCCAAATATTCCTTGCACCGTTGTCAGCAGTTCAATGCGGATTATCTACAGCCTTTCACACAAACCGCACATTAAAACGATTGCCACCGGTGGTATTTATTCCGAAAAATACGATGCCTTCTATGGTCCATTATCCGAGCAGTTACTGACCCGTTTAAAAATTGATCTTGCCATTCTTTCTTGTACAGGCATTGCCGATGGGGCGATTTGGGAATCAAATGAAATTAATATTTCCCTTAAACGTAAATTAATTGCGAACAGTAAACAGGTTTTTTTATTAGCCGATCACAGTAAATTTGAGCGTAAAGACTTGTTTCGTATCGAAGATTTATCTTGCATTGATAAATTATTTATCAACCAACCCCCACCGGACTTTCTCAAAAATTATTGCTTAGCACATCAAATTGAAATCATTATTTAGTGATTTCTGCCCGATTTTATTCAGAAATAAAACAAATCGGGCATTCTTTTTTCACTCATTTTTACCAAAATCCCCCATTTTTTGTGATCGCACTCACAAAATTTAAACTAAATTCGCATTTTTCTTCATAACTCATATTGCGTATGCATAATAAATTCAATCGCAAATTTTTTTAACCAATCGGGAGAACTATTTATGACAACGTTGAAATCTACCCCTGTAAAAATTGGTATCCGCCCAACCATTGACGGTCGCCGTTTAGGAGTGCGTGAATCACTTGAAGATCAAACAATGAATATGGCAAAAGCCGTTGCACAATTAATTCAATCTGAAGTCCGCCACCCAAATGGTGATTTCGTTGAATGTGTGATTGCTGATTCCACCATCGGTGGTGTTGCCGAAGCTGCGGCTTGTGCAGAAAAATTCAAACGTGAAAATGTCGGAGCGGTGATTACCGTAACCCCTTGCTGGTGCTACGGTTCTGAAACCATTGATATGGACCCACATATGCCGAAAGCCATTTGGGGCTTTAACGGAACAGAACGCCCAGGTGCAGTTTATTTAGCTGCTGCTTTAGCAGGTCATAGCCAATTAGGTTTACCGGCATTCTCCATTTATGGCACAGAAGTACAAGAAGCTGACGATCAATCTATTCCAGACGATGTGCGTGAAAAATTACTCCGCTTTGCCCGTGCCGGCTTAGCAGTGGCAACCTTACGAGGAAAATCATATTTATCTATCGGCTCTGTTTCAATGGGTATTGCCGGTTCTATCGTAAACCAACAATTCTTCCAAGAATATTTGGGTATGCGTAACGAATATGTGGATATGACCGAAATTAAACGCCGTTTAGATCGCCATATTTACGATGCCGAAGAATTTAAATTAGCAATGAGCTGGGTGAAAACCTATTGCAAAGAAGGTATTGATGTCAACGCACCGGAAAATCAACGCAGCCCGGAAGAGCGTGAAAAACTCTGGGAAGACGTGGTGAAAATGACCATTATTGCCCGTGATTTAATGGTGGGTAATCCTCGCTTAGCAGAGCTAGGCTATAGTGAAGAAGCCTTAGGGCATAATGCGATTGCTGCCGGTTTCCAAGGGCAACGCCAATGGACAGACCATTTGCCAAACGGCGATTTTATGGAAGCTACCTTGAATTCGACCTATGACTGGAACGGCGTTCGCGCACCATACATTATGGCAACTGAAAACGACAGCTTAAATGGCGTGAATATGTTGTTCGGTAACTTATTAACCGGTCAGGCACAAATCTTTGCCGATGTGCGGACATACTGGAGCGAAGACCAGGTAGAACGTGTCACCGGCTGGCGTCCGGAAAGCGGTTTTATCCACTTAATCAACTCCGGCTCTGCGGCGTTAGACGGAACAGGTCAGCATACCGATAGAGCAGGCAAACCAACTATTAAACCGGCTTGGGAAGTGACTGAAGAAGACGGTAAACGTTGTTTAGAAAACACCTGTTGGTGTCCGGCAGTTCACGAATATTTCCGTGGTGGTGGTTTATCTTCCCAATTCTTAACCAAAGGTGGAATGCCGTTTACGATGCACCGTATCAACCTGATCAAAGGTATCGGGCCGGTTTTACAAATTGCCGAAGGTTGGTCTATCGACTTGCCGGAAAATGTACACGACATTTTAAACAAACGCACCAATGAAACCTGGCCGACCACTTGGTTCGTACCTCGCTTAACCGGAAAAGGCGCATTTACCGATGTGTATAGCGTAATGGCGAACTGGGGTGCAAACCACTGTGTGGCAACCTTCGGACACGTTGGGGCAGACTTAATTACCCTCGCCTCAATGCTCCGCATTCCGGTTTGTATGCACAATGTGGAAGATAAAGACGTATTCCGCCCAAGTGCGTGGAACGGTTTCGGTCAAGACAAAGAAGGTCAAGACTACCGTGCTTGTGCTAACTTCGGACCATTATATAAATAATACACAATCACCCTCTCCCCTTGTGGGAGAGGGACAGCCAAGCAATTCGTTCAGAATTGAATGGCAGGGAGAGGGCTACAAGCGGTCGCTTTTCTCTCAAAATTTACAAATCCCTCTCTCTGATTAAATTGCTAAACGCAATTTAATCTATCTCTCTAAAAGGGAGATATTAGGATAAGTAAAGGAGATAACAATGCCAATTTCTCTTATTTTCGACTGTGGTGCCACCAACCTCCGTACGATTGCGATTAATCAAGCGGGTGAAATTGTGGCAGCCCATCATCTACCGAATAACACACAACCAGATGTGGAAAACCCAGAATTTCATATTTGGGATATTGAAGAGATCTGGTCGAAATTAATGACCTGTGCCAAACAGACGCTTTCTCAACTTTCAGAACAACAACGACAAGAGATTGTTGGGATTTCAGTAACCACCTTTGGCGTGGACGGTGCATTATTTGACAAAAACGGCAAGCAGCTTTATCCGATCATTTCTTGGAAATGCCCGAGAACCCTACCGATTATGGAAAACCTTGCCAATTATCTTGATGTTGAGGCGTTATATCAACGTAATGGCGTTGGACATTATAGTTTCAACACCTTATTCAAATTATTGTGGTTAAAAGAGAACAAACCAGAAATTTATCAACAAGCTGAGAGTTTCTTATTCATCTCATCTATTTTGACTTACCGTCTTACAGGCGTGCAAACAACCGACCGCACAATGGCGGGAACGTCAATGATGACAAACATCGAAAACGATTCGTGGGATAAAACAGTTTTAGATTTATTAGGCTTAACCGAAAACCATTTTCCTCCAATGAAAAGTGCAGGAGAAGTTGTGGGAACATTAAAAGGAGAAATTTCCCAAGAGTTAGGTTTAAGCGGTCAAATTCCAGTAATTTCTTGCGGACACGATACTCAATTTGCCATTTTTGGCTCAGGAGCTGGCTATAACCAACCTGTGTTAAGTTCAGGCACTTGGGAAATTTTAATGGTTCGTACCCCAAAAGCAAAACCACAATGGCAATTCGTTCAAAACGGCTTAACCATTGAGTTTGATAGCCAATCTGGTTATTTCAACCCAGGTGTGCAGTGGGTAGCTTCAGGTGTGATGGAGTGGTTTGGCAAACGTTTCTTCTCTGATATAGCCAATACTGAACATTACTACCGCACAATGATTGAAGAAGCGGCAGAAGTGCCTGCTGGCTCAAACGGTGTGAAATTAGTCGGCAATTTTGATGGCACAACAGCTAAAACAGGTTCAATTATCGGCTTATCTATGCACATCACTCGTGGCGAAATTTACCGTGCAGGCTTGGAATATATGGCTCATCGTCTAAAAGAAGGGTTAGATGTATTACAAGAAGTCGGTCATTTTAATGCTGAGAGTTTGATTTGTGTGGGAGGTGGTTCTAAAAACGCTTTATGGAATCAAATTCGAGCCGATGTCTTAAATAGACCGATTGATGTAGTGGATTTCCCTGAAAGTACCGTATTAGGCGCGGCAATGTTTACTTTTACAGGTGCTGGTGTATTTGAAAATCCAAATGCGGCTCAACAGGCAATGAAGCCAAATGTGAAACGGGTTGAGCCATCGTCAAATAGTCAATTTTATAAATAAAGTTTCTCCCCTCTCTCTGATTTGAGGTTCATTCAGAACCTCAAATCAGAGAGAGGGTAAAAAAGGAGTTCAAAATGTTAAAAGGTATTCACCCGGCAATTTCTCCAGATTTATTAAAAGTCTTAGCCGAAATGGGGCACGGCGATGAATTAGTGCTTTCTGATGCACACTTCCCTGCTCACTCTATTCATCAAAACGTCATTCGTGCAGATGGCTTAAGTGTTGCCACCTTATTAGAAGGCATTTCTGCTCTGTTTGAATTTGACCAATACGTTGAAGCCCCACTTGCAATGATGCAAGCAGTAAAAGGCGACACGCTCGATCCAAGCGTTGAAGAGCGTTACCTCAATGCAATTAAAAAAGTAAACGGAACAGCCCCGAAAATAGAGCGTGTAGAACGCTTCGCTTTCTATGATAGAGCCAAAAACGCTTATGCCGTTGTCATTACAGGCGAGTTAGCCAAATACGGCAACATTATTATCAAAAAAGGCGTAACACCGGTTTAATTACAAGCGGTTAAAAAAGCAGAATTTTTTACAAATATAAAATTAAAAGGAGTTCAACAATGGACAGAAAAATACTGGCGAGACAAATCATTGATACTTGTCTTGAAATGACCCGAATTGGGTTAAATCAAGGTACAGCAGGCAATGTGAGCGTACGTTATAAAGACGGTATGCTCATTACGCCAACAGGTACACCTTATGAACAAATGACCGAAGATTCTATCGTCTTTGTTGATGGCAACGGCAAACACGAAGAGGGAAAACTCCCTTCAAGTGAGTGGCAGTTCCATTTAGCGGTTTATGAGGCTCGCCCTGAATTAAATGCGGTAGTTCACAACCACGCTAAAAACTGTGCCGCAGTGTCTATTTTAGGTGAACCTATCCCTGCCATTCACTATATGATCGCCTGCACCGGCACTAATCACATTCCTTGTGTACCTTATGCCCCGTTCGGCACTCACCAATTAGCCGACTATGTACGTGAAGGCATTAAACACAGCAAAGCAATTTTACTCGCTCACCACGGCTTAATCACCGCAGATAAAACCCTCGAAAAAGCCCTCGGCATCGCCCACGAGGTGGAAGTGATCGCAGAATGGTATTTGAAACTGCTCGCTACAGGAAAACCTATCCCAACGCTAAACAAAGAACAAATGGATATCGTACTCGGAAAATTTAAGTCCTATGGTTCTTGGGTGGAAAGCGAACAATAGCCTGCCATAAATAACATACAAGCGGTGATATTTCTTAAAATTTTTACAAACGGAGTGCAGTATGCAAAATGAAGTAATACTCACGATGAAAAACATCAGTAAATCCTTTGCGGGGGTCAATGCGTTAAAAGGTGTTGAGCTTACGCTGCGTAAGGGCGAAGTTCACGCATTAATGGGCGAAAACGGTGCAGGTAAATCCACCTTGATGAAATGCTTGCTGGGCGTATATCAAGCCGATGAAGGTGAAATCATATATAAAGGTCAGCCTGTTCGCTTTGAGTCGGTATTAGAGGCACAAAAAGCGGGCATTAGTATGATTTTCCAAGAACTGAACCTCATTCCCCATTTAACGGTGGCAGAGAATATTTTCTTCGCCCGTGAGCCACTCAAACACGGTTTAGTGGATAAAGACAAAATGGTGGAAGAATCGGCTAAATTGCTGAATTTCTTTGAGATTGATGTTGATCCAAACGATGAAGTGAGAATGTTGTCGGTAGCCAAACAACAGATGGTAGAAATTGCCAAAGCCCTTTCATTTGATGTGGAAGTACTGATTATGGACGAGCCGACCTCCGCTCTTACCGAAAAAGAGATCGATAAATTATTTGAATTGGTCGATAGACTGCGTGCCAAAGGGGTGAGCATTGTCTATATTTCTCACCGAATGGAAGAATTAAAACGTATCTGTAACCATATTACGATTTTCCGTGATGGCACCTATGTATCTAACCATAAATTCAATGAAATCACGATGGATGAGATCATTACCAAAATGGTTGGGCGTTCATTGGATAACCATTTCCCACCAAAAACCGCTGTGGTGACAAACGACATTATCCTCTCGATTATGAATGCTGAACGTAAGGGAGTGTTTGAACCATTGAACTTTGACTTACGCAAAGGAGAAATTCTGGGCATTACCGGCTTGGTTGGAGCAAAACGTACTGAACTGGCTCGAGCCATCTTCGGAGCAGACCCACTTGATAGCGGTGAGATTTTTGTGCACGAGAACAAAGTCAGCATTAAAGATCCGAGTGATGCAATTAAAGCCGGTATAGCCTATTTGTCGGAAGACCGTAAGCTCAATGGTGTTGCAGTAAGAATGTCGATTCGTGAGAATATCACGATGGCATCTATGGATAAAGTTGCCAATCAAATAGGTGTGATTTCTTACGATGAAGAAGAAAAAGCCTCAAAAACTTTCATCGACAAAATGGAAATCAAAACCCCAACGATTGAGCAGAAAGTTCAAAACTTAAGTGGTGGTAACCAACAAAAAGTGGTAATTGGTAAATGGTTATTCCGTGAAGCAAAAGTGATGATTTTTGATGAGCCGACTCGGGGAATTGATGTCGGAGCAAAATATGCTATCTATCAACTGCTCGATGAGCTTGCTGCCAATGGCGTGGGTGTTATCGTGATCTCTTCCGAATTGCCTGAAGTCTTGGGAGTTTCCGACCGCATCATTGTAATGCGTGAAGGTAGAATGACAGGTATGCTCGAGACTAAAAAAACCAACCAAGAAGAAATTATGCATTATGCAACTGGTGTTAAAAATATGTTTGCTCGTGAATATGGGGTGGAAAAATGAATGAAAAACAAAAAGAAATGTTAAGAAAAATGGCTGCATTGGCTGGCTTAGTACTATTAATCATCTTTTTCAGCGTAACCAATGAATACTTCTTTACCTCCAATAACATTATGACAGTAGGGCTACAAACCTCTACCATTGCGTTAATTGGTATTGGGGCAACCTGTGTGATCTTAACCGGTGGAATTGATTTAAGTACCGGTTCAGTAGTTGCACTCTCCGGTGTGGCAGCTGCAATGATTGTAAATGCCGGTGTACCCGTACCACTAGGAATGATTTTAGGGATTTTGGTCGGCGGTATTTGTGGCTTAATCAACGGCATTTTAGTCACCAGAATGAAATTGCCTCCGTTTATTGCTACCCTCGGTATGATGATGGTTGCCCGTGGTTTAGCATTGTATGTTACCAATGCCGCACCAGTTTCCGGAATGCCTGAATCCTTTGCCAATCTCGGTAACGGAGCATTATTTAAAATTGTGGAAGAAGGGGCAAACGGCTTGCCGAAAGTGGTATTTGCAGGTATTCCTTACCCTGTGATTATTATGATCTTTATTACCGTACTATTCACTTTCGCTCTCTCTAAACTGAAAGTCGGACGCTATCTTTACGCAATTGGTTCTAACGAAGAAGCCGCACGCTTATCCGGCATTAAAACCAATATTGTCAAAATCTATGCCTATGTTGCCAGTGGCTTACTCTCTGGTTTAACTGGCGTTATCCTTGCCTCCCGCCTCGTCACCGCCCAGCCAAACGGTGGGGTCTCTTACGAGCTGGATGCGATTGCCAGTGCTGTGGTGGGCGGCACATCGCTTATGGGCGGTGTGGGTACTATCCCCGGCACACTCATCGGGTCATTCATTATCGGGGTACTCCGTAATGGTTTGAATATGAATGGCGTTTCTTCATTTGTTCAAATGATTGTCATCGGGCTTGTGATTATCGTGGCGGTCTCTCTCGACCAGCTCCGCCAATCCAAAAAAGCCGGTAAAAAATAATCCACTCTTAAAGGAGAATTAAAATGAAAAAATCAGCATTATTTACTGCGACCCTCTTTGGTTTATCGACCTTATTTGCAGGCAGTGCAATGGCAAAATCTGATGAAATCGCTGTGATTGTGAAATCTGCCAACTCTACCTTCTGGCAAAACGTGCGTAAAGGGGCTGAAACTGCCGGCAAAGATATTGGAGGACAATACAAAGTCACCTTCCAAGGGCCGGAAGCCGAAACAGCGATTGACGCCCAAGTGAATATGGTGGACAACGCCGTAAACCGTGGCGTGGCAGGCATCGTACTGGCTGCCTCAGACCCGGTAGCATTAGTGCCGGCGGTGAAAAAAGCTTATGAGAGTGGCATTCCGGTGGTGCTTATCGATTCCGGCATCAACAGTGACGGCAAATACTACCAATCTTTCCTTGCCACCGACAACCGTGCAGCAGGTAAATTAGCAGCGGAAAAACTGCTTGCCAAAGTCAAAGGCGGCAAAGTGGCAGTGATGAGCTTTACCCAAGGGGCAGCATCAGCGATTGAGCGTACCGGTGGTTTTATTGACGAAATCAAAGCAAAAGCCGATTACAAACTGGTCGGCCCGTACTACTCCGATTCGGATATGACCAAAGCGTTAAACCAAACCGAAGACGTATTAGGTTCTAACCCTGATCTTGCAGCGATCTTCGGGGCGAACGAACCGACTGCGGTAGGAATGGCACGAGCGGTGAAACAAAAAGGCTTTGCCGGCAAAATTGTAGCGGTGGGCTTTGATGGAAACTCCGACCTACAAAACTTCGTGCGTGACGGAACACTAGACGGCATCGTGGTGCAATCTTCCTACCAAATGGGCTATAAAGGCGTGGACACCATCGGCAAGCTGATTAAAGGCGAGAAAGTCGAAAAAGTGATTGATACCGGGGTGGTTTATGTCACGAAAGAAAACATTGATAGCGAAGAAGCGAAAGGTGTTCTTTACTAACATTCAAGTTAAACGGGGTGGGGTTGCCCACCCTTTCAGCCGAAAGGAAGCCAATATGTCAAATACCCTTACCGATAAAGCCTTAGTGGTGATTGCCGCACTTGGCGGTCGAGAAAATATTGTCGATGTTTACGCCTGTATTACCCGCCTACGTGTGGAGGTGAAAAATACCGACATTGTGGAATGGGATAAAATTAAATCTGTCGGTGCGTTAGGCGTTGTGACCTCAGGCTCAGTTATTCAATCTATTTTTGGTAGCGATGCCGAAGCCTACCGTGATGAAATCAAACGTATTTTGAATATTTAGCCTAAGCACACTCACAACAAAAGAATCGCAACAAGCGGTGAAATTTTTATCAAAATTTGCAAAAAAATGACGTAATTTGACCGCTTGCAAGTTAATCGAATTGTTTAACTTTTAAGAAGGAAAATAGTATGGCAAATCGTCTTATCCTCAATGAAACCAGTTACCACGGCAAAGGAGCAATCCAAAATATTGTTCACGAAGTGACCAGCCGGAGTTTCAAAAAAGCCCTTGTGGTAACAGACAAAGACCTGATCAAATTTAACGTTGCCCAAAAAGTCACCGCCTTGCTTGATGCCGCAGGCTTGCCTTATGAGATTTTCGATGAGGTCAAAGCCAACCCGGCAGTCGATGTGATCAAAGCGGGGGTCGCAAAATTCAAAGCCTCCAGTGCCGATTATTTAATTGCGATTGGTGGCGGCTCACCGATTGATAGTGCCAAAGCGATTGGTATTATCATCAATAACCCTGAGTTTAGCGATGTACTTTCATTGGAAGGTGTCGCCCCAACCCACCAAAAATGTGTGCCGATTATCGCCATTCCAACTACCGCAGGTACAGCCGCAGAAGTCACGATTAACTATGTCATTACCGATGAAGCGAAAAAACGCAAATTTGTGTGCGTGGACGTTCACGATGTGCCGGCAGTGGCGTTAGTCGATCCAGATATGATGGAATCTATGCCGAAAAGCTTGGCTGCCGCAACCGGTATGGACGCTCTCACCCACGCCATTGAAGGCTACATTACCAAAGCGGCGTGGGAATTAACCGATGCTCTACACCTTAAAGCGATTGAGCTGATCGGCCGTTCATTGCGTGGTGCAGTGGAGAAAAATCCGAAAGATGTCGAGGCAATGGCATTGGGACAATATGTGGCTGGAATGGGCTTCTCCAACGTTGGGCTTGGCGCGGTTCACAGTATGGCACACCCGCTTTCTGCCTATTACGACACCCCACACGGCATTGCCAACGCAGTATTACTGCCGTATGTGATGGAATTTAATAAAAATTACACCGGCGAAAAATACCGTGAAATTGCCCGAGCAATGGGGGTAAAAGGCGTAGATGAAATGAGCCAAGAAGAGTACCGCAACGCCGCCATTGCTGCCGCACAACAGCTTTCACAAGATGTCGGCATTCCGCCAAAACTGCATCAAATCGGCGTTAAAGAAGCCGATTTAGCGGCATTATCGGTCGATGCCTTTAATGATGTCTGCACCGGTGGCAACCCGAGAGATTATACGGCTGAGGAGCTGTTGGAGGTATATCGGATCGCATACTAAGTTCTATCTTTGTTAAATAGACAAGCGGTGATTTTTTAATAAAAATTTGCAATTTCTGTTAAAAAAATACTGATAGTCATAATGCCCGATTTTTCATTTTTATGGAAAAATCGGGCATTTTTGTTGCTTGTTTATCGCCAAGAAATGTGATTTTGTTCACATTTATATCTATAAATTAACAAAAATAAAACAATTTGTTTGCAAAGGCGGTTCAGTTACCGAATGATAGTCATCAACTTCCACTGTGGATAAAAAAGGAGCAACTCATGGTGAAACAATATAAAATGTATATTAATGGTGAATTTGTGCCTGCGTTAGATGGTCGCACTTTAGAAGTCTATAACCCTGCCACCGAAAAAGCTATCTCCGAAGTCCCTCGTGGCGGGGCTGATGATGCCAAAATCGCTATCGATGCTGCTGAAGCCGCCCAAGAAGCTTGGGAACGTTTACCCGCCATTGAACGAGGAAAATATTTACGTCAAATTGCTGTGGGGATTCGCGAGCGTGCCGATGAAATTGCTCGCACTATTTCCGAAGAAATGGGTAAAACTCTGTCTTTAGCAACCGTTGAGGTACATTTTACCGCTGACTACTTAGACTATATGGCAGAATGGGCGAGACGTTATGAAGGAGAAATTATCCAAAGTGATCGCCCAAATGAACATATTTTCCTATACAAAAAAGCGATTGGCGTCACCACCGGCATTTTGCCTTGGAATTTCCCGTTCTTCCTCATCGCCCGTAAAGCGGCTCCGGCATTAGTAACAGGCAATACTATTGTGATTAAACCGAGTGAGGATGCACCTAATAATGCGATTCTCTTTTCGGAAATCGTGCATCAAGTCGGTTTACCTAAGGGGGTATTTAATGTCGTCACCGGCTATGGCAATGAAGTCGGGCCGGAACTTTCAGGCAATGAAAAAATCGGTATGGTTTCCTTTACCGGTAGCCAGTTTGCCGGACAAAAAGTGATGGAAGCCGCCAGCAAGAATATCATTAAAGTCAATTTGGAATTGGGCGGAAAAGCACCGGCTATCGTATTAGACGATGCAGATCTTGAGCTTGCTGCTACCGCTGTAGTAAATTCTCGAATCATCAATTCAGGACAGGTTTGTAACTGTGCAGAACGCATTTATGTACAGAGTTCAATTAAAGAGCAATTTGTCCAAAAATTGGTAGAGAAAATGCAAGCGGTGAAATATGGTAATCCATTAGAACAACAAGACATTGATATGGGGCCGATGGTAAATGAAAAAGGCTTGCATAAAGTGCAGGAAATGGTGACACACGCACTGCATCAAGGAGGTAATCTGGTATTAGGTGGTAACGTGGTTGAAGGAACAGGCTACTACTTTGAGCCAACTATTATCGACAATGTAGATAACTCTATGGATATTATGCGTCACGAAATTTTTGGTCCGGTCATTCCGGTTGCGACATTTGATACCATTGATGAAGCGATTCGCTTAGCCAATGATTGTGAATATGGCTTAACCTCTTCGGTTTACACGCAAAATATCAATAAAGCGATGAAAGTAATTTCCCGCTTAAAATTCGGAGAAACTTATGTAAACCGTGAAAACTTTGAAGCAATGCAAGGCTACCACGCCGGTTGGCGTAAATCGGGTATTGGCGGTGCTGACGGTAAGCACGGCTTAGAGGAATACCTACAAACTCAGGTGGTTTATCTGCAATTTGATGATAAAGTATAGATTCTTCTAAAAACTCCCACTTATCAAAATAAGCGGGAGTTTTCTTTTAGGTTAACCTTGTATCAAAATTGCAAACAAAAATATTCTAATGTTAAGTAAATGTTTAATAATTATTTATGGTTAACTCTTTTTGGCTAATTAATTTGCAATTTAAATTAATTGAGTGCAGAATGCCATTAGCCTTTTTTGAAATCACATTCCATAAAATGGCTTGATTAACACAACACAATTATCACTCAAATTAGGATTTTCATTATGAGTATTTTCCAACAAACCAATCCAAACCGCCGTCGTTATGGGCTAGCTGTATTTATCGGGATTATTGCCGGTATTATTTCAGCATTCGTAAAATGGGGGGCAGAACATCCTTTCCCACCTCGTAGCCCTATCGATCTGTTTACCGCTGCTTGCCCGCAACCTGTGTTAGATGCAATGAATGCCGCAGCAGACCAAGTGGCTGCCAAAACCATCGCATTACAAGAATGTTCACGTGCATTTTTAAACCCACCACACGTTTTCTTACGTGATTATATTGGTATCGATCCAACTGAAGCAGCATTTACCTTTGCTGACCACGCGTTCAACTGGATTGGTGTCACCCATATGATTTTCTCGTTAGTCTTTGCGATTGGTTACTGCATTGTGGCGGAAATCTTCCCAAAAATTAAATTCTGGCAAGGTATCGGTGCCGGTATCATCGCTAATATTTGTGTTCACTACATCACCTTCCCGGCATTAGGTTTAACACCACCGGTTGCTGAATGGCCGTTATATGAACACATTTCTGAATTAGTTGGTCATATTTTCTGGTTCTGGACCATTGAGGTGATTCGTCGCGATTTACGTAACCGTATTACGCGTGAACCTGATGCCGAAGTGCCGTTAGATCAACCGTTCCGTTAATTTAAAATTAGCTCGATTTATACAAAAGCCGCAATCACGTTGCGGCTTTCTTATTTTACAAGCGGTCAAATTTTCATGAAAATTTACCAAACAAAAAGCACATTGTTTCATGTAGCAATGCGGAGCTTGGCTTTATAAGAAAAATACACCAAGTTGGAACAGTTTTTCAATTTCATCGATCTGTTTCTTATCGTTCACAAAAATAATCACACGGTCATTTTCTGCAATCATGGTGGATTTGTGGGCGATAATAACTTCTTCGCCTCGCACCACCGCCCCAACAATTGCCCCTTGCGGTAGTTTTAATTCACGGATTTGTCGTCCAACCACTTTTGAAGTGGTTGCATCGCCGTGAGCGATAATTTCTACCGCTCCTGCAACCCCAAGTTTGAGTGAAGAAACTTGTAAAATATCGCCTTTTCTAACGTAACTAGCGAGAGCAGAAATAGTAGCTTGTTGTGGGGAAATGGCAATATCAATAGTGCCACCTTGAATCAGGTGTAAATAGGCAGGGCGTTGCACTAAAATAATCACTTTTTTCGCCCCAAGCCGTTTTGCCAGCAGGGCGGACATAATATTCGCTTCATCATCACTGGTGACGGCAAGGAATAAATCAATATTCTCAATATGCTCCTCAAACAGCAACTCTTCATCGGAGGCATCACCGGTAAGCACCATCGTTTTAGATAGTTTTTCTGCTAATTTTTCGGCTCGAACCGGATTGCGTTCGATAATTTTTACCCGATACTGATCTTCTAAATCCCGAGCTAACGAAGAGCCGATGCTCCCTCCACCGACAATCATAATCCGCTTATGTGGGCGATCAAGCCGTTGTAGTTCACTCATTACTGCTCGAATATGTTGGGTTGCACAGATGAAAAAGACTTCATCACCTGCCTCAATAATAGTTGAACCTTGTGGCACAATCGCTTTGTCTTGGCGGAAAATTGCCACGACCCGAGCATCAATATGCGGTAAATGATCACGCAGGGCTGAAATCGGGTAACCGACCAAAGGCCCACCGTAATAGGCTTTTACATTCACGATACTGACTAACTCATCAGCAAAATGAGTAATTTGCAACGCCCCCGGATAGTGAATAAGGCGTAAAATATCTTCTTTGACTAAAATTTCAGGGGCAATAATATGGTCAATAGGCAATACATCATCATTAAACAACCGCTCTCGTTCTCTCACATAATCAGCACTGCAAATACGGGCAATTTTGGTCGGCACATTAAATAAAGTGTAAGCAATTTGGCAAGCGATCATATTCACTTCATCACTATTAGTTACAGCAACTAATAGATCAGCATCACCTGCACCGGCATCACGCAAGGTTTGAGGTGAAGCATATTCGCCCCGAATCACCTGTAAATCGTGTTTATCTTTGAGCTTGTCTAAACGAGTTGGGTCATTATCCACCAAGACAATATCATTGTCTTCACTCACCAAATTTTCTGCCAGCGTAGAACCAACTTGTCCTGCCCCTAAAATAATTACTTTCATTACTCTGCCACTTTTTGTAGTTTTGCGTAGAAGAAACCATCACCACCGTTTGGTTGTGGGAAGAACTGTTTTTCTAACACTTTTTCGCCGTTAAAATCGATTTCAAGTTGTTTTGCATTCGGTGTATCTTGTAAAAACCGTTGAATTTGCTCGCTATTTTCTTGCGGTAACACCGAGCAAGTGGCATATAACAAAATGCCGTTTGGCTTTAACCTTTGCCATAACGCCTTGAGAATCTCACCCTGTAATGTGGCTAATTCTGCAATATCACCCTCTTTACGCAACCATTTAATATCAGGGTGGCGGCGAATGACTCCGGTTGCGGAACAAGGGGCATCAAGTAAAATGCGGTCAAACAGCACACCCTCTTCAAGCCATTCCTCAGGTTTGGAAGCATCGCCACAAATTACCTGTGCAATCTGCCCCAGTCGGACTAAGTTTTCACGCACTCGGCTTAAACGGCTCTCTTCAATATCCAACGCCATAACCTTTGCTTTCGGTGCTTTTTCTAAAATATGGGTAGTTTTGCCACCCGGTGCGGCACAGGCATCTAAAACGGTTTCACCATTTTCTGCCCCGAGCAACTCCGCTGACCATTGTGCGTGAGCATCTTGCACGGTTGCCCAACCTTGCTCGAAATGTGGCAGTTGGTTCACATTTACCGCTCTCTCCAGCAATAAAGCACACTTTGGCACGCAAGCGGTCGGATTTTCTGAATTTTTTGCAAATTCAGGCTCAACCAGCTCGCTAATCAACGCCGCATAATCATTGGTCTTGATATGTTGTTGATTGACTCGAATCCACATTGGTGGGCGTTGGTTGTTTGCTTCAACAATTTCTCGCCAGTTCGGATAGGCTTTTTTAAGTTTATTGACCAACCATTCAGGGTGGAGCGTTTGCCAATGTTTATCTACCTTCGCTAAGATTTCTTCTTGCTCTCGCAGAAAACGGCGTAGCACACCGTTAGTCAAGGCTCGGAAGCTATCCAGTTTTAGCGTTTTAGTTGCATTCACTACCTCATCAACCGCAGCGTGTGCCGGCACTCGCATATAAAGCAGTTGGTATAAACCCACTAACAGTAAGCAATGCACCAAACGGGTTTTGCCTTTCAGCGGTTTTTCAACTAATAATTTGATGATCGATTCCAAGCGAGGCAGCACACGGCACACTCCGAAGGTGATTTCTTGCACTAAGGGTAAATCTTTTGGTTCAAGCTGTTTTTGAGCGTCAGGAATCAAGGTGGAAAGTGATTTACCTTGATCTAACACCTGTAAAATAATGGTTGCACTTATTGCTCTAGAAGAAAGTGCTTTGAACGATTGTTTTTTCATAAATAAAAATGCCATTCCGACAGAATGGCACTATTGTAACTGAATGCGGGATTATCTTAAAACTAAAATTGGCTTGGTGGTGTTGCGAGCCACTTTAACCGTATTAGAGCTTAAGCCCTTCGCATTTGGTTTGCTGCTTGCCAGCATCATAATTAAATCCACCGACTTTTCATCGGCAATACGGCAAATTTCTTCATAAATCGTACCATACGCCACAATGTGCTGCACTTTTGAACCTTCAGGAAAATGGTTTTTGGTAAATTCGTGCAATTTTTGGTTTGCTTCAGCCACCACTTCTTTATCGAAATTTTTCGGCAAGAATGCAGAAATTAAGCTGTTATCCACCGGCTCAATAATAGACACAACCCGATAAACCGCATTCGGATTTTTTGCCGTCATTTGTAATGCCGTATCTACCACATATTTAGCACTTTTTAGGTCGGCTAAATCAATCGCAATAAGTAATTTGTTATACATATTTATTCCGTAGGGGCAGGTCCTGTGCCTGCCCGAATATTAACTAAAATAGCGGACGGGCACAGGACCCGTCCCTACATAGCATATAAATACTATGCAATAACACACTGTTTTTTCACTCTACGGCGTTGGTTTGCCACAATACCAAATACCAACAATAGAGCAGGAATGAAGATCCAATCTTTAGAAGGAGCATCTTGCGGTACGGCAATGTAGTGAATGGTTTGATCCCAGTTTAAGCCTGCTTTAGCTGCCGGAGAATCCATTTCTACCATATCAATCACCACTTTTGGTGTTTCTACGCCATCAACTTTGATTTTTTCATCGGTTTGAATTAGCGTTAAGCCTAAGTTTTTCAAACGCTCTTCGCCGGTTGCTCCTTCCGGTACAGGTAATTGAGCGTAGAACTCAATTTCTTTACCGTAAGGGTTTAATCCCTCTACTTTTAAAGTAACATTTTGACCTACTTTGCTTGCAAGCAACTGTTCTTCAAACTGCACCGGCTCGATATGACGTTCAGACGGATAAATTCTGTCCATAAAGAAGCCCGGACGGAACAAGGCGAAAGCGGCTACAACCAGCAACGCCGTTTCCCACCATTTGTTTTTAGTCACAATATATTGCATTGTAGCAGAGGTAAAGGCGAGAACCCCAACAGTTGCGGTAATAAACACAACCCAGCCGTGCCCCGGATAACGCAGATCAATTAATAATAAATCGGTATTAAAAATAAATAAGAACGGTAAAATGACGGTTCTTAAACTATATTTAAATGCCACCATACCGGTATTAATCGGGCTACCGCCTGAAATTGCTGCCGCAGCGAACGAGGCTAAACCAACAGGTGGAGTCACATCTGCCATAATCCCAAAATAGAATACGAATAAATGCACCGCAATCAACGGCACGATTAACCCGTTTTGACGACCGACTTCCATGATAACCGTTGCCATTAATGATGACACCACAATGTAGTTTGCAGTTGTCGGTAAGCCCATTCCCAAAATTAAGCTGAATACGGCTACCAAGATCAACATTAGCACAATGTTGCCCATTGATAGGAGTTCAATCACACTTGAAAGCTGAACCCCAAAGCCCGTTAGTGCCACAACGCCGACAATAATCCCTGCTGTTGCGGTAGCGAGGGCGATACCGGTCATATTACGACCGCCAGCCTCAAGGCTATCTACCACATCTCGAACACCTTGTTTGATAATCTCTTTGGTTACGCTCTCTTTACGGAAGAAATTCAGTAACGGGCGTTGGGTTAATTGAATAAAAATTAAGGTAATGGTTCCCCAGAATGCGGATAAGCCCGGCGAAAGCATTTCCACCATTAAGCACCAAAGTAGCACAACCACAGGAATAAGGTAATGTAAACCTGCATTTACGGTTGGTTTTCTTTTTGGTAGAGAAACAATTTCTGAGTTTGGATCGTCCGCTTCTAAATCAGGGTAGCTTGCCACACGGCGAATAGCCAGTAGATACCATAAGCCTAAGAAAGCACAGACAATCATAAACGCATAATCTTCTGCCACATCACGAATCCAACCTAAGCCGTAGTAAACGCCAATCGCTAATCCTACGATCACTAAAATTGAAGCTACGGTTCTTAGCAAGAAGACTAAAATCGGGCTTGGCTCTTCGGCTCTTGGTAAGCCTTGTAAATTCATCTTACAAGCTTCTAAATGCACGATATACACCAACGCAATATACGAAATTAACGCAGGTAAGAAGGCGTGAGTAATCAGCTGGCTATACGGCATATTCACATATTCGATCATCAAGAACGCTGCAGCCCCCATTACCGGTGGCATAATTTGACCGTTTACTGATGAGGCAACTTCCACCGCACCGGCTTTTTCTTTGGTAAAGCCGACCCGTTTCATCATTGGAATAGTGAATGTACCTGTCGTCACGACGTTTGCAATCGAAGAGCCTGAAATCAAGCCGGTTAAAGCGGAAGAAACCACCGCCGCTTTTGCCGGACCACCACGCAAATGCCCTAAATAGGCAAAGGCGGTTTTAATAAAGTAGTTACCTGCTCCTGCTTTATCGAGCAACGCCCCAAATAATACGAACAGGAACACATATTTGGTCGAAACCCCAAGGGCTACACCAAACACGCCTTCAGTGGTAATCCATTGTTGGTTGATAATTTGAGAAAGCGAACCTGAGCGGTGGCTTACAATCCAATCTGCCGGGAAATATTGCCCGAAGAAGTTATAGATCAGGAATACAATCGCAATAATCACAAGCGGTAAGCCAAGACTACGGCGGGTCGCTTCCAGCACCAATAAAATCCCTAAACAGCCGGCGATAATATCTTGCGTATTTGGCGCTCCAAAACGTTTCACCAAACCTTCATAGAAGAAAATATAATACAACGCTAACCCAGCTCCTACGATGGCAAACACCCAATCTATTTTAGGAATATGATGTTTAGGCGAGCTGGCAAAAGCAGGGTAAGATAGGAACGCCAAGAACATTGCAAAGGCTAAGTGGATAGAACGGGCTTTGGTGTCGTCCACCACCACATTCAAATTAATGCCTGCGTGAGTAAGCCATTCTTGGAATACAAACGGCAATGGAGAAGCATAATAAATTTGGAACACAGACCAAAGAATGGCGACATACACAATGGCTTTTTTCGCAAGACCGGACGGGGTTCGCCCCCCACTGTCATTGGAGGCAACCATATCTTGTAGGTCATCGTAATCAACCTTAGATTCAACTGACATAAAGACTCCTCAAAACGCAAGCGGTCATTTTCTTATTAAATTTTACAAATTTCCTCAAAAAACAACCGCTTGCTCGTGAAAACACTGTTGATAAGTTATCAATTAAAGGTGAAAATCGATAACTTATCAACAGTTTCAAAAAAGCAAAAAACCAGCACGCTAAAAAACGTGCTGATTGAATCAAATTACAGAAAGGAAATATTACTTAATCCAACCTTTCTCTTTATAGTAACGAATTGCACCTTCGTGTAACGGAGCAGAAAGGGCGTTTTTGATCATCTCTTCTTGTTTTAAGTGTTCAAACGCCGGATGTAAACGTTTGAAACGGTCGAAGTTATCAAATACCGCTTTGGTTACATTGTACACTTTATCTGCATCCACATCGGCAGAAGTCACTAACGTTGCATATACACCGAAGGTTTCTGTCGGCTCATCCGAACCTTTATATAAACCGCCCGGAATCGTAGCTTTGGCATAATATGAGTGATCTGCCACTAATTTATCAATTTCAGGGCCGGTTACCGGCACTAATTTCGCATCGCAAGAAGCGGCTGCTTCTTTTAACGCACCATTCGGGTGACCTACGTTATAAGTGATGGCATCTAAGTTGTTATCACACATTACAGATGCCATTTCTGCCGGTTTCAATTCAGAAGCCACTTTGAAATCTTTATCCGTCCAGCCTTTTGCCGCTAAAATCACGTTCATTGTTGCACGAGTACCGGAACCCGGGTCGCCCACGTTTACACGTTTTGCTTTTAAATCATCGAACGATTTAATGCCTGAATCGGTACGAGCCATTACTGTAAACGGTTCCGGGTGAAGCGAGAAAATGGCACGAATTTTATCGTTTTTCTTACCTTCAAATGAGCTTGAGCCGTTATAGGCGTGGTATTGCCAGTCTGATTGTGCAATCCCCATATCCATTTCTTTTGCTGCAATCGCATTTAAGTTTGCAACCGATGCCCCTGTTGAAGGAGCGTTACATTTTAAACCTGTTTTTGCTGAATCACGGTTTACTAATTGGCAAATAGATTGACCCACAACATAATAAACACCGGTTTGACCGCCTGTTCCGATAGTCACAAATGTTTCAGCCGCTTGAACAGATGCTGTTCCCATCACAAGGCTTGCAAGGAAAGAAAGTTTGACTAATTTTTTCATTTTTAACTCCTAAAATTAAGGATCAGAAAACAAAGATTTATTGTTTTGAGCCACTGCTCACACTACAAGAGATACAAAACTTCTTTGAGTTGCATTTGCCTCTTAGAGCTTGTTTTTAGCATAGATTTTATAATTAGTAAATTTATTTTTTCGCATAAAAAAATCTATGCCTAATGCCACAAGCTAAAATGTTTCACTATCTCTTAACAAATGCACATCGCCTTTTCGTCTTAAAAAACCGCTACGATCAAAATATTCAATTAATTGTACCGTCAATTTTCGCCCATACTGCAACTCATCTCGCAACTGGTTCACCGAAATGCTGCCGTTTTGGGCGATAAAATCTTTAATTAACGTTGCAAATTGCCCGATTTGTTCGCTTAATAAAAATCTATCTTTGACGATTGGGATTAAATAGCCCAATTTCCCGACTTTATACAGCAAATTCCGCATTTGGGTTTCATCAATCGAGAGCTGGCTTGCAATATCCCTCACCCAAAGAGCTTGATTGGTTGCCTCAAACAGCGGTCGAATTTGTTGCCAAATTTGCAATTCATCGGCGTTCAATTCGATTCGATGTTCCGGCAAATGTAACCAACCACGACTATTGACCAAGGCTTTTTGCTCCACCAAATCCTCAATAAATTGATTTGCCAAGTTTTCAGGCAAATCCAATAACGCTATGCGATATAAACGAGCTTTGGTCACGCCGATTTGATCTTGATGTTGCAGGTGGTATTCTGCCATTTTTTCCAACACCCGTTGCTGGGCTTGGGCTTTAAAATCCGAATTAAATAACCATTTAGACGAGACATCAAACCCCAGTTTTGCAATATCCTCTGCAAAACATTGCTCCGCCCATAACAGCAAGGATAAATCCATCGCTCTGTTTTGCAGATAGAGATCAAGGCGTGTCGCAAAGTCATTACAAGCGGTGGTTTTTGCTAAATTTTTTACCAAAGCTAAACGGGCTTCGGTACGTTTATGCCGTTTTGGTGAGTGAATTTCCAGCACCTCCGCTCCGGCTAACGTTAGGCTGTCATCACCGCTGCGGATGATCAACTTATCACCAACGGCAATATGAAGTGGTTCATCTAAAATCACTTCTGCAAAAAATTGCTGATTTTTGACCGCTTGTTGCCCCTCAAGCAAATTCAATTTGCCGGTAATGTGCGAAGCAAAATGGTAAAGATGCACAATGCTGTTTTCTTTGAAGGCTTGATTGGCAGTGAGTTGAACCGTAATGCGATCGGTGGCAAATTTCGGCTCAAGCTCGGTAATCCAATCGCCTCGCTTGATTTCCTCTTTTTCCACGTTAGCGATATTTAACGCCAAACGTTGCCCTGCCACTCCCGTTTCCGAAGGCGTATTTTGGGCGTGAATCGCTTTGACCCGCACTTTTTTACCATTCGACAAAAATAACTCAGAGCCAACGCTCACTTTTCCCGCCACCGTTGTGCCGGTAACGACCAACCCTGCTCCTTTCACATTAAACACACGGTCAATCGCATAACGGAACGGTTTATGGGTTTGGGTATGTTGTTGATTTAATTGAATTAAATGTGCTTTTAATTCTTCAATCCCTTGCTGCGTTTTTGCCGAAGTAACAAAGGTTTTTGCTTCCGCTAAAAACGGATAGCTTGTTTTCACTTGCTCAATTAAGTGGCTGATTTGAGTTTCTTCCGCCCGATCTGCCTTAGTAATCACAATCATAATATGCTGGAAATTCAGCAGGTGGAGAATATCCAAATGCTCTTCGGTTTGTGGCTTAATCCCTTCTTCGGCAGAAATCACCAACAGGGCGTGTTGAATGCCGCCAAGCCCTGCCAGCATATTAGATAAAAAACGCTGATGACCCGGCACATCAATAAACCCTAAAATATCGTTCTCAATCGGTAAATAGGCATAGCCCAAATCAATGGTTAGCCCACGTTTTTGTTCTTCGGGCAAATGGGCGGTGTTAGTGCCGGTTAAGGCTTGTAAAAGCGATGTTTTGCCGTGGTCAACGTGACCGGCGGTGCAGATGATCATTGATAGTCCTTATAAAAATGAGTAACTATTCTGGCGAGCAGATTTAAAATCTACAATATAGACATTTTCCTGACCAATCAGGAACTTTACTTGGTACTTACCGTTTAAAATGGGAATTTCTTTTTTCTTGCGAAGTCGATAAACATCGGCAGTAAAGGAAAGTTTATCCACTTCACTTTTTATTGCATCATAAAATTGTTCTGCAATAATCGGGTTTTGGGATTGTTGTAATATATAATCTGCTTGATAAAACAATTTTATTTCTGCTTTCTGTAGCCAAACAATATTGTAATCAAACTTCATCATTTTTCCGTGATTCCCAATTTTTTGCGTAAATCTTCCATCACCTGAGCGTGGGATTTAGTTTCAATTAAGCCATTTTCTAATTGATGTAATAAATCAAGTTCATCATTAGTATAAAAACTTTGTGGCTTATCTGTGCGTAATTTTGCTAAATCTTGTGCGAGTATGAGTTCCATATTTCCCCCTTACAAACTTAGATTATTCAATATTGTAACCTGATAAAACTAAAGTTCAAGGAGTGTATTTAAGGCGATAACCGCTCTTTTTTCCACTCATTATTTTCCAACCAGTAATGAATGCGGTCGTGTAGCCGGCTACTTCTGCCTTGCCAGAGTTCAATACTGTCGGGAATCAGAATATAGCCACCCCAATGCGGTGGGCGAGGCACTGAAAGTGGATATTTCAATGCAAATTGAGCTGATTTTAGCAACAAAGCCTTGTAGTTTTCGATAGGCTGACTCTGCTCGCTCGCCCAAGCCCCCAAACGGCTGGTGTAAGGACGAGAGTCAAAATAGGCATCGGATTCTGCCTCTGGAATTTTTGCTATTTTCCCTTCAATCCGCACTTGACGTTGTAATTCTGCCCAAAAGAAGGTTAAACATCCAAAAGGATTATCGGCAATTTCCCGCCCTTTACGGCTTTGATAATTGGTAAAGAACACAAAGCCTTGTGAATTTACCTCTTTCAACAGCACCATTCGGCTACTTGGTCGCCCGTTTGCTGCAACGGTAGCAATATTCATTGCTGTCGGCTCATTAACTTTGGCATTGATTGACTCACTCAACCATTGTTCAAATTGGGTGATTGGGTTTGAGTGACAATCTCGGATTGAAAGCACTTTTTTGGTGTAATCTTCTCGAATGTGGTGCAGATCCATAAGGATTCCTTTATCTTATTCTAAATAATCGGACAGGCACAGTCTGCCCTACCAAAATTAATATTCCAACATCTCAATCAACTTATCAAACTCCACGACCGAGCGTAAATCTAACCAAAATTTCTGCTGAGCAAAACGCCCGATAATCGGGCTTGGGTAGGTTTTAAATTGTTGTTCCAATGCAATTAAATCGCTCTGTTTTTCAGCGGAAATAGTCACTGCCACCGAAGGTAAGGTTTCTGTGGGTAACGCACCGCTGCCGATTTGAGCGAGGCTTGGCTCAATTTGCAAAATATAAGCAGAATTTAACCGCTTGTGTAGTGCCTGTTTTAATCGCTCTGCTTTGTGTTGCAAGGTTTCAAGCGGTTGAGTGAGTAAATGAAGAGTCGGCAAGTTATCGGTTAATTGCTCCGGAAATAAGTAGTGGCGTAGCGTTGCCTCAAGTGCCGATAAAATCACTTTATCGCAACGTAGCACCCGTTTTAGCGGGTGTTGTTGCAGTTGGCTAATCATCGCTTGGCTACCGACAATAATGCCGGCTTGCGGCCCGCCTAATAATTTATCGCCCGAGAAGGAAACCAAATCTACCCCAGCCGCTACTTTTTGCTGAACCTTTGGCTCAGCAGGCAAATTAAGAGCTTGCATATCAGTTAGCGAACCACTGCCTAAGTCGGTAATCACAGGCAGGTTAAACTCTTTACCGAGAGCCACCAATTCCTCTTCCGACGCTGAACTGGTGAACCCCTCAATGTGGTAGTTACTGGTGTGAACTTTCATTAAAAAGGCGGTATTTTCGGTGATCGCGTTGCGATAATCCTTTAAATGAGTGCGATTAGTCGTACCAACTTCCACCAATTTGCAACCGGCTTGAGCCATAATATCCGGAATGCGGAATGCCCCGCCAATTTCCACCAGCTCGCCACGGGAAACGATGACTTCCTTGCCTTGTGCGAAGGTTGCTAACATCAACAACACCGCTGCCGCATTATTATTCACAATGCAAGCGGCCTCCGCTCCGGTAAGTATTTGCAACAACTCGGAAATGTAGTTATCTCGGTGCGAGCGCTTGCCTGCTTCAATATCAAATTCCAACGCCACATTGTTTCGCATTGCGTTGGTTGCTGCCTGTATCGCCTTTTCCGACCACAACCCACGCCCTAAGTTGGTGTGTAACACCGTACCGGTTAAGTTGAACACGGAACGGATTTTCACCTCACTCAACGCTTGCACTTTTTGTTCCAGCCTTATAAAAAACAGGTTTTCATCGGCAATAAAATCCGGCAAGGCTTGCTGTTGGGAAATAAATTGACGTGCTTGAGTAAGCAAACTCCTAGCTTGTTCAGCCACGCTGGAATATGCAAATTTTTGGCATAATTCGACCGCTTGTGGCTTTTTCAACAAGAGGTCGAGCGAGGGAATTTGGCGAAATAGTTGTTGCATAATGTGAATGATTGAGAGAATATTTTGGACAATTCTAATAAATAAAGTACAATATTGCCAATTTTTCGGAAGTGCGTCATCTCCGGTGAGGTGGCAGGACTTCAAATCCTGTTGAGGACGCCAGCGTTCTCGGGTGGGTTCAACTCCCATGCACTTCCGCCACATTTCAAAAGCCGTTAATCTTTAACGGCTTTTTGCATTTCTGCCACATTCTCTCTTTCCGTTTTGATAAAAAATGAGACTTAGCTCACATTTTTTTATTTTTCTGTTTGTAGTAAAAATTTATTAAATTATAATTATTTGGAGTATTTCTTCACAAACAAAATCTAGTCCATTGACTACCTTTTGAACATAAAAAAGGAACTGTTATGTCAACACTATCTCGTGATTCTATTTTAAGTCAAATTCAAAACGGGCTGATTGCCTCCTGCCAACCGGTTGATGACGGCCCCATGGATAAACCTGAAATTGTCGCCGCAATGGCAGCAGCCTCTGTGATTGGTGGTGCTAAAGGCATTCGCATTGAAGGTGTCGATAATTTAAAAGCCGCTCGTGCGGCAGTGAATGTGCCGATTATCGGCATTGTAAAACGTGATTTGCCAGATTCCCCTGTGCGTATTACGCCATTTTTAGAAGATATTGATGCCTTAGCCGAAGCCGGTGCCGATATTATTGCGGTGGACGGCACATTCCGCACCCGCCCGGTCAGCATTGAAGAGGCGGTAAAACGCATTCACGAAAAAGGTTGCTTGGCAATGGCGGATTGCTCCACCCTTGAAGAAGGTTTACATTGCCAACAATTAGGCTTTGATATTGTGGGTAGTACAATGTCTGGCTACACCGGTGGCGAAGTGCCTGATGAGCCGGACTATCAATTAGTGAAAGATTTAAAAGCTGCCGGCTGTAATGTTATGGCGGAAGGTCGCTACAACACGCCTGAACTGGCAAAAACGGCGATTGAAATCGGGGCGGATTACGTTACCGTTGGATCGGCATTGACCCGCTTAGAGCATATTGTGAGCTGGTTTGCCGACTCTGTAAAATCGGCTCAAAAATAGGAGCTGCTTATGCGTTGTTTAGCAATAGACATCGGTGGCACGAAAATTGCCACGGCAATTGTGCAACACAATCAAGTGTCACAACGCCAACAAATTCAGACCCCGACTGATAAACCACAAGCTGATCAGGCAGGCAGTTTGCATCAAGCGATTGGTGAGATAATGCAACATTATCAAGGGCAATTTGATTTTGTGGCAGTTGCCTCAACAGGCATTATCAATAAAGGGGTGCTTACCGCATTAAATCCTAAAAATTTAGGCGGATTGGCAGAATTTCCGTTGAAACAAAGCATTGAAAAACATACCGATAAGCCGATTGCATTATTAAATGACGTGCAAGCGGCGGTGTGTGCCGAATATTTAAATGAAGACCAACAAGCGGTCAAAAATTTTGTATTTATTACCGTTTCCACCGGCGTAGGCGGCGGCATTATTTTAAACGGCGAACTGCAAATCGGCAGTAACGGCATTGCAGGACATATCGGGCATACTCTAGCCGATCCGAACGGGCCTCTCTGTGGTTGTGGACGAGTCGGCTGTGTCGAAGCAGTCGCAGCAGGGCGTGCAATAGAGGCAGTTTCCAGCCAATGGGAAAAGCCTTGTTCACCGAAAGAGGTGTTCGAGCGATTCCGCCAAGGCAACCCACAAGCGGTCGAATTAGTACAAAAATCTGCAAAAGCGATTGCTAATTTAATTGCAGATTTAAAAATCAGTTTAGATATACAAAAAGTGGTGTTAGGTGGCAGTGTGGGCTTAGCGGAAGGGTATTTACCGCAGGTGTCCAACTATTTAGCTGAAATGCCGAGCGTATATCATTGCATATTGGAAAATGCTCTATCCGGGCAAGATGCCGGCTTAATCGGTGCGGCTTGGTGGGCGGAAAACCAACTTAATCAAGGTTTTACTCTTTAACAAATTCTAACTCCGGAGATCCAAATGAAAAACTTAAAAGGTATTTTTAGTGCGTTACTCGTCTCTTTCAACGAAGACGGCACCATCAACGAAAAAGGCTTACGCCAAATTATCCGCCACAACATCGACAAAATGAAAGTGGACGGTTTATATGTCGGCGGTTCAACCGGTGAAAACTTTATGCTTTCTACCGAAGAGAAAAAAGAAATTTTCCGCATTGCCAAAGACGAAGCGAAAGATGAAATCGCCCTTATCGCCCAAGTCGGTAGCGTAAACTTAAAAGAGGCGGTAGAACTGGGTAAATATGCCACAGAATTAGGCTACGACAGCTTATCTGCGGTCACACCGTTCTACTACAAATTCAGCTTCCCGGAAATCAAAAATTTCTACGAAACCATTATTCGTGAAACCGGCAACAAAATGATTGTTTACTCCATTCCGTTCTTAACCGGCGTAAACATCGGTGTGAGCCAATTCGCTGAATTATTTGAAAACGAAAAAATCATCGGTGTAAAATTCACTGCCGGCGATTTCTACCTGTTAGAGCGTTTACGCAAAGCGTTCCCGAACCACTTAATCTACGCAGGTTTCGATGAAATGATGCTACCGGCAACGGTATTAGGTGTGGACGGTGTAATCGGCTCAACCTTCAACGTAAACGGTATTCGTGCAAGACAAATCTTTGAATTAGCCCAACAAGGCAAAATCAAAGAAGCATTTGAAATCCAAAATGTAACCAACGATTTAATCGAAGGCATTTTAGGCAACGGTTTATACCAAACCATCAAAGGCTTATTGGAGTTAGAAGGTGTGCAAGCAGGTTACTGCCGTGAGCCGATGACGAAAGAACAAACTCCGGCACAAAAAGAAGTGACCAAACAGTTAAAAGCTAAATTCTTGTAATTTAAGTTGCAAAAGGCTAAACGAAAATCACCGCTTGTAGTAACAAGCGGTGATTTTTTCTCAACGACTTGCAATTAATGAAGCCATTCTGCTTTTTCTACCACGGTGTAACGGTCACCATTATATTTTAATCGCACTTTTTCTTGGCGAGTATTTTCTGATTTCAACTCTCTACCTATATCATAAAACCCTGTACTCCAGATATTTTGAGTAATATCCGCTTTTACAATGATATCATTGAAGCCGTTGGTCTGTTTGTTATCCATTTGCAATACCAAGTTTGTCGTTTCCGTTTTGGTTTCTTTATCATCTAAAATAGACCAAAAAGTCATCGGGTAATCAAAAACAAGTTTTAACTTTTCTTTTTCCGGCACAAATAACATCAAATGATCATTTGCAGAATACTCAGGAGCACTTGGACCACGAGCAGCATTATTAAACCTCACGCCGAAAGCTCTTACTTTGTCGTTTAGAATATAACGGGCGGTATCAATTTTAAGACTATCTGCATTCACATCGATAGAGGCATCGATCTCCATATCCTGCTCCCACGATTGCAATATCGCATTATCATTCACACGAGCAACAAAAAGCGTCCACTTAGGTGTGTTTTCGTCGTTTTGATAATTTTCTTTGCTGTATTTAGGCTCTATTACCGCATAACTCACTAAGGTTTCCGTTGAATTGTTAGGAGCTGTTTTACAGGCAGAAGCTAAAGTACGAGCAGAAAGTTTCTCTTGAGAAATCTTAAAGTAATGAGCAATAATTTGATGTTGTTGCTCAGCACAAACCTGTGTGTTATTACCTTCATCTGCTTTTATTTGAGTTGCAAGCGTAAGTAAAAGAACTAAGAGGAGTATCTTTTTCATATAGATTTATCCGTATAGAAAGATAACTCATTCTAAAAGAAAAGCAGTCTATTCTCTACCACATTTTGCAAAAAGTGGCAAAAATAGACCGCTTGTATGGCATATCACTCCGATAAACTCACCCCATAAAATGGCGTGTAGCCAAACGGATTTTGCACAAAACCTTGCACCCGTTTGCTGAGTGGTACATAATTGATAGCGTGAGCCAGCGGAATAAATGGCGTTTGTTCGTTGGCAATTTCCACCGCTTGTTGATAGAGCTTCGCCCGCTCGTCACGGTTTTGGGTTTGTACAGCTTGAGCTAATAACTGCTCAAATTTCTCATCCGTCCAACGCCCATAATTTGTTCCCGGAATATTAGATTTGCTTAATAAAGGGAAGAGGAAATTATCAGGATCACCATTACGGCTTGTCCAACCATAAGTGCCGGTAGAGAACTCGCCTTCACGGGTGCGTTTGTTAAAATCCGCCCATTCGTGGGTCACTAATTTCGCTTTCACCCCGATTTTCGCCCAATCCGCCTGAATAATTTCAGCCGTTCGACGTGGGTTTGGGTTAGAAGGGCGCACTACCGGTTGTACCCAAATTTCCGTTTCAAATCCATCGGCAAAGCCGGCTTCTGTTAATAGGGCTTTGGCTTTTTCAAGGTTAAATTCATATTGCGGTAAATTTGGATTATAGCCCAACACCGAATCAGGGAACGGATTACTTGCCACCGTGCCACCGCCTTGATAAACAGCCTCGACAATCGCTTTCTTATCGGTTGCATAATGCAAGGCTTGGCGAACTTTGGCGTTATTTAATGCCGGTTTGGTGCTGTTTAAGCCGATATAAGCTAAATTCAGCCCGTCTCTCTGTAACAAATTCACCTTCGGATCTTGTTTCATTTGGGCAATATCGGAAATATTCGGGAAATCAATCACATCGCATTCACCCGCTTTCAGTTTAGCATAACGAGTGCCCGCATCAGGGGTAATACTAAAAATCAGTTTCTCAAATTTTGCTTTACCTTGGAAATAATCCGGGTTCGCAACATAACGCACCGCTTGATCGGTTTGATAGGCTTGGAACACAAAAGGCCCTGTGCCGATCGGGGCTTGATCCAATAACTCCGGCTTGCCTTCCGCCAGCAATTTATCCGCATATTCTTTTGAATAAATCGACAAGAAATCCATCGCTAAGGTTGTCAGAAAAGGAGCATTAGGTTGCTGTAAGGTGATTTTAACAGTGTAATCGTCCACTTTTTCCACTGTTTTTAAAATCTTCGGCAAATTCATCCAATGGTAATAGAAATAAGTACCGTCAGAGACCTTATGGTAAGGGTGGTTTAAATCCATCTGGCGTTGGAACGAGAACACTACATCATCCGCATTCAGCGTTCGAGTTGGCGTAAATTGTTTATTGGAATGAAATTTCACGTCTTTACGTAAATGGAATGTGTAACTTAAGCCATCGTCACTGATTTCCCAACGTTCCGCCAAACTCGGCTCAACCGTTAGTTCACCGGCTTTAAACGCTAATAAGCGATTATAAATTTGTTGTGAACTGGCGTTGAAATCATTGGCATCATTAGTAATTGCAGGACTAAGTTTCATCGGTGGAGTTGCCACGCAATTAATCAACGTATTTACCGGAGCTGCTGCCACCAAACTGCTGGCACTTAAGAGTAAAACAGAAAGAGATAATTGAGAAAGACGCATAAAGACTCCTTAACATTTTCTACTAACTTACTCGGCATTAACGTATTTTCAAAATAACTAAAGGTTATAATTTATAATCAGAATAATCAGTTGCAAACCAATGATTCTTGGCTAGAATATTGGCAGTTTTTTAAACGAGAGATTTACTATGACATCAATTTGTATCATCACCGGCAGCACCTTAGGCGGTGCGGAATATGTTGCCGATCACATTAATGAGGTATTAAGCGAGCAAGGTTTTGAAGTGGAACTGTTTAACCAAGCCACCCTTGCCGATATTGAAGGTAAAGCCAATCTGATTGTCGTTACCTCCACCCACGGAGCCGGCGAGCTACCCGAAAATATCCAGCCGTTATTTGATGATTTAGCAAATAGCACGGCGGATTTCAGCTCAATGAAATTTGGCGTAATCGGCTTAGGCAGCTCAGATTACGACACCTTCTGCAATGCAGTAAATATTGTTGAAGAAGCTCTCAAAGCGAAAGGGGCAAGCCAAGTTTGCGAATCACTGAGAATTGATGTAATGAATAATTTCGACCACGATGGCAGTGCTGAAGAATGGTTACCATCATTTATTGAACAATTATAACTTAAGTATCAATGAAAAAAATCAGTGCAAATAAGGCGAAGTGGATTAAAATTGCTATTATCTTAATCTATATGTTCAGCCCTGTAGATATTCTACCCGAAGCAATTTTAGGCCCACTCGGTTTGGTTGATGATGCTGCCGCATTAATGCTATTGATTAAGACTATTTTGGAAAAATAGGCATAGTAGACAAAATAGTTGCAAAAAACCAAAACAAAACGACCGCTTGTAACCCAATACAAGTGGTCTTATCTTTTACTTAATTCTTTTAAGGGAGAATATCTCTTGAAATAGGATTTTGAAGTGAAATAAGCGTTTCTGTTGACTGAATATCATCAATAGACTGAATTTTTCCTGCTAATACCGAATGCAACTCTTCGATGGTATGGGTCATTACTTTAATAAAAATAGAATAATTACCAGTGGTATAGTACGCCTCAACAACTTCATTAAATTCACTAAGTTTAGCAATTACTTTATCATAATCTTTGGCTGATTTTAAAATAATGCCAATAAAGCAACACACGTCATACCCAACCTTACGCTCGTCCACTACGATTTTGGTAGATTCAATAATGCCGGCTTGGCGCATTTTTTCAACACGGACATGGATTGTTGCGGCACTCACACCAAAAACTTTTGCCATTTCCGCATAAGGCGTGCGAGCATCTTTAATTAGCCAACGTAAAATTTTTTGATCCAGCTTATCAATTTCCGATTTAGTCGTGTTTTTACTGTACATTTTTTCTCCTCAAAATCAAACTAATTAGATAATATTTAAAAATATTGCAAATATTTTAAATGAAATTTATCACAAATGCTTTTTTATTTGATAAATATTGCATTTTTTAGATATTTCTTTAAATTAGCACTCATCAATTCTTAAATGCAATCAAGCACGAGAAATAAAAATCAACATTCTTTAATTAGGAAAGCAAACAATGAAAAAATCTTTTATTTTACAGCAACAAGAAATCAGTTTCGTTAAAAACACCTTTACGCAATACCTTATTGATAAATTAGGCATTATCGAAGTACAAGGTCCTATTTTGAGCGAAGTCGGCAACGGTATGCAAGACAACCTTTCCGGTATCGAAAAAGCGGTAAAAGTAAACGTAAAATGTATTCCAAGCTCTACTTATGAAGTGGTTCATTCTCTTGCAAAATGGAAACGCCACACCTTAGCTCGCTTTGGATTTAAAGAAGGAGAAGGGTTATTTGTTCATATGAAAGCTCTTCGCCCTGATGAAGATTCTTTAGATCGCACACACTCGGTATATGTTGACCAATGGGACTGGGAAAAAGTCATTCCTGAAGGTCGCCGCAACTTCGATTTCTTAAAAGAAACCGTAAACGAAATCTATAAAGCAATTCGTTTAACCGAATTAGCGGTGGAGGCTCGTTTCGATATTCCATCTGTATTGCCTAAACAAATTACTTTCGTTCACAGCGAAGACTTAGTGCAACGCTATCCGAATATGACCAGCAAAGAGCGTGAAAATGCTATCTGTAAAGAGTGCGGAGCGGTGTTCTTAATCGGTATCGGCGGAAAATTATCAGACGGTAAACCTCACGATGGACGTGCTCCGGACTACGATGACTGGACAACCGAATCCGAACAAGGCTACAAAGGTTTAAACGGTGATATTCTCGTTTGGAACGAAGAACTCGGCACAGCGTTTGAGCTTTCCTCAATGGGTATTCGTGTGGATGAAACTGCCTTACGCCTACAAGTCTCTTTAACCGGCGACGAAGACCGCCTCGAAATGGATTGGCACAAAGATTTATTAGCCGGCAGACTCCCGCTTTCTATCGGCGGCGGTATCGGTCAATCTCGCTTAGTGATGTTCTTACTACGCAAAAAACACATCGGTGAGGTGCAATCCAGTGTCTGGCCAAAAGCAGTATTTGAAGAGTTTGAGAATATTCTTTAATAAAACAAAAAAGCGAACCTTAGGGTTCGCTTTTGCTTTCTACAAGCGGTCTTATTTTGCAAAAAATTTACTGTTTTTAACCGCTTGTAAAACAAAACCCCACTTTCGAGGGGTTTTTTGATATTAACGTTTATTCGCTAATTTGGTTTTAGTGAGTTCGTAAACACGCAGTTTCGCAATTTCTCTCGCTAACTTCGCGGTTATATCCGCATCGCTGGTTTTTGAAAGTGTTTCTTCTACTTTGCGTTTTGCGGCAAGAATACGCTGTTCGTCTAGCTCTTCGCCACGAATTGCGGTATCTGCCAACACTGTTACTACAGTCGGTTGTACTTCAAGGAAACCACCTGAAACGTAAATAAACTCTTCTTTGCCGTCAGCTAAAGTGAATTTAACCATTCCCGGTTTAATTGCGGTTAATAGCGGTGCATGCCCTGCATACACCCCTAATTCACCGTCTGTTCCTGAAACACGCACGCTGGTAACTGTGCCTTCAAAGATTTTACGTTCTGCACTCACTACCGTGAGTTCAAATTGAGATGCCATGTTGTTCTCCTTTAGTTTAGAACAAAATTACATCTGTTTTGCTCTTTCAACCACTTCGTCAATTGAACCCGCCATATAGAACGCTTGTTCCGGAATATGGTCGTATTCGCCTTCTAAAATGCCTTTAAAGCCACGAATTGTTTCTTTTAACGGTACGAATTTGCCCGGTACGCCGTTGAATACTTCCGCAACGTGGAATGGTTGTGAAAGGAAACGTTCGATTTTACGCGCACGAGCAACAAGGCGTTTGTCGTCTTCCGATAATTCATCCATACCCAAAATTGCAATGATGTCTTTTAACTCTTTATAACGTTGTAATGTACCTTGTACACCACGAGCAACGTTATAGTGTTCCTCACCAACCACGAGTGGATCTAACTGACGAGAGGTTGAGTCAAGAGGGTCAACCGCCGGGTAAATACCGAGTGAAGCGATATTACGGCTTAATACCACCGTTGAGTCTAAGTGGGCAAAGGTAGTTGCCGGAGACGGGTCAGTTAAGTCATCCGCCGGAACATATACCGCTTGCACAGAGGTAATAGAGCCGGTTTTGGTTGAGGTAATACGCTCCTGTAATACGCCCATCTCTTCTGCAAGAGTCGGCTGATAACCTACCGCAGACGGCATACGACCTAATAACGCAGATACTTCGGTACCAGCTAAAGTATAACGGTAGATGTTATCCACGAAGAATAATACGTCACGACCTTCATCACGGAATTTTTCTGCCATGGTTAAGCCGGTTAATGCCACACGCAGACGGTTGCCCGGTGGTTCGTTCATTTGACCGTAAACCAGCGATACTTTGTCTAATACGTTAGAGTCTTTCATTTCGTGGTAGAAGTCATTACCCTCACGAGTACGCTCACCTACACCGGCGAATACCGAGTAACCGCTATGTTCGATAGCGATGTTACGGATTAACTCCATCATATTTACGGTTTTACCTACACCCGCACCACCGAATAAGCCAACTTTACCACCCTTAGCAAATGGAGCAACTAAGTCGATAACTTTGATACCGGTCTCTAAAAGCTCGGTGCTGTTCGCTTGTTCTTCGTAGCTTGGTGCTGCACGGTGGATTGTCCAACGTTCTTCTTCACCGATTGGGCCTGCTTCATCAATTGGCTCACCTAATACGTTCATAATACGACCGAGTGTTTTTGTACCAACCGGTACTTCAATCGCTTTATTCGTATTTTCAACTTTTAAGCCACGTTTTAAACCATCAGATGAACCAAGTGCGATACAACGGACCACACCGCCACCTAATTGTTGTTGAACTTCAAGGGTTAATCCTGATTCAACTTTTAATGCATCATAAACTTTTGGTACTGCATCTTGCGGAAACTCAACATCGATTACCGCACCGATGATCTGTACAATTTTTCCCGTTGCCATTACCGTTCCTCTATTCATTGTTAAATTGCTGCGGCACCCGCGACAATTTCATTTAATTCATTCGTAATACTTGCTTGACGAGCTTTGTTATACACTAACTGTAACTCATTAATCAGATTACCTGCGTTATCGGTTGCTGCTTTCATTGCCACCATTCGAGCAGCCTGTTCAGACGCAAGATTATCTACCACTGCCTGATAAACTTGAGATTCTAAATAACGAACCAGTAAGCTGTCTAATAACGCTTGTGGATTTGGTTCATAGAGATAATCCCAAGAACCAGTTTGCTCTAATGAGTCATTTTCCAGTGCAGGCAAAGGAAGCAACTGTTGTACTGTCGGTTTTTGTGACATCGTGTTTATAAAACGGTTATATACCACATACACTTCATCAATTTCGCCTTCACGGTAGGCATTTACCATACCATTAACAATACCGACTAAATCTTCCATTGCCGGTGTATCACCCAATCCATTGATATGACCTTTAATCTCTAGCCCCATTGGGTTAAAAAAGGAGATCCCTTTATTTCCCACCACAGCAAGTCGAGACTTAACACCTTGGTCATCTTTTTCTTTCAATTCATGTAAAACGGTTTTAAATAAATTGATATTTAAGCCACCACATAAACCGCGATCGGTTGAAACTACTAAATAGCCAACTTTTTTTACCGGACGTGGGGTCAAAAATGGGTGTTTATACTCAATGTTACCTTTGGCAATATGGCTAATTACCTTGCGAATACTTTCAGCATAAGGGCGAGAAGCCGCCATACGCTCTTGGGTTTTACGCATTTTTGATGCGGCAACCATTTCCATCGCTTTGGTAATTTTTTGTGTATTACGAACACTTGCAATTTTGGTTCTTATCTCTTTAGCACCTGCCATATTATTTCTCCGCTAAAAAGTTAGATTACCAAGCACTGTTCTTTTTGAAACCAGATAAAATCTCGTTCAATTTATCTTTAATTTCATCGTTGAAATTGCCGGATTTTGACAGTTCTTGCATAAACTCGCCGTAGTTACTTTGAGCATAAGCTAATAAGTTTGCTTCAAATGAGCCAACACGCTCAACCGGAATATCATCTAAGTAACCGTATTCAGCTGCTGCTAATGATAAACCTAATTGTGCAACAGACATCGGCTCGAATTGTTTTTGTTTCAACAATTCAGTTACTTTTTGACCGTGTGAAAGCTGTTTACGTGTTGCTTCATCAAGATCTGATGCGAACTGGGCAAATGCCGCTAATTCACGGTATTGAGCAAGTGCGGTACGGATACCACCGGCAAGCTTCTTAACCAGTTTAGTTTGTGCAGAACCACCTACACGGGAAACCGAGATACCCGGGTTTACCGCAGGGCGAATACCGGCATTGAATAAGCCTGATTCTAAGAAAATCTGACCATCGGTAATTGAAATTACGTTAGTCGGTACGAAGGCTGAAACGTCACCTGCTTGGGTTTCGATGATCGGTAATGCGGTTAAAGAGCCGGTTTGACCTTTCACAGCACCGTTAGTGAAACGTTCTACATAGTCTGCATTTACACGAGACGCACGCTCTAATAAGCGAGAGTGTAGATAGAACACATCACCCGGGAATGCTTCACGACCCGGTGGACGGCGTAATAACAATGAAATTTGACGGTAAGCAACTGCTTGCTTAGACAAATCATCGTAAACGATCAACGCATCTTCACCACGGTCACGGAAGTATTCACCCATTGCACAACCTGCATAAGGTGCAAGATATTGTAATGCAGCAGATTCAGACGCAGAAGCCACTACAACGATAGTGTTCGCTAATGCACCGTGTTCTTCTAATTTACGCACCACGTTGGCGATAGTTGATGCCTTTTGACCGATTGCAACGTAGATACATTTAATGCCTGAATCACGTTGGTTGATGATCGCATCAATCGCTAATGCGGTTTTACCGGTTTGACGGTCACCGATAATCAATTCACGCTGACCACGACCGATTGGTACCATTGAGTCCACCGCTTTGTAACCGGTTTGAACCGGTTGATCAACCGATTGACGGTCGATAACGCCCGGTGCGATCACTTCGATTGGTGAGAAACCGTCATTTTGGATTTCGCCTTTACCATCGATTGGCTGACCTAAGGTATTTACAACACGACCTAATAAGCCACGACCAACCGGCACTTCTAAAATACGACCGGTACATTGTACTTGCATACCTTCTGCTAAATCGGCATAAGGTCCCATTACAACTGCACCAACAGAATCTCTTTCTAAGTTTAATGCAATCGCATAACGATTGCCCGGTAATGCAATCATTTCACCTTGCATTACATCAGATAAGCCGTGGATACGAATAACCCCGTCACTTACCGAAACGATTGTCCCTGTGCTTTGAGCTTCACTCACCACATTAAACTGGGCAATACGTTTTTTAATCAATTCACTAATTTCAGTTGAATTTAGTTGCATTTTTTATTCCTCTTACAAGCTCAACTCTTGACTCAAGCGGTTTAGCTGTCCACGACTACTACCATCAATCACTACATCATCATAACGAATGATCACACCCGCAATTAATGAACTATCTATTGATGAAGTAATACGTACTTTCGTTCCGAGTCGCTTTTCCATAGCATTGGCAATTTTTGCTTCTTGTGCATCTGTTAATTTATCTGCAGAAACAACCTCAACATCTTTAATTGATTCCTGTTCTGCTCTTAATTCTAAAAATGCATTCAATACCGCAGGTAATACTGCTAAACGCTTGTTATCAGCCATTACGCGAATGAAATTTTGCCCATATTGATCTAATTGTTCGCCACAAATCTTGATAAACGTCTCAGAAATCTGACCGCTTGCAAGTGATGAGTTAAGAAAACTAGCTACTTGCTCATCGTTAGCGACGGCGGCAGAAAAAGTTAACATCTGCTGCCATTGTTCCAATTGACCTTGTTCTAAAGCAAAATCGAAAGCCGCTTTAGCATAGGGGCGAGCTACTGTGCTTAATTCTGACATCTGCCCCTCCTAGTTATAGTTCCGCAACTAGCTTATCAATAATATCGTTGTTCGCAGCGGTATCCACCGAACGACCCACGATTTTTTCTGCACCAGCAATAGCCAATGCAGCCACTTTTTGACGAAGCTCTTCTTGAACGCGTTTACGTTCGCTTTCAACTTCCGCGTAACCCTGTTCAATAATACGTTGACGTTCCACTTCAGCTTCTGCTTGTACAGATTCTAAAATTTCATTACGACGTTTTGTTGCTAAATCAATGATATTTTGTGCTTCTTCTTTCGCTCTAAGGATTTCTTGATCCGCAGCCGCTTTAGAATCAGCTTGTTCTTGTTTCGCTTTTTCGGCAGAAGCCAATGCGCTAGCAATATTTGCCTGACGCTCTTCTATCGCTCGAATTAGCGGTGGCCATACAAACTTCATACAGAACGCAACAAAAAGTGCGAACGCAATCAGTTGACCAATTAGTGTTGCATTTAAATTCACAACGCCCTCCTAAAAGCCGGTAAAGTTATTCAACTGAATAACGGTTAATCAAATCCCGACTTATTTCAATAAATCAATGAACGGGTTTGCGAAGATGAATAGTAATGAAATACCTACAGCGATCATTGCGATAGCATCTAAAAGACCAGCAACGATAAACATTTTAGTTTGTAAGCTTGATGCTAATTCCGGCTGACGTGCAGATGACTCTAAGAATTTGCCACCTAAGATAGCAAAGCCGATAGCAGTACCAAGAGCAGCGAAAGCTAATAAAATTGAAGCACCAATAATTGTTGCTGTGATTACTGATTCCATAATGTTCTCCATTAGATTGAGGAATTAGCCCGAAGGCTGGGTTGTTGATAAAAATACATATCAAGCGGTCAATATTTTGCAAAAATTTGCGAAAAACCTACCGCTTGTAAGGCTAGTTTAATGATCCGCTTTGTTATAAGCGATACTCAAATAAACAATCGTTAGCATCATAAAAATAAAGGCTTGAAGCGTAATAACTAAAATATGGAAAATCGCCCAAACCAAGTGTAATGGAATCCCCAACGCCTGTAGAGCGAAGTTGTCTGCCATATACATTACTGCAATAAGGATAAAGATTAACTCACCTGCATACATATTACCGAATAAACGGAACGCCAATGAAATCGGTTTTGCCAAAAGCGTTACCGTTTCAAGAATAAAGTTTACCGGAATGAATGCCCAGTGGTTAAACGGGTGTAACGTGTATTCTTTCACTAAACCGCCAAAACCTTTCGATTTCACCGTGTAAAATAAAATTAACGCAAATACACAAATAGACATACCCAGTGTTGCACTAATATCTGCCGTTGGTACTGCACGCAAATAGTGAATACCAAACAGATTGGCTAACTGTGGTAAGAAATCGACCGGGATAAGGTCGATCGCATTCATAATAAACACCCAACAGAAAATCGTTAATGCTAATGGTGCAATTACATTGCGAGGTCCGTGGAAGTTATCCTTCACTAAACCGTTTACCCACTCAATAACAATCTCAACAAAACATTGCAATTTTCCCGGAACGCCCGTTGTTGCATTTTTTGCTACACGCGAGAACACCCATAAAAAAATCGCACCTGCCACTAAAGAGAAGAACAGTGTATCTAAATGCACTGCCCAAAAGCCTTCACCTGTCGATAAAAAACTCAAGTGATGGCTAATATATTCTGCTGTCGTTCCAGCCATAACATATCCTTTTAAATTAAAATTAGTGGTGATGTTTGCTTAATACAAACGGGATCATATTATTTAAAAATAATGCGATAAAATAACCCACGAAAAACAACACAACATCTAGAGCAGGGATAAGTTTAAAACAGCCGATCACCAAAATAATAGTAACCAACCATTTCATTCCTTCACCACGATAGAAAGCGGTCATTTTTGACTGATTTTTTGCAGATTTCTTAAAGAAAACCCAATATACAAACACAAGATGAGGCAAAAAACTCGCTAAAGCACCGCCTAGAAAGGAAAAATTAAAATTCATTTTCCATAAAGACACTCCAAGTGCAAAAACGCACAAGAGAAAAAATTCAACCTTTAATGCTTGTTTATATTGTGATTTTGCTCTATTGATTACAGCTGACACATTTTATCCTTTTTGAATAAGTAAACCACACAATCAGGCTAATAATTAGCCACTGTTGAATCAAAGAAAATCCGTGCTAAATTATACTTTACAAATGAATTGTTGCAACCGAAAAGCGACACAAAAACTTGTTATTCTTCACATTTTTGAAAAAAAATTTTATTTACGTTGCATTTTTTTGAGTAAAACCATCAAAATCAGTTAACAAAAAAACAACAAATAGAGGTGTGTGTATTTTTCTCTGTCACATTATTTCAATATTTGATAAATTCCCCTTGCTTAAAAATGAATAAAAATTCATAATAATTGCATATATTTTCACTTCCGAGTAGAAAATGAAATAAAAAAAGAAGAAAGAAATAGGCAAAATAACTAATTTTTACTTGAATGCAAACGTTTGCTTGATTAAACTTAGTCGCCTACTTCTAAGGCTACACAGATAAAATTTGATGATTAGGAGTAAAACAATGTTCAAACCAGCAATTCTGGTTCTCACTGACGGTTCTGTCTTTTCCGGCAAATCCATTGGTGCTGACGGTCACACTATCGGTGAAGTGGTATTTAACACTGCGATGACCGGTTATCAAGAAATCCTTACCGATCCTTCTTATACTAAACAAATAGTCACCCTGACTTACCCCCACATTGGCAATACCGGCATTAATTTAGAAGATAAAGAATCCCCCAATGTTTGTGCCTCCGGCTTAATTATTCGTGATCTTCCTCTTCTCCATAGCAACTTCCGTGCGTCCTCCTCACTTTCAGATTATCTCATTCAACAAAACATTGTCGCTATTGCCGATATTGATACCCGCCGTTTAACCCGAATTTTACGCGAAAAAGGGGCACAAGCCGGTTGTATTTTAGTAGGCGATGCCACAGAAGAGAATATTGCTAACGCTTTGGCATTTGCCAACAGTTTCGGTTCTATGGCTGGGAAAGATTTGGCTCAAAGTGTCACCTGCAATGAATTATATAAATGGACAGATGGTGAATGGCAATTAGGTAAAGGTTATGTACCGCAACAACAAACCGAGTTCCACGTAGTTGCCTATGATTACGGTGTAAAACACAACATTTTGCGAATGCTTGCCGAACGAGGCTGTCGCTTAACCGTTGTGCCGGCAAAAACCTCTGCTGAAGCTGTGCTTGCGTTAAATCCGGACGGTATTTTCCTTTCTAACGGCCCGGGAGACCCGGAGCCGTGCGATTATGCCATTACCGCAATCCGAAAATTATTGGAAACGCAAAAACCCATTTTCGGCATTTGCTTAGGGCATCAACTTTTAGGTTTAGCGGCAGGCGGTAAAACCAAAAAAATGGTGTTTGGTCATCACGGAGCTAATCACCCGGTACAAGATTTAGACAGCCCAAAAGTGCTCATCACCAGCCAAAACCACGGTTTTGAAGTAGATGAATCCAGCTTACCATCTAATGTGCGAGTGACTCACCGCTCACTGTTTGACGGCACGGTGCAGGGGATTGAACTCACTGATAGACCGGCGTTTTCGTTCCAAGGTCACCCGGAAGCCAGCCCGGGGCCGAATGATGTTGCCTATTTATTTGACCGATTTGTCAGTGAGATGAAAAAAGTGAAGTAAGGACGTACCTATGTGTGTCCATCAAGCGGTCGAAATTTGCAAAAAACTTACCAAAAATAACCGCTTGTAGCCTGAAATAAACGAGATAAAAGAGAGCCCAAAATGCCAAAAAGAACAGACATAAACACTATCCTAATTATCGGTGCCGGTCCGATTGTGATCGGTCAAGCGTGTGAATTTGACTACTCCGGAGCCCAAGCGTGCAAAGCGTTGCGTGAAGAAGGGTATAAAGTGGTGTTGGTGAACTCCAACCCTGCAACCATTATGACCGACCCGAATATGGCAGATGTGACTTACATTGAGCCGATTGAATGGAAAACGGTTGAAAAAATCATTGAAAAAGAACGCCCTGATGCCATTTTACCGACTATGGGCGGGCAGACAGCGTTGAACTGTGCCTTAGATCTTTCGAAAAACGGTGTGCTGAAAAAATATAATGTAGAGCTGATCGGAGCTACCGAAGACGCGATTGATAAAGCCGAAGATCGTGGTCGTTTTAAAGAAGCAATGACTAAAATCGGCTTGAATACGCCAAAATCATTCGTTTGCCACAGTTTTGAAGAGGCCTTAGCAGCACAAGAGCAGGTTGGCTTTCCAACCCTGATTCGCCCCTCTTTCACGATGGGAGGCTCCGGCGGTGGTATTGCTTATAATCGAGATGAATTTATCGCCATCTGCGAACGTGGTTTTGAAGCCTCGCCTACTCACGAATTACTGATTGAACAATCCGTACTAGGCTGGAAAGAGTATGAAATGGAAGTTGTGCGTGACCGTGCCGATAACTGCATTATCGTCTGCTCGATTGAAAACTTCGACCCGATGGGTGTACACACCGGCGACTCCATTACCGTTGCTCCGGCACAAACGCTAACCGATAAAGAGTATCAAATTATGCGTAACGCTTCGCTGGCGGTATTGCGTGAGATCGGCGTGGACACCGGCGGTTCAAATGTGCAATTTGCGATTAACCCTGCAAACGGCGAGATGATCGTCATTGAAATGAACCCTCGTGTGAGCCGTTCTTCTGCACTCGCATCTAAAGCCACCGGCTTCCCGATTGCCAAAGTTGCGGCGAAATTGGCTGTAGGCTACACACTCAACGAATTGCGTAACGACATCACCGGAGGGCTGATTCCGGCTTCATTCGAGCCGACTTTAGATTATGTTGTGACCAAAATTCCACGCTTCGCCTTTGAAAAATTTGCCAATGCAGACGACCGATTAACCACTCAAATGAAATCGGTAGGCGAAGTAATGGCAATGGGAAGAACCTTCCAAGAGAGTTTACAAAAAGCCTTGCGAGGCTTGGAAACCGGCATTTGCGGCTTTAACTTGCTTTCCGAAGAGCCTGAAAAAATCCGCCGTGAACTTGCCAACCCCGGACCAAACCGTATTTTGTATGTTGCCGATGCCTTTGGAGCAGGCTTTTCATTGGAAGAAGTTCACCACTATTCTAAAATCGACCCGTGGTTCTTGGTGCAAATTCAAGACTTAGTACTTGAAGAATTAGCTTTAGAGAAAAAACAGTTTAGCGATCTAGATGCTAACGAAATCCGCCGCTTAAAACGCAAAGGCTTCTCAGACAAACGTATCGCACAGCTTACCAAAGTCAGCGAAAAAATGGTGCGGGATTACCGCCATACTTACGCTATTCTACCGGTGTATAAACGGGTAGATACCTGTGCAGCCGAGTTTGCCTCAGATACGGCTTACCTCTATTCTACTTACGAGGAAGAGTGTGAAGCCAAACCGTCTGATCGCAAAAAAGTGATGATTTTAGGCGGCGGACCAAACCGTATCGGGCAGGGGATTGAATTTGACTACTGCTGCGTTCACGCCTCGCTTGCTCTGCGTGAGGCAGGTTATGAAACCATTATGGTGAACTGCAACCCTGAAACCGTTTCCACCGATTTCGACACCTCCGACCGCCTCTATTTCGAGCCGCTAACATTAGAAGATGTACTGGAAATTGTGCGTGTAGAAAACCCGTGGGGCGTGATTGTGCATTACGGCGGTCAAACACCACTGAAATTAGCGAATGCCTTATCTGATGCCGGTGTAAACATTATCGGGACTTCCGCCGACAGCATTGATGCCGCCGAAGACCGTGAACGTTTCCAACAAATTCTAAACACTCTCGGTTTAAAACAGCCGGCAAATCGCACCGCCCGTAATGCGTTGGAAGCGGTGGCATTGGCAAATGAAGTAGGCTATCCGCTGGTGGTTCGCCCATCTTATGTGCTAGGTGGTCGGGCAATGCAAATTGTGTATAACGATGAAGAGCTAAACCGCTATATGCGTGAAGCGGTATCGGTTTCCAACGACAGCCCGATTTTACTCGACCACTTCCTCAATAATGCGATTGAAGTTGATGTGGATTGCATTTGTGACGGCGAAAATGTACTCATTGGCGGCATTATGCAACACGTTGAGCAAGCCGGTATTCACAGTGGCGATAGTGCCTGCTCACTACCTGCCTATTCGTTAAGCGGTCATGTTTTGGACGAAATTCGCAAACAAACCAACGCAATGGCGTTTGCTCTCGGTGTGAAAGGCTTGATGAACGTACAATTTGCAGTACAAAATGAGGTCGTTTATGTGTTGGAAGTTAACCCTCGAGCCAGCCGTACTGTACCGTTTGTCAGCAAAGCTACCGGTCGCCCACTGGCAAAAATCGCTGCTCGCGTGATGGCTGGTGAAACCCTTGCCGACTTAAATGCATTAGAGGAAATTATCCCAAGCAAATTCTTCGTTAAAGAAGCGGTATTCCCATTCATCAAATTCCCGGGTGTGGATACCATTCTCGGGCCTGAAATGCGTTCTACCGGCGAAGTGATGGGCATAGGTAATACCTTTGCTGAAGCGTTCTTCAAAGCACAACTGGGTGCCGGTGAACGAATTCCAAAAGTCGGCAAAGTGTTTATGTCGGTTATTGAAGAGCATAAACCTGCTTTAATTTACATTGCCAAACGTTTCCAAGAACAAGGCTACGGTTTATGTGCTACCTTCGGCACTGCAAACTTCCTACGGCAACACGGAATTGCAGTCCAAACGGTAAACAAAGTTCGTGAAGGGCGACCGCATATTGTCGATGCGATCAAAAACGGCGAAATTGCGTTGGTAATCAACACCGTCAGCGGAGAGCCTGAAGTGATTGCCGACAGCCACTCTATCCGCCGTACCGCCTTGCAACAACGTGTGCCTATTTACACCACCCTTGCAGGTGCTGATGCTATCTCCTACGGCGTAAAACATATCAATGAGTTTGATGTGTATTCAGTGCAGGAATTAGAACAAAAGGCTAACTAAAATAAAGCTAAAATGACAAGCGGTCAGATTTTGCAAATTTTTTACAAATTCTGACCGCTTGTGTTTGTAGAGGATTATTTAGTAAATTTATATGCTAAATCATTCCAGCGTAATTCATTTTTGAGTTGTGGTAGCTCGGTATTTTGGTTGATATGGATAAACTCAATACCAAAATATTCAGCGAACATTCGTAGCATATCGGCATCAATATCTAAACTAAATACACTATGATGAGCACCGCCGGCTAGAATCCATGCTTGAGTACCTACATCAAAATTTGGTTGAAGCTTCCAAAAAGCATGCCCAACTGGTAAATTTGGCATTGGATTTGGTGAGGCGATAGCGTCTAAATCCGCAACAACCATTCTAAAACGGTCTCCCATATCTACAACGGTTGCATTCACTGCTTTTCCCGCCTTACTACTGAAAATTAAGCGAACAGGATCTGCCTTACCGCCAATACCTAGCGGTCGAATGGCTAATGTTGATTTCTCTTTGGCAATAGACGAACAAACTTCAAGCATATGAGCCCCCAATACCACTTGGTTTTGTTCATCTAAATCATAGGTGTAGTCTTCCATAAAGGAAGAACCGTTTGGTAAGCCATAACCCATCACTTTCACTTCACGCACAAGAGCTGCGGTTTTCCAACCTCCTTCACCACCAAATCCGTAGCCTTGTTCCATTAAACGCTGAACAGCCAAGCCCGGTAATTGTTTAATCCCATTTAGATTTTGGAAATTATCAGTAAAAGCTTTAAATCCACCATTATCTAAGAATGTTTTTAAGCCGATTTCAATACGAGCAGAATATGCGAGAGATTCTCTTGCTGAACCATTTTCTTGCAAGCTATCCTCAACATTATACAAGCGGTCAGATTTTGCAAAAAAATGACCGCTTGTTGCCATTTCTAAAGTGTGATCTACCTCTCAAATTTACAAAATTTTTTATAACATATTGATTTAAAATGTTTTTTATATTTTTCCTTTAATTGACTTTAATTTGTCTTAAGAGTAACTTATAAAACGTGATTTTACTATTTGAAATATTGAGGTATTCAAGATGACTATTCGAGTTTCCTATGAAGAATTAAAAGCTCAATTTAAACGTGTTCTGTTGGCTCGCAATGTGCGTGAAGAGATTGCCGAAGAGTGTGCCACTGTGTTTGCCGACACCACTCAAGCGGGTGCTTATTCACACGGGGTAAACCGTTTCCCACGCTTTATTCAGCAGTTAGAGAACGGTGATATTGTGCCGGAAGCCGTGCCGACTAAAGTGCTTTCACTGGGGGCGATTGAGCAGTGGGACGCTCACCAAGCCATCGGTAACTTAACCGCAAAAAAAATGATGGACAGAGCAATGGAGCTTGCATCTGAAAACGGCATCGGCGTAGTGGCGTTACGTAATGCAAACCACTGGATGCGTGGCGGTTCTTACGGATGGCAGGCGGCAGAGAAAGGCTATATCGGGATCTGCTGGACGAACGCCCTTGCGGTAATGCCGCCTTGGGGGGCGAAAGAGTGCCGTATCGGGACGAACCCGTTAATCATTGCGGTGCCGACTAACCCAATCACGATGGTGGATATGTCTTGCTCAATGTACTCATACGGAATGTTGGAAGTGCATCGCCTTGCTGGTCGTCAAACCTTTGTCGATGCTGGTTTTGATGATGACGGCAACCCAACCCGTGATCCGGCAACGGTCGAGAAAAACCGCCGTCTAATGCCGATGGGCTTCTGGAAAGGTTCGGGCTTATCGATTGTGTTAGATATGATCGCCACCTTGCTCTCTAACGGTGAATCCACTGCGGCAGTCACCGAAGATAAAGACGATGAATATTGCGTGTCGCAAGTTTATATCGCTATTGAAGTGGATCGCTTAATTGACGGCAAAACCAAAGACGAAAAACTCAACCGTATTATGGAATATGTGAAAACCGCAGAACGTGCCGACCCTGATGTGGCAGTACGTTTACCGGGCCACGAGTTCACCCAAATTCTAGCCGATAACAAAGCCAACGGCATTCCGGTGGATGACACTGTTTGGGCGAAATTACAGGCGTTGTAATTGCAAATTGACCGGTAGGGTGGGCGTAAGCCCACGCATTAGACACAATCATAAGATGACGTGGGCTTACGCCCACCCTACAAGCGGTCATTTTTCCGCAGAATTTTACAAAACGGAGGTATGAATGTTTTTTGGTCATATTTCACAAGTTAAAGCGAATCGATACCCGCCGGCGATCCAAATTGCGTTGAACTATCTGAAAAATACCGATTTTGATGCGATGGAAGCAGGGGTTTACGAACTCAAAGGCAGACAAATTTATGTGCAGGTGTTGGATTTGAACACCAAATCGAAACACGAATTTCAGCCGGAAGTGCATCGCAATTACCTCGATGTGCAGTATCTACACCGAGGCAAAGAGATAATGGCTGCGGCGGTGGATACCGGCACCAATCCGATTGCGATGGAATACAACCCTGAGCGGGATATTCAATATTATCAATCCGTTGCCAACGAAAATGAATTTCGCTGCGTTGAAGGCAATTTTGCGGTGTTTTTCCCCGAAGATTGCCACAGAACGGCAATTTTTGACGACACGGAAACCATTCGCAAAGTGGTGGTAAAAATTGCGATGAGCGAAATTGAGGAGCAACGATGAAAGCCTTAGCTCAATTAGTCGGAAAACTGTTAGAAATCTTGGTGGTGGTGATTTTATCCGCAATGTCGATTTTGGTTTTCGTCAATGTGGTACTACGTTACGGTTTTAACAGCAGCATTAGCGTGACCGAAGAGGTGTCTCGCTATATGTTTGTTTGGTTGGCGTTTTTAGGGGCGGTGTTGGCATTTAGCGAAAATCAACACGTTAAAGTCACAATGCTGACCGATAAATTATCGCCAACGGCTCGTAATATCTTAAGCGTAGTCACAGATTTAGCGATGTTGTTCTGTTGCTACTTAATTGTGGACGGTAGCTGGATTCAATTTAACCTCAACCTGAATAACTTTGCCCCGATTTCAGGCTTACCGCAAGGCATCACTTTCCTTGCCAGCACAGTGGCAGGGGTATTAATCGGTTTATTAATTATTGCCCGCATTGTGGCAACGGTTGGCGTGATTGCAAAAGGAGAAAAATAGATGACTGTGGTAATTTTTCTTTCCGTCTTGCTTGGCTCGATTTTATTGGGCATTCCAGTAGCTTTCGCCCTGTTGGTCTGCGGTGTGGCGTTAATGTTGCATTTAGATCTGTTCGATGCCCAAATTTTGGCTCAACAAATTGTGAGCGGTGCAGACAGTTTCTCGCTAATGGCAATTCCGTTCTTCATTCTTGCCGGTGAAATTATGAACGAGGGCGGTCTCTCCAAACGGATTATCGACCTGCCGATGAAATTAGTCGGTCATAAACGGGGCGGTTTAGGTTTTGTGGCAATTTTAGCGGCGATGATTATGGCAAGCCTTTCCGGTTCGGCGGTGGCGGATACCGCAGCGGTAGCCGCAATGCTACTGCCGATGATGAAAACCACCGGTTATCCGATTGACCGCTCTGCCGGTTTAATCGGTACGGCAGGGATTATCGCCCCAATCATTCCGCCAAGCATTCCGTTTATCGTATTTGGTGTGGCTAGTGGCGTGTCCATTACCAAACTGTTCTTAGCCGGTATTTTCCCGGGCATTATGATGGGGATCTGCTTGGCTGCCCTTTGGTGGTGGCAGGCAAAACGTTTGGATTTAATGACCTTCTCCAAAGCGACCAAAGAAGAACTTTGCATTTCATTTAAAAACAGTATTTGGGCGTTATTGTTGCCTGTCATTATTATCGGTGGTTTCCGCTCGGGAATGTTCACCCCAACCGAAGCGGGTGCGGTCGCAACTTTCTATGCCTTGATTGTTTCACTGTTTGTTTACCGTGAAATGAAGTTCAAAGATTTATACAAGGTAGTGTTGGCGGCAGCGAAAACCACGGCAGTAGTGATGTTCTTAGTGGCAGCGGCAAATGTGACCGGCTGGCTGATTACCGTAGCGGAATTACCGATGATGCTCACCGAGCTGTTAGAGCCGTTAATTGAAAGCCCGACCACACTCTTATTGGTGATTATGTTAGCGGTGTTTATTATCGGAATGGTGATGGACTTAACCCCAACCGTGCTTATTTTAACGCCGGTATTAATGCCGTTGGTGGAAGAGGCAGGCATTGACCCGGTTTACTTCGGTGTGCTGTTTATTCTTAACACCTCCATCGGCTTGATTACACCACCGGTCGGCAACGTGCTAAACGTGATTACCGGCGTGTCGAAACTGCCGTTCGACCAAGCGGCTAAGGGCGTAATGCCTTACCTCGTAATGATGATTTGTTTACTACTGTTGTTCGTGTTCTTCCCGTCACTGGTGTTAGTGCCGTTAAGCTGGATGCAGTAATGGTTTGAACCGAAACAAGCGGTCGAATTGACGCAAAAATTTACAAATTTTTTTGGCAAAACAGACCGCTTGCAACTCAATTTTTAATCACAGGAGAACCCTATGAAATTATTTAATTTAAAAACCTTAGTTGCCTTAGTGGCAGGCGTTGCGGTAATGAGCGGCTCTGCAATGGCAGAAACCTCACTGCGTTTTGGTTATGAAGCCCCACGTTCCGATACCCAACACATCGCCGCCAAAAAATTCGATGAATTATTGGCAGCAAAAACCAAAGGTGAAATTAAATTAAAACTGTTTCCGGACAGCACCTTAGGTAATGCTCAAACGATGATCAGCGGCGTGCGTGGCGGTACTATCGACATTGAAATGTCCGGCTCGCCAAACTTTACCGGCTTAGAGCCAAAACTAAATGTGATTGATATTCCGTTTATTTTCAAAGATCGTGAACACGTTTACAAAGTATTAGACGGCGAAGTTGGTCAAGGCTTATTAAAAGATTTAGAAGCCCAAGGCTTAAAAGGCTTAGCCTTCTGGGACGTTGGCTTCCGTGCTTTCTCCAACTCAAAACACCCTGTGACCAAGCCGGAAGACATCAAAGGCTTAAAAGTCCGCACCAACCAAAACCCGATGTACATTCAAGCCTTCACCTTACTAGGCGGCAACCCGGTGCCAATGCCACTTTCTGAGCTTTACACCGCACTCGAAACCCGTGCCGTTGATGCCCAAGAACACCCAATCGGCATTTTCTGGTCGGCAAAACTGTTTGAAGTACAAAAACATTTAAGTTTAACCAACCACGGCTACACCCCGTTAATCGTGGTGATGAACAAAGCGAAGTTTGACGGCTTAGCTCCTGAATTACAAACCGCATTGGTTGAAGCCGCAAAAGAAGCCGGTCAATTCCAACGTGATCTCAACGTGAAAAACGAAAAAGAGATCATCGAAAAATTACGCAAACAAGGCATCGAAGTGATCGAACAAGTGGATAACGCCCCGTTCAAAGCAGCGATTGAAGCGGAAATCCGCAAAGCTTTCGTGGAAAAACACGGCGATGAATTATTGAAAAAAGTGGATGCGTTAGCACAGTAATTGACTTTATTTTAGTCTAAAGCTCCCTCCGTTTGGGGGGAGTTGTTGTATAGACTCTACTATAGGAGAGACTATGAAACTGTTTAATTTAAAAACTTTAGCCGCTTTCGTTGCCGGTTTTGCACTGTTTTCAACCGCACAAGCAGAAACCTCATTCCGCTTTGCGTATGAAGCTCCTCGTTCTGATACTCAACATATTGCAGCGAAAAAATTTAATGATTTGCTGCAAGAAAAATCCCAAAAAGGGCTGAAATTAAGCCTCTTCCCTGATAGCACGCTCGGCAACGCACAAACGGCGATTAGCGGTGTGCGTGGCGGTACTATTGATATTGCAATGTCCAGCTCCTCTAACTTTACCGGGTTAGAACCAAAACTGAATGTGATTGATATTCCGTTTATTTTCAAAGACAGAGACCACGCCTATAAAGCCTTAGATGGAGAGATTGGTCAAGGTTTATTAACCGCATTAGAGGCTCACGGTTTGAAAGGGTTGGCGTTTTGGGAAGTTGGTTTCCGAGCGTTTTCCAACTCCAAGCACCCGATCACCAAACCGGAGGATATTAAAGGCTTAAAAATCCGTACTAACCAAAACCCGATGTATATTCAAGCCTTCTCTATTTTAGGTGCAAATCCGGTGCCAATGCCGCTTTCCGAGCTTTACACTGCACTGGAAACCAAAGCGGTTGATGCCCAAGAACACCCAATCGGCATTTTCTGGTCGGCAAAACTCTATGAAGTACAAAAATATTTCAGCTTTACTAACCACGGTTACACCCCGTTAATTGTGGCGATTAACAAAGCGAAATTTGATGCACTGCCAGCCGAGCAACAAACCGCATTAGTTGAAGCGGCAAAAGAAGCCGGAAAATACCAACGCCAACTTAACCTAGAAAATGAGCAGAAAATTATCGACTCGCTCAAAAAAGCAGGTATTGAATTTGTGGATAACTTAGATACCACACCGTTCAAAGATGCCGTATCGGCTGAAACCCGCAAGGCATTTATCGAGAAAAACGGTGATGGCTTAGTTAAAGCCATTGATGCATTGGCGAAGTAAAAATAGAGCTACAAAGTGCTCGGTTAAACTAACCTCACACGAATCGTGTGAGGTACAAGCGGTCAAAATCCGCAAAATCTTTACACATCTTTCCTCAAAGGAGGAACAAATGGCACAGCCCATTTTAAGTATGCAGCACATCATCAAACGCTTTGGTAGCCATACGGCGGTGAATGATGTCAGCCTTGATATCCACTCAGGCGAGATCGTTGCCTTACTCGGTGAAAACGGTGCAGGTAAATCGACCCTAATCAAAATCCTTGCCGGTATTTATGACCGTGACGAGGGTGATATTCTTTTCCATAACCAAAAAATCCAATCTGCCCACGCTATTGAGAAAGGCAACAAAAAGCCCATCGCTTTTATCCACCAAGATTTAGGCCTAATAGAATGGATGACGATTGCCGAAAATATGGCATTTGTAATGGGGTTCCCTCGCAAATTTGGCTTGATTGACTGGGCGAAAGTGCGAGAGCAGTCGCAAAAAGCCCTTGATTTTGTAGGCATTAAACTCTCTGCCGACACTCGAGTGTTTGATTTAAGCCGTACCGAAAAAGCCTTACTCGCCATTGCCCGTGCGATTGCCGTCAATGCAGAAATCTTGGTTTTAGACGAACCTACTGCTTCCCTACCTGCCTCTGATGTAGAGCATCTTTTCACTGTGTTAAACCGCTTACGTTCCCAAGGTGTGGGAATGATTTATGTGACCCACCGTTTAGATGAAGTGATCGCCATTTCCGACCGCATTTTGGTGATGCGGGACGGTTTCCCGGTTGCAGAAGGGCAAACCAAGCTCTATGACGTCAAAGGCTTGGTCAAAGCGATTGTAGGCGAAGAGAGCCGTGGCAGACAGCGGGTGGATTTACCAACCGATACTCCTGAAATTTTAAGCCTGCAAAATGTCATGGTTGGCGACACCGGCCCGGTGAATTTCCGTCTGCACAAAGGTGAGATGATTGCCCTTGCCGGCTTGCGTGGAGCAGGGCAGGAAGAAATCGGCCGCTTATTATTTGGGGAGCGAACCTTAGACAAAGGCGAAATTCAGTTAGACAAGCGGTCATATTCTGCTAAAGATCCGCAAGATGCGATAGCCAAAGGTGTGGCATTGGTTGCGGGAGACCGCACCCGTGAAAGCGTGTTTATGTCAATGACTACCAGTGAGAACCTGTTTATCAACCCGGTACTAAGCGGTCATTCACCATTAAAACGCTACTCCCGCCGTGAAGAGTGGGGTGAGAGCTGGTACAAATTCCAACTATTCGATATTCGTCCGAAAAATTTGTTTATTGATGCCAGTGCGTTATCCGGTGGTAATCAGCAGAAAATCGTGTTGGCACGTTGGATGCTCCTCAATACGCCTGTTCTGATTTTAGAAGACCCGACTGCCGGCGTGGATGTAGGAGCAAGGGCAGAGATTTACGACTTGCTCAACAAAGCCCTTGCAGAAGGGGTCGCAATTATTGTGATTTCCACCGACTTTGAAGAGATCGCTCATTTGTGTAACCGAGCATTAGTCTTCAACCGAGGGGAAATTGCCGGTGAACTACTGAACGAAGAGGTGACTTTCGCCAATTTGCTGGCGTTGGCATCGGATAGTCAGTCGAAAAAACAATAACTTACTCTCGCCCGCTTGCGGGAGAGAGACAGCTAAAAATAGCGTCAGGCTATTTTTAGCAGAGAGAGGGTAAACAAGCGGTCATTTTTCTTAAAAAATATTGCGAACCCTCTCCCTCCGAAAGCCTAACGGCTTTCTCCTCCCTCTCCCGCAAGCGGGCGAGGGGAAAATGCAGAATTTTAACGGAGTAATTTATGGCTCAAACAAACATCAAATCAACCGCACTGGAACAACCGGTATCTATCGCCCGTGACGGTTTTATGGCATGGTTTTCACAAATGTCCACTCGTTATGGCTTACTGTGGTTATGTGTGTTATTGGTGATTATTTTCTCACTTACCACCGAATCTTTCGCCTCAATGCTGACATTAAATGCGATTTTAGAAAGTAAATCGAAAATTGCCCTACTTGCTTTGGCAGCCACAACTACAATGATTGTCGGCAAAATCGACCTGAACGTGGGTTTCGGTATTGTGTTGTGGCACATTCTTGTGATTACTCTGCAAGTCCAATACGGCTTCTCGTGGTATATGGCGATCTTAATCGTGTTAGTGATTGCCGCTCTTTACGGCTTGCTGAATGGGATTTTAGTTGCTCTTGCTGATATCGATAGCTTTGTGGCAACACTTGGCTCAGGCACAGTGCTTTATGCCGTAGCACTCTGGCACTCGGGCGGTCGCCAAATTGTCGGGGATTTACCCGATGAATTTATCGCACTCAACAGCACAGAAATTTTCGGTATCCCGATTTCTGCTTTCTATGTGCTGGCAGTGGCTATCGTAATGTGGTTGGTGACAGAACATACCCCGACCGGTCGTTGTATGTATGCGGTTGGTGGCAACCCAACGGCAGCTCGCCTAAATGGTATCAATATTAAAAAATACACCATTGTGCCGTTTATTGTCTCTAGTGTAATCACTGCTTTCACAGGCGTATTGATCTCTGCTCAACAAGGCGTTGGTCAGGCAAGTGTCGGTATGGACTACTTACTGCCCGCATTGGTTGGGGCATTCTTAGGGAGTACCACTATTCGCCCAGGGCGTATTAACGTATGGGGAACAGTGGTGGGGATTGCCATTCTTGCCATCGGTATTTCAGGTATTCAACAATTCGGTGGAGCGTTCTGGGTTGAGCCACTCTTTAACGGTGCAACACTGTTACTTTCCATCACTATTGCAGGCTATGCCCAACGCAAACGCTTGTTAAATCAAAAAGCTGTACAGAAAAAATCGACCAACTAAGAGGATTTGATTATGAAAAAAGCATTTCGTACAACCTTAACTGCAATCGCAACCTTAACTGCTATTGCTTTCGGAAATAATGCGTTTGCCAATGACGACCCGTTCGTACAAGAAGCAAAACAGCTTGTCGCAGCAGCTACGGCTAAGCAAGAAAAATGGGACGGACCGACAACCGGCCCTCAATTACAAAAAGAGAAAACTGTGATTTTTATTGCCTCTGATATGAAAAACGGTGGTGTACTTGGTGTGATTGACGGAATGAAAGAAGCTGTTGGCGTAACGGGCTGGAAGTTAGATGTATTAGACGGTGCAGGTACGGTAAACAACCAACTCGCCGCACTTAACCAAGCGATTGCCCGCAAACCGGATGCGATTGTGATTGGTGGCTGGAACCCGAATGTGGCGAAAATCCCACTACAAAAAGCGACTAAAAACGGCATTAAACTTGCAGCTTGGCACGCAACACCGGAGCCGGGTGCGATTGATAAATACGGCATTTTCTACAACGTGACCTCTGACTCAGACGAAATTGCACGCTTATCGGCAATGCTTGCGGTGGCAGAATCTAACGGTAAGGCAAAAGCGATTATTTTAACCGACTCGCTATATGAAATTGCGTTACGCAAAGCGAACGTCATGAAAGAAGTTATCGAAAAATGTAAAGAGTGTAAGGTGTTAGAGTTTATCGACACGCCATTGGCGGATACCTCAAGCCGTATGCCTAACCTCACTTTCAGCTTACTGCAAAAATATGGCGACGATTTAGAGTATGCGTTGGCAATTAACGATCTCTACTTTGACTTTATGGCTCCGTCTTTACGCACCGCTGGTAAAGATAAACCGTTTAGCATTTCCGCAGGTGATGGCTCAGTAACGGCTTATCAACGTATTCGCAATGGTGATAAACAGTTTGCAACCGTCCCTGAGCCACTTAACTTACACGGCTGGCAGTTAGTCGATGAGCTAAACCGTGCTTTCGCTAACGAAAAACCGTCTGGTTATATCACACCGGCTCACCTAGTGACTAAAGAAAATGTGGCGTTTGACGGTGGTGAAAACAACCTGTATGCCCCACAAAACGGTTACAAAGGCGCTTACAAAGCGATTTGGGGCGTGAAGTAATGACGTAGGGGCAAATAAATATTTGCCTCGAACAAGCGGTTGTTTTTTGCAAAGATTTTGCGAAATTTAACCGCTTGTCATAAAAAATAGAGAGGGTAATACAAATGAGCAATAAATTTATCCCCAAAATCTCCAACCCTCGTTTTAATGAGCTGGTTGGGAATACGTTTGAACTTGAAGAGCTTTTTGATAAGGCAATCTGGGCAGAAGGGCCGGCGTGGAGCAAGCCACAACAAGCCCTCTATTTTAGTGATGTAAAAGGTTGCACAATGTACCGCTGGACAGAGCAAGATGGTACACAGGTTTTCCGCCAGCCGTCTTATTTTTCTAACGGCAATGCGTTTGATGCAAACGACAACTTGATTACCTGTGAACACGGCAATCGAGGTATCAGTTTAACCACGCCAAGCGGTGAATATCGTTTTTTGGTCGGTCAATTAGACGGAAAACGACTGAATTCACCCAATGATGTGGTGGTAAAATCAGACGGCATCATTTGGTTCACTGATCCACCTTACGGTATTTTGTCGGATAACGAAGGCAAACAGTCGCCAAGCGAAATTATCGGTTGTTATATTTACTGCTATGATCCGAAAACCGACAAGCTGAATATTGCAACTTTCAACACGATGCGACCAAACGGCTTGGCCTTCTCGTCAGACGAAAAACAACTCTTTGTGGCAGATATGTCGAGCGTGGAATTTGACGAAGATGGCTTACACCACTTAGTCGTATTTGATGTGGACGGTAATAAACTAAAAAATCGCCGAGATGTGGCGGAAATTAGTCCCGGCATTCCGGACGGCTTCCGAATTAAACAAAACGGCGTAATTTTCTGCTCTTGTGAAGAGGGAATTATTGCTCTTTTACCTGACGGCACGGAGCTGGGACGATTTGTGCTGGGTAAGCTAACCTCAAATTGTAGCTTTGGCGATGATGAACAAACACTGTTTATTACTTGTTCGAATAGCGTTTATCGTTTAACAATTAAATAGCAGAATGCATTAAGTGCGTCTGTTGTAGCATTACAAGCGGTTTCTTTTTCAAAATTTTTTACAAACAAATAATGGATAACAAAATGAACTACACACTCGGCATTGATTGCGGTGGGACTTTTATCAAAGCCGCTCTTTTTGATACACAAGGTAATATTCAAGCCCTTCATCGTGAAAACGTTTCGGTAATCAGTGAACAGGCAGGTTATGCAGAGCGTGATATGTCACAACTCTGGGCTATTTGTGCGGAAGTAGTGCGTTCAACCATTGAAAAAAGTGGGGTAAACCCAGCGGATATTAAAGCAGTAGGGATTTCCGCTCAAGGCAAAGGGGCGTTTTTACTGGATAAGCAGAATCGACCGTTGGGGCGTGCGATTTTATCTTCCGACCAACGTTCCCTTGAGATTGTTAAACAATGGCAGGCTGAAGGCATTCCGCAACAACTTTACCCGATTACCCGCCAAACTCTTTGGACAGGACACCCTGTGTCGATTTTGAAGTGGGTGCAGCAAAATGAACCGGAGCGTTATGCACAAATCGGGGCGGTGTTGATGTCGCACGACTATTTGCGTTTTTGCTTAACCGGTGAGTTGCATTGCGAAGAGACCAACATTTCCGAAAGCAATCTTTACAATATGGAAAAAGGCGAATACGACCAACAGTTAGCCGATTTGTTGGGAATGCCGGATGTGTTGGAGAAATTACCACCAGTGATTGAACCGAATAAAATTTCGGGATATGTGACTGAAAATGCCGCCAAATTAACCGGTTTAGCGGTGGGTACGCCGGTAGTCGGTGGCTTGTTTGATGTGGTTTCTACCGCACGTTGTGCCAATTTAGATGACGAAACCAAACTGAATGCGGTGCTGGGAACGTGGTCGGTGGTGAGCGGCATTACCGATCATATTGATGCAAGCCAATCATTACCTTTTGTTTATGGGCGTTATGCCGAGGCAGGGAAATTTATCGTCCACGAAGCAAGCCCGACTTCTGCCGGTAATTTAGAGTGGTTTGTGAATCAGTGGAAACTCGATTATGTGAAAATCAACCAAGCTGTTGCCCAATTACCGCCGGCGGCAAGCTCGGTGCTGTTTGTGCCGTTTCTGTATGGCTCAAATGCAGGCTTAGGAATGCAAGCCGGTTTCTATGGTATGCAAGCCCACCATACCCAAGCCCATCTCTTGCAGGCAATTTACGAAGGAGTGTTGTTTAGCTTGATGAGCCATTTAAACCGTATGTTTATCCGCTTTCCAAAGGCTGACGTGCTGCGAGTTACCGGCGGACCGGTGAAATCTAAAGTTTGGATGCAAATGTTGGCCGATTTAACCGGAATGCGGCTTGAAATACCACAAATGGAAGAAACCGGCTGCTTGGGTGCGGCATTAATGGCAATGCAAGGGGTTGGGCTGGATATAAGCCAAGTTCAAGCCCTAAATAATGAAATGCAGGTGTTTGAGCCAAATCCGGAAAATTATGCGGCTTATCAGACGAAATATCAGCGTTACCAAAAATTAACTGAAGCATTAAATACAATGATTTAACCTGAATTTATGCTTTTACAAGCGGTAATATTTGGTTACTTTTTTGCAAAAATTACTGCTTTTTTGTTTATTTAATTTATGAATTTAATTAAATAATCTTTAAATTAAAGGTTGACATTATTAAATGTGGGCTGTATTTTAATAATGAAACATAAATCAATTATGTTTTATTTTTATAGATTACGTTTAATTAAATAAGGAGAGCAATTATGGCTAAAAGCTTAGATGCAAAACGTGAAGAGTTAACAAACGAGATTCGCGATATTTTGAAAAATGCAGAGGAATTATTTAATGAAACATCTGATTCTTCTACGGAGGAATATAAAAAGTTAAAAGATAAATTAGCAAAACAGTTTGATGATGTAAAAGATCGTTTTGCAACATTAAAAGATGATACCGTTGATAGTGCAAGAACTGTAGTTAAACAAACTGATACCTTAGTTCAAGATAATCCGTATAAAGCAATTACCGTTGCCGGTGTGGTAGGGTTATTATTAGGTGTTTTAATTTCTAGAAGATAATTATCTGTAATTCGTCATTAAGTCATTAAGCCACGCCATATTTGGGGTGGCTTATTATTTAATATAAGGAATGGTTATAATGTTAGATAATATTAAATCCGGATTTAGAAATAGTCTCATTACATTATTGGAAATAGCTCAAGTGCGTGGTGAGATGGCAAGAATTGAAATTAATGAGCAAAAAAATCAATTAATTTCAGTGCTTATATTTATCTTATTGGCTTTTGTATTTTTATTAGTTTCTTTTGTGAGTTTATTATTTGGTTTAGATAATTATTTGTTACCCGAACAGAAAGTTAAAGTATTCTTTTCTATTGCCATTATTATGTTTATTGCTGTGACTATTTGCGGAATGATGATACTTTCTGCCTTGAAAAAACAACGCCATTTTATGCAAAGTACATTAACCGAGCTAAAATTAGATATTGCCGCATTTAAGAGTGCTTTAACTTTGAAACAGAATGGAGAACATTAAAATGGAAGAGCTTAAATTAACCGAAAAGGAACTTCTAGTTCTAAAAGGTAATGCACTTAGAATGCGATTTAAAGCGGAAACCAATAAAACCAAAAATGAGATTATGCAGCCTTTTAAACAAGTGAAACAAACAGGGCTTGCACTGGTCAATTCACCGGCAGTTAAAACCATTGCATTAGATTTTTTGGTAAAAAGATTATTGAGTATGAAAGGAATTAGCTTTTCTGTATTGGGGTTAACAGCATTCTTTTTATTACAACAGAAACATAAAAGAGATGATAGCTAATATACAAGCGGTTAAAATGGTTTAAAAAGTTGCAAATAACGTAATTGCAATATTTTTATCGATTTTAACCGCTTGCTTTTAGCGTATTAGATTGGCTGTGGCTGATAATCTACCAATAAATAGTGCTTCGCAACATCAAGGAACTGGATAACTTGCTGTTGTTGCCACATTTCATCTTTACCTAATTCTTTCGCCATAATAGCAGCCACTTTTGCTGCACTATCAATCGCCGCTCTCGCATCAGTGAAGAGCAAACGAACACGGCGAGCTAATACATCCTCAACCGTTTGTGCCATTTCGTGGCGAACTGCCCAGATCACTTCTGCAACGGTATAATCTAGTCTCGGATGGATTTTTTGTGCATATTCCGGGGTCTCAGTCATTAAGGCGCGTAACTGTGGAATATCTGAGCCATATACATATAGATGATCTTGTAGATTCACTTGTGCTGCCGGAATATTACCGTGAATCGGTAAGTTGACGGTCACACAAGGTTTATTGCCTAGTTCAGAGTGGACTTTTAACGCTTCTTCTACGGTATCTTCTGCCATTTGACGATAAGTTGTCCATTTACCACCTGTAATCGTAATCAAACCGCTGGTTGCATCAGTGAGAACTTTGTGACTACGAGATACTTCTTTAGTGCTTTGACCTTCTTTTTCCGGTGCCGCAAGCGGACGTTGACCGGCAAAGACTGCTTTTACATCATCACGAGTTGGTTTTTTTGTCAGATATTGTGCGGCTGTCTCTAAAATAAAGTTCACCTCTTGTTCCAATGGAATTGGCTCATAAGAAGGATTTTCAATCAGAGTATCTGTTGTCCCTACGACTAACACTTCGTGCCAAGGTACAGCAAATAACACTCGTCCGTCAGAGGTTTTTGGAATCATTAACGCATCATTACTTGGTAAGAATGATTTATCTAATACTAAGTGAATCCCTTGGCTTGGTACGACAAATTTTTTCGTGCTACCGTGATCCATACTTAAAATATCATTCATAAATACGCCGGTTGCGTTAATCACCGCAGTGCCGAAAACAGTATGTTCTTGTTGATTGAGTTCATCGTAGAAAGTCACCCCATCAATTTTGCCTTGTGGCGTTTTGTGCAGTGAAGTCACTTTGGCGTGATTTAGTACTGTACCGCCGTGCTCTACTACCGTTTGTGCCATATTCACTGCAAGACGTGAGTCATCAAATTGCCCATCTTGATAAACAGTGCCTGTACGTAAACCAGTATCATTTAAGGTTGGTAAACGTCTTTTCGCTTCAGTTTTACTGATGTTTTCAGTCTTTCCTAAACTCAGGTTGCCTGAAAGCATATCGTATAAGCCTAAACCAACACGATACATTACACAGTCTTTGAATTTGTAGTTTGGAATAATAAAGCTTTGGTTTTTAAATAAATGAGCTGCATTTTTAGCTAAGCGACCTCGTTCACGCAATGCTTCTCTCACGAGTGCAACATCGCCATTTGCAAGATAGCGAACGCCACCGTGGACTAATTTTGTGCTTCGGCTCGATGTACCTTTCGCAAAGTCATGGCTTTCTAATAATAAGGTTTTATAGCCACGGGAAGCTGCATCTACCGCAATCCCCAAACCACTTGCGCCACCACCGATAATAATAAAATCCCATTTTTGCGTTTGTTGTACTTGAGCTAGCTGTTCATGTCTTTGCATTTTTTGCTCCTTTTGCTCGAATTAAAACATTTAATCATTACTTAATTAGCATAAACGAAAATAAAATGACTTCAAAGACATTTGTTTAAAAATTAGATCTATGTCACAAAATATTTCTATATTGTACTTTTTATGGTTCTTTCTCTGTACATAAGAAGAGAGTTTTATCGCTAGAGATACTGATGTTTGATTTTCTTTTTCAATCATTTTTTGTGGTTTAAGGTAAATTTTTTGTGAAATGAATCACATTTTTATAAAAAATAACTTTGTCATTTTTTATTTTCATTTATTATTGCTTCCCTAATTTCCTAAAAAGGAATTACTCAGAGGTTTTACTAAGTAATATTGGAGAATACTATGTTTGGTCCATTTAAACCCGCTCCGCACATTGCGGAATTACCGGCGGACAAAGTCGATGCAAGATATAAATTCTTGCGTTGGCAAGTGTTTGCAGGAATTTTCTTCGGCTATGCCGCTTACTATTTTGTGCGTGCAAACTTCGACTTAGCACAAAAAGGCTTGATTGAAGCTGGTATGTATACAAAAACCGATCTCGGTGTGATTGGTACAGCTGCCGGCCTGGCCTACGGTTTATCAAAATTCGTGATGGCAGGAATGTCCGACCGCTCTAACCCGAAAGTATTTTTACCGACCGGATTGTTACTTTCAGGTCTATGTATGACCCTTATGGGCTTAATGCCTTGGGCAACATCAAGCATTTTAGTAATGTGGGTAATGATCTTCTTAAACGGCTGGTTTCAAGGTATGGGTTGGCCACCGTGTGGACGAACAATGGTTCACTGGTGGTCTAAATCTGAGCGTGGTACTATCGTTTCTATCTGGAATACCGCTCACAACTTAGGCGGTATGGTGCCGGGGGCGATGGTGCTATTAGCAAGTGCGCTCTATTTCAGTGAGTATGGTGTAGAAGCAACGGCAAAAGATGTATGGCAACAAGCCCTTTATTTCCCGGGAATTGCAGCAATGATCGCAGCTATTCCAATCTACCTTGTGATGAAAGATACTCCACAATCTTGCGGTTTACCGCCAGTTGAAAAATGGCGTAACGACTACCCTGACGACTATAACGAAAAAACCTATGAACACGATTTAAGCACCAAAGAGATTTTCGTGACTTATGTGCTGAAAAACAAACTGTTATGGTACATTGCCATTGCGAATGTCTTCGTTTACTTAATCCGCTATGGCGTATTGAAATGGTCGCCGGTGTACTTAGGCGAAGTAAAACACTTCAACATTAAAGGTACAGCATGGGCATATACCATTTATGAATTAGCTGCGATTCCAGGTACATTACTCTGTGGTTGGGTCTCTGACAAACTGTTCAAAGGCAAACGTGGTTTAACCGGTTTCATCTTTATGATTCTTACCACCGCAGCAGTGGTTGCGTTCTGGCTCAACCCTGCGACACCGGAATCTGAAATTGCACAATATGCAGGCCATGCTTGGTATGAAAACCCATATCAATTAATGGACTTCATTTGGATGACCACTATCGGTTTCTTAATCTACGGCCCGGTAATGTTGATTGGCTTACACGCCCTTGAACTTGCACCGAAAAAAGCAGCAGGTACAGCAGCAGGTTTCACCGGTTTATTCGGTTACTTAGGTGGTACAGTGGCAGCCTCTGCAGTAGTTGGCTGGGCAGCAGATAAATTTGGCTGGGACGGCGGTTTCTACGTGATGATCGGTGGTGGTGTATTAGCCATTCTCTTAACCTTCATTGTGATGGTTGAAGAAGGCAAGCACAAAGCAAAATTAGAAGATCACTATGGTAAATAATAAATAACTTATCAAAAGGAAGGACATTTTTGTTCTTCCTTTTATTTTTACATTATATGAGGTAATTCTATGAAATTTAAATTCAAAACATTGGTTGCTGCATTAGCATTGTCCGCGACAGCATTGGGTGCCTATGCACAACAATCTGATAAATTAGTGATTGCCCACCGTGGTGCAAGCGGTTATTTACCTGAGCATACGCTTGAATCTAAAGCTCTAGCATTCGGGCAACAAGCGGACTATTTAGAGCAAGATCTTGCTATGACCAAAGATAACCGCCTGATTGTGATTCACGACCACTTTTTAGACGGTTTAACTGATGTGGCGAAAAAATTCCCTGAGCGTAAACGAGCAGACGGTCGTTATTATGTGGTGGATTTCACCCTTGATGAGATTAAAACCCTTGAAATGACCGAGAATTTTGAGGTGAAAGACGGCAAGCAGGCACAAGTTTACCCGAACCGCTTCCCGATGTGGCAGTCCCATTTCACCATTCACACTTTGGAAGAAGAGCTGGAATTTATTCAAGGATTAGAGAAATCAACCGGCAAAAAAATTGGGATCTATCCTGAAATTAAAGCCCCTTGGTTGCACCATAAAGAGGGTAAAGACATTGCACTCGAAACCCTGAAAGTGTTGAAAAAATATGGCTACGACAGCAAAACCTCACCAATTTACCTGCAAACCTTCGATTTCAACGAGCTGAAACGGATCAAAACCGAATTACTACCGAAACTGGGTATGGACGTAAAATTGGTGCAGTTAGTTGCCTACACCGATTGGCACGAAACCGAAGAGAAAGATAAAAACGGCAACTGGGTTAATTACGACTACGACTGGATGTTCAAAGACGGTGCGATGGCAGAAGTGGCAAAATATGCCGATGGTGTCGGCCCGGGCTGGTATATGTTGGTGGATAAAGAAAAATCTAAAGTCGGCAACATTGTTTACACGCCATTAGTGAAAGAGTTGGCGAAGTACAAAATGGAACTTCACCCATACACCGTGCGCAAAGATGCTCTGCCGGACTTTTTCCAAAATGTCGATGAAATGTACGATGCCCTGCTGAATAAAGCGGGTGCAACAGGCGTCTTTACTGACTTCCCTGATACGGGCGTGGAATTTTTGAAAAAGCAGAAATAGCTGATTTTTAAGTGAAACAAGCGGTTAGATTTCTCAAATTTTTTGCAAAAAAAGAAGGAAATTTAACCGATTTTCGTTTTCGCTCAAAATAATTTTAATCTTGCTCACAAATTTTCAAAAATCCACTTTTTCTGCTCCAAATGAAAGATTATAGTAGCCATAGGATTTCATTCTTAAAGGAGTAGTAAAATGTTTTCCTTTCTAAAAGCCTCTCCACCAGCAGAACAAAAAGTGGAAGCCAGCAGAGTTGATGCGGAATATCGCAAATTACGTTGGCAAGTGTTTGCAGGCGTCTTTATCGGCTATGCGGCATATTATTTAATTCGTAAAAACTTCTCGTTGGCAATGCCGTATTTGATTGATGAATATGGCTTCACCAAAGCAGACTTAGGTACGGTGGGCGTGGCATTATCACTCGCTTACGGCTTCAGTAAATTTATTATGGGTAACGTTTCCGACCGTTCTAACCCGAAATACTTTATCACTATCGGCTTGCTCGGTTCAGCGATTGTGAGTCTGGTGTTCGGTTTAGTACCGGGCGTGCTTTCGTCTATTCCAATTATGATCATTTTGGCGGCGTTAAACGGCTGGTTCCAAGGAATGGGCTATCCGCCGGGGGCGAAAACGATGACCAACTGGTTCTCAACCTCTGAACGTGGCGTGTGGTGGAGCTGGTGGAACGTGTCGCACAACTTGGGCGGCGGTTTAATCGGGCCGTTGGCGATTTTAGGCTTATCTATTTTTGGCGTGTGGCAATCCCTGTTCTATCTGCCGGCGTTGATTGCGATTGTACTGGCGTTTGTGATGTTCTATTTGATGCGTGATACGCCGGAATCTCAAGGCTTACCGCCGATTGATGAGTACAAAGGCGAGAAAGTGGTGGAAAAAGTGGAGTCTGCCCACACACTCTCTTCCAAAGACATTTTCTACAAATATATTTTAAACAACAAATTCCTGTGGGCAATTGCGATTGCCAACGTGTTTGTCTATTTCATTCGCTACGGCATTATCGACTGGGCACCGACTTACTTAAAAGAAGTGAAACATTTCTCTGTGGATAAACAGAGCTGGGCGTACTTCTTGTATGAATATGCCGGTATCTTCGGTATGCTTGCAAGCGGTTATTTAAGCGACAAAGTATTCAAAGGTCACCGTGCGCCGCCGATGTTGTTATTCCTTGCTGGTGTGTTAATTGCGATTGTGGTGTACTGGAAAAACCCAGCCGGCAACCCGTTAATCGACAACATCTGCTTAGTGGCGATTGGTTTCTTAATCTACGGGCCGGTGATGATGATCGGTTTACAAGCAGCGGATTTAGTGCCTCGTGTTGCCACCGGTACAGCAACAGGTTTAACCGGTTTATTCGGCTACTTGTTAGGCTCTGCAAGTGCAGGTTATGTGATGGGTAAACTGGTTGATATGTTCGGCTGGGACGGTGGTTTCTATGCCCTGATCCTTTCCTGTTTCTTAGCCTTTGCGTTTATTGCATTGACTCTGTTTAAGAAAACCTCTAAACAGTTAGAGGTTTAAGGCTAAAATTGACAAAAATGGAACTCAAGTTAGAGTTCCATTTTTTATAGCGTTGGATAAATTACCACAAATGATGCACACTTGGGCGAATTAAGCGGTTGTAAATATCTTCCACTTTTTGCATTTCATTTTCAGTGAGTGGAGGGAAATTATCCACCGCTGCGTTAGTAATTACTTGTGAAACCTTACTTGCTCCCGGGATTACTGTACTCACAGCTTCATTCATCAATACCCAACGTAGGGCGTAAGGAATTAAATCTTCCGTGCCGAATAGGGCTTTCAATTCTTCCACCGCTTGTAAACCGAGTTGATAATCCACACCCGAAAAGGTTTCGCCTTTATCGAAGGCTTCACCATTGCGGTTAAATGTGCGGTGGTCGTCTTTGCCAAATTGGGTGCAGGCATTATATCTGCCTGTAAGCAAACCACTTGCCAACAGTACACGGGCGATAATACCCACATTTTTTTGCTGAGCGGTTGGGAAGAGTTGCTCCAATGGTTTTAAGCGGAACATATTGAAGATAACTTCCATTGCCGCAATGTCATACTCCATTGCCAACAAGCCTTCCTCTACCGTTTCGATACTCACACCGTAGTCTATTAATTTTCCGCCGGCTTTAAGCTGTTCCAATTTCGTAAAAATCTCATCATTGCGATAAACCAACGTTGGCGGGCAGTGGAGCAAAATCATATCCAACTTTTCCGTGCCAAGATGGCTTAAACTACCATCAACAAATTTTTCGATTGCCTGTGGCGTGTACATTTCAGCAGTATGCGGGTTTAACGCACGTCCACATTTGGTAACGACATAGAAAAAGTCAGGGTATTTTTTCAAAATATCACCAATGGCTTTCTCGCTTTGCCCGTTGTTATACACATCAGCGGTATCAATAAAATTGATGCCTTGCTCATAAGCGGTTTCTAAAATTGCCATCGCCTCTTGATGATTGAACGGTTCACCCCATTTCGTCCCAAGCTGCCAAGTGCCTAACCCAATTTCTGACACCATTTTGTTGGTTTTACCAAATCTGCGTTGTTTCATTGTGATATTCTCCTCATTTTAGCCAAAGCAACTTTCAGATTTTTCCCAAGAGAATGAGCCGTCTGTAAGTTGCTTATCGCCTAACTCTTTATAGTCAAAGTAGCTAAATTCTGCTGTAGATTCATAACTGGAGTAATCCACTGCAGCCAGCCCGACAAAAGCTCCTGTGAAGAAACCGCCATAACTGCGTAACACATAATCATCTGAAAGCACTGCCGCATCTAATTCAACCGGAATAGTGTGCCATTGTGTGCCATTGTTTGCCATCGAATGAATATTCATAACGGTAAGTTTCTTTCCGAACTTTAGTCTTAAACCAAACATACTCCGTTCCATCAGGAATGACAATTGCTTTATCTTTAAGGTAAGAAGTATATTGCCCATTTCTGAGTCCACCTTTATTTTCTGCAACTTCAATCACCTGTTGTCCTTGATCATTTTTGGTGATGAAAATCCAAGACCAGTGTGAGTGATTGTAATAGTTAGTTAAACCTGCCATAGATTGATAAGAAAACGGTGTAAATTTCACTTTGGTTTCCGCATCAAAATAGAAGGCTTGCCAACGGCGTGCGATTAGCGATAAATCGTGTGTATTTGCAAGAGAGCCTCGCCCAATCAATTTTAAAACACCATTACCAACTTCGCCCATCTCTTTACTAAAAGGCACTCTTAAGTGTTCCAGTTAATATCTAACGTTGAGCTATCAAACTCATCGTGTTGAGAATGATCAATAGGAGCTTCGGTAAAAATTGCATCTTTTGGGGCTTCTACAAAGGTTTTTCCACCGTGTCCACCCACAATATAAGGCCAGCCGTCTTGATCAAATTCTACTTTTTGAATGGCGGCTTCACGCCCTAATGTTGACCAACCACGAGGATCGGTTGCGGATTCTGTTGCATGATTCCAAGGTCTTGCTGTGAGGGAAGCGTAATACCATTCACCACTTGGGGTATCAACTAATGAACCGTGCCCTTGTTTTTGTAGGTAAGAATTAGGTGTATCAAAATTAGTAATAAACGGTGTATTTGGAGCCAGTTGGAAAGAGTGAGCCTCCAATGTTTTAGAACGAGCCACTACTTCTTGATGCGTAAATACTGTGCCGCCTTCCGCCGCAAACAGATAATATTCGCCATTAATTTTATAAATATGTGGACCTTCCACCAATTTCACTTCTGTACCTTCAAAAATCGTACGCTGGGTTTCAGGTTTGAGTTTCATTGTGGCAACATCAAATTCCGTTAACGTAATACCGTCAAAGGGGTGATGATATTCACGGTGATCCCAAGTCTGTTGCACTAAATATTTTCGCCCATCATCATCGTGAAACAACGAAGCATCAAACCCAATACCATTCAATTTAATCGGAGCTGACCAAGGACCTTGAATTTCTTTGGCAGTAGTTAGATAGTTAGTCATATCTTTGAATGCACCGTCTGTAATTTTTACATCGGTATAAACCAACCAAAATTTACCTTCCGCATAAGAAAGATCAGGAGCCCAGATACCACCTGAAGAGGGATTGCCTCGCATATCTAACAACGTGGTTGTATCTAAGACATTTTTAACTAAATTCCAATGCACTAAATCTTTCGATTCGTGAATTCTCACTCCCGGAAACCATTCAAAAGTAGAAGTTGCAATGTAGTAAGTATCACCCACACGCACAATAGATGGATCTGGATTGAAACCGGGTAAAACTGGATTTTGAATTTGCATAATCTATTCTCCTATACTCAAATTATTTGGAATAAGCAGTAATTTTTTCGTTGATATGATCAATATCAGTATCGCTTAACGGATAGCGACTCATCACAAATCCTGCAATAATCGCTAAAATAATTGGAGCCCAAATCATTGAAAGATTGATACCAAATAAAGCCTCTTCGGTTTGAGCCAAAAGCGAGCCGTTAAAACCATAAACCGCATTAATATAACCCGGAATAATACCGCCTAACGCCAAGCCGATTTTAAAGAACAAGCCCATTAACGCATTAATAATACCTGCTACACGTTTTTTCGACTTAAACTCTCCAAAGGTAACAACCTCAGGCACTAACGCCCACATAAAACCGGTAGCAGAAGTTAATCCCCATTGTTGTAAGAAACGACCGATATAGCCTAAGGTTGGAGAGTATTTGAAGGAGTCAAATTGCCATACCCATAGACAAAGTTGCCCTAGAACGAAAATCCCAAGGATAGAGCCTAATAAACCGACGGAGGCAATCCACTCAGAATGCCCAATATTATATTTTAGGTAAAAAGGCCACACCGTATTTCCGAAGAACATAAAAGTAAAACCTATTAAGAAGAATAACCCTAAAATCTGTAATGGACGATTGCGTTTGAGTTCATTAACTAAATCTGAATACTTGACTTTATCTGTTTCTTCCGCTGTTGGAATAATCCGCTCTTTAGTACCAAAATAAGAGAGCATTAACGCCACAAATCCAATTACCATATAGACCGCATAAACCTTAAACCAAGCAGGGCCTGCAGCAGCAGACATATAATCACCTAAATAGAGCTCAATACCGAAAAAGCCGGTGTTTTTTAATTCGGCGTGTGGTGCAAGTAACTACACAAAAAGTGGGAATAAGGTATAAACAAACAAATTAGCGATATTTGCCATTGTCATACGGGTTGTGGTTAATTTAGCAATTTCGTCTGTGTCTCGAGTAAGAGAAGCAGAAAGCGAGCCATAAGGAATATTAACCCATCGCAGTGGCAAAATAAGAAAGGAAAGCATAAATCACTGAGCCACGTACTGATTCAAGAGGAAGAAATAGTAGTGAAGCTAAAACCACAAGAGGAATCCCAAATTTCAGTAAATACGGGCGGTATTTACCCTGTGCTGAGGGCTTGCTTTTGTCAATAAAGGCACCGACAAACGGATCCCAAAACACATTTCCCCATTTTACAATTAAGAAAATCGTTACTCCTGCTACGGCAGAAATGCCGTTTACAGTAGTTACGTAAGTGAGTAAGAAACCACCAACTGTACCAAAAACTAAATTTTGGGCTAAGTCGCCACTACCATAAGCAATACGTTCAAACGTACTGAGTTTAGCAAACTCATCTGCCTTATTTGTTACCCTGTTCATTACGAACCTCCTCGTTATATAATTAAGTTCGCTTATTTTCAGGTAAAGAAATAAGGGCTTCAATTACGAATATTTTTTACTACATTATGTTTTTTTGTTTTTGTGAAGCACATCACAAAATAGAAATAAATCAGATGAAATAATAGGTTATAAAAAAAGCACACCTTATTAACCAGGTATGCTTTATGAAAAATAGTTAACACAAGCAGTCAGATTTGCAAAAAAATTTACAAATTCGACCGCTTGTATCATTAAACTTCCAATGTATTAGGGCTTTTTCAACACTACTAAATGCCGTTCTCCTACCAACTCAGGTACTTCAAGCTTAATCACTTCCACTAGCTGAATCGGTTGTTTGATTTCAGTTATTTCCTGCTCATCATACACGCCTTTTAATGCATAAAATTTACCGTTTTCAGTCGGTAAATGATAACACCAGTCGATCATATCATTAAGCGAGGCAAAGGCTCGGCTTAATACGCCGTCAAACTGGCTTTCAGTGTATTCCTCCACTCGACTTTGCACTGGGGTAACGTTTTTAATACCAAGCTCACGCAACGCATTTTTGATAAAAGTGATGCGTTTGCCTAAGCTGTCTAGTAGCACGAACTGTTTATCAGGGTTAGCAATCGCCAGCGGAATGCCCGGTAGCCCCGGCCCCGTGCCGACATCAATAAACGTTTCGCCTTGTAAATGACGACTAACAACAAGGCTGTCCAAAATATGTTTAACCAACATTTCATCAGGGTTGCGAACGGAAGTGAGGTTATACGCCTTATTCCATTTATCCAATAATCTCACAAAACCAACTAACTGCTCTTTTTGTTGATCGGTCAAATTTATTTCGGCTTGAGCAAGCAAGCGGTTTAATTTAGCTAACATTTTGCAAATTCCTTAATCATTATTTTCATTAATACGCAATGCCCGATTACTTAACGAATGACTTTTTTCAAACAATAAATTTTCAAGAAACATCACTAAATACGCTTTAGTCACAAATACACCTTGTCGCAGATTTTCATAATTGGTATGAACAAGTGCATTGCAGAAATACCACGAAGGTTGGGCAAACATTTGGTGATCGAACGGCGAAAAACCGAGTTTACGCAGATATATCATTAAAAATACGGCGGTAGTTCGGGTATTTCCTTCTCCAAAGAATACAAGCGGTCAATTTTGCAAAAATTTCTGCAAAACCAACCGCTTGTAGTATTTACAGCTCACCCCGTTTCAACATTCCTTGCTTCTTCAAATTCACCAACAGAATGGAAATCGCTGCCGGTGTGATGCCGGAAATGCGACTTGCCTGCCCGATGGAGACAGGGCGGTGTTGCATCAATTTAGCTCGCACTTCGTTGGAGAGGCTTTCGACTTTGTCGTAGTCAAACTCTACCGGAATCAGGGTGTTTTCGTGGCGTTTATGGCGTTCGATTTCGTTGTATTGATGCTCAATATAGCCCTGATATTTGATCGCAATTTCCACCTGTTCTGCCGCTTGCTTGTCTTCAATAGCAGGGGCAAATAGGGCGATTTGGGTCAGCTTTTCGTAACTCATTTCAGGACGGCGGATTAAGTCTTCACCGCTTGCTTCACGGGCTAAAGGATTAGCCAATAACGCGTTCAATTCGTCCAGATTTGGCATTTGCAAATGTGCCCAAGTGGATTTCAAACGAGCTCTTTCTTGCTCAATCGCTTCCATTTTTTGGTTGAAACGCACCCAACGTGCCTCGTCAATTAATCCTAGTTCGTGGGCTTTTGGTGTTAAACGAATGTCCGCATTGTCTTCACGCAGCAACAGACGGTATTCGGCACGAGAGGTAAACACACGGTATGGCTCTTTGGTGCCTAATGTACAGAGGTCGTCCACCAACACGCCGGTGTAGGCTTGATCACGGGTTGGATACCACGCCTCTTTACCTTGAACCTGTAACGCTACGTTAATCCCTGCCAGCAAACCTTGCGCACCTGCCTCTTCGTAACCGGTCGTGCCGTTAATTTGTCCGGCAAAGAATAAACCGTCAATCGCTTTGGTTTCAAGGGTTGGTTTTAAATCACGCGGGTCGAAGTAGTCGTACTCAATCGCATAGCCCGGTTTGATGATGCGGGTGTTTTCCAAGCCTTTCATTGAGTTGACGATCCCCATTTGCACATCAAACGGCAAGCTGGTGGAGATCCCGTTCGGGTAAACCTCAATCGTATTTAAGCCTTCCGGTTCAAGGTAGATCTGGTGGCTATTACGATCGGCAAAACGCATTACTTTATCTTCAATAGACGGGCAGTAACGTGGACCAACCCCTTCGATAATACCGGTGTACATCGGGCTGCGATCAAGACTGTTGCGAATTAAATCGTGGGTTTGATCGTTAGTGTGGGTGATGTAGCACGGAATTTGGCGTGGGTGCTGTGAGACATCGCCCATAAAAGAGAAGACAGGTAACACCTCATCGCCGTGCTGTTTGGCAAGTACGTCAAAGTTGATGGTACGGGCATCGAGGCGAGGTGGTGTACCTGTTTTAAGGCGATCAACACGCAAATTCAGATCACGCAGACGATCTGCCAACATTGTTGCAGCAGGATCGCCGGCACGACCACCTGCATAGTTATCCAACCCAATGTGGATCTTACCCGCTAAGAACGTACCAGCGGTTAAAACTACCGCACGGGCTTTAAACGTTAAGCCCATTTTGGTAACTGCACCCACTGCACGGTTGTTTTCCACCAAAATATCCACTACTTCTTGCTGGAAAATATCTAAATTTGGTTGATTTTCTAACGCAGTGCGTACCGCATTACGGTAAAGCACACGGTCAGCTTGGGCACGGGTGGCACGCACCGCAGGCCCTTTTGAGTTGTTTAGGGTACGGAATTGGATCCCGGCAACGTCTGTTGCTTTTGCCATTAAACCGCCCATCGCATCGATCTCTTTAACCAGATGGCCTTTGCCGATCCCTCCGATAGCCGGGTTGCACGACATTTGCCCTAAGGTATCAACATTGTGGGTTAAAATCAGGGTTTTTAAGCCCATTCGTGCCGGTGCTAGGGCCGCTTCTGTGCCGGCGTGACCACCGCCGACCACGATCACATCGTAAATTTGGTTGTAAATCATATCTCTTCTACTATCTTACAAATTCTGCTGAAAAATGAGCGCATATTTTAGCGTAAAAAGGGATCATCTGGGAAATAGATTTTTAGAGAGGTTAAGATCTAAATGCGACACTAAATATAATATAGATCTATATAAAGATCTTTATTCTTACTCTTATTAGATCCTAATTTTTCTGTGAACAAAAGATCTTTTCATTTAAAAACAATAAGTTAGTATAATTTAAATAGGTGAATACTATCAATTAACCAATAAATTAACCTGTGGATAAAATCTTAAGTTATCCACAATCTATAGAATAAAGGCTTTTTAAAGCAATGAATACCCAAAAAATTCACGATTTTTGCATAAGTTATCCACAAGGGGTATGTCACGCTTTTTTATAAAATTTATTTTTCTTTATTTATAGCGTAAACTTTTCACATCTTTATTTTTATGCGGAAATGTAAAAATGTTAGAAAAAATCACCGCTTGTCCTTGCCAAACAGGCAAACGCTACGCTGAATGTTGCCAACCTTTCCATTTAAAACAGACATTTGCATCAACGGCAGAGCAATTAATGCGCTCCCGTTACAGTGCTTATACTTTGGTTAATATTCCCTATATTGTGGAAACGACAGTGCCAAGTCAGCAGAAATTACTTGATCAGACTGCAATGAAAGAGTGGGCTGAAAATACAAAATGGGTAGGATTATCCGTGCTAAATCACTTACCTTCTCTTTCGAGAATACATAGTCAGGTTGAATTTAAAGCCTTTTTTGATACAGATGAGGGGATACAGGGACACCACGAAACCTCTCTTTTTGTTCAAATTGATGAGCGATGGTTTTTTGTGGATCCTACCGTACCTTTGCCTCATCAAAAACAACCTTGTGTATGTGGCTCCGGAAAGAAGTTTAAGCACTGTTGTGGAAATTATCTTTAATTTGAATTGAACTCTTGTTTGAATCTAAGGACTAATGAGTAAATTTCATTTACTTACCAAGAGGAACAAAAATGGATTTCAGTAAGATTTTAAGTCAAGTATTAGATACAGCAAAAGATGCCGCTACAAACGGATTAATTAAAGGTAATTCTAAAAACGATCAGATCGCTAAAATTGGTGGCGGCGCTGTCGCTATTGGTTTAATTTCAACGTTATTTGGGCGTAATGGCGGTTCAAGTTTAGCAAAATTAGGCTCTTTAGCCGCTATCGGTAGCCTTGCTTATCAAGCATACCAAAAGTATCAAGCGCAAAATTCATCGGTTTCAGAACTTAGCCAAAATAATTTTGAAAATGTAGATGAAAATGTGGCAAGTAAAGTGATTTTACAAGCAATGATTGCCGCTGCTGCTTCAGATGGTGCTATTACTGAAGAGGAAAAAGCAGCTATTGTTTCCCAAGTTGGAGATGAGGCTGAAGTCATTGAGTGGATTCGTCAAGAAATGGACACTCCGGCTACAGTTGAAGAGATTGCCCGCCAAGTAGGTAATGACCAAGCATTGGCTACACAAGTTTACTTAGCTTCCCGTGCAGTATGCAGAGATTTAGAACGCAAAGAAATCGTTTTCTTAGCTAATTTAGCTGATGCTTTAGGTTTAGCTGAGGCATTAGTTGAACAATTAGAAAAAGACGCAGGTTTCTAATTTTCAGTTTTAGTAACAAGCGGTTATATTTTGAGAGTTTTTTGCGAAAAACTTGTGAAATATAACCGCTTGTTCTTTTATGTTTTATTGTAGAAATTATAAGCGTTATCTATAGAATCAAAAGTATGCATGATACCCTCTTCTAAAACCATTGCAGAATCGCAATATTCTTTAATTGAGGCTGGGCTATGAGAAACTAAAATCAATGAACGGTCTTTCCGTTTTTCAAAAAGCTCGTGCTTACATTTGGCAGCGAATCGAGCATCGCCTACTGCAATCACTTCATCAATTAAGTAACAATCAAATTCAATAGAAAGCGATAATGCAAAGGCTAAACGGGCCTTCATACCAGAAGAATAGCTTTTTACCGGTTCATATAAATATTCGCCGAGTTCTGAAAATTCTTCGGTGAAAGATTTTACATAGTCAAAATCAGCATCATAAATTCGGCTGACGAAACGAAGATTATCCATTCCGGTCAAACTACCCTGGAATGCACCACTAAATGCCAGTGGCCAAGAAATCGACATTTGACGTTCAATCGTACCTGTTGTTGGAGGTTCTACTCCGCTCATTAAACGGATTAAGGTTGATTTTCCTGCACCATTGCGCCCTAAAATACCCACTTTTTCACCTTTTTTTAGCTCAAAGTTAATATCTTTAAGAACGGTACGCCAACCGCTATTTGTTCTATAACGCTTACTGACATTTCTAATACTAATCATCTAGGTTCGATTCCTTTACTAAAACTTCTCACAAAGAGTAAGCCGATGAATAACAGAATAAGATCGCTGACTATAATATAACTAATGCTTTCATAGGTAATGACAGTTTCGCCAAAATAGCCATGTCTGAACATTTCTGTACCGTGAATCATTGGAAACCACAGTGCGATTTGCTGTGCTTGTGATGGTAAGTTATGGACGAAAAAGAATGCTCCGGACAATGGAAGTAATACGAAGCTAAAGGTTCCCCAAATTCTGCCAAATGGTTCAATATAATGTGCTAATGCACAGATAATTAAGCCTAAACCTAATGCAAAAAATGCCATTAATACCCAAGCACAAAGCATATAGAAAATATCGTGGGGTACATCTATCCAGCCAATAGCGATAAAAAACGCCATTAATAGGATTTGAGCAATAGATGTCCCTGCAACTTCCAATAAAGCTCGAGTGAATATGGTATCTAATACACGAACGTTTCGATGATAAAGCAGGCTAATATTTGCGGATATAGCTCCCTTAGATCTATTTGTTGTATTTCTCCACATCATTGCAATCGGATAGCCGGTAAGCATAAATGCAACAATATTAAGCGTAGAATATTTATCAGCTTTAATGTACTTCCAAGCTAATGAAATGATTAGAGTTAATAATAAGGGTTCAATAAACAGCCATAAAAAGCCAATATTTCTACGCCCATAACGGGTGATCAACTCTCGCATTAAAAGAGCGTGAATCACTCGTTTTTGAATCACGCAGGAACGTTTAAAGGTTGTATTATCACCATATCGCATTAGTTTTTATGCTCTCTGATACTTGCTATTAACAAACTTAATACTCCAAATAGAATTAAGCCGATAAAAAAAGTTGATATAATATTATAAATTCTGTAGGGTTCTAATGCCCAATCCGGTTTGCTTGGTTTACCAATTACCTCTAAATAAAGTTGCTGGCGATCAGCCTCTCCTCTTGTATTTTGTAGCGATGTCATTGCCGCTGAAAGCTGTTGTTGAGCTAGCTCGTTAGCTAAAACTAAACGCTGATATTCAGCTGTTTGCGTTGCCACAGAAGTATTACCTCCTGCAAGTTGTTTAGATTGGTCATCAATTTCTTTTTTCAAACTTTTTTGACGCATTTGTAATGCGGCTACCTGAGGATTATCCGGCGTAATTGACTGCAATTGTGCTAATTGTGTTTCAACCCGAATTAATTCACTTTTTAAGGTAGAAATTAATGAGAGCTGGACGCCGGATTGTGCAGGTAAATCATAAATTTTATTTTTGGTTCGATATTGGCTTAATGCTAACGCAGTATTATTGACATCTTTTTCGGCCTCTTTTACGCGTTCTTCTGCAAACTCAACCGTATCTTGTCTTGCTCTTTCATTAAGACGGTTAATTAATGTTTCTCCTTGCTGTAATAAATTCTCGTTAATTTTCTGCCCTTCTTCGGCATTAAAAGCACGAACGCGTAACGTCGCAATACCTGAAATAGAATCGACATCAATATTCAGATGTTCTTTAAAGTAACGGTAAAACGCTTCTTGGGTATCGTTAAATCCGAAACCGTTAAATTTGCTTAGTAAATCACCTTGCTCACTATAAAAACGTTTTACCGGAATTTCTGCTTCAAGTTGCTCTAATGCGGTACGGGAACGCATATATTCCTGAACTGAATAGGTATCATCTTGAGAACGGGCGAAACCGGAGTTTTGCAATAAAGCACCCACGCCGGTTAAGCTGGATTGATTATTCGGTGAACGAACCACAAAGCTAGATTCTGAAACATAAATATCAGAGGCAAATAAGGAATAATAAATTCCGGAACAAGCAGTTGGAATAATTACAGTTAGCCACAACAAAGGGTTGGCTAAAAAATGTTTTTTCTTCTTTGACATAAAATCCTCAACGAAAAGTGTTACAAGCGGTCATTTTTTAATGATTTTTTACCATTTTATCTATGAGCTAATTAGTACGCTCTAATTGTATTAGCTGTACCTGTAATTGGTGTAGTAATGGAGAAAATCATTCTCAAGAATTTTTGAAATTCAGACAGTGGAGCATTCGACACATATACAATATCTTTATCTTGAATAGGGAAACGCTGCAATAAAAACATTGATTGCGGTTTTAATAAATTCACCTGATAAACAGTTGGAACGTCCATTCCCTCTGCATAACCTTTTTCACGCCATTGAGCTTGGTTATCGTAATCTAATTGTGTAAAAGGAATATGGCGGAATACGAACACACCACGAGGGTCTGAACGATCATCAATTAATCCCCCCATCTTACCTATAGCTTCAGCAAGTGTAATCCCTTTACTTGAGAAACGCATTTGCTGATTATTTCCCACAGCCCCCAAGCCGGTAAAGCTATAAGGCGTATTCATTAAGGCAACAACATCGCCTGAACGTAATGTAATATTTTGTGAGGGATCGGCAATTAAGGTTTCAAACGCCATCGAACGTACTTTATTTCCACGTGTTAAACGAACCGTTACATCTTCAATATTTTCGCTTGTACCACCTACTGCCGCAACGGCATCTAAAATGCGCTCGTTATTTGCGCTTAATGGCATACGAATGCTATTTCCTTGGCGGATAACAGTAACATCAGACGACAAGTTATTCGCAATACGAACTAATGCTTGAGGCTGATTGGCCTTACGGCTTAATGCACCAACAATTTGATTTTGAATAGCTTCAGGCGTTTTCCCTGCCACTTTAATGTTACCGATAAAAGGCACAGTTACCGTACCATTTTTGTTCACCATTTGCTGTGGTAATTGAGTTAAATGCCCATTACCTTGCCCTTCTGCACTAAATGTTCCACCAAATAGCACGGCAGGTGGCGCTTCCCAAATGGATATTTCCAATATATCGCCTACATTAACTGTTCCGGCATAACCACCCACACCGATTGAGCCATCAAAGCCTGAAAAACGTTGAGATTGTTGCGCTTGGTATAAGTTTTGTACGGTGATGTTATCTAACTTGATTAAATTGACTTCAGGTAATTGTGTTTCAGCGTTATTTTCATTACTTGCTAAGACTTCGCTATAGCTCGGGCCGGACGTTGGTAGGCTGGAGCAGGCTGATAGTAAGCTAAAAGTGAATAGACTAAACAAAGATGTTTTTTTCATTAGATACCTCATTACATTTGATAGTAGTATAGCACTAATGTTAAGCTAGGCGTAGCTTAACTTATCAATACTATTTAATAGAAACAATAGGTTGTATTTTTGTATTTGATTTTGGGGCTGTCCTAGATAACTAACCTAAACTACCCTTAACCAATTGTTTTAAAAAGGATATTTGAGATTTTAAGTCACTGTGATTAAAACGCCATTCGCATTCTTTCAAATACAGCTCAAAATGCACTTTGGGAATGCCGTTAAACTTACGCAAATGGCGTTTTGCTTGGCTCCCAAAATTCTCAATTCCATTAATGTGATTTTGATTTTCAGCGAAGTGTGTGCTGTGATTAATGCGAAAATGGTTAAATTCACTCACATCAAGCACAT
>NZ_SMAC01000008.1 GCF_004342115.1 Mannheimia haemolytica | reverse complement strand
TTTGGGTGGAAAAGAATTTAAGCTCAAATTAATCTGACAGACACGGTAATTTAAAACGGGGGACTGTCAGATTAGGTTTGATCTTCTACACATTAAGATATCATCATAAATCGGTGAAATGAACACTTCCGGATTTTCAATCTTCATCTCCTTTGGTTTTTCTTCTAGCTTTTCTGGCTCTTTCTTATCTTTATTCTCTACCGGTTGAGTCGCTTCATTTGCCACACTGGATTGGGTCTTATCTACCTCTAGGGTTTCTGTTTTGTTTGATTCTTGCTCTACAGTTTGAGACTCTTTCATCTCCTTAGAAACCTCAGTATTGGCAATAGGTTCTTGTGCTTTCACTTCCGCTGATTTTTCCTCAGCTTGTGATTCTATATTTTTTGACTCAACTCTTGGCTTATAAGAGGGATCAAGTAATTGATGGCTAATATCCATTTTCGGATCAAGCCAAATTGCTACAATGGCATCATTGAAAGCTTTATTAAACACATCAGAGACTACTTTATCATTTAAAATAAAATAACCTCTATCTTCTAATGCAATATAGTGCAATGTATCTTCAGGCTTAATATCTGGGAAAGTTTTTCTCAGGTGGGTAATAACCTCATCTAGCTCTTTTTCAGGTAGCTTAATGCCTAAATTATTCCAAGTTCTTGCTAAAGAAACCGCAAAATCGCGCCCTTCCCACGGTTTTTTATATTGTAGAGTAAGCATTAAAGGACGTGTACCTTCTACATAAGTACCGCTCTCAGTAAAAAGCGTAATATGGTAAATATTAAATGGCCCCCACGTATAATTCACATCATTAATTTTTGTCCAATTTGCATTTGCTGTTGATAAAAATAGAGAAAACAACAGCGAAAAGACCACTTTATAGCTCATTATTTTTGTGTCCTTAAATCTAAAATTCCTACTCATTATTATAGCCTTAAATATGGCTCACACACATTATAATTTTCGATATAAATTTTGTGATCAAGTTCAAAAAAATAGAAAGATTTAACAGTAAATCAACAAAAAAATGCTAGTATTTAATCAAGTAAAATTTGCAACCACTATTAGGAGTTAAATATGTTTCCAGAATTTCGTGATCTCATAACCCAATTAAAGCAAAACAATTCACATTTTGCTCGCTTATTTGATAAACATAATGAGCTAGACCAGCGTATTAAGAATATGGAGGCAAATATTGAACTGGCAACATATGAAGAAGTTGAGGCACTAAAAAAAGAAAAATTGCATTTAAAAGACCAACTTTATGCAATTCTAAAACAAGAATCGGCTTAACCTAAAGTAAAAGCTCAGAAAATATTCTGAGCTTTAATTTCGGTCATATTAGACAATATTACAGTTTTACCGGCTCAATAATTTCGCTTGGGTAGCAACCCAACACTTTGAGGTAGCTGGTAACTTGCTCCAATTCCGCCAATGCTTTTTGGGTGTTCTCGGAATGAATATTTGCCTCCAGCTCCACATAAAACATCTCTTCCCAAGGTTTGCCGTAAATCGGGCGGGATTCCAGTTTCATCATACGAATATGATGATTTTTGAATACCATTAACGCATCGACCAATGCACCCGCCTGTTGCGTGGTGGTCATTAACAGTAACGTTTTGGTTTGTACCTGTGGCGAAACCTGCACAGCCTCTTTGGCAACAACAATAAAACGGGTGATATTGTGAGCTTGATTAGCAATATCGGTTTTGATATTCGTCAAGCCATACAATTTTCCGCCATCTTCATTGCCCAAGGCAACAATATTCGGCTTATTCAAGCGAGCCACCATTTGCATTGCGTGCGAGCTGCTTTCGCAATATTTGATATGTACTTTATCTAGCCCGGCTAAAAATTGGCTACATTGCTGGGCAGGCTGAGGGTGGGTGTAAATGGTATCCACCTCCGCCAAATCAACCGTGCCGTTTGCCAATACACAATGTTTGATTGGGTACGCCAATTCACCCACTAAGGTTAAATCGGTATGCTGCAATAAATCATACACTTCATTGATCGAACCTGAAGTCGTGTTTTCAAGCGGCAGTACGCCAAAATCGGCTTCACCAAGGCTGACTTTCTCAAATACTTCATTAAAAGAATGGCAGCTTAATTCCGCCAATGTGCCTTGATATTTTTTGGCAAACTGTCGAGATGCCATATTGGAATAAGAGCCTCGCATTCCCAAAAACGCAATCGAAACCTGCTCTTCTTTTTGTGCATTCAATTTATTTTGCAGATAATTTTGCTGAGTCAGCACTGAATCTTCAATAATACGTTGGAAAATTTGGGTCACATATTGCGGATCAAGCTGGTAATTCTCCGCTTCGGCAAAATTTACCAGTTCTTGAAGCAAAATCTTTTCCCGTTCTAAATCTCTCAAGGGTTTTTGTGTGATTTCTTTGCTCCGCACCACATCAAAGGCTAAGCGGTGACGTTCTGCCAGTAGCTTTAATAAATTGCGGTCTAAGTTGGTTATTTGGGTTCGAATATCGGCTAAATCTAAAGACATTATTTCACTCTCTGTCAGGCTAAATGCTGAAAATTATAACGAGTTGCAAAAGAAAGAAAAGACAAGCGGTCAAATTTACAAAAAAAATTTGCAAATCTAACCGCTTGTAAAACGTGTTTACTTTATTGAGTGCAATCAACAGGCTCGGCATTACCTAAAATGCCTTTGTGTCTGAGCAAGGCATCAAGGGTTGGCTTACGCCCACGGAAGCGTTCGAACAGCACCATTGGCTCTTCTGAACCGCCTCGGGTTAAGATATTATCTAAGAAAGACTGCCCCGTTTCAGGGTTGAAAATCCCCTCTTCCTCAAAGCGTGAATAGGCATCTGCTGAAAGCACTTCCGCCCATAAATAACTGTAGTAGCCCGCCGCATAGCCGCCTGCAAAAATATGCGAGAAACTGTGTGGCGTTCTCGCCCACTCTACGCCTTTGGCAACAGCGACTTGGTCTTTCACCTCTTTAAGTAAGGCTAACACTTGTCCTTGTTTGCTCGGGTCATATTCGGTGTGTAGGCGGAAATCAAACAAGCCAAATTCTAATTGGCGAAGCACAAACATTGCCGCTTGGAAGTTTTTCGCCGCCAATAATTGCTCCAATTTCGCTTTTGGTAACGGCTCGCCGGTTTCATAATGCCCTGAAATAAAGGCTAATGCCTCTTCTTCCCAGCACCAGTTTTCTAAGAATTGGCTTGGCAACTCCACTGCGTCCCACGGCACGCCGTTAATACCGGCAACATCGCCCACATCAATTTCAGTCAGCATATGGTGAATGCCGTGTCCGAATTCATGGAACAAGGTAGTCACTTCATCGTGAGTAAACAATGCCGGTTTATCGCCAATCGGTTTATTGAAGTTACAGGTTAAATATGCCACCGGTTTTTGTAATGTGCCGTCAGCCAAGCGTTTTTGGTTGATGCAATCATCCATCCACGCCCCACCACGTTTGTTTTCACGAGCGTATAAATCTAAGTAGAACGAGCCACGCAAGCGGTCATTTTTATCAAAAATATTGAAAAAACGTACGTCTTTGTGCCATACATCAACCTCTTTTTGTTCTTCCACACGCATACCGAAAATGCGTTTAATCACCTCAAATAAGCCCGATAATACACGATTTTCCGGGAAATACAGGCGAAGTTCTTCATCATTGACTGAATACAATGCCTGTTTTTGTTTTTCGCTGTAGAACGGAATATCCCATAAATCTAAATGTTCAATGCCGAAATGGGCTTTAGCAAATTTTTTCAAATCGCATAATTCATTTTTGCCTTGAGCTTTCGAGCGAGTGGCTAAATCGTTCAAGAAATCCAGCACCTGTTGTGGATTTTCCGCCATTTTGGTGGCTAATGAATAATCAGAATAGGTCTTAAAGCCGAGTAGTTGGGCTTTTTCGTGACGCAGTTTTAAGATCTCATCAATCACCGCACTATTATCCCATTTGCCTGCATTCGGGCCTTGATCAGAGGCACGAGTCACATAAGCACGGTACATTTCCTCACGCAATGCTTTGTTTTCACAATAAGTCATCACCGGCAAATAACTTGGGATTTCAAGAGTGAAGCGATAGCCTTTCTTACCTTTGCTTTCTGCGGATAATTTTGCCGCTTCTAATGCCGATTCCGGCAAGCCTTTAAGCTGTGCTTCATCGGTAATCACAATATCCCAGCCCATTGTTGCATCAAGTACGTTGTTGCTAAATTGCGAGTTGAGTTCCGACAAACGAGCTGAAATTTCGCCGTAGCGTTTTTGCTTCTCTGCCGGCAGTGAAATGCCTGATAATTCAAAATCTTGCAAGCTGTTTTCAATCGCCTTTTTCTGTGCAACCGAATAAGTTTCAAACTCAGGGCTGTTTTTTAACTTCACATAGCCTTGATATAACCCTTGATGTTGCCCCGCCCAAGTGCTGTATTCCGATAATAACGGCAAGCACGCTTGGTAAGCCTCACGCAACTCTGGGGAATTTTTCACCGCATTTAAATGCCCGACCGGTGACCACGCACGGGAGAATTTATCCCCAGCCATTGCTTGTGGCATATAGAAATTTTCCCACGTCGGGTTTTCAATTTGTGCGACTTTTTCAACAGTTTCACGGCATTCTTTGATCACCGCTTCTACCGCCGGTTTAATATGTTCAGGTTTGATTTGTGAGAACGCAGGCAAGCCCGTGTAATTTAAAAGAGGGTTAGACATATTAATGTTCCTTTTTAGATGTAGGGGCGAAATATTTTTCGCCCTTTTAAAAATAATATGACAAGGGCGAAAAATATTTCGCCCCTACAATTCAGGATTTTACAAAATTAAAATTTCACGGTATGCCCGTAACTTTCAATGATTTTTTGGATACGCTCTAAATCCTCTTTAGACGGTGGCATTACCCCTTCCAGCTCATATTTATAGCCTAAAGTTTCCCATTTATGAGCTCCTAAACGATGATAAGGCAGAAGTTCCACTTTCTCAATGTTATCCATTCCTTGAATAAACTGCCCTAAACGATGGGCAGAATCATCGTCATCGGTATAACCCGGCACGACCACATAGCGAACCCAAGTCGGTTTATTTAATTTGTGTAGATAACGGGCGAAATCAAGGGTACGCTTATTCGACACCCCGACTAAATCTTGGTGAACTTCATCATTGAGCTGTTTTAAATCCAGCAAGACCAAATCGGTCACTTCAAGCATTTCATCCACCACCGGGCTATAATGGCGAACAAAACCATTGGTATCTAAGCAGGTATTAATGCCTTCAGCCTTACAGGCACGAAACCAATCCCGCACAAACTCCATTTGCAACACCGCTTCCCCACCCGAAGCTGTTACACCACCGCCGGTTGCTTTCATAAAATGCTTATAAGTCGTGACTTCTTTCATCAGCTCTTCAACCGTAATTTCCTTACCACCATCAAGATCCCAAGTATCACGATTATGGCAATATTTACACCGCATCAAACAGCCTTGCAAGAACAGAATAAAACGAATCCCCGGTCCATCTACCGTACCGCAGGATTCAAAAGAATGGATACGTCCAACAACAGACATTTGTCACCTCAACCCTCAAAAAATTTTGAGAAATTGTAGCAAATTTTTATGTTGTTCGCAGAAATAAATCACACCGGTATATTTTAAGAAAGGAGAAAGTCATACTATTTTTTGCCTATTTCAGGAATAGGCTTTTATTAATCTATTGACTCCATCAACATATCAACCAAATATGTTTAAATTTTTGCATTTTTTAAAGCTATTTTGACCGCTTACAAGCAGTCGGTTTTTCTGAAAACTTTGCAAACCTAGCCGGCGTGGTATTTGGCGGCGACCTCTTTTACCAGTAAGTCGAAATCGCTTTCGTAGGTGAGATCCTGCTTGACTCGGTATTTTTCAAATTCGCTGAGGGCGAAAGATTTAGCAATTTCAGCGGTAACTTTGCCGGCATCTTGTAAGATTTCTCGGTCGGTGGCGGCAAGAAAGCGGTTAAGGCGGGTTTCCCAGTCTGCCATTGTCATCGGAATTTGGCGTTCTGCCATATCTTCCGCCATATCCAAATAGGCAGAGACCAGCCGTTGTAGTTGTGCTAATTCATTATCCGATAAATAATTTTTGGCAACCACCACATCAAAGGGGTAAATTTTGCCTTGCGGAGCGTCTTTCCAATTCGTTAGCCCCATATTCGGCTTTTCAGCGTTGGCTCGTGCCATAATCAGCTCGGCGGCGGTATGCCCGTGAATTGCCCAATGGAGCTTGTTCTGCACGGTGGCAAAAAAGCGTTTGGTGGCGGTTGCGGTGCGGTCGTAGTCCACGGCGGTAGCGTAAATGTCGGTGATTTTTTGGTAGAACTTGCGTTCGGATAACCGAATTTCCCGAATACGAGCAAGCTGTTCTTCAAAGTATTTTTTGCCCAAAATCGTGCCGTCATTTTTCAGCCGTTCATCGTCCATCGCAAAGCCTTTAATCGCAAAGCTCTGCACGATTTCGGTTGCCCATTTGCGAAACTGCACCGCTCGCTCGGAATTGACTTTATAACCCACCGCAATAATTGCCGACAGATTATAATGCTTGGTGTGGTAGTTTTTGCCGTCTTGGGCAGTTATCCAAAAAAATTGGATAACTGAATTTTCAGCTAACTCATTGTCACTAAAGATTTTTTTGAGATGATAGCTAATGGTTCGTACATCAACATCATACAACACCGCCATCATTTTTTGGCTAAGCCATACATTTTCATCGGCGTAAACGGCATCAACTTGGCTTTCGCCGGTAGCTGTAATAAAAGTGAGGTATTCCGCCACAGAGGAACGAATTAAATCTTGCTTAGACATCTCTTTCTCCCATATAGAACACTGTAATTATAAACAATATTACGAAAGCTGTGTAAATGAATAGCCAATTTTTCGAGCGAGATCACAAAAAAACCGCTTGCGGCATAAATGCTACAAGCGGTTGATTATTACTCACAAAATTGTTTCCAATTTTGTTCGCTCCTACGGAGCCGTCGGCAAAGCCAACGTTCAAAACGCAATGCGTTTTGTGGCTAAAAGTTTTGCAAATTGTAATTACATACTTTCAGTGAAGGTGCGGGTAATTACGTCCATTTGTTGCTCTTTGGTTAAAGAGTTGAAACGTACCGCATAGCCTGAAACACGAATCGTTAATTGCGGATATTTTTCAGGGTGTTCTACCGCATCTAATAATGTATCACGGTTTAACACGTTCACATTTAAGTGCTGACCGCCTTCTACAGTTGCTTCGTGGTGGAAGTAGCCGTCCATTAAGCCTGCAAGGTTACGTTTTTGGGCTTCGTAATCTTTACCTAACGCATTTGGTACGATAGAGAAAGTATAAGAAATACCATCTTTCGCATAGGCAAACGGTAATTTCGCCACAGAAGTTAATGAAGCTACCGCACCTTTCTGGTCACGACCGTGCATTGGGTTCGCACCCGGTCCGAATGGAGCACCTGAGCGACGACCGTCCGGTGTATTACCGGTTTTCTTACCATATACCACGTTAGAAGTGATAGTAAGCACAGACTGAGTCGGCGTTGCATTGCGGTATGTTTTGAGTTTTTGAATTTTCTTCATAAAACGTTCAACTAAATCAACTGCAATGTCGTCCACACGGTTATCGTTGTTACCGAATTGCGGATATTCACCCTCAATTTCAAAGTCGGTTGCTACGTTTTTCGCTACACCAACCACTTCGCCAGCTTTGTTTTTGATTTCAATATCGGTACGGATTGGTTTTACTTTCGCATATTTAATGGCTGAAAGTGAGTCTGCCGCTACTGAAAGCCCTGCGATACCACACGCCATTGTGCGGAACACATCACGGTCGTGAAGAGCCATTAATGCCGCTTCGTATGCATATTTATCGTGCATAAAGTGGATAATGTTCAGTGCTGTCACATATTGGGTTGCAAGCCAATCCATAAAGCTGTCTAAGCGGGTCATTACATCATCGTAATCTAAGTATTCACTTGTAATTGCTTCAGTTTTAGGCCCTACTTGGTCGCCTGATTTCTCATCAACACCGCCATTGATTGCGTATAACAAGGTTTTCGCTAAGTTTGCACGAGCGCCGAAGAACTGCATCATTTTACCCACGATCATTGGCGATACGCAGCACGCAATCGCATAGTCATCGTTTTGGAAATCCGGACGCATTAAGTCATCGTTTTCATATTGAACTGATGAAGTATCAATAGACACTTTCGCACAGTAGCGTTTAAATGCTTCCGGTAATTGTTCAGACCAAAGAATAGTTAAGTTTGGCTCCGGTGACGGTCCCATTGTGTAAAGGGTATGTAAAATACGGAAGCTGTTTTTGGTTACTAATGTGCGACCGTCTAAACCCATACCGGCTAAGGTTTCGGTTGCCCACATTGGATCGCCTGAGAATAATTGATCGTATTCTGGAGTACGCAAGAAACGCACCATACGCAATTTCATTACTAAGTGGTCGATTAATTCTTGGGCTTCTTGCTCGGTAATTTTACCGGCTCTTAAGTCACGTTCGATATAAATATCTAAGAAAGAAGACACACGACCAAAAGACATCGCCGCACCGTTTTGCGATTTTACCGCTGCAAGGTAAGCGAAATAAGTCCATTGCACCGCTTCTTGTGCATTGGTTGCCGGACCTGAAATATCAAAACCGTAGCTTGCTGCCATCTCTTTCATTTTGCCTAAAGCACGATGTTGCTCGGCAATTTCTTCACGCAGTTGAATCGTGGCTTGAATATCTTCGCCGGATTCTAAACGAGCTTGTAATGAGGCAAACTGGCGTTGTTTGTCTTTCATTAAGAAATCCGCACCGTAAAGTGCCATACGGCGGTAGTCACCGATAATACGACCACGACCATAAGCATCCGGTAAACCGGTAATTACGCCCGATTTACGGCAACGTAAAATATCCGGAGTGTAAACATCGAATACCCCTTGGTTATGAGTTTTACGATATTCAGTAAAGATTTGTTCTACTTCAGGTTTAAGCTCACGGCGATAAACTTTGCACGAACCTTTTACCATATTGATACCGCCAAACGGCATAATGGCACGTTTTAATGGGGCATCTGTTTGCAGACCGACGATTTTTTCTAACGATTTATCAATATAACCCGGTGCGTGTGAGGTAATGGTTGATGGCGTGTCGCAGTCAATATCATACGGCTCGTGTGTTTTGTTTTCTACTTTGATCATTTCCATCACATCTGCCCACAATTTGCTGGTTGCAGGTGTTACTTCAGCTAGGAAAGACTCATCACCCTCATAAGGTGTGTAGTTTTTTTGGATAAAATCACGTACATTTACTTCAGTTTGCCACTCACCTGCGGCAAAACCTTCCCACGCTTTTTGTTGAGCGTCTGTTAGTTGAGTCATTTTAAGTCCTCTGTGTTAGTAAGTTAAAACGGGAAAGCGGTAATTTTTTGCAAAAAATTTGCAAAATTTGACCGCTTGATTCTGAAATCTTAGTGCTTTCTAATGTATAAGAACCACTGCATTAAGCCGATGAAAAACACACCGCCGACAATATTACCCAGCGTTGCCGGAATTAGGTTCTTAAACACAAAATGATATAGATCTAAATCGGCAAATTGCGTTTGGTCAACATTGATTGCCGTCCAAAATTCAGGACCGGCAAAGTGAGAAATCGCAATTCCCATCGGAATCATAAACATATTTGCCACACAGTGTTCAAAGCCGGAAGCCACAAACATTGCAATCGGTAACATCATAATAAAGGCTTTATCGGTTAGGCTTTTACCTGCATAAGACATCCACACCGCAATGCACACCATAATGTTACAGAAAATGCCTAAACAGAAAGCCTCAAACCATTGGTGGTGAATTTTGTGCTGTGCGGTATTTAAAATAACCAAACCCCATTGCCCTTTGGCTGCCATAATCTGACCACTAAACCAAATCAACAATACAATGGAAATCGCCCCAACAAAGTTACCGAAATACACCACTACCCAGTTTTTAAACATCTGTAACCAGTTAATTCTTTGGCTGGCTCTGGCTACAATCGTAAGTGTTGATGAGGTAAAAAGTTCTGCCCCAAACACCACACACATAATCACGCCGAGTGAAAATACCAAACCACCAATCAGTTTAGCCATACCCCAAGGCATTTGGCTCGCACCCACTTGAGTTGTGGTATAAAATACAAATGCTATTGCAATAAAACCGCCCGCAGTAATGGCAGAGAGAAAGGAATATAATTGATTTTTTGTTGCTTTATAAACCGCACCATCTTCTGCGATTTTTGCCATTTCAGCAGGAGAAAACATCAGACAACCTTAACAATGAGAATTGAAAAACCGATATATTATGTAGAAATTATAGACCTCTTGAGATAATCTTCAAATAAAAATATTACACAATCAGAGGTATTTCGATGTCTTTTTTTGATATAGAACAAAATCCATAAAAAACACAACATTCAAGAAAATTTATAACTACATTTTAATAACAAACCAACTACAATTTTATGACAGAATATCTCACTTCCTTTTTCAGTTTATTCTTTTCCGAACAAAATCAACTCTTTACTATGTTTCTGAGTGGATTTCTAAGCGCTACCCTCTTACCCGGAAATTCTGAAATTATCTTCACTACCTTAGCAAGCCAACATCTCATCACTTATGGCTCTTTATCCTCATTTTCACTGTTCAATTTACTCTTGGTTGCAACCTTAGGTAATAGTTTAGGTAGCATAACCACTTATGCGATAGGGCTATTACTCCCTCGCCCACAGAATACTACCAATCGTTATTCACAATGGGCATTAGCCAAAAGTGAAAAATATGGCGTGTTAGTCTTGCTTTTTAGTTGGTCACCGATTGTAGGCGATATTTTCTGTGGCATTGCCGGCTGGCTACGGTTTAGCCTTTGGCAAAGCATTCTCTTTATTGTGATTGGGAAATTGTTACGTTATCTGTTTTTGCTGGCAACTCTCTATTCGGTGTTACCGCATATTTTATAGAAAACAAAAGCGGCTGTTTTGCAAAAAATTTTACAAAAACAACCGCTTGTGCTTTATAAGTTTCTTAACGCTTCAATACGTTTTTCTAACGGAGGGTGGCTCATAAACAACTCTTTACCACGGCTACCGTTAATCATAAAGGCAGCAAGAGAGCCTTCCATTTCTTGCGGTTCGTGAACACGTTGCAAGCGTTGTAATGCCGCAATCATTTTCTCTTTACCGACTAATTGAGCAGAGCCTGCATCTGCACGAAATTCACGTTGGCGAGAGAACCACATTGCAATCATTGTTGCTAACACACCAAACACCATCTGTAACACAATATCTACTACCCAGAACACCAGCGTATTGGTGCTTGAATTGCCATTTTCGTCACGTGAACTTGCCGCCATTGTCGAAATAATACGAGCTAAGAAAATGACGAAAGTATTTAACACGCCTTGTAATAAAGTCATTGTAACCATATCGCCATTCGCAATGTGCGCCACTTCGTGTGCTACTACCGCTTCAGCTTCGTCTTTAGTCATTGAATTCAGCAAGCCGGTGCTGACTGCAACTAAAGAATTACTTTTCGTTGCTCCTGTAGCGAATGCATTTACATCAGCCGAATGGTAAATCGCAATGTCCGGCATTGGGATATTCGCTTGCTGAGCCTGACGTTGTACAGTGTTGAATAACCATTGCTCCGCTTCGTTACGAGGCTGTGTAATCACCTCTGCCCCAACCGAACGCAATGCCATTGATTTCGACATAAATAGCGAAATTAAAGACCCACTGAAACCGAAGACTAACGAAAGCACCAAAATACCGGCAGTGCTTTGCCCTTGAATGCCGGTCACTTTAAAAATAAGGTTTAATACGATCCCTAAAACAAAGGTAATCGCTAAGTTAGTTAATAAAAATAGAATGACACGTTTTGCCATAATGTTTTCAATCTCCAAAAATATAGATGCAATGATTGCACGAATAAGATAATGACTTTAGCCTTAATTTCAAGTCATTATTTACAATTATTCCCACAAATTTAACTGTTTATTCACTTTTTTCTCGGGAAAGTGAACACTTAGACCGATTAATCGCACCTTTCGTTCCTTTCTTCGGGTAAAAATTTGCTGTAGCAACTCGCCAAATCGCTCATACGCAAAGCCATCGGTGGTTCGTTCAAGCGTGGTTTGGCTAAAATCATCAAACTTGAGTTTAATGCCTAACTTTTTAAACTCAGTTAATGGCGTATCGCCCCAGTTTCGTTGCAACCGAAAAACCAGTTTGTCGAATAAATCTGCCACAATCTTTTCCGCTTGCTCAAGGGTTGAAATATCGTGCAACAGCGTATTTTCCACCGCCAGCGATTTTCTTTCACGATAAGACTCTACCGCTCGTTCATCAATACCGTGGCTAAAATCCCAAAGCCGTTGCCCGAATTTGCCAAACGCTCGGTAAATAACCGCTTTTTCTGCTTGCTGAATATCACCACAGGTTTCAAAGCCAAGCTGTTTTAATTTTTCATTGGTTACTTTCCCCACACCCGGAATTTTTGCAAGCGGTAGATTTTTCACAAAATTTTGCACATCATCAGGCGTAATCACACATTGTCCGTTAGGTTTGTTTTGATCGGAGGCAATTTTTGCTAAAAATTTAAGCGGAGCAACTCCTGCCGAGGCAGTTAAATGCAATTCATTGAAAATATCATTGCGGATTGCTTGAGCAATCCAAGTGGCGGAGCCAAAATAGCGTTCGCATTCGGTTACATCTAAATAGGCTTCATCAAGCGACAAGGCTTCAATCACATCCGTATAGCGATGAAAAATTTCGTGAATTTGAGCGGAAACCAATTTATACAACGCCATATTCACCGGCAATAAAATTAAATTCGGGCATTTCTTCAACGCAGTTGCCGTTGGCATTGCACTGTGTAAGCCGAATTTTCGAGCCTCGTAATTACAGGTTGTCAGCACACCTCGTTGATTAGCATTGCCGCCCACCGCCACCGGCTTACCGACCAACGCCGGGTTTTCCCGCATTTCGACCGCTGCATAAAAACAATCCATATCAATATGGATAATTTTTCGCTTATGTTTAGCTTGAATCGACATTTGCAATATTTTCCCCAAAAACGACCGCTTGCAACACAAATAACTGTATATAAAAACAGTTTTATTTTATGCCCTTATTGTTAGAATTTCAAGTTTAAAAATAGCGATAAAAAGGATAAAAAATGCTCTACGGTTTAGCCATTGTGCTGATTCCGCTTTTTCTCGGTTACTTAATAACCCTCAAAAACCACCGCTATATGGCAATAGTAAACAGAGTGGTCAGCCTCTGCCTTTACTTGATTTTATTAGTGATGGGGATTTCTCTCGGACAAATTGATAACATTCTCACCGAACTGCCACAGATTGGCGGTACGGCGTTTAGTTTAGTGGTAATTTTACTCCTTTCAAACATTATCGGCTTGGTGATTTACGACAAATTACAACCGATGAAAAGAGACAAAGTCAATCAAGATCAACTTCCCTCCCGCCTGCATTTGTTGATTGATTCCTTTAAATTAATCGGCATTACCTTATTAGGCGGGATCATCGGCTATTTCACCAAAGGCGTGGTGGATTTCCCTCTGCACGCCAGCACCTATGTGTTAGAAGTGATGATTTTCGGGGTGGGGATTCAACTGCGAAACAGCGGTATTCCCCTGCGTGAAGTGTTCTTTAACAAACGGGGGATTTATACCTCGATTGTAATGGTGGCAAGTTCCCTGATTGGTGGCGTGATTTCGGCATTCACCTTAGATTTATCCCTTGCTAAAGGCTTAACCTTTGCCTCTGCATTCGGTTGGTATTCCCTTTCAAGCGTATTGGTAAACGATGCTTGGGGCCCGATTTACGGCAGTATTGCCTTTTTTAACGACATCTCGCGTGAAATTTTATGCCTGTTTTTAGTACCACTGTTTATGCGTCAATTTCCGTCCACCGCAGTCGGCATTGGCGGAGCGACTTCATTAGATTGTATGCTCCCTATTATTCAAAAATCGGGCGGTATTCAAATTGTGCCGCTGGCAATCAGCTTCGGTTTTATTGTTAATTTAGCCGCTCCATTGTTATTAGCCGTTTTTATTGGGCTGGAAGGATAAATCACAAGCGGTGATTTTTATCCCACTTTTTGCAAAAAATGGAATAAAAATCACCGCTTGTTTGCTTTTATTTATCCATCTTCGCTGAATTTTCCGCTATAATCCTTAAGTTTTCCCCGAAACTTGGGATATTTATTTTCAAAAGGATAATTTTATGATGCGTTCTCACTACTGCGGTGCATTAAACCGCTCACACCTTGGACAAACAGTTACCTTAAGCGGTTGGGTTCATCGTGTTCGTAACCTTGGTCGTTTTATTTTTATGCAAATTCGTGATCGTGAAGGCATTGTGCAGGTGTTTTTCGATGAGAAAGATGAAGCACTTTTCAAGCAAGCATCGGCCTTACGTTCTGAGGCGTGCGTGCAAATTCAAGGTGAAGTGATTGCCCGTGATGAATCGCAAATCAATAAAGAGATGGCAACCGGTGAAATTGAAGTGTTAGTAAAAAATTTAGTGGTGTATAACAACGCTGAAGTATTGCCGTTAGACTTCAATCAAAACAATACCGAAGAACAGCGTTTAAAATACCGCTATTTGGATTTACGCCGCCCTGAAATGGCAGAAAAGCTCAAAACCCGTGCTAAAATCACCAGTTTTGTCCGCCGTTTTATGGACGATAACGGTTTCTTAGACATTGAAACCCCGATGCTGACCAAAGCTACTCCTGAAGGTGCGAGAGATTACCTCGTGCCAAGCCGTGTGCATAAAGGCAAATTCTATGCTCTGCCACAATCACCTCAGCTATTTAAACAGTTGCTAATGATGTCGGGCTTCGACCGTTATTACCAAATCGTGAAATGTTTCCGTGATGAAGATTTGCGTGCCGACCGCCAGCCGGAATTTACCCAAATAGACGTGGAAACCAGCTTTATGACTGCCGAAGAAGTGCGTGCATTAATGGAAGCGATGATCCACGGCTTATGGAAAAAGACCTTAGGCGTTGATCTCGGTAAATTCCCAATGATGACGTGGAATGAAGCAATGACCCGTTTCGGTTCAGACAAACCGGATTTGCGTAACCCACTGGAAATGGTTGATGTGGCAGATATTTTAAAATCGGTTGATTTCAAAGTATTTAGCGGTCCGGCGAATGATCCGAAAGGGCGTGTAGTGGCACTTCGTGTGCCAAACGGTGCAGCTCTAACCCGTAAAAATATTGATGACTACACCCAATTTGTCGGCATTTATGGGGCAAAAGGCTTGGCTTGGTTAAAAGTGAATGATATGAACACAGGTTTAGAAGGCATTCAAAGCCCGGTTGCAAAATTCTTAAATGCAGAAGTGCTAAAAGCCTTAGTTAAACGCTTAAACTTGCAAAAAGACGACATTGTATTCTTCGGTGCGGATAACTGGCACGTTGCGACTAACGCCATCGGTGCGTTACGCTTAAAAGTGGGGAACGATTTAGGCTTAACCGATACCACAGCGTGGAAACCGTTATGGGTGATTGATTTCCCAATGTTTGAACGTGATGATGAAGGCAACTTATCGGCAATGCACCACCCGTTCACTTCACCGAAAGAATTATCGCCGGAAGAATTAGTGCAAGATCCGGAAAATGCGGTGGCAAACGCTTACGATATGGTAATTAACGGCTACGAAGTGGGCGGTGGCTCGGTACGTATTTTCAGCCAGCAGATGCAACAAACCGTGTTCAGCATTTTAGGCATTAACGAAGAAGAGCAAAAAGAGAAATTCGGTTTCTTATTAGATGCGTTAAAATTCGGTACTCCGCCACACGCAGGCTTAGCCTTCGGTTTAGACCGCTTAACGATGTTGATTACAGGAACTGATAACATTCGTGATGTCATCGCTTTCCCGAAAACCACCGCTGCAGCGTGTTTAATGACAGAAGCACCAAGTTATGCGAATCCGAAAGCGTTGGAAGAGTTAGCAATCCGTACAATTCCACAAGAGTAATCGGTAGGGGCGAAATATTTTTCGCCCTTTTTATTTAACAAGCGGTCGAAAAAGTGAAAAACTTTGCAAAAGTAATAATCGCAAAATTATTCTCTAAATAACATAATAAAGACTCTTTTCTCTTCTCTATGTTACTACTAAATATCCCCTATTATTTTAATTATTACCTTATTTGGGTATTGAGCAGATTTATGCCGAACAAGATAATAGCGCTGAATAATTGTGTGGTATTTAAATGAATATTTAATCGATTTAAATAATCTTTTTAATAGCGCTCAAATCTGATCTACTTACATATTTATACAGGTTTCAAATAATAATGAAGCATACTTTCAAGCTCTCTCTTCTAGCAACATCAATTGCTATTTCTCTTTCACCAACATTACTGGCATCTATTGTACGTGGTGATGTCGATTATCAATATTTTCGTGATTTAGCAGAAAATAAAGGCCAATTTTTTGTTGGGGCAACCAATATTCCAGTTATTGATAAAACGGGCAAAAACATCGGTACTTTTTTACAGGTTACACCAACTAAGCAGGTTGAAGTGGAATCAAATATTTCACCTAAGCCGAATGTAAGCCTATCTGAATGCTTTGATAATGAAAGTTTACCCGGTTGTTATGAATTTCTCTATGGTGGAGGTGATGAAGACTCTAATGATCTACCTGTTTTTGAAACAGTAACAGGTGAGACTATGTCTATTCCAATGATTGACTTCTCTTCCATTACTCGTCAAACAGGGATTGCAACATTAGTTAATCCACAATACGTTATTAGTGTAAACCACAACCAAGGCTATCGGGACATTCAATTTGGTGATTCATCTAGCGAAAAAGCCGACGACCATCATTACAATTATAGTGTGGTGCGCCGTAATAACTATATGCCTGATCCAAATAAAGAAAGAACAGATCTCGGGAAAGGCATAGAAAAACGTGAACGTAATGACGAAGGAGAAAAACTGATTTTAGATGGTTCAGGTAACCCAACGCCCCGCTGGGACTACCACGCACCTAGGTTATCGAAATTAGTAACTGAAGTCGCTCCAGCTAATGAGATTGAACGCACTACCGAAAATGTACAAGATTTTTATAGTGTATTTAGCGACCCTTTTATTTTCCCCATGTTTATTCGTGCCGGTTCTGGTAGACAAGCAGTGATTAACAACGAAAGAGATCGCTTAAACAACGGGCGTATTGAAGTCGGTAACGGTCCTTTTTTGACAGGAGGTAGCGTTCTGCCTGTTACTAATGGCGATCCAAGCGTTCCAGGCAGCGATTTTAACAGCCGTATTTTAGTAGCAAAAACTGAAAATAATACTATAAACGATGTATTTAAAGACCACGGCTACGGTCCCTTAACAACTCTCGGTTTACCTGGCGATAGTGGCTCCGCTCTTTTTGGTTATGATGTTCGTACCAAAAAATGGGTTGTGTTAGGTGTATATAGTGACTATTTCTCAGAGAATAATACGCCTGGGGGAGATGTTTATAAATCTTACTGGAACTATCACCACCCACATTATGTACGTGCTTTAGAAAAAGAAAATAATGCAGGCGCTATTAATGCAAATGGTGCTAGACTCACTTGGACACCTTCTGGCAATACCAGCTCAATCGTAGGAGGGAATGCTCCTCTTACAGTTAATTTAGCAGATACTTCATTACCAACACTTCAAGGTCATAATGGTAATACAGGCGATAACCCTTGGAATCCTCAACTCCAACACGGTAAAACATTCCATATTTTGGGTGAAAACAATACGCTAAGTCTCACAGAGAATATCAACCAAGGTGCAGGAGCAATCCATTTTCATGGTAATACCACTGTGGAAGGTATGAAAGCAGGCATTACTTGGTTAGGAGCCGGTGTTGATATTGATAAAGATAAAAATGTGATCTGGAAAATCAGTAACCCTGCTGGTGACAGATTATCAAAAATCGGACAAGGGACACTAACTATCAACGGCAAAGGAGAAAACAAAGGCTCCGTTAGCGTTGGTGACGGCACTGTTATATTAAATCAACAAGCGGATGAAAATAACAAAAAATCTGCATTTTCAGAGCTAGGTATTGTGAGTGGCAGACCTACCGTAATCCTCAATTCATCAGATCAAATGGATCCTAACAATATCTATTTTGGTTATCGTGGTGGGCGCTTAGATGTCAACGGCAATGATCTCACGTTCCGCCGTATTCAGAATAGCGATGAAGGAGCGATGGTTGTCAATCATAATACAGCCCAAACAGCAAACATTACACTAACCGGCATAGTTAGTCCAACAATTGACCAAGTGAAAGTTCAAGCAATTACTAGTCCAGATCAGGTTTCTCGTCATTTGGACAAAGATATTTTCACATATCAACGTTTTCCACACTTGCCAACTAATTTTATCCGTTTGAAAAAACCTTTAAGCGTTGCAGAGATCACAGCTATTTTTAATGCGCGTAAAGTTTTCATCGATTTAGACTTTGCTACTGGTCTCATTCGTGAAAACGAATACTTTGAAGTACTCAAGGTAACAGATGAAAGTGCTGCAAAGCAACAAATACTTGCTGAAAAAATCAAAGCAGCAGAAGGCACCGTCCAAGGTTTTAACGGTTATTTTGGTGAAACTGATCCTAGCAAAACCAATGGTCGATTAAACATTACAATGAACAGTAATGAAGTAGCAAACGGCAAATTGCTTATCACTGGGGGAACGAACCTCAACGGTACGCTTTCTGCAGAAGGTACAAGCGAAATCATTTTATCGGGCCGTCCAACACCTCATGCCTATGATAAAGTAGCGAATAAAGAAGTCCTGATTGAAGGCGACTGGATCAACCGATCGTTCAACGCAACAATCTTTGCAGCTAAAGACAATGGCAAGCTTGAAATCAGCCGTAATGTTGCCAATATTAACGGTAATTTTAATTTAACAGATAATGCTACCGCTCAAATTGGTTTTACCCAAGGTACCTCACAAGCATGTATTCGCTCTGACCGCACAGGCGTAGCAACCTGTAATATTAACGCTACTTTATCAGAGACTGATTTAAACAGCTGGGAGAGAACCAAAGTGGCTGGCAATGTCTCTTTAGCTGACAATTCAACATTTTCGTTAGGCAGTAAAGCAGACTTAACTGGCTCAATTACAGCTCAGGAGTCCACTAAGGTTCAACTTAATGATGGAAGTATTGCTAATTTAACCGGCTTGAGTACAACAGGAATATTTAATGGCGCCAATGGTTCAACCGTTAATCTTTCTGGGGTATGGACAACCTTAACCAACACTGTTGTAGATGTCTTGAATGTCGCAAATGGTAGCCAAATCCATTTAAACACTCCAACTGCAACAAAACAGAATACGCTTACCGCTAATACCCTCACAGGGAACGGCATATTTAAATTTGTCGCTGATCTGACGAAAACAGCGAGCGATATAGTCACAATTAAAGACACCGCAAGCGGTCAATTTTCGATAGAAATTAGCACAAATGGTAGCGCCCATTCAGCCCAAAAGATTAAATTATTTGAAACAACAAATGAAGAAGACTTTTCTCTTAATTTAGCAAATGAAGTGCGCTCAGGCGAATATCGCTACCATTTACTCAAAGAAGGGAATGTGTATTACCTCAATCCAGAGAAAGAGGAAGAACCTAAAATTACTCAAAAAGGGCCAAGTGAAACCGCTGACCCATTACCTGAATACACCGGGGATATTGAGTATTCTGAAAAAGGGCCGGGTGAAACTGCTGATCCGTTACCTGAATACACAGGAGACATTGAGCATTCAGAAAAAGGATCGGGTGAAACCGCTGAGCCATTACCTAAATACAATGGAAATGCACATTTGATCGCATCCGAGTTAACTGCGCAAACTAATGCTGTATTAGGTGTAACTACAGTATTAGATCATGTAATTCATTCGGAAGGGACCCAAAATTGGAAAGTATGGTCTAAAACAGATTATCAAACGACAGAGCATCGCTCTGCCGGATATGGATTTAAACAAGATGCGAACGTTATCCATCTAGGATTAGAGAAAGCCTTAGATAATCAGGTCACACTTGGTATGATATTATCTCAATCAAAAGCGAGAAATAATTTTGACCATTATTATAGCGGTAAAGGCCGCTTAACAATGCTATCAATGTATGCGAAGAAAACATGGCAAAATGGTGTTTTTGTTGCGATAGATACCGGTTTTGGGAAAGCAAGCAATCGCTTAACTTATCAAGCAAATACAGTAAAATTAGATCGTTCAGTATTTGTAACAGGGCTTAGTATCGGTAAAGCATGGGAATCTGCAAACGTGAATATAATCCCATCATTTAGCGCCCGTTATCATCATTTATCTTCAGCAGGTAATCAACTTGTAGATGCAAAAATCGAAACAAACGCTGTTGATCTTCTCGCTCTTCAAGCTGGTCTGTCAATTAATAAAACGCTTGAACTAAATGGCCTGCAAATAAAACCGGAAATAGGTAGCTATTTTGTTGATGCAAGCCATGGGAAATTAAGAACACGTTTCAATAATTTACAAATAGAGCAGCAAATGGGGCGTTATTTTAAACAAGAAGCAGGTATATCCGCTAATTATCGCAATATAAACGCAGGAATTCAGGCAGGTTTCTTAACGGGGAATACGCTAAATAAACAGCGTTATATCTCGTTCAAAGTTACATATGAATGGTAAATATTGAGATTAAGGGCTATCCATTACTAAATGGCATAGCCCTTTATTTACTCCTCAACAATGTAAATTACCCATCAAAACAAACTCTGCTGCCCAAGCAAATTCTCCGGCACAGGTTTGATTTGAAATCCTTTTTCCGCCAAAAAGCCTTTTAGGGTTTGAATATTATAAAAGGCGTGGCTTTTAGTGGTGTTTTCAAAGTAGAGATAGAGCCTGTCAAATTCCGTTCTGCGGTTAAAAAGCAATTCTGCCAAGCCTTTTAATTCCTCGTCTGAATAGCGGTAATCGTGGCATTCTGCCGCACTCTGCCCTTTCCACCAATTCGGGTTACGACCATGTAAGCGTAAATAAGCAGTACGTTGGTTGGCAAAAAAGTGAAATGCCGGTAAGCCGATATTTTGTGGGTAATCCACATTACACCAAATCAGATTAGAGCTTTTCGCAAAGGTATCAAACACCGCCGGAATATGCCAGCTTGGGTGGCGAAATTCAATCGCTAACGGATAATCCGCAAACCATTGGCACAACTCGGCAAGGTAACGGCGGTTAAGTGGCGTACGTTCAAATTGAGTTGGGAACTGAACAAATAAATTTGCCAATAACCCTTCAGCGGTGAACGGAGCTAACGCATTAAGAAATAATTGTGCTTGATCTAAAGTCGCCGTGCGTTGATGGCTGAAATCTTGATGCAGTTTCACCGAAAAATTCAGCCGACCTTCCGCTTTCTGCACCATTCCTTCAAAGGCTTTCTGCCCGATGGGGGCGTGGAATGTGCTGTTAATTTCCAGCGTGTCGTAATGTTGGCTATAGACAAAGAGAAAATCCTCTTTTGCAGTGCCGAATGGGTAAAGCGTGCCGATTAAATCTGTGTCGGCATAGCCGCCGGTGCCAATATAAATATGAGGGAGCATTGTGTTTATTCTTTCAATTTTTTGCAAATTTTAATGGTTTTTTAACCGCTTGCAAACTGAGAATAAAAGAGTAAGATTTGGCTATCTTTTCTTATTTCATCATCATTATGTGGATTTGGTTTACTCTGCTGGCAGCCGTGGCTCAAGCCGGTCGCAATGCCTTTCAAAAGCAATTAAGCGTCAATGTGCCTGTATTGGGGGTAACGCTCGCCCGCTTTTTCTATGCTGTGCCGTTGGCAAGCGGTTATCTCTATTTTTTATACCAATATGACGATAACCTCAACATTCCCCATTTTCCACCGCTGTTTTTTGTATATGCTATCGGGGCTGGGTTGGCTCAAATTCTGGCAACTTCGCTAATGGTGCAACTTTTTCACTTAAAAAATTATGCAATAGGTGTCGGGCTGGCGAAAAGCGAGGCAGTATGGGCGGCTTTACTGGGCGTGTTATTTTTTGGTGTAACCATCAGTGGCATTGGCTGGCTTGGCGTGGTACTAGGTGGAGTGGCGATTTTCTTAATGACCGGCAGCGGTAATCTACGCCAACTTTCGTGGAAAACACTCTTTCTCGGCATAGCCAGCGGTTTATGTTTCGCCCTCACATCACTTTTGGTGCGAGAGGCAAGCCTGCAACTCAACAGCCACTATTTGCTTTCAGCGGCGTGGGTACTTTTTAGCGTGATTAGCTTTGAGGCAGTGATATTGGTTATATACCTAGCTCTTCTCCAAAAAGAGACACTGATTAAATTCTTTCGTTTTCCAAAATTAGGTATGTTGACCAGCCTGTTTTCATTTCTCGGCTCATTCGGTTGGTTCAATGCAATGAGCCTGAACCACGTTGCCTTTGTAAAAACGCTTGGACAAGTGGAAATTTTCTTTATTCTCGGTATTTCCTATTTTGTGTTTAAAGAACGGCTTAAAATTCAAGATTTTATAGGGCTGATTTTAGTAGTGATTGCCGCAATCTTGGTGGTGCTGGGCTAGATCGGATTTTTACGTTTTTTATCTAGCTTTGTAGGGTGGGCATAAGCCCACGCAAAACCAATAAATCATTTATCCGTGGGCTTACGCCCACCCTACGATACCTAAAAAAATTAAATTTCACATCTTAGTAATAAAATGAACTATAAAAATCCTCATAGTATCCTTGTGGTGATTTATGCTAAAAATACCCAACGAGTATTGATGCTACAACGCAAGGACGATCCTGATTTTTGGCAATCGGTGACCGGTTCGATCAATATTGGAGAAACACCGCTGGAAGCAGCAGAACGGGAAGTGAGCGAAGAAACCGGTTTGCAAACTTTTGAGCAAAAACAACCGCTTGTTGATTGCCAAAAGCAGATAGAATTTGAAATTTTCCCGCATTTTCGGTATAAATACGCACCTAATATCACACATTGTGTCGAACATTGGTTTTTGCTGCCACTTGATAGTGAGCAAGAGCCTATTTTAACCGAACATTTGGCATATCGTTGGGTTTCAGTGGAAGATGCGGTTCGACTGACTAAATCTCCCAACAATGCCCAAGCAATACAAGAATATTTAACATCAAAATAAGGAAACAACAGAATGGCAGGCCATAGTAAGTGGGCAAATATTAAACACCGTAAAGCGGCACAAGATGCACAACGCGGTAAAATTTTTACTAAATTAATTCGTGAATTGGTGACTGCCGCCAAACTCGGCGGTGGTGATACCTCTTCCAACCCTCGTTTGCGTGCGGCGGTGGATAAAGCGTTATCCAGCAATATGACCCGTGATACCATCAACCGTGCAATCGAGCGTGGTGTAGGCGGTGGCGATGATACCAATATGGAAACCAAAATCTACGAAGGTTACGGCCCGGGTGGTACAGCAGTGATGGTGGAATGTTTAAGTGATAACGCTAACCGTACGATTTCCCAAGTTCGTCCAAGTTTCACAAAATGTGGCGGTAACCTAGGTACTGAGGGTTCGGTAGGTTATTTATTTAGCAAAAAAGGCTTAATTTTAGTGGCAAATGCCGATGAAGATGCCTTAACTGAAGCTGCTATTGAGGCCGGTGCGGACGATATTCAACCACAAGAAGATGGTAGCTTTGAAATTTATACCGCTTGGGAAGATTTAGGCTCAGTGAAAGACGGCATTGAGGCTGCAGGCTTTAAAATTGAGAATGCAGAAGTAACAATGATTCCATCAACTACCGTTGAACTTGACGCAGAAACTGCACCAAAACTTCTTGATTTAATCAACCGCCTTGAAGATTGTGATGATGTACAAAACGTTTATCACAATGGTGAAATCAGTGACGAAGTCGCTGCATTACTGTAATAAAAAAATCACGCAAAATAAGCATAATTTAGGTTATGCTTATTTTTTATGAACTTTTTTCCTATATTACTGACTAACCTAATGTAGTTTATATGCTACTACTTTACTATAACATTTTAAGGAGAGTCTATGAAATTAGTGAAATTTGTCCCTGCCCTAGCAGCAACTTTAGTATTAGCCGCTTGCTCTAATGCAAACACACAATCTGCTCCTCAGCAAGCTCAGGACGCTGTGACTAAAGCGGCTGAACAAGCAACACAGCAAGTGAATGAAATTGCAGGTAATGCACCTCGTGCAAGTGGTGCAGTAAAAGTAGAAAAAGCAACTGATGGTGCAAAATCAATTGTATATCGTTGCCAAAGTGGTAAACGTGTAACTGCGAATTATGTCTTCCAAGGAGAAGAGGCAAAAGCAGTAAATCTATTAGTCCAAAGCGGCGGTAAAACACAAAAGATCCCAACATTAACTCGTGATGCCTCAAACCAAGATTCTACTTCATTCAAAACGGATAAATATTCTTGGGATTTAGACACAGGCTTTACCTTATCATCTAATGGCCAGTCAGGTATGCTAACCAAATATGGTGCTAAAACAGATACCATCGTTGCTAAATTATGTGATGTAGATAAAGCATTAACCTCAAAATTAAATAAATAATCTTTCTTGATTTTACTACTCATAAGCGAGAAGATAATATCTTCTCGCTTATTTTATTGCACAAAGATGGCTATTATTTTAGGAATTGACCCCGGCTCAAGGGTAACAGGTTACGGTGTGATTCGCCAAAACGGGCGACAGCTGGAATATTTAGGAAGTGGGGCTATTCGAACCACGGCTGAAGATCTGCCTACCCGCTTAAAACGGATTTATGCAGGCGTGAGTGAAATCATCACTCAATTTCAACCAAATATGTTCGCCATAGAGCAGGTATTTATGGCAAAAAACCCTGATTCTGCCTTAAAGCTCGGGCAGGCTCGAGGAACAGCGATTGTAGCAGCGGTTAATCACGATTTACCTGTGTTTGAATATGCCGCCCGATTAGTCAAACAAACCGTTACGGGAATTGGTTCTGCTGATAAAGTACAAGTGCAAGATATGGTAACCCGTATGCTTAAACTCTCCGCCAAACCACAAGCCGATGCGGCTGATGCATTAGCCATTGCGATTACCCACGCTCATTCAATCCAACATTCACTGATTGTTGCTAAGCAAAGCCAGCAGAATGTGAGTAGTGAGAAAGAGCAAATTTTAGCACTAATGAAAACCCGTTATAGCCGGGGAAGGTTTAGGTTAAAAGGCTAACTCAATATAAAATGACCGCTTGGAACTAATGTTTCAAGCGGTCATTTTTTGAGAAAATTTTACAATTACTCGCCTTCAAAAGGAGCTGAGAAACGTTCAATTCTCGCCCCAATCTGACGTAATTTTTCTTCGATGTGTTCATAGCCACGGTCTATGTGGTAAATTCTATCCACAATCGTTTCACCCGTTGCAATACAGCCTGCCAACACTAAGCTGATGGAAGCACGCAAGTCAGTTGCCATTACTTCTGCTGATTTTAACTGCTCTACACCATAGCAAATTGCAGTATTACCTTCAATTTCCGCTTTGGCACCCATACGAATCAGCTCAGGAATATGCATAAAACGGTTTTCAAAAATCGTTTCTGTAATACGGCTTGTGCCTTCTGCAACGGTATTTAATAAGGTAAATTGAGCTTGCATATCAGTTGGGAAACCTGGGTGTGGCATAGTGCGAATGTTCACTGCTTTCGGGCGACGACCTAGAGAATCAAGCGTGATAGTATTTTCCGTCACATCAACCTGCATTCCAGCTTCACGTAATTTTTCGATCACTGCATCAAGAGTGTCTGCTTTGGTGTTACGGCAAGTAATTCGACCACCGGAAATAGCCGCTGCCACTAAAAATGTACCGGTTTCAATACGATCCGGCACTACGCTGTGTTCGCAACCGCCTAAATGCTCAACCCCTTCAATGGTAATCATATCGGTACCTGCACCAGAAATTTTAGCTCCCATCGCATTTAAGAAATCGGCAGTATCTACAATTTCAGGCTCACGAGCAGCATTTTCAATAACAGTAGTACCTTTTGCTAGAGTACCTGCCATCATCACCGATAAAGTTGCTCCTACGCTCACTTTATCCATATAGATTCTTGCACCGTTTAAACGACCGTTTGAAGTTGCTTTGACATAGCCTTCATCAAGCTCGATTTTCGCCCCCATTTTTTCAAGACCGGAAATGTGCATATCTACCGGTCTTGCCCCGATAGTACAACCGCCCGGTAAAGAAACTTGCCCAAGTTGGAACCGGGCAACTAATGGAGCTAACGCCCAAATTGAAGCACGCATTGTTTTCACTAATTCGTAAGGTGCAACGTAATTATTGATCTTACTCGCATCAATATGTACCACGCCTTTATCGCTACCTTTTTCAACCGTTACCCCTAATTGGCGTAAGATTTTAAAAGTGGTGTCCACATCTTTTAAATCAGGCACATTTTTTAACGTAACTGTTTTTTCAGCCAAAATAGCGGCAAATAAAATAGGGAGTGCGGCATTTTTCGCACCTGAAATATCGACAGTACCATTTAAAGAAAATGGACCATACACACGAAATTTTTCCATTTGGGAGATCCTAAAAAATAATAATTTGTAGGGGCGAAAAATTTTTCGCCCAATTTTCCAACGTTTACAAAAGAGTTTGGGCGAATAGTGATTCGCCCCTACATTTCATCTATCCAACCATATTTAGCAAACGCTCAGTTTTCCATTTTTCCACGCTGAATACTTTAATGGTTAAAGCGTGAATCGCATTAGTAGTGAAATACTCAGCTAAAGGGGCATAAACAGCTTGCTGTTGTTTTACTTTTGAAAGAGAAGCAATGCTGTCACTTACTACAATAACGCCAAAGTGGGCATTCTCGCCTTGAGCGTGGACTTCTGTTGCATCAGATAATGCTTGTTTTAAAATTTCTTCAATTTGTGATGGATTCATTCTGACTTCCTAAAATATGATTGGTAACTCACTCAAATAATAAATTGCTCAAACCAACCGTCTAAATCGTATAATGCAGCCAAAGTTCTGACAGAATCTGGCGTATTAATCAAACTGTTTGGTATGATTTTATGGTAATGATTCAGTAATTCAGCAAGTAAGGTAAAACCGGCAGAATCAATCCGAGTGATTTCTTTTAAATCCCAATATAGGCTTTGTTTCCCTGTTGGAGATAAAAAAGAAGCACGTTGCTTCCATAAAGGGAGCAACGTGTTACGAGTTAATTCGCCTGATAGTTTCACAAAAAGACTTTCGTTATTTTGCTGAATGTCCCATTGTAATGTTTTTTGAGGCATAACTAAACTACTTATTTTAAAGTGATAGGCTGTTTTGCAGATTGTGCCACTTGTGCAATTAAGGCATCAATCCCTTTTTGACGAATCACACCCGCCCATTCGTTTTGCTTGGTTGCAACCATACTTACTCCTTCAGCGGCCATATCGTATGCTTGCCATTCACCTGTTTTGCTGTTTTTACGCCATTTAAAATCTAATTTGATCGGCTGTGCAGCACCTTTACCTGACACGTTTACACGAATGCTTACGATAGATTTACCATCCACCGATTTCGGGCTTTCAATTTGCACACTTTGATCTTGATACTGGGTTAACACCTGAGCATAAGACTGCTCAACAAATTGACCAAAAGCATTAAAGAATGCCTCTTTTTGTGCATCAGTCGCAGCCGATAAGTTTTTCCCTAACACTAATTGGCCTGCATATTTCACGTGAACGTGTGGCATTAAATCGTTACGCACAATGGTACGCAAATATTCAGGGTTTGATTTAATTTTCGCTTGATTTGCTTTAATATCGCCAAATAATTTATCTGCGGTTTGTTGCATTAATACATAAGGGCTAGTTTCAGCAAATGCGGTGGTTGAAAATAATGCAGAAACTGCCACTAAGCCTGTTACGATAATTTTTTTAATGTTTTTTAACATTATTGATGCTCTCCAAAACTCTAAATTAGAGGTTGTTGTACTTAATTACTCTGCTTTTGGTTCAGCAGAATCACTTGCTTTTTCATCTTCAGTTTTATCTGACTTTTTATCACCATATAAGAACTGACCGATTAAATCTTCTAACACCATTGCAGAATTGGTATCTACAAAAGTATCACCTTCTTTCATCATTGCAGTTTCACCTTCGATTACGAAGCCAACATTTAACGCAACGTATTGCTCGCCTAATAAGCCTGAGGTTTTAATTGAGAGCGAGCTGGTATCGGGAATTTGATTAAAACTTTCATTTACCGCTAATGCCACTTTCGGGGTGTAGGTTTTGTTATCAAGTGAAATATCAGCCACTCGGCCAACTACCACACCGCCAACTTTAATAGGCGCACGAACCTTTAGTCCACCAATATTATCAAAAGTTGCATACAGGGTGTAAGTTTTCTCATTTGAGAAGCCCTGCACATTTGCTACTCTTAAGCCTAAAAAGACAAGAGCTGCAAGCCCAAGTAGTACAAATAAGCCTACCCAAAATTCATATTTAATTGATTGACGCATTGTCTGTTCCTTTCAAAAAATCAACCGCCGAACATTATCGCAGTTAAAATAAAATCTAATCCTAAAATCACCAGTGAGGCATTTACCACCGTTCTTGTGGTCGCTTGGCTGATTCCTTCTGAAGTCGGTACGCAATCGTAGCCGTTAAATAAGGCAATCCAGACCACCGCAAAGGCAAAAATCACACTTTTAATAAAGCCGTTAATTAAATCGCTGGTATTTACCGAGTTTTGCATTACCGACCAAAAACTGCCACCATCAACGCCTTTCCAATCTACCCCGACTAATGAGCCGCCCCAAATTCCGATAGCGGTAAAAATAGCAGCTAACACCGGCATTGAAATCACGCCTGCCCAAAAGCGAGGAGCGATGATACGTCTAAGCGGATCAACCGCCATCATTTCAAGACTGGAAAGTTGCTCTGTGGCTTTCATCAGCCCGATTTCTGCGGTCAATGCCGAACCGGCTCGCCCTGCAAATAATAATGCAGTAACTACAGGACCAAGTTCTCGTAAAAGCGAGAGTGAAACCAAAGTTCCCAAGCTACTTTCGGCGGCAAAATCGACCAATACCACATAGCCTTGTAAGCCTAACACCATTCCGATAAATAAGCCCGACAGCATAATAATTAAGAGCGATTGCACTCCTAACACATAAAGCTGTTTAATCAGTAACGGGGTATGTTTTCTAAATTCAGGTTTACCGATTAATGCTCCCCATAACATAAAAGCGGAACGCCCTAATGTACGGATAAAATTAATCACCACCGCCCCGATAGAGCTAATAAAATTAACCATTAAATAGCTCCTCCGTATAATCTTTTGCTGGATAATGGAACCGCACCGGACCATCAGCTTTACCGGCTAAGAATTGTACCACTTGCGGATCTTCGCTTGCCTGTAAAATTTCCGGTGTACCTTCAGCAATCACTCGTTTATCTGCCACAATATAAGCATAATCGGCAATACTTAATACTTCTTTCACATCGTGAGACACCACAATGGAGGTCAAATTCAATGCCTGATTTAACTCTTTAATCAGCTCGACAATCACACCCATACTAATCGGATCTTGCCCGGTAAACGGCTCATCATACATAATCAGATCCGGATCTAACGCAATCGCTCGAGCAAGGGCGGCACGTCTTGCCATACCGCCGGAAAGTTCGGACGGCATTAAATTTGCCGCACCTCGCAACCCAACCGCCTCGAGCTTCAATAACACCAATTTGCGAATTAGCTCTTCGGGTAAACGGGTACGCTCCCGAATCGGGAAAGCCACATTATCGAAGGTAGAAATATCGGTAAATAACGCCCCCGATTGAAACAACATCCCCATTCGTTGGCGAATTTCATACAACTCTTTGTTATTGGCTTTGCAAATATCTCTGCCATCAAATAAAATTTCGCCCGATTCAGGTAAAATCTGCCCACCGATTAGCCTCAACAGGGTGGTTTTACCAATCCCAGAAGACCCCATAATGGCAGTCACTTTACCTTTCTGCACTTGCAGATTCAGGTTATCGTAAATCACTCGCTCCCCTCGCTTGAAGGTCAAGTTTTTTACTTCAACCAAATTTTCCGTTTTTGTCATCAAATAGGACTCAAATTAATAAAAGTGATATTTATGGTCTATCAAATTTGCCAGAATGTCAAAAAACTTTTAATAATCTGACAAAAATCTGCCTTTACAAGCGGTCAGATTTGCTAAATTTTTTGCAAATCGGCTGAACTGAAAAAGAAAGGTCTTGTCTTAGCCAATACGAGCGTTTTCACTCGTAGATTATAAAAACATAGGATATGAGGAACATTCACAATATGAACAAAACAATGAAAAAATCATTTTTAACTGCATTCATTTTAGGCTCAACCATTGCCGCAATGCCGGCGTATGCAGAAGCAACATTACCCACAGCCGTAAATGGGCAAGCTGTGCCAAGCCTTGCACCAATGCTGGAAAAAGTTCGCCCGGCGGTGGTGAGTATTGCAGTAGAAGGTAAAACCAAAGGCGATAGCCGCCGCAGTCGTGAAATTCCGGAAGAATTTGAATTTTTCTTCGGTCCTCACGCCGATTTATTCGGCAACCGCTCATCAGCTCCACGCAATTTCCGTGGCGTTGGATCAGGTGCAGTCATCAATGCCGAAAAAGGTTATGTGATTACCAATAACCACGTGATCGACAATGCCGATAAAATTACCGTAAAACTTGAAGACGGACGTGAATTTAAAGCTAAATTAGTTGGTGCTGATCCCCTTTCAGATGTGGCGTTAATTCAAGTTGAAGATCCAAAAAACTTAACTGAAATTAAATTCGCCGATTCCGATAAATTACAAGTGGGCGATTTTACAGTTGCAATCGGTAACCCGTTTGGCTTAGGACAAACTGTTACTTCAGGCATCATCTCGGCACTTGGTCGTTCAACCGGTCAATCCGATGAAGGCTATGAAAACTATATTCAAACCGATGCGGCAGTTAACCAAGGTAACTCTGGCGGCCCGTTAATTAACTTAAACGGCGAATTAATCGGAATTAACACCGCTATTATTTCTCCAAGTGGTGGCAATGCCGGTATCGCCTTTGCGATTCCAAGTAATATGGCAAACAGCTTGGTGACTCAAATTATTGAGTTTGGTGAAGTAAAACGTGGAATGTTAGGCATTAAAGGCGGTGAATTGAATGCTGACCTTGCTAAAGAGTTCAATATTTCCACCCAACAAGGGGCATTTGTAAGCGAAGTCTTACCGGATTCTGCTGCTGCTAAAGCCGGCTTTAAAGCAGGTGATGTGATTACTGAAATCAACGGTCAAAAAATCCGTAGTTTCAGCGAATTACGAGCAAAAGTAGCTACTTCAGGTGTAGGTAAAGAGATTGAACTTACTTACCTGCGTGACGGCAAAGAAGCCAAAGCAAAAGTGACCTTACAATCGGATTCTGAAGCCAAAGTTACTGCTTCAAACCTCATTCCGGCATTAAAAGGGGCAGATTTTAACAACTACAATGCCAAAGGCATTAAAGGGGTTGAAATTTCTAACGTAGAAAAAGGCTCGATTGCTGAAATGCGAAGCCTCAAAAAAGGCGATATTATCATCGGCGTGAACCGCCACTCGGTAGAAAACATTGCCGATTTACGCAAAATATTAGAAACCAAGCCATCTGTGGTTGCACTCAATATTGTGCGTGACGGTGCAAATTTCTATGTGATTTTGCAATAAACCTTTTGATCCACTCAAACAAAAGCCGATGACAAAAATCATCGGCTTTTGTTATTGCTGGGAATTTAACATCTGTCGTGCCATTTCCATACTTTGGATAATCGCTCTGCGGTTGATAGAATCATTATTGCTATCTAACACTTTACGCCAATTATCGAGAGCTTGTTGAAAATTGTTATTTAAAAAGCTGTCGGAGGCTAGCAGGAGTAAACTGGCATTTTCATTTTTATCCAACTGTAGGGCTTGCTCGATAATGGCTTGAATTTCAACGGTCATTTTCTGCCCGTTATCGTAATAACGAGCGGTGGCAATCGCCCCCAAAATAGCCGCTCGTTTTCCGAGTAGCTTCTCGGCATTATCGTAGCAAACCAGTGCCGAATCAAAATCATTGCTTAACGCATAAGCCTGCCCTAGTTCGTACCATAAATCACCGTTATTCGGGTTTTCTCGAAGCTGGTTTTGCAGACTCAAAATATAGCGTTCATTTTTCGATGTGCCGTGTGCATCGCTCATCTGTTGTTGAAAATCTTGATGTTGTTGCAAACCTGATTGCACCACTTGATAACGTCCGGAAAGCCCATAGTAAGTCATTGCTAACAACAAAATCGCCACGCAACTCAGGCTTGCGATTTTAGCAAGCGGTCGATTTTGAGCATTATTTTGCAAAACGCTCTGTTCAAATTGCGTTCGTTCAAATTGGTAACGTTGCTCTGCCTCACGCTCAAACTCTTGTCTGACGTCATCTGCAAAATGTTGGGCAAATTTAACCGCTTGTTGGTAGTTTTCTTGGCTTAATTGCTCACGCGTTTTCATTTTTGTTGCCTTTATTTTTGCTAGTTCGCCACAAAATAGCTAGAAATAACAGGCTAAACAAGCCAACCGGCAAGCCCCATAATACCCATGTCTGTGGCGTGAATGGTGGATCGTAATTCACAAAACTGCCGAAACGCTCGGTCATAATGCGGATAATTTCCTCATTACTTTTCCCTTGATTCACCATTTCATACACTTCAATTCGCATATTGTAAGCCGCCGTCGCATTGGATTCGACCAAATTTTGGTTCTGACATTGCAAACATCGCAACGAACGAGCCAGTGAAATCGCCCGTACCCGATCCGCCTCATTTTGAAATTGAAAGGTGTCCACCATTTCAGCTTGAACCGTGCCGACAAATAGCAACAAGCCAAATACAAGCGGTAATATTTTGCGGATTTTTTGCAAAAAGCCGATGGAAATTATGCTATTTCTCATTTCTGAGAGCCTCTAATTTGGGTAGGAAATCCTGTGCAAAATCAGGGTTGTAACCCTTTTGTTGGTAACGCACTACACCGTGTTTATCAATCAAATAACTGGAAGGTGCAGAAGAGACTTTCAGGGTTTGGATCAAAAAGCCTTTTTCGTAATCATCAATAATTAAACTAAACGGATTTCCCCAGTTTTTCAATGCGTTGAGGGCATCATTTGGGCGGTCGCTATAAGTTAAGCCGACAATCGGCACGCCTTTTTGTTTTAGCTCCAACAAAATCGGGAACTCTTTAATGCACCAAGTACACCAGCTCGCCCACACATTGAGAATATAAGGCTCTTTCGGCAAGCTGTTGTTATTTAAATGCGCGTTACTATCAAGTAAGTTCTTGCCTACAAACTCTGGAAACGGCTTGCCCTGCCAATCTTCAGTGGGAGCAAGGGCATCTTTATTCATTAACGGCACAGTCAAAAAGCCAACAATAACTACAAGTAACAGGAGCGGAATAAGTAACAGGATTTTTTTCATTTTTTGTTTTCTCTACGATAACCGAATAATGCCAACAGGGCGGCCATTACCATCATCATACCACCTAACCATAAGGCTTGCACATAAGGCTTATAGTGCAAACGGAAGGCATATTCTAAATTGCCGAACTTATCCCCCATCACAATATAAATATCGTCTAAATTGTGGTGGAAAAGCCCTACTTCTGCCATTGTCATCGTTCTTACATCATAATAGCGTCTTTCCGGTGTGACGGTTGCCAGCAACTGTTCATCTCGGCTGATAGAAAAAACGGCTTGCTCGGCGGTGTAGTTCGGACCGATGAGATCGTGATAATCTTCATATTTAAAGGTATAACCGGCAAGTTCCGCTGCTTGATTCGGCTTTAACCGCACGCCGATTTCATCGCCGTAATAACTGTTCATCATTGCCCCAATCACGCAAACCGCAAAGCCGATATGGGCTAACCGCATCGCAAGCGGTCGAATTTGCCACATTTTTTGCGAATAGGGCAAATGAGTGAGAATAATCCAGATCGCAAGGCTGATAAATATGGTGGGTAACGGCTGCAAAGCAAAATGCTCTCTTTGCGAGATGGAGGCATAAATCAACCCTAACGCTAAACCGACTGCAATCGGCAGCAACCAAAGTTTTACCAATATCTGCTTATTTGAAATCTGTTTCCAGCCCAGCACCACCGCAAAGCCCATTACTATCATTAACAGTAACGCTAGTGGCGTGAATACGCTATTGAAATAGGGGGCCCCCACTGAAATCGATCCCCAATTCATCACTGTGAAGATCATCGGGTAGAAAGTCCCCAGCAATACCACAGAAGCAGCCACACTAAATAAGCCGTTAATCAATAAAAATGCCGTTTCTTTAGAAAGTAAGTTGAAACGCACTTTGCCTTGCCAGAGATTCGCTCGGAATGCAAACAGAGCAAGGGCAATGAAACTTAAGCCGAAGAATAAGATCAGCAGTGCCATTCCTCTGTCGGGATCGACCGCAAAGGCATGAACCGAGGTCAGTACACCCGAACGAACAATAAACGTGCCTAATAGGCTTAAAGCAAAGGCGAAAATGGCAAGTAGAATCGTCCAATAATAGAAAATGCCACGCTGTTGGCTCACAATTAAACTATGCACCAATGCGGTGCCAAGTAGCCAAGGCATTAGGGAGGCATTTTCCACCGGATCCCAAAACCACCAGCCACCCCAGCCGAGTTCGTAATATGCCCACCACGCCCCTAAAATAATGCCGGCGGTGAGAAATCCCCACGAAATCATCGTCCACGGACGAAGCCAACGCATAATCGCAGCGTCCATTCCGCCTGAAACGAGGGCGGCGACAATCATTGCAAAGCTCACCGCAAAGCCGACATAGCCCAAGTAGAGCAAAGGCGGGTGAAAGATGAGCCCAATATCTTGCAACATTGGGTTGAGATCTCGCCCTTCAGGTGGTGGTGGAAAGCCACGTTCAAATGGGCTGGAAACCAATAGAATGAAAAGTAGAAAACCTAGTGCAATTAGCCCTAACATCGCTAAGGTTCGGTTGGCAAACAAGCGGTCAATTTTTTGCGAAAATTTGCAAAATACCGCAGACCAAATCACAAGAGCGGTGAGCCAAAACAGCATTGAACCTTCGTGTCCGCCCCAAGTGGCGGCAAATTTAAAAAAATCGGGGAGCTGGCTGTTGGAATGAGCGGCAACGTAGATAACCGAAAAATCATCGGTTAGAAAAGCATAAGCTAAGGTAGAAAAGGAAAATGTGGTAAAAGCAGCTTGCAAATAAGTGAAAAGCGGAGCCAATGCCAGCCAATGATATTGCTTGCGAACTTCGCCTAGAAGTGCAAAACCAACTTGAAAAATGGCACTAATTGCAGCCAATAAAAGTGAAAAATAGCCGAGTTCCGGTAGCATAAAAAATCCAAAAAATGACCGCTTGTGAATGTAAAAAAAGCCCTCTCCACTTGTGGGAGAGGGACAGATTTTTCTTCGTTCAGAAGAAAAATCAGGGAGAGGGGAATTAAATAATTTTGCTAAAAATAACAATACTCCCTCTCTCTGAAAAATATTTCTGAACGAAATATTTTTCGGTCTCAATACTCGCTACGCTCGCTCCTTCGGAGCCGTTGGCAAAGCCAACGTTCAAATGTAAACATTTGTCCCACAAGGGGAGAGAGTATATCCTAACTTGCAACCGTTAGTTGCCCTGCATAAAGGATAAAGTAACGCAAGCAGAGTACACCGATTAAGTCGAAAACGGAAATTAAGATAATAAATTTCACGTTATGTTTCAAGCGGTGGCTACCAAAAATATTGGCAACAAGCGGAATCGCAATACCGATTAACATTACGCCTATCCAGAACACATTCCCCCAGAAGCCGTTAAGTGCATTGGTTAAAGCGAGCGATTTATCTGCTCCACCGAAGTGTAAGCCCACAAAGAACGCTACAATTAAGCCTAATTCGGTTACCATAATCGGCACTTCAAATTTGTGCATAAAGTGGACTTCGTGGCTTTCACCGGATAACTTGCCTGCGAGTAAAATCACTAGGAAAGTTGCTGCAATACCTGACGATGCCCCTGATGCCAAGAACAATGCCGGTAACACCGGGTTGTTGAGCATTGGATAACTCACTAACGCCGAGAGTAAGAAACCGGTGTAAGCACCAAGTACAGCAGCCAATACGAATAAGATAAATTCAATTGGTTTTAACAGCTTCGCTTCGGCAAAATCGATCAAACCAGAGACCACAGGTAGATACCGAACAATCCAATCTTTAAACATTATGGCGATCCAAACCACCAATACTGCCATATAAAGTTGGAATAACATTACCCCCATCGACATTACTGAGGTAAAGTTATAGTTGAACATTAATTTCCAGAATGTCCAAGGTTTGGTTAAGTGGAAAATCAGTAACAGTAAGCCGATAATGGTTGGTAATGTGCCAAGAATAGCCGCACTACGAATAATCCAGTTTTGGCTTGGTTTTTCCATTTTGACACCGCTATTACGGTAAGCAATCGCTAACTGAACCGCACCTGATGAAATACCAAGTAGGAATAAGTAAATAGCGATAGTGCCATCCCAAACAAGGTTTGGGGTTTGGAAAGGTACATATTCATTCATTATCTATGTTCTCCTTTACCAAATGGAATGTGATATAAATTCGGCTCCGTGCCTAATGCCGTTTTGGTGCGATAAACCGGATTATTTTTCACTTTATGGAAAATATCGCTACTTGGATCATTCATATCACCAAAGGTTAAAGCTTTAGTCGGACAAGCCTCTACACAAGCAGGCTGTTTGCCTTCTGCAAGATTGGTATCTCGGCAAAAGTTACATTTATCCGCCGATTTTTTCTCAGGGTGAATAAAACGTACACGATACGGGCAAACCGCAATACAGTATTGGCAACCGACACACAAATCTGAGTGTACATCAACAATCCCGGTTTCAGGATCGATAAATGAAGCACCGGTCGGGCAAACACTCACACAAGGTGCATTGGTACAGTGTTGGCAAGATTGGCGGAAAAACTCATATTGTACGTTCGGAAACTCACCGAAAGGCTCACTACGGATAATTTCTAAACGAGAAACCCCTTCCGGCACTTTGTTGGTGGTGCGACAAGCGTCCATACAAGCCGTACAGCCGATACAGGCAGTTTCATCGTGAACCATCGCATAGCGGATTTTCTTTTGTTCTTTCTCAGTAGCAAGAGTTATGGAGGTGGCAAGCCCTGTACTTGCCACAACTGCGATAGCACCTGCCCCTGAGACGAAATCTCTACGGGTGCAAGTCATTATTTTGTTCCTTTTGCTTCTGTGGCTTTCATTTCAGGATTTTTAAATTCGCCTGAATGAATTTTGGTATGACAATCCGTACAAAGTTTAATGCGATCTTTTTCAGGAATGTCTTTCATCGGATCTTTTTCCGGGTGAATTTCATGACAGTTGGTACAAGCAATTTTAGTTGCGTGCGTGTCGTGAGCCCAGAATTTTTCACGCAATTTCTCTGCCGTATGGCAAGCAAAACAGACTTGATTTTGCTCATTTACCGAACGTTCAAGTGATGGGTTACTTGCTTTACCGTGTGGGTTAAAACGCATTACGTCTTTTGCCCCTTTGCGGTGGCTTTCAGAAATATTACCGTGGCAACTTACACAAGTGAGTGGCTCTCCATTATTCGGGCTTTTCACATCTTTTTGGAAATGTTTGCCTGCGTGATGGAAAGGCTTACCTGTTGCGTTTGCCGATTCGTGACATTGAGTACAATATTTATTTGGATCACGGCGTGCATCTTGAGCTACTTTTGCATCATCAGCCGTTTCTGATTGCCAAAGAGGTTTTGGCTGCTCAGGCATTAACGCATTCGCACTGGAAATTGCAAAAAAACCTGCAAATACGACCGCTTGTATGAGGGCGACTGCTCGTCCTGCTTTTGAGATTAATTTTTTCATAGTTCACCTCAAGCTACATTATTTTGCTTCTGCTTTTGGTGCTGCTACCGGTTTGTCTGCTTCTTCTGCGGGTAATAAACCTTTAGCACGAGCTTCTTTTTCCCATTGAGGAACCACAGTTTTTAAGAACTCATCTTTTGCTGCTTGCTCTTTAGGAATATCTAAACCAATAGCAAGTTGTGCTTTCTCTTTAGTTGAGATGTCCGGAATCGCCACTGGCGTTGTTACACCGTGTTTCGCTAACACTACACCTAATTTAGCACGGGCATCTGCTGCACGGTCGATACCTGTTGCGATGGTACGTAACATTACATCAGGTGCGTGGAAGTGGTTACCGTGACCTGCCGCAGAGTAATCCCAACGCCATTGAGCGTGACGAATTGCCATTAAGATCTCTTTCATCTCTTCTTGAGTTGCTCCAGCTTCCCAAGCAGCTTTCGCTTCAAAGTGAGCTTTCACTAATTGATCTTCTAAGCGAATCATTGCCTCTTTTACTTCGTGTTTATACTCTTTTACACGTTTTTCCAATGTTTCTTTGCTTTGTTCATGACAAGTTTTACAAGTCGCTTCAAATTGGTCAAACGGATTACCGATTTTGTGGTCAGTATAAACTTTGCCGTCTTTGTCTTTCACTTTTGGCATATGGCAATCAATACAGGTTACACCATTTTTCCCATGTGTACCTTGTGACCAAACTTCAAAATCTGGGTGCTGCGTTTTTAGCATCGGAGCTTTCGATAAAGCATGAGTCCAGTCTGTAAAATTGATTTCATCGTAGTATTTTTCAATGCTATCTACATCTACACCTTTATCCCAAGGGAAAGTTACATCTGTTTTATTTTTGAAATAGTACTCCACATGGCAGTTAGCGCACACAGCAGGGCGTTTACCATGTTTATCTAAATCCTCAAACTTCCAACCAACCGTATTCAATGCACGTAATACGTGAGGACGTGCAACACGTAGTGCAGGTTTACCTTGTTTAAACTCTTCTGATGTCGTGTCATGGCAGTCTGCACAACCTATTGAGTTTACAATTTCAGCACCATATTTCGCCCATTTAGGATCAAAATATCCTCGCTCACCTTTCTCCTCAATTAAGCGTGGAACATCAGGGCCTTTACATGTCCAACAAGCCATAGGTTGTGGACCATCATTTTCATCTTTAGGCGCGCCGGTACGCAAAATATCACGCACATCGGTAACTGCATAAAAGTGACCTCGTGGTTTATTATAATCTTTCGCAAAAGCATAGCCTGCCCACAAAATAACATAACGAGGGTCAGCCTCTAACGCACTTCCTCGATCTGTGGATTTTGCAGTTGACTTCCAAGAATCGTATTGTAGCGGATATTTTTCTGCAAATAGGTGGTTTGCAGACTCAATTTTCACGCCTAATTTTTCATGCTTAACTGCTTTATCTGTTAATGATTCAGTTTTCGCCTCTTCAGCTAAAGCAGTTTGTAAACACCCCAATATTGAAATTGTTGCCACAGCTAGGCTTTTTATTAAAAATTTCATTTTGGCTCTCCCACTCAGGTAAAAATAATTAGATAAAAATAAGAATTTTTCCTATTAAAATTAATAAGATAATCCCTGATATTCAGTTGCGAGAATATGAAATTTAAACCAAGCCGACTATATCAAAATGAAGATTTATTGAATTAAATCAATAAAATTTGCCAAAATACCTCTTAAGTAGTAACTCCTTTCTCTACCTAAATAAAAACGACTTTTATTTGTCCAAATAAATGATGGAATCCTATTTATTTTTACTGAAAATAAAGTTTAAAAAACAGGGAATTTATGTTATCTATATTGCCTGGTTTTAAAATAATAAAAATATTAAGGACACAACATCCATGAATGGAGCAAGATTTATCACCGAGAGTTTAAAAGCTCACGGGGTAACGACACTTTTTGGCTATCCGGGCGGGGCTATTATGCCTACCTATGATGCAATTTATGATTCAGGCTTAGATCATTTACTTTGCCGCAATGAACAAGGTGCTGCAATGGCAGCTATCGGTTATGCCCGTGCAACAGGTAAAGTAGGGGTTTGTATTGCGACCTCCGGCCCTGGGGCAACTAATTTAATCACCGGTTTAGGCGATGCCGCACTTGATTCTATTCCTGTGGTAGCAATTACCGGACAAGTTGCCAGCCATTTAATCGGCACTGATGCCTTCCAAGAAGCTGATGTACTAGGTTTGTCACTCGCTTGCACTAAACACAGTTTTATTGTTCAGAATATTGAGGAGCTCCCTGAAATTTTAGCCCTCGCATTCCAAATTGCACAAAGTGGCAGACCTGGTCCGGTGCTGGTCGATATTCCACGTGATGTGCAACTAGCTCAAACTTCGGCTCTGCCTATCGTTTATCCTAAAGAACCTGCCGATGCACAAGATCCCAACAAATTAGTGGTTGCCAAACAATTATTAGCCACCGCCAAACGCCCGGTACTTTATGTCGGCGGTGGCGTTAGTATGGCTGATGGTGTACAAGCGGTCAGAAATTTTGTAAAAATTGCAAATATTCCGTCTGTTTCTACCTTAAAAGGGTTAGGCACTATCGATCCAACCGATCCGCTCTATATGGGAATGATCGGTATGCACGGCACAAAAGCAGCAAATTACGCGGTACAAGAGTGTGATTTACTCATTGCCTGTGGTGCCCGCTTTGATGACCGTGTTACCGGCAAATTAGACACTTTTGCCCCTCACGCTAAAGTGATTCACATTGATATCGACAATGCGGAAATCAACAAGCTCCGTCAAGCACAAGTTGCCTTAAAAGGGAATTTGATTGAAGCCGTGAATTACTTGGCTCAACCGTTAGATATTGAACCATGGCGTGAAGATGTGCGTAATTTAAAGCAGCAATTTGACTTTCAATATCAAGAAAATAGTGGTGATGGCAATATTGATGCCGTGGCGTTATTACACACGCTTTCACAGCGGAAAGCCAAAAACAGCATCGTCACTACCGATGTAGGGCAGCATCAAATGTGGTCGGCACAACATTTAACTTATCACGATCCGAAAAACTATATCACCTCTGCCGGTTTTGGCTCTATGGGTTTTGGCTTGCCTGCGGCGATTGGGGCAATCAAAGCTCGAGCGGAAGATCAGGTTATTTTAATTACCGGTGATGGCTCGATTATGATGAATATTCAAGAACTCGGCACGCTTAAAAGAGCTGATTTAGCGGTCAAAATCCTATTACTGGATAACCAACGTTTAGGTATGGTTCGCCAATGGCAATCGCTGTTCTTCCACGGGCGACACAGCCAAACCATTTTAGATGATAACCCTGATTTTGTGTTGTTGGCGAAAGCCTTTGATATTGACGGTGAGCGAATTGAGAAAGCGAGCGAAGTGTCAGATGCAATAGACAGAATGCTCAATGCCAAAGGGGCTTACTTACTTCACGTTTGTATTCCACAGGAAGATAACGTTTGGCCACTGGTGCCGCCGGGGGCGTGTAATGCCGATATGTTAGACGATGAGGTATAGGAGAATAAGATGGAAGAATATCAATTAACGCTTAAAGCTAACAAACGCCCTGAAACCTTAGAGCGTATTTTACGGGTTATACGTCACCGTGGTTTTGAGGTGAAATGCTTAAATGTAGAATCAACAGACAGCACCTTTAACCTAAATTTTACATTAGCAAGTAAACGTCCACTCTCTCTTTTAAGCCATCAATTAGAAAAACTGTTTGATATCATTGAAATCAATTAATCAGACTTTTCATTCGCCGTGTAAAAAAATACACGGCTTTTTTATGCTTAAAATTTATCATTCGCTATCCTTTTGATTTTATTCATTTCTTCAAATTTCAACTCTTTTTTTTCACTTATTGCTCTTTATTTTCCCATTCAACAGATCTAACATACTATATATAGTGTTAAATAATGTTAAAAAACACAATATATTGTGTTAATGAATTAGTAATGGAAAATCTCAGATTCAGCTCGGAACAAATTGTTTGGCAAGAAGTGCCGAATGAGACCTCACTTGCTTTTCTGATTACAGGCTGCCCGCTTGGCTGTAAAGGTTGCCATAGTGCGGATAGCTGGAAAGCCTGTCTTGGGAAAGAGCTTAGCAGTGAATATCTCTCTGAACGCCTAAAACGCTACCAAGGCTTAATTAGCTGCGTATTGTTTATGGGCGGAGAATGGGAAGCAGAAAAATTACTGCCGCTGTTGCAACTGGCAAAAAAACAGGGGCTAAACACCTGTCTTTATAGTGGTTTGGAGCAGCACGAAATCGCCGAGACTTTATTACACGAGCTAACCTACTTAAAAACCGGGCGTTGGATTGCCGAACGAGGAGGATTGGAAAGTTTAACCACCAACCAACGCTTTACTGATTTACGCAATAACCAAAATCTTAACCATCTTTTTATTCGAGGAGCTTCAATATGATTCGCTTACAACCGACACAATTAGACGGAAAACTACATTTCATTAACCAATATATTCAAGCCAAAAATGCCGCAGACGGTTCAAAAATGGACGCCAACGCTAACGTCACGCAAAAAAACATAGCGACAATGGAACAGGAGCTAATGAAAGATTTTTTTGTGCAAATCAACCGAGCAAAAGTGAGTGAAAAAATTGCAAAAATTTTTGGAAAAGAAACCGCTTGTGAATATTTACGTCAAATCGAAGCACACGAAATTTACGTACACGATGAAACCAGCCTAAAACCCTACTGCGTTTCAGTCACTATGTACCCTTTCTTGCGTGATGGTTTGACTAAACTCGGCGGCGAATCCAAAGCCCCGAAACATTTAGCCTCATTCTGCGGTTCTTTTATCAATTTTGTCTTTGCAGTCAGTTCTCAGTTTGCCGGTGCAGTCGCCACGGTTGAATTTCTGACCTATTTTGACTATTTTGCCCGCAAAGATTACGGCGATAATTACTTACAGACTCATCGTTCAGATATTGAAAACCACCTGCAGCAGGTTGTGTATAGCATCAACCAACCGGCAGCCGCTCGTGGTTATCAAAGCGTCTTTTGGAATATTTCAGTGTATGACAAATTCTATTTTGAAGCGATGTTTAGCCGTTTTGTTTTTCCTGATTTTGAGAAACCAAATTGGGAAACCACTTCAAAATTACAACTTTTCTTTATGCAATGGTTCAATAAAGAGCGAAGCAAAGCGATTCTCACTTTCCCTGTTGTGACCGCAGCAATGCTTACCGAAAAGGGCAAATGTAAAGATGACGAGTTTGCCAATCAAATGGCAAAAGAGCTATCTCAAGGCAATTCATTCTTTATTTATCAATCAGATAATCCGGATTCCCTTGCTTCTTGCTGCCGCTTGAGAAATGAAATCAGCGATCATAGCTTCTCCTATTCATTAGGGGCTGGAGGTGTTGCGACAGGTTCAATCAATGTAATTACTATTAATATGAACCGTTTGGTGCAAGATAACCGTGATTTAAGCGAAGAAGTCAGCAAGATCCATAAATATCAATACGCTTACCGCAAACTGATGGAAGAGTATTTAGCTGCCGGTATGTTGCCGGTTTACGATGCCGGTTTTATTTCACTGCATAAACAATTCCTAACTATTGGCATTAACGGAATGGCAGAAGCTGCTGAATCACAAGGTTTAACCGTAGGTTACAATCCAGACTATATTGATTTTGTGCAATCTCGGTTAAAAATTATTTTCCAAGCTAACCAAGCAGCCGGTGAAAAGTATGGGGTAAAATTTAATACCGAATTTGTGCCTGCTGAAAATTTAGGGGTCAAAAACGCCAAATGGGACAAAGAGGACGGCTATTTCGTACCACGAGATTGCTACAATTCCTATTTCTATGTGGTAGAAGATGAAGAAATTAATGCTTTGGATAAATTCTTACTGCACGGCAGAGAGCTGATTGAATGGCTGGACGGAGGCTCCGCTCTACACTTGAATTTAGACGAAGCCTTAACCCAAACCGGATATCGCTCCTTGCTGGATACCGCCGCTAAAACCGGCTGCAATTATTTTTGTATTAACGTTAAAATCACGATTTGCAACGAATGTAGCCACATCGACAAACGCACGTTGCACAGTTGTAGCAAATGTGGCTCCGATAATATTGATTACGGCACTCGGGTAATCGGCTATTTAAAACGAGTCTCCGCCTTTAGTTCCGCCCGCCAAAAAGAGCACAGCTTGCGTTTCTATCACCGAGAAGCAGCTTAATTGAAAACTGCAGTTGTAGCCCTTTACAACCGCTTTTTTAGTGATTATATTAAAGCCTCATTTAGTCGGGGTGCTTGCCTAAGGGCAAGCTGAGAAATACCCGTTGAACCTGATGCAGTTAGCACTGACGTAGGAAACTAAAGGCGTAAACCCATCTATTCCCCGTTGGTGTTGGTGCGTTGTTTTTCAATCATATTAAGGAATAAACGATGACCACATCACTCCCCTATCACTCGCATTATTTGCAAAAAATTCGACAAAATCGACCGCTTGTTCACAACATTACCAACATTGTTGCCGCTAATTTTTCTGCCAACGGCTTATTGGCTCTTGGTGCTTCTCCCATTATGGCAGCTGCTATTGAGGAGATGGAATCCGTGCCGGCACTCAGTAACGCCGTGGTGATTAATATCGGCACGCTTATCGGCAAAGAAGTAGAAGCAATGGAGCTTGCTGGCAAAACCGCCAACCGTTTAGGTATTCCGCTCATTCTTGACCCTGTCGGCGTTGGAGCAACACCTTTCCGCCGTCAAACAGTTGAAACCTTAGTCGACCAAATTCACTTCACCGCCATTCGTGGAAATGCGGGGGAACTAGCTACCCTCGCCGGTGTAGAATGGCAAGCCAAAGGCGTTGATGCCGGCGAAGGCTCGCATAATGTGGTTGAAATCGCCCAACAGATTGCCAAACGTTACCAAACCTTAGTCGCAATCAGTGGTGAAACCGATGTGGTAAGCTCTGGCTCACACACAGCTTTATTGCACAACGGCAGCCCGATGTTCCCCAAAATTACCGCTTCAGGCTGTTTATTAAGTGCGGTATGCGGGGCATTCTTAGCCGTTGCCGACAAAGAGCACTATTTCAACGCACTTATTGAGGCTTGCGCCGCTTATGCCGTTGCAGGCGAAGTGGCTGCTCAAGCACTCAAACCAACTCAATACGGGCAATTTGCCGTCAATCTGCTGGATACCCTTGGGGCATTAACGCCTGAAACCGTTGAGCAATATGTGAGGGTTGAATATGTCTAAAACTCACTCAAACCCAACTAAAGTGGCGGTTGCCTCAATGGTCGGCACGGCGATTGAATATTTTGATAACTACATCTACACGATGGCAGCAGTGCTGGTGTTTAATGTGCAGTTTTTTAATAGCGATGATCCGGTTTCCAACCAATTAATGTCGCTTTCCGTACTAGCTCTTGCCTTTTTCACCCGCCCGATGGGGTCGATTTTATTCGGGCATTTCGGCGATAAATACGGACGCAAACAAACTCTGATTGCCTCGCTCTTATTAATGGGCTTATCTACCGTAGCAATCGGGCTTTTGCCTAATTATGCCGCCATTGGCATTTGGGCAACCGTGTTACTCTGCCTCTGTAGAATCGGACAAGGTTTAGGCTTAGGCGGCGAATGGGGCGGAGCTGCTCTCGTTGCCACTGAACACGCCCCGAAACACAAGCGGGCATTTTTTGGTATTTTTCCGCAAATGGGCGCCCCAATCGGCTTGCTGTTGGCAAACGGAGCGTTCTACTTGGTGAATTTAATTTACGGTGAACAAACCTTCTTGGATTGGGCGTGGCGAATTCCGTTTGTCGCTTCTATTGTGATGATCGCCATTGGGCTTTATATCCGAATTAAGATCAGCGAAAGCCCGATTTTCCTTAAAGCGGAACAACAAGGTAAAAACCGCCATACCCCGCTTAAAACTTTGTTTAGCCAACACCTCAAGCCTTTTATGATCGGCGTGCTGATTGCCACCGCCGGCTATGTGTTGTTCTACATTTTAGTTGCTTTCACCCCGATTTTCGTCAAAAGCCCGGTGGCAGTTTCTCAAGCAGGACACGCTACAGGCTTAGGTTTACCGGTAAATCTCTACACCCAATATTTGCTGATTACCTCCGTGATTTTCGGCATTGCGATTTTCTTCTCCGGCATTTATTCAGACAAAATCGGACGCCGTTTACTGCTGTTACTTGCCACAGGAGCAACCGTAGTTTACGGCTTAACAATGCCGTTTTTCCTCGAAAACGGCACACCGACTTCGATCTTTATTTTCCTCACCATTGGAATGATCTTAATCGGCTTAAGCTTCGGCCCGATGGCAGTAATTCTACCCGAACTCTTCCCAACAGAAGTACGTTACACAGGGGCTTCGCTTGCCTACACCGCTGCCGGTATTTTAGGAGCTAGCGTGTTCACTATTATTGCGGTCAAAATCAATGAAAATTTCGGCTTATTCGGTGTAGGCGGCTATTTATCGGTTGCCTCATTACTGAGCTTCTGGGCATTGTGGCAAGTCCACGAAACCAAAGATTTGGAATTAGAGGAGATATAAAAAACCACTCACTTAACGACGGGGCAAGTTACCACCTTGCCCCAAGATGAGGGAATGCAAATTTCCCTCTAATAGACTTCACAACGGATATTTTGCATTTTTTTATAAAAAATAACCGCTTGTAAGCTATACTAAAAACGCTTGTCGGAGTGCCGTAAGGCTGAGATCGCAACAGCGAGATCCGTGGAACCTGTAGGTTAGTACCTGCGTAGGGAACAAGTTTTACCCAAATTCAGATTTTGGGATCATTACCACATCTCTGGCAAGCAAAACCCTAAGCATATTATGAGGATTTTGCGATGTCTAATTATTCAAACTCTCCATACCAACCTAACGTCATTTGGACGGTTGCCGGCTCAGATTCCTGTGCCGGTGCCGGTCTGCAAACCGATTTACATACCTTTCACGATTTTAACCTAGTGGGTTGTTCAGTAGTTACTTCTGTAACGGCTCAACATCCGCACGGTGTGCTGTGTGTAACGCCTGTTGATGATCACACCTTCCGCCAACAGTTTGAAGCCTTGCTGGTTCAAGGCTACCCGAACGCAATCAAAATCGGCTTACTCTGCTCGCAAGCACAAGTAGAGATCTTGTGTGAATATATCCAAAAAATCCGTGCAGAAAGCTCGCATTATTGTTATGTGGTTTACGACCCTGTGGCAGTGGCAAGCAGTGGGCAGGCGTTATCCGACAGTATTTTATTGCCGATAGTGCAACAAAAATTGTATCCGCTGGTGGATTTAATCACTCCAAACGGCACTGAACTCGCTTTATTAAGCGACACAGAAATCCAGACCTTTGGTGATGTGAAAACCGCTAGCCACAAACTGTTTGCACAGGGAATCAAAGCCGTGTTAGCCAAAGGTGGACATTTTGAATGGCTGGGGGAAACGGTAAGAGATTATCTGCTGACTGCAAATGAAATTTATGCCTTTAGTCACGCCCGACAGCAAAGTGTGAATACCCATGGCACAGGTTGCACCTATGCTTCAGCGGTTGGAGCGATGTTGGCAACCGGCTTTGATTTAGCTGATGCCGTCACTGTTGCCACCGCTTATTTGCAAAAAGGCTTATCGGAAAAACAAGGCAGAGGGCAAACTGCTTTAAGTTCACTTTGCCACACCGGCTACCCTGATGATATCGCTTTCTTCCCACAAACCGAGCTGATTTCTGCCCCTCTTAAATTGCCGAAAGAGCCTTTTGCTCCAACGGAATATCAACTTGGGCTTTACCCTGTTGTAGATAGCGTTAAATGGCTTGAACGCTTAATTCTTGTAGGGGTAAAAACCTTGCAAATTAGAATCAAAAATCGACCGCTTGCAGAGATTGAGCAAGAAATTGCCCATTCGGTCGCACTGGCGAAACAGCACAATGTGCGTTTGTTTGTAAATGATTACTGGCAGTTAGCCATGAAGTATCAGGCTTACGGCGTGCATTTAGGGCAGGAGGATTTAGCCACCGCCGATTTAAATGCAATTCAGCAATCTGGGTTACGGCTTGGTGTTTCAACCCACTGCTACTTTGAAATAATGCGGGCATTGGCGGTGAAACCGTCTTATATCGCTTTTGGCCACGTTTTCCCTACTCAAACCAAAGTAATGCCGTCTCAACCACAAGGCTTAACAAATTTAGCCAAATATGTTGCTCTCGTTGCACCGCTTAACATTCCAACTGTGGCGATTGGTGGAATTAATGAGCAAAGCATTGAAAATGTAATGCATACCGGTGTCGGCAGTGCCGCGGTGGTAAGTGCCGTTACCCAAGCAAAAGATTGGCAACAAGCGGTCAAAAACTTAGCAAAATTTGCAAATGGAGGCCGTAATGAATAGAACTCTTAGTACGCTAAACAGTGGTTTGATTTGGGCGGGAGCGGGCATTAGTGCCAGTGCAATCGTGGTTGGCACTTGGATTGCCCCACTTGGCTGGCAACAAGGCTTGCTGGCGATAGTGCTAGGGCATTTATTAGGCGGCATTTTGTTTTTTGCTGCCGGCTTAATTGGGGCGAAAACCGGCAAAAATGCGATGCAAACGGTGCAAATTTCCTTTGGCAGAGGCTCGGTGTTTTTCTCCCTTGCCAATGTGCTACAGCTTGTTGGTTGGACAGCCATTATGATCTATACAGGGGCAGAGATCAGTAATGCCCTTAGCCTTGCCTTATGGGAATATTCGGCTTTCTCGCTTTGGGCAATCGTGCTTGGGTTGCTGATTGTGCTATGGTTATTTACCGGCTCTAATCAGGTCGGAAAATTCAAGTTAGTGACATTGATAGCGATGTTTTTGCTCACCTTATGGCTAAGCATTAAGGTATTGAATGGGCAGGAAAATTTTCCTGTTTCGGGTGAAATGCCGTTTAGCACCGCAGTGGAATTAGCAACTATTATGCCTCTTTCGTGGCTACCTTTGGTATCAGACTATACCGCTAAAGCGAAAAAGCCTTTTGCCGCGACCCTTTCGGCGACCATAGGCTATTTGATCACCAGTGCGTGGATGTATGCGTTAGGTCTGGGTATGGTGCTATTTACCGGGCAAACCGAAATTGCCCCTATGTTACTAATGACAGGAATGAGCCTTATCGGCATTATGGTGATGATTCTTTCGACTGTGACTACCACGTTTCTTGATGCCTATTCCGCCGGTGTCAGTGCCGGCAATATCACGGCAAAATTCAAAGAAACCCCAACCGCCATTCTAGTCACAATCATCGGCACGCTACTGGCAATCAGTTTACCGGTTACCCAATATGAAAATTTCCTGCTGCTGATAGGCTCGGTATTCGCCCCGATGATTGCCGTGCAAATTGCGGATTTCTTTGTGTTAAAACGCCACCAAGCACAGCCTAATGTTGATTGGGTTGCTGCCGGATTATGGCTTGTCGGCTTCGTGCTATACCACCTTCTCTCTTACCACCAAGTGCATTTACTACTCGGCTTAACCATTCCAGTGATGTTAGTGATTTTTCTCAGCACCATTTTTGTGAGGAGGTTCACAAAATAGAAAGATAAGCGGTTCAATTGGAGTGAAAATTTGCTAAAATTGAGTCGCTTGTTTTAAACAATGACTGGGTAGTAACACCACAAGCTCAACTTGCCTACCACACCATTAACGGTAAAGCCGATGAGGAACGGTTAAATCTTTTAGTTGCCCGTGCCGGCGTAAGAGTAGCAAAAGGCTTTGCCTTGAATAATGGTTGGAATCTGCAACCTTATGCGGAAGTAAACGGCATTGCTGAAAAAGGCCAATAGTACGAAAGTGCAAGTAAACCAATATCAGTTTGGAGTTGCCGAAAACAAGGGCAGAGTGCAAGGTTCACTTGGCTTGAGTGCAGGAAACGGTAATCACCGTTTAGGTTTAGAGGCATCAGTTGCTTCAGGTAAGAAACTGAAACAACCATTTAATGTATTAGTAAATTATCGTTATCAATGGTAATTTAAGAGGGCAGGTGAAAACCTGCCCTTAAATTCAATAATTAATCTATCTTCCCACAATTTAAACAGTAAAGATACATCTGTTTCGGATCGTTAAAACGTGAAAGAGTCTCTAGCTGTTGTTGCGGTTGCTTCAACAGCGGTAAATCAAGCCAATTTGCCACGCTAAATTGTAATTGAGCTTTGAAATCACGGGCAAGCGTGCCAAATAAGCTGTCATCTTGCTCCGCAAACCATTGTAAGCCGAACTGTTCGACTTTAGGTTGGTTTTCCGCTTCACGTTTTTGGTTGATCAATTCAGATAACGCATTATATGCCACATTAAAATTGCCCAACTCATCAACCAATCCGTGTTTTAACGCATCAGTTCCCAGCCACACTTGCCCTTGAGCCACTTTATCTACCACCTCTTTTGGCATTTTCCTGCCACGAGAAACCAGCTCTAAAAAACGGTCGTAGCCGTTTTCAATCCCAATTTGCAGCACTTCTGCCTGCTCTTGCGGTAGGCTTTTTAAACCGGCTTGTTGTGCTAGGGCAGAAGTCGCTATGCCGTCTTCGCTCACACCGAGATTTTTAGCGGTTTTTTCAAAAGTTACTGCTAAACCGAAAATACCGATAGAGCCGGTAAGCGTATTCGGGCTAGCAATAATTTTATCGCTGGTAGCCGCAATCCAATAACCGCCCGATGCTGCCATTCCGCCCATTGAAGCAACCACCGGTTTGCCGGCTTGTTGAAAGGCTTCCACTTCTTGGCGAATCAGTTCAGACGCCACAGCACTGCCGCCGGGGCTGTTAATGCGTAGAATTAAGCCTTCCACATTTTTGTCATCTCGAGCTTGTTGCAGTAATTTTACCAGCGTCTCGCTGCCCACATTCATTTCGTCACTTTCACCGCCAGCAATCGCCCCTTCCACATTCACTACCGCAATTTTCGGAGCATTCACTTCTGCAAAGCGGTCGTTTAGTTCAGTCATATAATCTAAAAACTCAATCTGGTTATAACTGCCTTCGCTGTTTTTGCCAAACTGTGCAATCAGTTTATCCCGACTTTCTTGGCTGGACACTAACTGACTAACCCATTTTTGATTTAATGCCAGTTGAGCATCATCTCCTTTAGCTTGTTTATATTTTTCAATGTAATTGGCAGGCGATAAATCCAGTGCTTGCGGTTCAATGTTGCGGTTTTGAGCTAGTGTTGCCACAGTTTGTTGCCAAGTGCCGTTTAACCAGCCTCGGGCATTTTGTTTCGCCTCCTCAGACATATCATCACGCATAAACGGCTCAACCGCCGATTTATAAGTACCGACACGGAAAATATGCGGTTCAGCCTCAATTTTATCGAGCAAGGTTTTGAAATAAGTGTTGGAATAATTTAAGCCTTTTAAATCCACCGCACCGACTTTATTGAGATAAATTTCATCAGCAAAGGAAGCAAGATAATATTGTTTTTGCGAGTAGTCTTCGCCTACTGCAATCACCGGCTTGCCCGATTGTTTGAAGTTGTTGATTTCATTGCCGATAAAATCCAATGAGCTGAAATCAGCACTTTGTAGCTTTTGCAGATCTAACACCAAGCCGGTAATTTTCGGGTCATTTTTAGCGTGGCTAATCGCTTGCACCACATCAAAAGTCGAGATTTTAAACGGCTCGGAACTACCTAATTCCGATTGCACCAAGCGGTAGAAATCAGTGAATTCTTCCCGATTATCTGCTAAATAACCATCTAAATTTAAACGTAACGCCCCTTGATTGAACACCGGCTTTTGCGTGCTGCCAGAAGAGCTGATAAATGCGACCACCGGCACTAATAGCAAAATAAACAGAATAAAAAAGAGATTAATGACACACTCTCTAATACAACGGAAGATTCGGTAAAATGCTTTTAAAATCGTTAACATCGGAAATTCCTAAAAATAAACTCAGTCGGCACAGTATAAAGCAATCGCTAAATGAAGAAAATATGCTATTCTTGACTTGAACGCAAAAAATTAACAAAGGAACGCTTATGCAAATCTTGGATTTATTACACCATCGCCGTTCAAATAAAAAATTTGGCGATAAAGCCCCGAATGCAGAACAACTGGAACAAATTCTAAAAGCCGGCTTGCGAGTGCCGGATCACGGGCGGTTAAAGCCTTATCGCTTTGTGGTGATTGAAAAAAGCGGTATGCCACAGTTTGGTGAATGCTTAAAGTCTGCGGTAGCAGAATTTGATATGGGCGAGGAACGCTTAAAAAAAGCGGAAAAATTAGCTAATCAAGCTCCAATGATTATCGGCGTGGTAGCAACATTAGACGACAGCATCGCCAAAGTGCCAAGTTGGGAACAAATGATTACCGCAGGCTGTGCAACTTATGCGATTCAGTTAGCGGCAAATGCACAGGGCTTTGATACGGTTTGGATCACCAATAAATGGATTAACGGCTCTGCTCTTCGCTCCGCTTTTGGTTGCCAAGAATCTGATAAAATCATTGCCTTAATTATGCTTGGCTCACCGGCAGAGGGCGAGCAAATTGCATTAGCCCCTGAAAGTGAAAGTTTAGAGGGGTTTGTACGTTATCTTAAGTAAGCAGGTTAACAGATAAAAGTTAGTAATAAGGGCGAAAAACATTTCGCCCTTGCTTTTATCTGTTTTCGCCTTACTTCTTCCAGCCTTTTAACGCATCGGCAAAGGCATTGTTACCAAAAGCGTTGCGATTGTTGCTTTGCAAGCGGTCATTTTTCTGCGTATTTTTGCGAATTTCTGCTGAATTTCGACCGCTTGTTGGCTCTTTTTTATCGGTTGGTTTGTCGTCTAAACGCATCGTAAGGGCAATACGTTTGCGGGCAGCGTCCACCTCAAGCACTTTGACTTTCACCACATCACCGGCTTTCACTACCGTGTGCGGATCTTCAACAAAAGAGTTTGAGAGCATTGAAATATGCACCAAGCCATCTTGGTGTACGCCAATATCGACAAAAGCCCCAAAGTTTGCCACATTGGTCACTGTGCCCTCCAAAATCATACCGGCTTTGAGGTCGGTAATTTCTTCCACGCCGTCCATAAACACGGCGGTTTTAAACTCTCCACGAGGGTCACGCCCCGGTTTTTCTAACTCTTTGAAAATATCGTTCACCGTTGGTAAACCAAACTGCTCATCCACAAAATCTTTGGCGTTGAGCGAGTGAATTTTGCTGTTGTTACCCATTAATTCTGCAAGTGTTGAGGTAGTTGCCTGTAAGATTTTTTCTACCACCGGGTAAGCTTCCGGGTGAACGCTTGAGGCATCAAGGGCATTTTTCCCGCCGATAATTCGCATAAAACCGGCACACTGTTCAAAGGCTTTCGGCCCTAAACGAGGCACTTTTTTCAGCTCTGAGCGGCTGGTAAAACGGCCGTTTTCGTCACGGAATGCCACGATATTTTGTGCCAATGTTTTGGTCATTCCCGCCACCCGAGCCAGCAACGGAGCGGAGGCTGTATTCAGATCCACGCCCACTGCGTTTACACAATCTTCTACTACCGCATCGAGTTTACGGGCAAGTTGGGATTGGTTTATATCGTGTTGATACTGCCCAACACCAATCGCTTTTGGTTCGATTTTCACCAACTCGGCAAGTGGATCTTGCAAACGGCGGGCAATCGAAACCGCTCCCCGTAATGAAACGTCTAAATTTGGAAACTCGTTAGCCGCAAATTCAGAGGCAGAATAGACCGATGCCCCAGCCTCACTCACCACCACCGTTTGCGGTTTATTCTCTTTGATTTCTTTAATCACCGCTTTGGCAAAACGTTCGGTTTCACGAGAGGCCGTACCGTTACCAATCGCAATCAGTTCCACATTGTGTTGTTTGATTAAGCTGAAAATCGCAAGCTGTGCCTCCGCCTCTCGCCCAGTGTGAGGGTAAATTGTGGCGGTATCCAGCAATTTACCGGTGTTATCCACCACCGCCACTTTCACGCCGGTACGCAAGCCCGGGTCTAGCCCCATTGTATTTCTCGCACCGGCAGGGGCTGCCATTAATAATGCCGAGAGATTGCGGGCAAACACATCAATCGCCTCTTCTTCAGCTTTTTCACGCAGGGTTGCCATTAATTCGGTTTCTAAATGCAGAGCTGCTTTGATTTTCCACGTCCAAGCAATCACTTGCTCACGCCATTTATCTGCTGGTTGATTATTAAAAATCACGCCCAAATGCTCACGAATAATTTCTTCACAATGGCTGGATTTTGTGCCTTCTTCTGCAGTCGGATCGGCATTTAATGAAAGTGATAACACCCCTTCATTTCGCCCACGGAACATCGCCAAAGCACGGTGGGAAGGCACGCTGTTAAACGGCTCGCTATGAGCAAAATAATCACGGAATTTCTCGCCCTCTTCCTCTTTGCCGTCAATCACTTTCGATTCCAACGTGGCGTAAGCGGTCAAATATTGGCGAAGTTTTGCAAGTAGCTCAGCATCTTCGCTAAAACGCTCCATTAAAATATATCTTGCCCCGTCTAATGCGGCCTTGGTATCCGCAACGCCTTTTTCCGCATCAACAAAGTTTGCCGCTAAGGTTTCAGGATCTTGTTTCGGATCATTCCATAAACTGTCCGCCAATGGCTCTAACCCTGCTTCAATCGCAATTTGCCCTCTGGTGCGACGTTTTGGTTTATACGGCAAATAGAGATCTTCCAGCTCGGTCTTGCTTTCACTGCTTAGAATTTTGGCTTTTAATTCATCGGTTAATTTGCCTTGTTCTTCAATCGACTTCAAAATGGTTTGGCGACGTTCGTCCATTTCACGCAAATAAATTAAGCGGGTTTCAAAATGGCGAAGTTGGGTGTCGTCTAGCCCGCCGGTCACTTCTTTACGGTAACGAGCAATAAATGGAATGGTATTGCCCTCACCTAATAGCGTGATGGCTGCAAGAATTTGGTGTGAGCCAACGTTGAGTTCGCCGGCAATAATTTGGCTGATTTTTAGATTTAAGTCAGTCATTAGTTTTCCTTCAATAAATTTGCTCGAGGTTTATCCAATTTCTCAAGCTCGGTCAATGTTTCGGCAATTTTTTGCAGATTCGGCTCTTTTTTCGCACATAACACCATATTTTCTAAGCTATCCGCTTGGTGATAGTAGGGTGCTTTGCTTTTGACAGCCTGCTCAAATTGCTGATAAGCCTGTTGAAATTGACCCTGTTTACATAAAAAAGTGCCGTAATTATTCAGCACATCAGGGCGGTTTTGACTCAATTTCAGTGCCGTTTGGTAAGCTTTTTCGGCATTTTCAGCATCACCTGTTTGTTGGTAATAATAGGCAAGCACCGAATAAGGGAGGTAATCTTTTTCATCGTGAGCCAAGGCTTTATCAATATTCTGCTTAGCTTTTGGGAAATCATTTTGCTCCAGATAAGCTAAAGCCAAATTAATACGGGCTTTTACCGCTTCCGAGCGGTTAAATTCGACTTCAGAGGAAGAAGGGGGAAGAGAAGAACAAGCCGCTAATAAAAAAATCAGAATACAAGCGGTCATTTTTGGAAAAAATTTTGCAAACATAACGTTCTCCTACAACAAAGGGCTTAATTTTACTGTTCCATCCTCGCTAAGACTAGCGATTTTTTGCGAAGAAGAAAAATTTTTCGTTTTCATTTTTCGACGCAGATCGCAAAAATAATAATGGGGTGTTGTGCTAGGGTAAATGGTAGGAATACACTCTCTATTTAATATAAGAATTTCATTGAAAAAACTTATAAAACTTATAAAATAGAGGCAAAAATGAAAATAGTGGTATTCCAGCGTAAAGCCTTAAAGCAATTACGAAAAATCCCAACTGGTGCAGAAATTCGCCGAAAATGTGATGATTTAGCTTACTTTCCCTACTGTGCCAATATTAAGGCATTAACAAATCATCAATATGATTATCGCTTTCGGGTCGGAAATTACCGTATTTTTTTCAATATTGAAGGCGAAACGATGAATATTGTGTCTATCGAAGAGGTTAAAAAACGAGATGAAAGAACTTACTAATATTCAATATTTAAATAATGAAGAAGGAAAACCTGCCTTTGCCGTACTTCCGATAGCAACACTTGAATGGCTTAAGCAGAAAGCAAATATTAAAACCGCAATAGAGACCGGTATTCCATCTGCTGTTGCTGGAATTGCATTAGATAATAACTACTCAGCTCTGCGTGCTTGGCGGGAATATTTAGGTTTAACTCAAGAAGAGGTGGCACAACGCTTGGGGATTTCGCAATCAGCTTATAGCCAACACGAAAATGCAAAAAATCTACGAAAAACGACCCGCATAAAAATTGCCTATGCGTTGGGTTTAAATGAAGAGCAATTAGATTTCTAATAACAAAAAGGCAGGAACCTCTGCCTTTTCACTATTCAGATTAATGGGTTTTAACCGCAATACCCTGCCCAAATTTACGTTTTTCAAGGGTACGTTTAGTGCGGTCAATCACATCGCCGGCAAGCTGTCCGCAAGCGGCATCAATATCATCGCCTCGTGTTTTACGCACTGTTACAGTAAAACCGTACTCCATCAAGGTTTTTTGGAAACGATCCACCCGAGAGTTGGAGCTTTTTCCATAAGGTGCTTCCGGGAACGGGTTCCACGGAATCAAGTTAATTTTACACGGCGTGTTTTTCAATACTTCAGCAAGTTGGTGGGCGTGGTCGGTGCTGTCATTAACGTGATCTAACATCACATATTCAATCGTGACCTTGCCGTGGTTGGCGTTAGAAACTTCAAGGTATTTATTCACCGAATCCATCAACATTTTGATGTTGTACTTTTTATTAATCGGCACTAATTCATCACGCAGTTCATCGTTCGGAGCGTGAAGTGAAATTGCCAACGCCACATCAATTTGCTCACGCATTTTGTCTAATGCCGGCACCACACCTGAAGTGGAAAGCGTGACACGACGTTTAGATAAGCCGTAAGCAAAATCATCTAACATGATTTCCATTGCCGGAATCACGTTATTCATATTCAGCAATGGTTCACCCATTCCCATCATGACCACATTGGTAATCGGGCGAACACCGGTCACGCCAAAATTGCCGATAATTTTAGAAGCACGCCACACTTGCCCGATAATTTCCGCCACGCTTAAGTTACGGTTAAAGCCTTGTTGAGCGGTTGAGCAGAAGGTACAAGCCAAGGCACAGCCTACTTGTGAAGAAACACACAGGGTTGCACGGTCATCTTCAGGAATATATACCGTCTCGATTTGCTGATCGCCCACTTGCATTGCCCATTTAATCGTACCGTCTGCAGAACGTTGTTCTACCGCCACTTCAGGGGCTTTAATTTCGGCAATACGCTTTAATTTTTCACGCAATACTTTATTGATATTGCTCATATTATCGAAATTTTCTTCGCCAAAATGGTAGATCCATTTCATTAGCTGGTCGGCACGGAAAGGTTTTTCACCCATTTCTGCAAACAGTTCTCGCATTTCTTGACGATTAAGATTTAATAAATTGATTTTTTCTTTTGGTTGTTCAGCAGACCCACAGCCTGCATTGGTAATCAGTTCTGACATAAAGTTGAAAGCCTCGTTATTACACGGATTACGGCAAAAGGTTAGGGCAAATGCCCTTATTTTGCGATTGGATTTTAAAGCGTGCAATTTTACTGGCTCTTGAGGGATTAGGCTAGTAATTTTTAATCAAAAGAGTTGAATTGCCTGAGTAAACTTATCAAGAATAACCTTATAAAAACAAGACTATTTACATCATTCCCAATGTTCTATAGAATAGCTTTCGATAATTCTCATTCTCAATAACAAAAGGAGGCTAAAAATGAAACTATCAACAATTAAAAAAGCATTGGTATTAACCTTTGGTTTAAGTGCAGCGATGGCAATGGCAGAGCCGTTTAAAGTAGTTACCACTTTTACCGTGATTCAAGATATTGCACAAAATGTCGCCGGCGATAAAGCCACTGTGGAATCCATTACTAAACCGGGTGCTGAAATTCACGATTATCAACCAACACCAAAAGACATTGTAAAAGCTCAAAAGGCAGACTTAGTGTTATGGAACGGTATGAACCTTGAGCGTTGGTTTGAACGTTTCTTTGAAAATGTAAAAGGCAAACCGGCGGTTGTCGTCACCGAAGGCATCACCCCAATGCCGATTACCGAAGGTGAATATAAAAATCTACCAAATCCGCACGCTTGGATGTCCACCGATAACGCATTAATTTACATTGAAAATATTCGTGCGGCTTTAGTAAAATATGACCCACAAAACGCAGACACCTATAATGCCAATGCAAAAGCCTATGCTGAAAAAGTAAAAGGTATTGCTGAGCCACTCCGCCAACGTTTAGCTTTTATTCCTGAGCAGCAACGTTGGTTAGTAACCAGTGAAGGGGCATTTAGCTATTTAGCGAAAGACTACAACTTAAAAGAACTTTATTTATGGGCAATCAATGCGGAAGAGCAAGGTTCGCCAAAACAAGTGAAAAAAGTGATTGATGGTGTAAAAGCCAACAAAATCCCTGTTGTGTTTAGCGAAAGTACCGTTTCCGACAAACCGGCAAAACAAGTGGCGAAAGAAACCGGTGCATTATACGGTGGCGTAATTTATGTGGATTCACTTTCAGAGAAAGATGGTCCGGTTCCAACCTATTTAGATTTGCTTAAAGTGACTATCGGCACCATTGTCGAAGGGTTCGAACGAAGCAAAAAATAATAAGATTTAGCAATGACAACTGTTTCAGCCTCCATTTCCGTCGAAAATTTATCGGTCCGTTATAATAACGGACATATCGCTTTGCAAGATGTCTCGTTTCATCTGGAAAACGGCACAATTTGTGCATTAATCGGCGTGAATGGAGGTGGAAAATCCACTCTGTTTAAAAGTTTAATGGGGCTGGTTAAGCCATTAACCGGCTCTGTTAAGCTGAGTCAGCTCCCGATTGCTAAAGCCCTCAAACAAAATTTGGTTTCCTATGTGCCACAAAGTGAAGAAGTGGACTGGCAATTTCCAGTTTCGGTTTACGATGTGGTAATGATGGGGCGATACGGCTATATGAATTTTCTACGCCGCCCAAGCCAAACCGATAAGCTCAAAGTAGAGCAAGCAATGCAACGCCTTGATGTTTTACATCTCAAAGACAGGCAAATCGGCGAACTTTCCGGCGGGCAAAAAAAACGGGTATTTTTAGCCCGTGCCTTAGCTCAAGAAAGTAAAATCATCTTACTTGATGAGCCTTTCACCGGTGTGGATGTTAAAACCGAAAATGCGATTGTTGAGCTACTTAAACAGCTTAAAAATGAGGGGCATTTGATTTTAGTTTCCACCCACAACCTTGCCAGCGTACCAAGCTTTTGCGATCAGGTTTTGATGGTCAATCGCACGCTACTGGCAAAAGGTAAAACGGAAGAAATCTTTAATAATCAAAATTTAGAACGGGTGTTCGGCGGTTTATTGCATTATCAAAAGTAGTGTTTCAGCAACAAATCACAAACAAATAGGGAGGCAAATGCCTCCCTATTTTTGTATCAATGAATCTTAGAATATGCAAAACTGAGGAAAAAAATGGCCGCTTGCACGAGAATAATCGTCGGCCCTGTTGCGGCATCAATATGGTAGCTAAGCAACGTGCCGAATACCGATGAAAATATCGCAACGCCTAAGGCAATCAGTAACATACTATCAAACCGCTTAGTCAGCAGGTAAGCAGTGATCCCCGGGGTAATCAACATTGCCACCACTAAAATCACGCCCACCACTTGCATTGCACTAATAATAGTTAAAGCAAGCAAGGAAAGTAAACCATAATGCAATAATCTAACCGGTAAGCCTGCTACTTTGGCTTGATTAACATCAAAGCAATAGAGCAAGAAGTCTTTGCGTTTCGCCACCATCACCACAAAGGTAAAGAGGCTTATGAGTAAAGTCTGAAGCAAATCGCTTTTGGTTACGCCTAATAGATTACCAAATAAAATATGGGTTAAATGCTCACCGGTATTAAAGGCGGTAAACAGCAAGATCCCAAAGGCAAACATACCTGAAAATACAATCCCCATTACCGTGTCTTCTTTCAAGCGACTATTTTCTTTTAAATAGCCCACCGATAAGGCACAGCCTAATCCTGAAAAAAACGCCCCTATTGAGAGTGGTAACCCGGCAAGTGAGGAAATCACCACACCGGGCAGAACAGCGTGCGAAATTGCATCGCCCATTAAAGACCAGCCTTTCAGCACCAGATAGCAAGATAAAACCGCACTCACGCCAGCAACTAAAATTGCGGTAATTAACGCAATTTGCATAAATTCAAATTGCAACGGCTCTAAAATCCAATTAAGCATTTTGAACCTCCACACGGTGCAATTTCCGCTTTTGAGTAATCAAGCCATATTTAGGAGCAAAGCAGAATGCGAATAAGAAAATTAAGGTTTGTAAGCACACAATTACCGCACCGGTTGCACCGTCTAAAAAGTAGCTTAAATATGCCCCAATCCCTGATGTCAGCGTGCCGATAAGCATTGCGATCAGCACTAATCTAGGGAAACGGTCGGTAAGTAAATAAGCAGTTGCTCCCGGCGTGACGACCATCGCAATAACCAAAATTGCCCCAACCGTTTGCAGAGCCACTACTACACAGGCACTTAATAAGGTAAAGAAAATCACTTTATAGCGTAATGGCGAAAGCCCGACTGACAATGCGTGGTGTTCGTCAAAAAAGACGAGTAGCAAATCCTTCCAAAATAGGATTAAACCCAGTAACGAAATCGCAATAATCAGTACCACCTGCCACAAGTCATCATCAGCAATGCCTAAAATATTTCCCATTACAATCGAATTAACATCAACCGATGTTGGATTGAGGGAAACAATAAACATACCAAGCGCAAAAAAAGTCGTGAAAATAAAGCCGATAACCGCATCTTCTTTAATTTTCGTCAGGCTTTTTACCCAAAGAATCGATAATGCCGCCAAAATCCCGGAAAAAAACGCACCAAAGGCGTAGGGCAATTTTAGTGCATAAGCGATGGCAACACCTGGCACTACAGCGTGTGATAAGGCATCACCAATCAAAGACCAGCCTTTTAACATCAAAAAGGCGGAAAGAAAAGCACAAACTAACCCCACGCCCATACTGACAAAAATCGCTTTTTGCATATAGTTGTAGGTAAAAGGCTCTAATAAAAGATCAAGCATAAAATCCTAACAAGTTGTTGATAATAGTTCGCATATACTATCATATAAACTCCTTTTCTTGTATGGATTAAACTTAAATATCTACTTTAAATTGATAAGGATCAGGATAGTAATAACGAAAACCAAGCTCTTGGCAAATTTTGTCTGCTTTTATCAGCCTTACAAGCGGTTGATTTTCTTCAGAAAAATGCAAATCCGCTAACCCAAAACGTTTTGCCATTTCACTATAATAATCTTTACGGCTTGGGTGCTGTTCGGCACATAAATGAAAAATACGCTGCCCGTTCGGCTGCTCCAACAGCAATGAAATGGCTGCAATACAGTCCTCTAAATGCACTAAATTGACCGGCTGCCCTGCTCCACTCAAGTTCTGTTTTCCCGCCAAATAAAAAACCGGGTGCCGTTTTTTGCCCACCAAGCCAGCTAAACGCAAAATATCACAATGAATTGGCTGGCTCAGCAACCAATTTTCCATTTTTACTAATAGGTTAGCAGAATCAACCACTGCATTTTCATCAAAAACGCCCGATTTCATTGGCAAAACCGAAGTCGAGCTGGTGAAAACCAGATGTTTCAAGCCCTTTTCTATTGCAAGCGAAACTAATGTTTGAATACCGCAACCGTAATTTTCAGGGCGAATTTGGCTAAGGGGCAAGGCAATCACTAACGCATCAGCAGCAAGTAATTGCTCGATTTCGCTTGTCACTGCTAACGCATTTAAATCTAGAGGATAACATTCTATCGCTAATTCTCCGACCGTTCGCTTAGTACCTGCAACACGCCAGCCCTTATTTTGTAATGCTTCAGCTAAAGGTAGTCCGAGCCAGCCAAGCCCTAAAATGGTAATTTTTTTCATCATTTACGTTTCTCAAGATTAAAATTGGAATGAGGGGAAATTCAGGTACAAAAAAAGCACCTCGTGGTGCTATCTATTTTATTTCTAGATTGGAGCGGGAAACGAGGCTCGAACTCGCGACCCCGACCTTGGCAAGGTCGTGCTCTACCAACTGAGCTATTCCCGCATATTTGCTTAATTATCAAAATGGTGCCCGAGGCCAGACTTGAACTGGCACGCCCCGAAAGGCGAGGGATTTTAAATCCCTTGCGTCTACCGATTCCGCCACTCGGGCTTCGATAACTATCTATTTTGTTAAAATTTAATTCTTCTAAATGGTGCCCGAGGCCAGACTTGAACTGGCACGCCCCGAAAGGCGAGGGATTTTAAATCCCTTGCGTCTACCGATTCCGCCACTCGGGCAGCACGATATAGAAAAATTGGAGCGGGAAACGAGGCTCGAACTCGCGACCCCGACCTTGGCAAGGTCGTGCTCTACCAACTGAGCTATTCCCGCATTTAAAAACGCTACGAACCTCGTAGAGGTCTCAACAGGTGCATATTCTATGGATTTCAGATTTAATGTCAAATAAATTTGTAGGAAATCTGTAAAAAATCGTTTAATTGGTGAAAAATAACGCTTTTTGCAAATTTTTCATCAAATTTGACCGCTTGCAGCCGCCTTATTTGTTGAAATCATAATCAGCAAATTTCCGACAAATATCAATTACAACCTTTGTGGCTTTTTCCATCGTATCAACCGAAATAAACTCAAATCGTCCGTGGAAATTTTCGCCGCCGGTAAATAAATTCGGGCAAGGCAAGCCCATAAATGAAAGGCGTGAGCCATCAGTACCGCCACGGATCGGTTCTAAATTCGGCTCAATGCCTTGTTCACGCATTGCGTTTTCGGCAATTTCAACCAAGTAGCCGTAATCGTCCAGCACTTCACGCATATTGCGATATTGCTCGACAATCTCGACTTTTCCGCACTGTTCGCCGTAAATCTGTTGCATCTCTGCCAGCGTATCATTCAGCATTTTGCCGAATGCAGCTAATTCATCACGCTCAAAGCTACGTAAAATATAGTGAATTTCCGCTTTATCAATTCCACCCTCAATGCCGTGCAACATAATAAAGCCTTCACGCCCTTCGCTGGTGGCAGGGGTTAAATGGGGAGGCAGACGGTGTTGGAACTCGCAAGCTCGCTCTAAGGCGTTGATCATCTTGCCCTTTGCCGTGCCGGGGTGAACGCTCCGCCCGAAGAACGTAACGGTCGCTGCATCGGCATTGAAATTTTCATATTGCAATTCGCCCAGAGGCCCGCCATCAAGGGTAAAGGCAACATCGGCACCGAATGCGTTTACATCAAAATGATCTGCGCCTCGACCGATCTCTTCATCGGTGGTAAAGCCGATGCGGATCTTGCCGTGCGGAATGTGCGGATTGGCTTGTAAATACTCGATAGCCGAGAGAATAATCGCAATGCCGGATTTGTCGTCTGCGCCAAGCAAAGAGGTGCCGTCAGTGGTGACTAGGGTGTCGCCAATCAGCTTGTTTAAATTCGGGAAATCCGTTGGCGAAAGATAATCGCCACTGCCGTTTAGCAAAATATTGCCGCCTTGATAAGCCTCAATCACCTGTGGTTTCACGTTTTCACCATTAAAATCGGGCGAAGTATCAACGTGGGCAATCAGCCCAAGCACCGGCAGGGTTTTGTCAATATTGGCAGGCAAGCTGGCGAACAGATAGCCGTTGGGGTCAAGATAAATCTCGCTTAGCCCCATCGCCTCTACTTCCGTTTTCAGCAGATGAAGCAAATCCCACTGCTGTTGCGAGCTTGGCACAGTTTGGCTTTTCGGATCTGAAGTTGTGTGAATTTGGGTGTAACGTAGTAAACGGTTAAGAAGGGATTGTTTCATTGTTTTTCCTTACTATAGTTTAGTGTAACCAATTCTCCAATTTCAGATCAGGTACCATTTTAAATGCCTGATCGCTAGAAACTAAAATACACTCTTCAGCAAGAGCGTGACTAGCAATCATTTGATCCTGCACGCCCATTACTTTGCCATTTTTCTCCATCTCTGCCCGTAACTTTCCATAAAGTTCAGCACAACGATAATTCCAATCTAAAACCTTTACACTCGATAAAAAATAACCTAAAAATTGAGAAAGCTGCCCATTATTTCTTTTCGCCACACCATAAACCAATTCAGCAGCAGTTACAGATGAAATACAAAGCCTCTCAGGATTAATGGACTTCAATTTCGCCACCACATTTGCATTTCCACGAAAAAAATAGCTTACAGTATTCGTATCTAACATATACATTTAAGCTACCTCAAAAGGATCCCGTTGCTCAAAGGATTGGTTTCTCTCTTTTGTATCTAAAAATGTTTCATCACATACAACAGCAGGCAATAGCTCAAACAATCGTTGCCAATGCTCGGTATTTCTCGATCTCAATGATAATAAAATATCGCCATTTTCTTGTTTAGAAACATAGACTTGCTCTGCATCAAACTCAAATTCAACCGGTAAACGCACTGCTTGGTTCCGCCCGTTACGGAATAATCTCGCAATTTTTTCCATCCTACTTTACCCTCCGATAGATAGTGTATATGCCAAAGTATATGCCTATTTTATACAACTGGCAAGATAACCCATTCTCAAATACTCAATAACATACTGATTTCAAATCATAATATTACCAACTAATAGTCGGTTTACGTTTCTGCTCAACGCAATCTTTCAAATAAAGATTGATCAACGTTTGGTAAGGCAAATTCACCTCTTCGGCAAGTTGTTTAAAATAGCTGATAACATCGTCTTCAATCCGAATAGTAACCACACTTTTGCTTTTTAGCCCTTTTGCGTAAGGGTTTTTCACTGCATTAGAAAAATCGTATTCATCTCTCATTTAATGTACTCCTTTATATTGCCCACTTTCGCGTTTTGTTGCCAAACGTGCTGAAATAATCCGAATGTTGGTATTTCTCTCGCAATGCACAACCACAAGTAGATTATCTTTATTGCTACGCCCGAGTAGCAAAAAACGCTCTTCCCTAGATGAGTGATCTGGATCCGGGATTAACATCGCATTATTATCATAAAATACGCTTACCGCCTCGATAAAACTAACTCCGTGTTTTTGTTGATTACGAAGAGCTTTCTCACTATCCCATTCAAAACCATTAATTTCTTCCATTGCCAGTTTACTCCTTTTTGATTGTAAATAAAATATATTTACATCTATTTTTTTAAGTTATAAACAGCCTAGATGAAATTACTGGATTCGCAATAAACAAAAACGATTTTTACGATACAGATCTCAAAAATCGTTTTTCAAGATTGACAACCTTAGGAGGCTTTATCCGCCCACAACCTCCCTTAGCAAATTTTCCACAAATTCTAACCGCTTGCGGTTGTCTTCGAGTGCTAAGCGGAATTTGAACTTCACCGCCCCTTCAAAACTGTACACCGCTGGTTGTTTTTGGATTAAGGCGATAAACTTCATTGGGTCGGGCTGGGCTGTCGGTTTAAATTCAAGATAACCGCCGTGAATGCCGGCATCGATTTTCTTAATCCCGAGCGTTTGTGCCGACAAGCGAAGTTGGGTAATCGCAAACAGGTTTTTGGTTGCCTCTGGGAGCAAGCCGAAGCGATCGATCAGCTCCACTTTCAAGTCGTTCAGGCTTTGCAGATTTTCCGAGCTTGCGATCCGCTTGTAGAACGACAGACGCATATTCACGTCAGGCAGATAATCGTCCGGCAATAAGGCCGGTACACGCAATTCAATCTCCGCTTGGTGTTGGGTGATTTCATCGAGGCTCGGTTCTCGCCCTTCTTGCAAAGCTTTGACCGCATTTTCGAGCAAGTCCATATAGAGCGAAAAACCGATGCTTTCAATCTGTCCGCTCTGCTCCGAACCGAGCAATTCGCCTGCACCACGAATTTCTAAATCGTGGGTCGCCAACGCAAAACCGGCCCCGAGATTATCAATGGTACTCATCGCCTCCAAGCGTTGCTCGGCATCTTTGGTGAGCGTTTTCGGGTGCGGTGTGAGCATATAGGCGTAGGCTTGGTGGTGCGAGCGTCCGACCCGTCCACGCAGTTGGTGCAGTTGTGCCAGCCCGAATTTGTCCGCCCGTTCGATAATAATGGTATTGGCAGTCGGCACGTCAATCCCCGTTTCAATAATGGTGGAGCAAACCAGCAGGTTAAAGCGTTGATGATAGAAATCGCTCATCACCCGCTCCAATTCACGCTCACGCATCTGCCCGTGTCCGATCACAATTCTTGCCTCTGGCACGAGTTCAGCCAATTTCTCGGCACAATTTTCAATGGTTGCCACATCGTTATGGAGGTAGTAAACCTGCCCACCACGCAGAATTTCACGCAAAATTGCCTCACGGATTACCATTTCATCACTTTGTCGCACAAAGGTTTTGATTAAAAGTCGGCGAGCCGGCGGGCTGGCGATAATCGAGAGATCACGCATTCCGTTGAGTGCCATATTCAGCGTTCTTGGAATTGGCGTGGCGGTGAGGGTCAGAATATCCACATTGGCACGCAGTTGTTTGATTTTCTCTTTTTGGCGTACGCCGAAACGGTGTTCTTCATCAATCACTAAAAGCCCAAGATCACGGAACGCTACATCGTCTTGCAACAGTTTGTGCGTGCCGACCAAAATATCCACTTTGCCCTCCGCCACATTTTGCAAAATCGTTTTCTGCTCTTTGGCGGTTTTAAAGCGAGACAGCACTTCCACATTCACAGGGTAATTGGCGAAACGGTCTTTGAAATTCTCATAATGCTGTTGGGCGAGCAAGGTAGTTGGGGCAAGAATAACCACCTGTTTATGGTTCATCACTGCCAAGAAAGTCGCTCGAATGGCCACTTCGGTTTTGCCGAAGCCAACATCGCCACACACCAATCTATCCATCGCTTTGGCTTGGCACATATCGCTAATTACGGCATTGATGGCAATTTTCTGATCGTCCGTTTCCTCATAAGGGAAAGTGGCACTAAACTGATCAAATTCCGCTTTATCGTAGGCAAACGCAAAACCGGTTTGGCTTTCTCGTTTGGCATAAACATCAAGCAATTCTGCCGCCACATCACGGATTTTTTCCGCTGCTTTTTGGCGGGTTTTCGCCCACGCTTCACTGCCTAATTTATGTAGCGGCGCAGTTTCATCCGCCCCACCGATATAACGGCTGATTAAATGGAGCGAGGCAACCGGCACATAGAGTTTGGCATCGTTAGCATAATGTAGCACGAGATATTCGGCTTTGATCCCACCAGCGTCCAGCACGGTTAAGCCACCGTAACGCCCCACGCCGTTTTCCAAATGCACCACCGCCTGTCCGATTTTGAGTTCTGCTAAATTACGGATTAAGGTATCAGGATTGACGGCTTTGCGGTTTTTCTCACGCCGTGTTTGCACACGTTCGCCCAGCAGGTCGGTTTCGCAGATGATGGCAAGGTTGCGGGCGGGCACAGGACCCGCCCCTACGTAGTTATTATCATTTTCGCCATTTGTATTTAATTCATCATCGTAGGGGCGGGTCCCGTGCCCGCCCGTTTCCACCACAAACCCTTGATCAAGCGGTGAAATAATCAGGGAAAATGGCAAACCTTGTGCTTCATCTAATGAATTGACCTGCTTCGGCTTCACCCCAAGCGGAGCAAGCAAATCCAGCAAGGTTTCTCTTCGCCCTTCGCTCTCCACCGAAAACAGAATGTTGCCGTCAAATTTTTGGCGGAATTGCTGGAAAGCAGAAAACGGCTCTTTGGCAGAGGATTGAATAGCAATATCCGGCAAGTTAGCCACATTTGCATTCATTTTCGCTGCTGATTTACGGATTTTCTCCGAAGTTATCGTTAAACGGGGATAGCCTTTCAGCCAGCGATTTACCTCATCAATCGCAAACCAGAGATCGCTCGGCGGCAGTAGCGGTCGCATCGGATCCACTCGGCGGCTTTCATAGCGGTTTTGGGTATCTTGGTGAAATTGTTCAGCTTTTTGCTGAATATCGGCGAAAGTGATAAACAGCGTTTGGGCAGGGAAATAGTCAAACAGACTTGCCATTTCCTCAAAAAACAACGGCTGCCAATACTCAATCCCTGCATTTAAAATGCCTTTGCTGACTTGCTGATAAATATGCTCTGGCTCACGGCGGATTTCACCGAATTTTTCACGGAATTTGACTCTAAAATGCTCGATCCCGTTGCTATCAGTCGGGAACTCGTGTGCCGGCAGTAAATTAATTTCGGCAATTTCCGTTTTGGTGCGTTGGTTATCCACATCAAAAGTGCGGATACTGTCGATCTCATCATCGAAAAAATCGAGGCGAAACGGCTCTTCTGCTCCCATCGGGAATAAGTCTAAAATCGAGCCACGCACGGCGTATTCACCATATTCCAACACCTGTTCCACCGCCCGATAGCCGGCATTTTCCAGTTGTAACCGCAGTTTTTGAATCGAAAAACGGTCGCCTTTTTTAATCAACAGCACATTGTTAGCGAGATAATTCGGCGGGCAGACCTTCTGCATTAAGGTGTTGATCGGCAACAGCAAAATCTGCTGTCGCCCTTGTTGCAGTTCAAACAGGGCAGAAAGTCGGGCGGAGATAATGTCTTGGTGCGGCGAAAAATTGTCATAAGGCAAGGTTTCCCAATCGGGGAACAGTTGCACTGGCAGCCCTGCAAACTGAGGCAAGGCTTTTTCCAAGCGTAACGCCGTACGGGTGTCGGGTGTGACAACCACCGTCAAGCCGTAAAAGGCTCGGGCAGCTTGGCTGATCGCAAGGGTATCGGAATACCCGACAAGGTTACCGAGGGTTTGATGATCTTGAAAATTGCCGTCAGATTTCGGCAGATTAAGTGAAATTAAAGACATACAAGCGGTCTGTTTTAAATAAAAAATTGCAAATTGTTGCTTAGTTTACTAAAGCACGGCTGATTGTGCAAAATAAGCGGAGAAATTATGTTATCTAGATCGCATTGCGAAAAAATTCTGATAAAATGTTCCCCTTTTTTAACTCTTACTCACACATATTATGAAAAATAAAATTTTAGGAAGTGCATTAATGATTGCAGGCACTACCATTGGTGCAGGAATGCTTGCAATGCCACTCACCTCTGCCGGAATGGGTTTTGGGGCAACCGCATTACTCTTAGTCGGATTATGGGCTTTATTGGCCTACACCGGTTTATTATTTATGGAAGTTTATCAAACCGCTCCGCAAAAAGATGTTGGAGTGGCAAGCCTTGCCGAGCAATACTTTGGCTTAATCGGGCGTGTATTAGCCACTTTCAGTTTGCTCGTACTACTTTATGCCCTACTTGCGGCTTATATTACCGGTGGTGGTTCACTGTTAGCCGGTGTAATGCCTGAAATGGCAGATGCTGATATGAAACTGAAAATCAGCATTTTAATCTTCACTGCGGTATTAGGTACATTTGTGGTAGTCGGCGTGAAATCGGTTGATGGTTTAACCCGAGTACTGTTTTTGGGAAAAATTGTTGCTTTTATTGCCGTGTTGCTGATGATGCTGCCTAAAGCGAAGCTGGAAAACTTGACAGCAATTCCATTAGATAACTTACTCATTATTTCTGCTATACCCATTTTCTTCACTGCGTTCGGTTTCCACGTTATTATGGGAACAATTAATAGCTATTTAGACGCAGATATCGGCAAAATTCGTAAATCTATTTATATCGGGACGGCAATTCCGCTAGTGGCTTATTTATTGTGGCAGCTCGCTACACACGGGGTATTAAGCCAAAATGAATTCACCACAATTTTGACACAAGATCCGACCTTAAACGGCTTGGTGAAAGCCACTAGCCAGATTACCGGTAGTACGATTTTAGGCGAAATGGTTCGCTTATTCTCAGTGCTTGCATTGATTACCTCATTTTTAGGGGTTTCGATGGGAATTTTTGAAGGCGTGGGCGATTTGTTAAAACGCTTAAATCTACCGACTAACCGTTTATGGCTGACCATCGCCACCTTTACACCGCCAATTCTGTTCGCTTTATTCTATCCGAACGGCTTTATTAAGGCATTAGGTTACGCCGGTTTACTCTTTGCGTTCTATGGTATGATTTTACCTATCGGCTTAGCGTGGAAAGCACGTCGCCAATATCCGAATTTACCTTACCGTGTGATTGGTGGTAATTTGGCATTAGTGGTTGCGTTAATTGCCGGTATTATCATTATGGTCATTCCGTTTTTAATTCAGGCTGGCTATTTACCGCAAACGGTAGGCTAATATTGAAAAGGGCTACGATTCAATATCGTAGCCCTTTCTATAAGTTACAAGCGGTCATTTTTCGATGACTTTTTACAGATTAGCCAATCAACTGATACAGCGCCTTAATTTGATGCTCTTTTAATGCCCCGCCAATTTTCTCTCTGCCGACAAAAATCTTAAACATTGCGTTGCCTTTTTTATTAATGAAAATCAGTGAAACAGTACGTTTTCCCATAAAAGGACGATCCAACAAATAAATTTTGGCACAATTTTCGTAGCGTAGATGCCCTTGTAAGCCTCCGCCCTCTTTATGTTCGAAATTGTAAAATCCACGAGAAATTGAACCGCTTGGGAGCTTTCCCACAAACTCAATAATGGTATCTTCCGTATGCGAAATCAGCGTAATCGCATCGTCCCATTCGTGGATTTGCTGTAGCACTTCGGCAAAACGTTCCCCTTCGGTTACTTTTAGCATTTCAGCCGGTAAATTCAGCATTACCTCTTCCAGCGTGCATTGATATTTTGCCGCTAACATTTCTAAAATTTGCCCCGGATTTTCGGCCAATTCATTGCGTAAGGCGGTTTGTTGTTCGATTGATATCATTAAATGTTCCTTTAAGTAAAGAGAGTTTCTTAGCTCTCTAAGTAAATTTGTAAATTAGAAACGGTATTCAAAATTAGCCGAGAAGTTACGTCCAGGTTCATAATAGCGTTGTAATCCAGGATAGCCACCGTAAGTTGCATTTTCACGTACTCCAACAGAATTAACGATTCCACCTGTTGTATTTAAACCACGTAAAGTATCCCAAGTATGATATTTACGGTTAAACAAATTATAAATACCGGCACGTAATGTAATATTCTCAGTTGGTTTATAGAAACCGTATAAATCCACAACAAAGGCTTTAGCATTTAAGTGCTTCCAGGTATCTAAACCTGTCTCGTGAGAATATTCAGTACAACGAATGTCATATTCATCCCCCCAATAAGGGTAATACGGATTTGGCGTTCTATCCTCTTTAAGGCATTTTTCCGGTAATGTTTTTAAATATTTTGCATCTTTCGCCTTTTTAGCCCCCAAGAATGTGAAGCGAGAAAATACTCCCCATTTACCTTCAGGTTGTTCATAATCTAAGCCAACTACGGCTTTAATCGGCTGAATAGAAAGTAAATCTGCCCCGTTAGACATACTACCTTTGCTGTAACCGAAGGCTCCAAATAGCTTCCAGCCTTCAGGTATTGGCATAGCTGAATTTAAATTCCATTTACCACTCACTTCTAGCCCGTAGATTTTCGCAGAATCAATATTTTGCATTTGCTGTACCGGGCGCCAAAACTCTCTACCATATGCTTGGTAAACATCCCAGGTTTCTTGCTCCCATAAAAAATCTTTATATTTAGTATGGTGGAAATTAACTGAGAGCAGCCCAACATTGCCACTACCTTGCAAACTTAAATTTTGGCTTAAACTACGTTCCGCTTTTAGGTTTGGATTGGACATCCAAGCTCCTGCAGCATTATCACGGTAATCAAAATACATTTCTGATGCATTTGGAATACGGAAGCCTGTCCCAATGTTATATCCTACTTTCCATGCCTCAGTCAGATGTTTTTCTAAACCGGTAACCCAAGTTAGTTGATTAAATTTCGCATTGTCAGTTTTTACGCAGTTACGACAAACAAGACCATTGAGTTCTTGTTGTTCATACTTCGCCCAATCATAACGAATGCCTAGCGTTGCAATCCAATCATGCGTTAAATCAATCTTATCGTGCAATGAAAAAGTGTGCTGTTTCGTTTTAATTGGGTACATCATCGTAGAATCGGGAGAATTTACCCAAACACCGGATAAATAAACCGAGTCCTTATGTAATACATCGAAATCTCTCTCTGCAGTAGAGGCTTTGAAAGATAGCTGATGAGTCCATTTACCAAATTCTAATGCTTGGCTGTCTAAACGGAAATTTAAGCGTTTCAATTCAGTATTAAAAATACGAATATTATTGTCACTTGGTTTTCTTTGTTTAACAGGGCTCCAGTCTGTTGCATCTTCAGCGCGTGTACCTTCATAGTTATAAGCAGATGTTTCAGTATCTTGATAATCTGCATCTATCTTCGCTAGAGATATCCATTTTGACTCTGGGAAATACTCATAAAAAACATTTACTGTATCACGTTTACTACGGTCTTCCGCTTCACGCCAAAAAGAAGTAATAGTAACGGCTGAATCTTCGATAATATAATTTTTATTATTTTGCCCACTGTAAGAAACACCAACGCGGTGATTATCATTAAATCGATAAGCAAATTTGGCTAAATAATTATGATGATTATGAGTAGAATCATCAGGAGTTTGTTTACTACTGCGTAAAGAGCGAGTTTGTAGAGAATCTTCAGGAAGTGTATAACCTCCTGCACTTTTCATTTCATGCCCATGGCGATTTGAATAAACCAATATCGCCTCAGCTTTCTCACCTAAATATCCAACACCGAATGTATTCAACCATTCATTATTACGAGTACCATATCCTGTGCGATAAAAAGCACCAAATTTATTACCGTTACGAACAATATCATAAGGCTCAAGCGTCCGATAATTAACTCCGTCGCCTAAATTACCACTACCTTGATTGAAAGAATCTGCACCTTTAGATACTTCAATAGTACGAGCTAATTCCGGATCTATAGATTGGCGAGATGTATTTAAATTACCATAGCGTTTATAAAGGGAATTTTCTTCTGAATCAGGAAAAGCGAGACACCATCAATACTTATTCCTACACGGTTGTCTTCCACTCCACGAATAGCAAATCCTTTTTGATGTCTACCTTGGTTAACAATGCCAACATCAGGGCTATAACGAACTAAATCTCGATTATTTTGAATCAACTCTTGCTGAATTATCTCTTTATTTTTCTTTTCTATAGAAGCCTTCACATCTTCTTTAGCAACAACATTTACTTCAGATAATTCCGCTGTTGTTTCTTCCGCATAGGTAGCTTGTGAAGACAAAATGCTACTAACGCTTAAAGCCAATATAGTCGGGCACAATTTTTTAGACTTTATTGAATAAGAGGTAAACACCATGATTCTCCCTAGATAGATTTTTAATATACTTTATTATTAATAATATGTATTATCAGTTACATCACATTTATAGTCAATAATGATTCTCATATGGATTGAAAGTTTTCACTCTTTATAGTAATCTAAAAAACACTATTTAAATTGAGGTATTTTATGACAACCAACCGTCAAGAGGTCTTACAAAACCGTTTAGGTCCAGAAATTGAAGAATTAAAACAACAAATCAAAACTATAATGCTTGCAACCATAGATAAAGATGGTGTACCGAATGTGAGCTATGCCCCTTTTGTAATTAATAACGGCGAATATCAAGTCTTAATCACTACTATTGCCCGTCACGCTCGTAATTTACAAGAGGTGCCAAAAGTCTCTTTAATGCTAATTGAGGATGAAAGTAAGAGCCGTCAAATTTTTGCCCGTCGTCGCTTAACCTTTGACGCAACAGTGCGAATGATTGAACGTACTGATGAGGAATGGAATAATAGCATTGCAGCACTTAAAGCTCGTCACGGCGATTTAGTTGATGAACTGTCAAATATGCAAGATTTCAAGCTCTTTAGCTTTAAGCCAACGGCAGGCTTATTTGTAAAAGGATTTGGTAAAGCCTTTGATGTTGGTGTTGATGACTTAATTAATATCGTTCATTTAGACCAAGGCCACCAAACTGCCTAATTGCGAAATAAACTCACGGCTATAAATAATCCTATTTATAGCCGTTTTTATTGCGACAAGCGGTCAAATTTTTTGGAAAATTTACCGCTATTTTAGTACAATAACGACACTATTCTATGAGCTAAACGCAACTAAAAAAAGGAAATCCTATGCAACCTAAAGCGAAACTCAGAAAAGATTATCGAGCTCCCGATTTCACTATTACTGATATTTATCTTGACTTCCAACTTGACCCAGATCGCACTTTTGTCACCTCAAAACTAACTGTCGTGCGTAAAAATCCTGAGGCGACAACACTTCGTTTAGACGGTCATAGTTTCGATTTCCTTTCGCTTAAATATAACGGCGAGCCGTTTTCCGCCTTTCAAAAAGATGATGAATCTTTAACCTTAAATTTAGCCGATGTGCCTGCCGAGCGGTTCGAGCTTGAAATTGAAACCGCATTAAATCCGGCACAAAACACCTCGTTACAAGGTTTGTATAAATCGGGCGACGGGTTTTGCACCCAGTGTGAGGCTGAAGGTTTCCGCCAGATTACCTATATGCTCGACCGCCCTGATGTACTTGCAAAATATACGACAAAAATCACCGCTAGTAAGAGCAAATACCCGTATCTGCTTTCTAACGGCAACCACATTGCCCAAGGCGACTTGCACGATGGCAGACACTGGGTGGAATGGCAAGATCCGTTCTTTAAACCAAGCTATTTATTTGCCTTGGTTGCGGGGGATTTTGACTTACTCCAAGATAAATTCATCACCAAAAGCGGACGTGAAGTCACGCTTGAAATTTATGTCGATCGTGGAAATTTAGACCGTGCACCTTGGGCGATGGAGAGCTTAAAACGTTCAATGAAATGGGATGAAGAGCGTTTCGGTTTGGAATACGATTTAGATATTTATATGATTGTTGCCGTTGATTTCTTCAATATGGGAGCAATGGAAAACAAAGGGTTAAATATTTTCAATTCCAAATTTGTATTGGCAAAACCGGAAACCGCAACCGATACGGATTATTTAGATATTGAAGCGGTGATTGCCCACGAATACTTCCATAATTGGACGGGCAACCGCATTACCTGCCGTGATTGGTTCCAACTAAGCTTAAAAGAGGGCTTAACCGTCTTCCGTGATCAGGAATTTACCTCCGATTTATGGTCTCGTTCGGCAAAACGGATTGAAGATGTGCGTTTACTGCGTACCGTACAATTTGCCGAAGATGCCAGCCCGATGGCTCACCCGATTCGCCCGGAAAAAGTGATTGAAATGAATAATTTCTACACCGTGACTGTGTATGAAAAAGGGGCGGAAATTATTCGTATGATTCACACCCTGTTAGGTGAAGAAAAATTCCAGCAAGGTATGCAACTTTATGTGGCAAGACACGATGGTTCTGCGGCAACTTGTGAAGATTTCGTTAAAGCAATGGAAGATGCTTCAGGCGTTAATCTTGAACAATTCCGCCGTTGGTATAGCCAATCCGGCACGCCTGAGCTCACCATTTCCGATGAATATGATGAAACCCGCAAGGCATACCGCTTGCATATTTCACAAATGACACCGGCAACCCACGATCAGATGGATAAACTCAATCTGCATATTCCGCTTAAAGTAGCGTTATATGGTGAACAGGACGGTAAACGCATTCCGTTACAATATGAATTATTGACCGTAAGCGATGTGTTAGATGTAACCGCAGAACACCAAACCTTTGAGTTTCATAATGTAACACAACGCCCGGTGCCTGCATTACTGTGTGATTTCTCTGCACCGGTACGGTTAGATTACAACTATACCACCGAGCAGCTTTTAACCTTACTCAAACACGCTGAAAATGATTTTGTACGTTGGGATGCAGCTCAAATGCTCTATACCAATGAACTGCGTGAAAATTTAAGCCGTTATCAGCAACATCAACCACTCAGCTTCTCAGAAGGGTTGGTGAATGCCCTAACGTTCGTGTTGGATAACTCAGCAAGCCTGCCGGAACTAACTGCATTAACCCTCACATTGCCAAAAGAAACCGAGTTTGCAGAATCGTTCAAAACCATTGACCCACAAGGTATTGCGGTTGTGCGTGAATTTATGCAGCATTCCATTGCTCACGCCTTGCAAGATAAGTTATTAGCGGTATATCACCAAAACCAATGCGGGGAATATCAAGTCGTGGCTGAAGATATTGCTAAACGAGCCTTGCGTAATGCTTGCTTAAGCTATTTAGCCTTTACTGATTTAGGCAACGCGTTGGTGCATAAGCATTACAATAATGCCGATAATATGACTGATACGCTTGCTGCATTACAAGCCGTAACCAAAGCCCAGCTAAGTTGCCGTGATGCATTATTAGCCGATTTTGAGCAAAAATGGAAACATGATGGTTTAGTGATGGATAAATGGTTTATGCTACAAGCCACCCGACCGGACGACGATGTGTTATCCATCGTGCAAAATTTAATGGAACACCCAAGTTTTAACTTTAATAACCCGAACCGTTTACGTTCATTAGTAGGTGCATTCTGCGGTCAAAACCCGAAAGCCTTCCACGCCATTGACGGTTCAGGCTATCGTTTCTTGGTAGATACGCTGATTAAACTTAACGAAAGTAACCCACAAGTTGCTGCTCGACTTATTGAGCCGTTAATTAAACTCTCACGCTACGATAACCAACGCCAAACCTTGATGCGTCGTGGTCTAGAACGCCTGCGTGAGCTGGATAATTTAGCACGAGATCTGTTTGAGAAAATTGAAAAAGCGTTAGATTAAACCAAGCAATACAAGCGGTGTCGTTTGCAAATTTTTTTACAAATGACACCGCTTGTTAGTTAATACCTTACCTCAAACCTTTTAAACCTTTCTGAACCAAGATAATCGCTCACAATTACCCGTTCCACCTTTGCAGCAGGTGAGCCTTGTTGTAACCAATTTTCCAGTTGAGCGATTGTCTGTTCATCCGCTTCAGCTACCACTTCTACCGAGCCGTCATCACGATTTCTGACATAGCCTTTTATGCCTAATCGATTCGCTTCCTGCAAGGTAAAAAACCGAAAAGCGACACCTTGAACCCGTCCGTAAACCGAGAATAATTTTGCGACCACTCTTCCCCCATAAAAATAGGCTGCTTATTTTTCAATAAACAGCCCATAATGTCTTATTTCACGATGTAGAGGTTACGCAGTAAAATATCATCTTGCGGATCTTTACCCTCATAGCCTTTCACGTAAGGTTTCACCAAACGTGGGTTTACATAGTTATAAATCGGAATAATCGCATAATCTTTGGCTAACTGCTCCTCTGCTTTTGCATAAGCAGCTGCACGACCAGCTGCGTCTGTCGCTTTGTAAGATTCTGCTACCGCATCATCATAAGCTTGGCTCTTATAAAACGCAGTATTGTTGCTGGAGTTCGATAAGAAATAGTTCACAAAGGTGGTTGCTTGGTTATAGTCTGCCGACCAACCTGCACGAGAAACATCATAATTTGCATTGCGGCGGGTATCTAAGAATGTTTTCCACTCTTGGTTTTCTAATTTCACATCAACAATGCCGTCTGTGCCTTGTTTCCATAATGATGAAACTGCAATCGCAATTTTCTTGTGGTTGTCGTTGGTATTATAAAGAATAGTAAATTTTAACGGGTTCGCTTTACTGTAACCGGCTTCTTCCAATAATTTCAACGCTTTGGCTTTTCTATCTGCCATTGAATCTTTGGAATAAGCAGGTTGCTGGATTTTTTCACCCTCGTGAATATAAGGCGGTGTAAATACATAAGTTGGTGTTTGACCTTGTCCTAGCACTTTATCGGTAATAATGGTGCGATCTAAAGCTAAGTTTAACGCCTCACGCACTTTCACATTATCAAACGGTGCTCGTTTATGGTTAATTTCATAGTAATAAGTAGAAAGGGTTCTTGCCGTAAACACTTCGTTTGGAATCTCTTTTTTCAAGGTTGCAAACTGCTCCGGTGGAAGAGCATAGTTGGTCATATCCAAATCACCGGCACGGTAACGTGAAACATCAGTTGCGGCATTAGCAATGGCTAAGAAAGTCGCTTTATTAATCACGGTTTCTTTATCATTCCAATAATTTTTATTACGCTCAAACACGATTTTTTCATTAATAACGTGATCGGCTAAGGTATAAGCCCCGTTTCCAACCAGATTGCCTTTTTTCACCCACGCATCGCCGTGTTTCTCAACGGTTGCTTTGTGTACAGGTAATAAAGAAGAGTGTGTTGCCAGCTCAACTGCATACGGGACAGGTTGGCTTAACTGCACCTGGAAAGTATGATCATCAATCGCTTTAACTGCCAGTTCCTCCGGTTTTTTCTTGCCGCCAATAATATCTTGAGCATTTTCTACATTGAGATAAGTTAAATAGCTTGAATAAGGTGAAGCCGTAAGTGGATTAACCAAACGCTGCCAAGCAAATACGAAATCGTGAGCAGTTACGGCATCACCGTTTGACCATTTAGCGTCTTGGCGTAATTTGAACGTCCACGTTTTGTAATCCGGTGTATTTTCCCAACTTTCTGCCACACCCGGCTGAATATTGCCGTCAGAATCTTTCGTTACCAATCCTTCAAATAACTGATAAGCAACTTGCGATTCCGGCACGCCCTCAATTTTATGTGGATCAAAACTTGATGGCTCAGAACCATTATTAATCGTAATTTCTTGTTTTTCTGCAAGCGTTGTTCCTTCAGGCACTTTGGCTGCAAACACATTTGCCGATAAGCCTAACACTAATGAGGTTGTTAATAAGGAAAGCGAGAATTTTGACTGCATATTTGATCTCCATTGATGAATATTGGCTTGCAACCAGCCGATTTGTTCTAATTAATTTTTTTAAGTCTAGGCATTATTATTTTGATTGCAAGGAATTTTTTAAAAAAATGTGATAGATATCACCTTTCAATGCAAAAATTGCATAAAAAAATCCCGAAGAAAATAGCTCTATAAACTCTGATAATGGCTAGATAACTTGCTGTAACTTTCTAATTATTCAGAATAATATTCTGCACATTATTAACGAATACTATTTTTAGGCTTATTTAGCAGAATAAAAACCCTTATTTAGCATAAAAATACTGTTTTACTTTCATTTTTTTAATCGTTATATTCACTCCATATCAGCAAGCGGTCATTTTTGCAAAATTTTTTACAAATTTAACCGCTTGTATTAAAAGTTACCCTTTTGAGTTGGAACATTTTATGCAACAAGCCAAAACCCTATATCAAAAACTATTCGACTCACACGTTGTGTATGAAGCCGAAGGCGAAACGCCGATTATTTATATTAACCGCCACTTAATTCACGAAGTTACCAGCCCGCAAGCGTTTGACGGCTTGCGTGTTGCCGGTCGCCAAGTTCGCCAAGTCAGTAAAACCTTCGGCACAATGGACCACAGTATTTCAACCCAAGTGCGTGATGTACAGCAACTTGAAGGGCAAGCGAAAATTCAAGTATTAGAATTAGAAAAAAACTGCGAAGAAACCGGTATCCCACTGTTTGACATCACTAAAAAACAACAAGGTATCGTTCACGTAATGGGGCCGGAGCAAGGCTTAACTTTACCCGGTATGACCATTGTATGTGGTGACTCGCACACCGCCACTCACGGGGCCTTTGGTGCGTTAGCCTTCGGTATCGGTACTTCCGAAGTGGAACACGTTTTAGCCACCCAAACCTTAAAACAGGCCCGTGCAAAAAGTATGAAAGTGGAAGTCCGTGGCAAAGTAAACCCGGGCATTACCGCAAAAGATATTGTGCTTGCGATCATCGGTAAAACAACTATGGCTGGCGGTACAGGCTATGTAGTGGAATTTTGTGGCGAAGCAATTCGTGATCTTTCAATGGAAGGGCGAATGACAGTGTGTAATATGGCGATTGAGTTTGGTGCGAAAGCCGGTATTGTTGCCCCGGATGAAACCACGTTCGCTTACTTGAAAGACCGCCCAAATGCACCAAAAGGTCAAGATTGGGAAGATGCCATTGAATATTGGAAAACCCTCAAAACCGATGAGGGTGCAGTTTACGATGCGGAAGTGATCTTAGAAGCAAAAGACATTGCTCCACAAGTGACTTGGGGAACCAACCCGGGGCAGGTGATCGGTATTGATGATGTAATTCCAAATCCGGAAGATATGGCCGATCCTGTTACTCGTGCCTCTGCGGAAAAAGCCTTAGCTTACATCGGCTTAGAAGCCCATACAGATATGAAAGATGTACCGGTTGATCAAGTCTTTATTGGTTCTTGTACTAATGCTCGTATTGAAGATTTGCGTGCTGCGGCAGCAGTAATGAAAGGGCGTAAAAAAGCCGACAATGTAAAACGTATTCTCGTTGTGCCAGGTTCAGGTTTGGTAAAAGAGCAAGCAGAAAAAGAGGGCTTGGATAAAATCTTCATTGAAGCCGGTGCAGAATGGCGTAACCCGGGTTGCTCAATGTGTTTGGGAATGAACGATGACCGCTTGGGCGAATGGGAACGTTGTGCCTCTACGTCTAACCGTAACTTTGAGGGCAGACAAGGACGTAACGGTCGTACCCACTTAGTCAGCCCGGCAATGGCGGCTGCGGCGGCGGTGTTCGGTAAATTTATGGATATTCGCAAAGTGTCATTAAACGCATAATAGGAGGAAAAAATGGCAGGTATTAAACAACATTCAGGCTTGGTCGTTCCTCTTGATGCAGCGAACGTAGACACCGACGCAATCATTCCAAAACAATTTTTGCAAGCCATTACTCGAGTCGGCTTTGGTAAGCACCTTTTCCACGAATGGCGTTATTTAGATGCGGAAGAGACTCAAATCAACCCCGATTTCGTACTGAACTTCCCACAATATCAAGGTGCAACCATTTTACTCGCCCGTAAAAATTTAGGCTGTGGCTCTTCTCGTGAGCACGCCCCTTGGGCATTGGCAGATTACGGTTTTAAAGTAATGATCGCCCCAAGTTTTGCGGATATTTTCTACAATAACAGCTTAAATAACCATATGTTGCCGATTAAATTAACCGAAGAGGAAGTCGAAGAGATCTTCCAATGGGTGTGGGCAAATGAAGGAAAACAGATCCACGTTGATTTAGAAGCGATGACTGTGACTGTTGGCGAGAAAGTTTATACCTTTGAGTTAGACGAATTCCGCCGCCACTGCTTATTAAACGGTTTGGATAATATCGGCTTAACCCTACAACACGAAGCTGCGATTGCTGCTTATGAGAAAAACATTCCGGCATTTTTACGCTAATTAAAATACAAAAAAACGGCTAACATCTTTAAGGCGTTAGTCGTTTTCTTTTTAGCCATTTTCTTTGGCAATTAGCCTTCTCGGCACTCTAACCAAGGCACATTATTTTTGTAATAAGTTGAAGTAAACTCTCGTGCCACTAACTCTACAAAACTGCCTTCAATCGGCTGATAAGAACGATAACGCACTTCAAATTTTGTTGCTCTTGCATTCAAACTGATGTTGGCAAGATGGTCGAACGGATAAACCTTTCCGCCATCAAGTTGAAAATAGATACCAAAATTCTCTTGCTTACGGCTTTCAGACCAAAGTGGAAAATAGGTTGCCAAATATGAACTGCTGCCTGTTGCAAAATTCTTACAATAATAGCTATAACGCTTAAAATCTTTCGGATTATTCAATTCCGCTTGGCTGATATTCTGTTTCAAATATCCAACCTGTGCTTGTTGCTTAGTTGAGTTTGATTGTGGTGAGGGCGTACAAGCAAATAAGCCAATTGCCACTGTTGCCATTAAAGCAATTTTGAATTTATTCATAAAAATCCCGATAAAATATTAAATTAAATCTGATATTTGCTTTTATCGCCAATATCAAAATGCAGCGGCATTCGCCATTTTTGAATACTCAGCACAAGAAGCAACAAGCCACAGACAAGGCTTAAAATTTGCACCAATAAAGACCATTCTAGTGCAAAAGCAATCCACAATACCGCCACTAAAAGCGGTTGGAAATTTAAGCCGAATACTCTAAAACAGAAATATTCTTTATAGCTTAATCCGCCGATCACCAGTAGCATTGCCCCGAACGCAAGCAAAGGGAAATTAAACACAGCACCAAGTAAGCCAATCCAAGCAGAAAATTGGAAAATCAGGCGAAACGATTTGGCATAAAGATGCAAAGAAGATGCCAACATTGTGCCAGATACTAATAAACCATATTGTGCCGTTTGCGGATAATAAGGCAATAAAAGCAACATCAATGTAGCTAACACAAAACCGCTGCGGTAAATGATGACGGTTAAACAATCCCAAAAATCCATTGGCGATTGAATATGTGGATCTGCCATAACTGCCTCCTTAAACAATAAATTAGCCAATAAACGCAAGGGCTTGTTCCACTACTTCTACACCGGCTCCCGGCTTAGTGGCATTTTCACTTAAATGACGACGCCACTGCCTCGCTCCTTTGCAATGTTGAAACGCACCAAGCATATGGCGAACGATATGATTTAAATAGACACCTTTGGCAAGCTCACGTTCAATATAAGGGAACATCTTTTCCACCGCTTCTTTTGCCGTTACAAGCGGCCGATTTTCATTAAAAATTTGCGAATCGATCTCGCCTAGCATTGACGGGTTTTGATAGGCCTCACGCCCTACCATTACCCCATCAACAAACTGCAAATGCTGTTTAATTTCCTCAATGGTTTTAATGCCGCCATTGATGCTAATCTTTAAATGCGGAAAATCTCGCTTGAGCTGATAAACCCGATCATAATCTAAAGGCGGAATTTCACGGTTTTCCTTCGGGCTTAACCCTGTCAGCCACGCCTTGCGGGCGTGTACGATAAAATCATTGCTATAAGGTTGCACTTTTTCGATAAAATCACACAAAAATTCATAGCTGTCTAAATCATCAATCCCAATACGATGTTTAACCGTGACCGGAATTTCCACCGCATCTTGCATTGCTTTAATACAATCCGCCACTAAATCTGCTTTTGCCATCAAACAAGCCCCAAACATACCGTTTTGCACTCGGTCTGACGGGCAACCGACATTTAGATTAATCTCGGCATAGCCTCGCTCTGCCACCAATTTGGCACAATGAGCCAACTGTGCCGGGTCGCTTCCACCCAGTTGCAAAGCCACCGGATTCTCGCTCGGATCATATTCCAACAAATCATATTTGGCGTGAATAATCGCCGGGGCGGTGATCATTTCGGTATAAAGCAAGGCTTGACGACTAAATTGGCGATGAAAATAGCGGCAGTGACGGGTTGTCCAATCTAACATTGGAGCAACCGAAAAACGTCCACGGTAAAAAGGTTGAATTTCGTTAGTCATAAAAATATCAAAATAAAGCGGTAAAAAATCAGTAAAAAATAACCGCTTGTAAGCGATTCAAAACAAGCAGCCATCATACTCGAAAAAGCCAGATAAACATAGTTTCCTCAAGGCTTCCCCATCTATCTGTGCACTTTTAAAACAACCTTAAAACACAATATATAGTGTTTCAACATCAAATCACACACAACATATTGAAGCAAAAATTTACAAAATTATTTTTCTTTATAAATCAATAAGCTACCAAAGACCAATAAAAAAGAGTGTTTGTCAAGACTTGTCTTGAAACTTTTTTTGCATACAATCATCTACCAGTTCCAAACATAAACTTTAAGATAGAGCCTACGAATATGTCTAGAAACCTCTTCCAAAAACGCTTAAATATTAAGCCGTATGAGTATCCTGAGCTTCTTGAATTTAAAGATGCAATTCGCCATTCTTACTGGTTACACACCGAATTTAACTTCACCGGCGATATTCAAGACTATCGCACCACCATTAACGATCACGAACGTCACGTGTTAACCCGAGCAATGCTTGCGATTTCACAAGTAGAAGTGAATGTAAAACGTTTCTGGGGCGAGCTATACCGCTATTTCCCAAAACCGGAGATGGACGATGTAGGCGGTACTTTTGCTGAAAGTGAAGTTCGCCATAAAGATGCTTACTCGTTCCTATTGGAAAAATTAGGCCTAAATGAAATGTTCAGTCAAATTCATGAAATTGAACCATTAATGAACCGCATTCGTTATATGGAAAGTTTTATGAAAGATAAAGATGCTGGCAAAGGCGAATTTGTTTTATCGTTAGTGCTGTTCTCTTTATTTGTTGAGCATATTTCATTGTTTGGACAGTTTATTATCATGATGTCGTTCAACAAGCATAAAAACCTGTTTAAAGGGATTTCCAATGCGGTTGAAGCCACCTCAAAAGAGGAAGAAATTCACGGTAAATTCGGAATTGCGTTATACGAAATTTTACGTGACGAACACAGTGAACTATTCACACCAGAATTTTTTGAAGATTTGCAAACCTTGGCAAATCAAGCGTTTGAAGCAGAACGTGGCATCTTAGACTGGATTTTCGAAGAAGGTGATTTAAGCTTTATCACCAAAGCGACGGTAGAAAATTACATTAAAAACCGTTACAACAATTCTTTAAGCATTTTAGGGTTAGAGCCGCCACACGACATCGACCCTGAATTCTTAAAAGAGACTGAGTGGTTTGATATTGAAATTCTTTCAACCAAAGAAACCGATTTCTTTAACAAACGTAGCACCGATTATTCTAAAAAAATGAAACAGATTACCGCAGATGACTTATTTTAATACAGACCGCCCGGACTTCCACTGGCTTAATGAAGACAGCCGTTTATTCTTACAACGTGGCTATTTATTGGAAGGAACAACCGCATTAGACCGCATTCGTTTTATTGCCGAACACGCAGAGCGAAAACTCGGCATTGAAGGCTATGCCGATAAATTCTATCACTATATGGCAAGAGGCTACTTCTCGCTTTCTTCGCCAATTTGGTCAAACTTTGGCTTAGATCGTGGCTTACCGATTTCTTGTTTCGGTAGCTACATCGGCGACTCTATCCATGAAATTATGGTGACTACCGCTGAAGTGGGCATGATGAGTAAAATTGGCGGTGGTACTTCGGCCTACTTTGGCGATATTCGTCCGCGTGGCTCGTTAATTAAAAACAACGGTAAATCAGACGGCTCATTTAACTTCAGTAAATTATTTGACACTGTGATTGACGTGATTTCACAAGGAACATCACGCAAAGGTCAGTTTGCCGGTTATATTGATATTGAGCACGGCGATATTGACGAATGGCTGGATATTCACACCGAAGGCAACCCAATTCAATTAATGTATTACGGTGTGTGTGTCGGTCACGATTGGTTAGAGTCAATGAAAGCCGGCGATCCATACAAACGTCAGCTTTGGGCAAAATTGTTACAACGTAAAACCGAAACCGGTATCCCTTATTTATTCTTTAAAGACAATGCCAACGCAGGTCGTCCTGATGTATATAAAGATAAAAATATGACGATTCACGCCTCTAACTTATGTACTGAAATTATGTTGCCTTCCAGCAACGAAGAAAGTTTCGTATGCTGCTTATCGTCTATGAACCTACTCTACTTTGATGAGTGGAAAGATACCGATGCACCAGAAACATTAACCTATTTCCTCGATGTTGTAATGAGTGAATTTATTGAGAAAAGTCAATCAATTCCATTCTTAGACCGTGCAAACCGCTTTGCCCGTCGCCATCGTGCATTAGGTTTAGGCGTGTTGGGCTGGCACAGCTATCTACAGGCAAATAATATTGCCTTTGACAGCTTCCAAGCGATGCAAAAAAACAACGAGATTTTCAAAACGCTTCAAGCAAAAACCTTGAAAGCCTCGCAAGAATTGGCTCAACGCTTCGGCGAGCCGGAAATTTTAGAGGGCTATGGTCGCCGTAATACTACATTAATGAGTATTGCTCCGACTAAATCCAGTAGCTTTATTTTAGGCAGTGTGTCGCCATCGGTAGAGCCGTTTAAATCCAACTACTATGTAAAAGATTTAGCGAAGATCAAAACCGTGTATAAAAACCCGTTCTTAGAGAAATTACTCCAAGAAAAAGGGCTAGACACCGAAGAAATTTGGACGTCTATTTTACAAAATGATGGCTCGGTTCAGCATTTGGAACAGCTTTCCGAGCACGAAAAAGAAGTATTTAAAACCTTTGCCGAAATCAGCCAATTAAGCGTGATTCAGCAAGCTGCTCAACGTCAAAAATATATTGACCAAGGGCAAAGTATTAATGTGATGATCCACCCAGCCACACCGGCTCGTGATCTTAACCAATTATACTTAACAGCAGAAGAGCTGGGCTTAAAATCCATCTACTACCAAAACTCAATGAGTGCAGCACAGGTATTTAACCGTAACCTATTAAGCTGCTCAAGTTGCGAAGGGTAAATAATGGGAAATTTATCGCATACTTCACCTAATACTATTGTTGAAGTTGTTGGTGAATTTCCTGAAATAACATCTAGTGGGTATACCTTTGATAAAGGTCCTATTCAATTAAGAATCGGCAAACATACTGCTCCAAATAAAGGCTTTGGTGTAAAGCATATTGAAGCCGAGCATATGCAAGAAATTCTTAATCTAGGATTTACATCAGTTAATGAATTTGTCAAAGCTATCATAGTAGAAAACGCTAAAATTTTTTGCGAATTCTCAGATTTAAAAGGCAATCATCGCCCTATTATTCTGAAAGCAAGTATTGGCATTGTGGTTCTAGAGCGTAAGTTTTTGGAAAGCGGTACGATATATTCAGTTGTAACCGCTTATAGAAGAACAAATCCCCACGGAATACAAATAGGCACTATGAAATAAAGTACGTTAGTGTTATAATCAGTTCCACGCAAGAGCATTTGTAGAAAATAACAGGCGGATTTGGTTTTCTACTGTGGGCGGCAGGTTTCCGCTAACCTGTAATAGCTATTTAATTTTTATATTAAATCCTGAACTTGAAACAGACTAAGGGATTGCTGCGGTAGCTAAGAATACAAACCTCTCTATAATCATATAGAGAGGTTTTTTCTTATTGATGAGCACAAGTTAAGATAATTATTTACTCTCCCGACATAACTTCAAGGTAGCTTGAATCAGCTCAAAAGCTATTGTGCCTTGTTGTGGGATTTCAGGTAAGCTTTCCTCACAGTCGAACCATTTTGCATCGCAGATTTCTTCTTCCTGTAGCTGAATTTCACCGCTTTCATAATCCGCTAAAAAACCTAGCATTAATGAATTGGGAAACGCCCAAGGTTGGCTTCCAAAATAACGCACATTTTTCACTTTAATGCCCGTTTCTTCAAACACTTCACGATGCACCGCAGTTTCTACCGCCTCACCGGCTTCGACAAAACCGGCTAAAGTGGTATAAATTGTGCCTTTATGGCGTAGATGATTGGCTAGTAGGATTTGTCTGCCTTTTCGCACCGCCACAATAATTGACGGGCTAATCGTTGGGTAAGCTCGATTGCCACACGCATTGCAGTAAATTGCAATTTCATCGCTTGCCAGTATGGTTTTCTCGCCACATTTTCCGCAAAATTGGTGAGTCTGAAAGAAATGGTTAAGCGAAACAGCTCGATGCAACAAATGAGACAGTTCGGGTGGTCGGTTAATTTGGCTTCTTAAATAAGCAAACTCTCGCTGATTATCCGATTCTAACGCCTTCACCAAATAAGCCGGCGAGCCTTGATATTGCCCGATGGTTAATTTCTCACGTCCACTTAAGCCCAGCTCTTCCGCACTTCCGAATGGAATTTCCCCAGCCTCCAAGGCAATATCAAAATCGCTGACGATAATCCAATATCCTTTATTCATCTTTCAATCCTAATTGTGTAAACAACTTACGTTTTTCATTTTCAGATAGCACTTGAAACTCACCACAGCCTAAATTGCCTAATCTAAACTGGCCTATCCCAACACGAATTAACCGTAAAGTCGGGAAACCGATATGTGCAGTCATTCTTCTGACTTGGCGATTTTTCCCTTCAGAAATAATCAATTCTATCCAGCTGGTCGGAATGGTTTTCCGCTCACGAATTTGCGGGGCGATATGCCAAGCAAAATCGGGCGTTGCTATTGCTCTGACTTTCGCGGGCTTGGTCAAACCATCTTTTAACTCCACCCCTTTTGCTAATTTGGCAAGATCTTCCGGTTGTGGAACACCCTCCACTTGTACCCAATAGGTTTTCTGCTTGTCAAATTTCGGGTGAGCTAAACGGTGCTGGATTTCGCCATTATTAGTCAAAAGCAACAATCCTTCACTGTCTCTATCTAGCCGCCCGACCGGGTAAATATTGGGCATCGTAATAAAATCTTTTAGCGTTTTTCGCCCCTGTTCATCGGTAAATTGGGTTAGTACATCATAAGGCTTATTGAGTAACACAAGGGTGGTTTCCGCAAAGGTAAGCGGTCGTTTTTGCGGATTTTTTTGCAAATTTTTAGCGAAATTTGACCGCTTGTTTGTCATTCTTTTAAAGGTTGGTTGTTTCATTTTTTCAGGTTCGCCCACGCAACAGAAAGTAAAATAATTAAGCCACCGATAATCATTTTAAGGGTTGGCACTTCATTAAAGCAAAGCCACGCGATCACAATCGCATACACCGGCTCGAGGGAAATAATCATTGAGGCAGTACGGGCGTTGATGGTATCAAGGCTTGAAATAAACAGCGTATAGGCAAGGGTTGTACATAAAAAACCGATACAGAAAATCCAAAACCAATCTTGGGTGGAAACGCTTGGAAATTCAGTGATGGAGAGAGGCAACAGAAAAAGTGTAGCAAAAATATACTGCCACCAGCTTGCTTGCACACCGGAAATTTTGCTCATGGTACGGCGATTCGCTACCGCCAAAATACCATACACCAAAGCAGATAACACGCCCCACAATAAACCTTGAGTGGCTTGATTACCAAAAGTAAATTCAGGGGTAACTAAAATTAAACCAACCGTGATGGCAATTAATAGCACCACTTCACGAAAGCGTAATTTTTCACGGAAGAACAGGCTTTCAAATAACGCCACAAATGCCGGAAAGCTGGCAAAGCCTAAGGTTGCTACCGCCACACCACCTACTTTAACCGCCACAAAAAAAGTAACCCAGTGGGCAGCTAATAAAGCTGCAGAAAATGCAAGTTGAGCCATTTGCTGTAAGTTGAGCTTTACAAGCGGTTGTTTTTTCCATAAAAAATACAAAGAGATGATAGCAAAAGCAATCATCACTCGCCCAAGCACAATGGTTTCAGCCGAGCTTTGAATTAATGCTCCGAAGATCACCGAGGCACCAAATAAAACCGCTGTGCCGTGTACTTTAAGTAGTGCAAGTGTTCTTTTCTCCACTATTTGATCCTATTATGTTGATCTTGCTCGTCCGGCTTGCGTTCAAATTCTGCATCAAACGTGTTGCTATCTTGCGCAGATGTAGCAGAAAAAGACGAAGTTTGGGCGGTAAAATGCATAAACACCTTATTCTTTACGCTATTAATTACGAAGGCTTGAATCCATTTTCGGCTAAAGGGTAACACGCATAAAATCGCTAAAATATCACTTAAAAAGCCGGGAATAATCAGCAAAATGCCGGCTACAATAAACATCACCGAGTTGCCGACTGCTTCAGTCGGTATCTTGCCTTGGCTTAAATCTTGCTTGATGGAAAAGAGGGTATAAACGCCCCTTAACTTCACAATCCATAACCCTAAAAATGAAATCACGACCAGTAACAAAATCGTGGGTAACACGCCAATGATCGAGCCAATATTCACCAGCAGCGAAATTTCGCAATAGATATAAAAGAAAATACCAAACAGAATCGCTAAAATAGGCATATTATCCTCCCAACGTTGCGGCAGCGTTTGCCGTCAGATTTTCTGCCCCATTGGCTCGCATGACAATATTGTCTTCGGTACGAATCCCGCCAAAGGCTTTGAAAGCCTCAATTTTCTGCCAGTTAAAGGCAGAAGATAAGGCACTGTTTTTCCAAGGCTTAAGTAGCATCTCAATAAAATAAAAACCCGGCTCAATGGTAAGCACCATATTTTCCTGTAGCTCACGGGTACAACGCAAACTTGGGTAAACCTCTGGAGGAGCTTTATGGCTGCCTCGGGCATTTTGCTGAAAACCGCCCACATCGTGCACTTGAATACCCAATAAATGCCCTAGTCCGTGTGGGAAGAACGTACGGCTAATCCCTTGTTCAAAAATTTGCTCGGCTGAAAGATGAATAAATTGATGTTCCGCTAATAATTGCGAAATCATCTGCTGCATTCGGGTGTGATAATGCAGGTAGTTCACCCCAATACTCAGCTCAGCAATAATCTGCAACTTCAACTGTTCCATTTTCGCCACCAGCTCGGCAAATTCAGAACCGCTGTCAAAGGCATAGGTGCGGGTGAGATCGGAGGCATAACCATTTACCGTTGTGCCGGCATCAATTAAAAAACTGTGGCGTTTTGCGTGGGTGTCAAAATCTAACGCCGTATAATGTAGCACCGCACCATTTTGATTAATCGCCACAATATTGCCATAAGGAACATTGAGATCAGATTGCTGCGTCGCTTTCAAATATTCAAGGTTGATTTCAAATTCGCTTTTGCCGACAAAAAATGCCTCTTTTGCTACTTGATGCCCTTTTAAGGCTGAAAATTGGGCTTGGTAAATACTTTCAATTTCAAACTCCGTTTTGATGGAGCGGGCAAAATTCAGGCTATTCAGCACTTTCTGCGGATTAATATGGCTAAAGCCTAACTTTTTGGCTAGCTCAACATCTTCACCGATAAAGGCACAAGCGGTCGGATTTTGGATAAAGGTTGCAATTTCATTCTCTGCTCTCAACAAAACCCACTCAAATTCCGCAGCGAAAAAGGCCTCCGTTGGCACTTTTAGAGTGGAAACCCAATAATCTTCAGGGGCATAAAAATAGATTTTCGGCTTATTTTTGCCATCTAAAAATAACCAGCAATTTTCAGCTTGGGGATATGGGAAAAAGTAATTAAAATAAGGGTTAATTTTAAACGGGACGGTTTGATCGTCTAAAAATAAGGTTTTTGCCTTGCCGGCATAAATCCATAAACCGTCTAAAAAGGCATTTTCCAGCAAGCTTTGCACTGTCTGTTGCAAACGTGCGAGATGCGTAGAGAATAGATTTTTCATAAGGAATAAAATGACTCAATTAACTGTAAATAAAGAATTAGATACCTTGGGGCTACGTTGCCCAGAGCCGGTGATGCTCACCCGTAAAACAATCCGTAATATGGAAGAGGGAGAAATTTTGCATATCATCGCCGATGACCCGGCCACTACCCGTGATATTCCGAGTTTCTGCGAATTTATGGATCACCAATTAATTCAAAAAGAGGTGGACTCCACCCCATACCATTACTGGATTAAAAAAGGCTTGGAATAAACCACAAGCGGTCGATTTTAGCCATAAAATTGCAAATTTATGCACAAAATCGACCGCTTGTTTTAATTAATGACGGCGAGGTTCGTCCTCAAAATCGTCATTTTCATCATCGAAAAATTCACCGTCATCGCCGTACTCATCTTCATCAGCATTCGGATCTTCAAAGTAGGTTCCCCAGCCCTCATACTCCGCACCGGCTTTTTCAATTAATGGCAGTAACTCTTTTTGTTGTGCGGTAATGAGATCCGCATTCAAGTGAATTTCGCTCACAATGTCGCATACAAAAATCACTTTACCATTTTCGTCTTCCACTTCTTCCGCTTCGGAAATTTCATAGCCCAGCTTATAGGCATCAACTACTAATTTTTCCAATTTATCAAAATCGTGGTGAGCAACGTGGTGTTCAATAATATAAAGGGCTTCAGGGTCTGAACCATCGGCTAATAATGATGAAATGGTTTCATCGGTTTCTGTGCGTAATTCATCGAGATTGTACATATTGAATTCCTTACTTATTCTGTGATTAATTTTGGTGCAAACCAGCTATCTAATTTGTTCGACAGCTTATCAATACCGATTTTATTCAGTGCGGAATAAGCCTCTACTTGGATATCACCTTGGAATGGTAAAATCGCTTCTCTTACCATTTTTACCTGCTTAGAGCGTGCCGATTGGCTTAACTTATCCGCTTTGGTCAACAGCAGTAACACCGGCAAGTTGGCTGACACTGCCCATTCAATCATCTGTTGATCTAAATCTTTCAACGGGTGGCGAATATCCATTAAAATCACCACACCGCCTAAACATTCACGCTTTTGTAAATACTCGCCTAATGCTTTTTGCCACTGGATTTTCATCTGTTCAGGTACTGCTGCATAGCCATAGCCAGGTAAATCCACTAATTTACAATTCGTTTCAACCTCAAACAAGTTAATCAACTGCGTTCGCCCCGGTGTTTTGGAAGTTCGGGCTAAACTTTTTTGGTTAGTTAAAGCGTTCAAAGCAGTCGATTTACCGGCATTTGAACGCCCGGCAAAAGCAATCTCCACACCTGTATCTTCAGGTAAATGACGAATATCCGGTGCTGAAGTTAAAAAATGGGTTTTATGATAGTTTAATTTCATTTTATTCTCTAAATTTAAAAGATAAGCCTTGCTCGCCATATTGATTCGGTTCAGGATTACCGGCAAATACACCCCATTCTAAAAAGAGCAACATTCCAATAAATGCCGGCATCACCTGTCCAAGCAATATCTGCATAATTCCTTGTGAATAAGGAGCTGCAAGATAACAAATAATCGGCACTAATGCCATTAACAGGGCTTTTGCCGAACGATTTCGGTCGTGTAATCGTTTAATAATAATAGCAGACAGGCTAAATCCTGTAATTATAAGCGGTAGCACACTCAATAAAGACAATTCAGCCAAATTTATCCACATAGCAACCATAAACAGGAAAAGAAAGTGGATTCCAAATCCAATCCAAAAACCTCGTCTATTTAGCCTACCGTTAAAACTAAAAAGTGCTTTATACCAACTCATTTTCTACCCTAAAGTTACATCAAGTACCATCATTACTACAAAGCCTAACATCAGGCTTAAAGTCGCAATATCAGTATTTCCCGAACTTTGCGATTCCGGAATCAGTTCTTCTACGACCACAAAAATCATCGCTCCGGCAGCAAAGGCAAGAGCATAAGGTAAAATAGCCGTCATCGACAGCACAAAAACCGCCCCAATCACCGCCGCAATAGGCTCAACCACTGCTGACATAGAGCCATACCAAAATGCTTTCTTCCGACTATGCCCTTCGCCTCGAATTGGCAATGCAAGTGACGAGCCTTCGGGAATGTTTTGTAACCCTATTCCGATTGCCAAACCGATAGCTCCCATAATGGAAGCATCTACGCCTGAAACTTGGGTTGCCAAAGCACCGAAAGCCACCCCTATGGCTAATCCTTCTGGAATATTATGAATGGTAATCGCAAGAAAAAGCAAAGTAGATTTTGATAAGCCTTGTTTAAGTTGATCATTTCCTTCAGCTTGCTCAATCGGCTTACTCAAGTGCAAATGCGGCACAACATAGTCAATTAATCGAATAAAAGCTCCACCGGCAAGAAAGCCAATCGCTGCAGGCAGCCAAGCTAAAGAGCCATAATCCGCCTCGGCATATTCTAAAGAAGGTGCAAGCAAAGACCAAAACGAGGCTGCAATCATTACACCCGCGGCAAAGCCCATCATACTGTCTAATAATTTTCGATTAACCGATTTAAAAAAATAGACAAATGACGAACCGAAAATCGTACAACCCCAAGTAAATAAACCCGCTAAAAAAGCTTGCCATATTGGAGAAAGTGAAAGGAAATATTCAAACAAGAAATAGTACCAGCTAAAATAAATATTGGCTCATTCTATCAAAGATTCAGGGTTATTAATATAGTGTAGCCAAAGGCTCAACGAAGATTTCACTTGTAAAACTTAGCAAGAAAATAACCGCTTGCATTTCCCTTTCATAAATACAATGAAAATCCTAACAAGCGGTCATTTTCCGTGAGTTTTTTATCTTTACCACAACAACAAAAAACCGCCTGTATCTCTACAGGCGGCTCTTTCTTGGATTACTTGTACTTTGTTTATTTGTACTTATTTTGCTTTTGCTTAAGTTTTCGCTTTTGTAACTTTTAGCTTTCGCTTAAGCTCGCTTAAATTAAAACCCGACGATGCTCTACTCTCACATGGCGAATCACCACACTACCATCGACGTTACTGCGTTTTACTTCTGAGTTCGGTATGGGGTC
>NZ_SMAC01000007.1 GCF_004342115.1 Mannheimia haemolytica | reverse complement strand
CAAACATTTCCAAATGAGGGCTATGTTGATAGATAAGCAACCGCAAGCGATGGAAGTAATACGCCGCCGTGTTTTTGTTTACATTGACCAACTCATATGCTGTTCGGGCTGTTACCCCTGCAACAAACTGCTCAATGAGTTTGTTTTGTTTGTACTGACTTAGACGACTTTTTCTCATAGGGTTATCTTAACCTAAATGGAAGTTTTAGTCGTTATCTAGGACAGCCCCTTAAAATAAAAAGGCAGATCATTGTGATCTGCCCTCTTATACTCTTTTGTTTGTTGCTTAATCCATTTCACTCATTAAGCTGGCATTTCCCCCTGCGGCAGCGGTGTTGATGCTGATTGCTTTCTCGTGTACCAACGGCAGCAGTGAGAGCGCTAAATCCAGCCCTTCGATGTAGGTCAAAATCGCCCCTTTGCGTTCGGCATGATGCAATTTTTCCTCACTAGAAAGCAGGTCAAGCACAATGAGTGTGCTGAGGTGATCGAGACTGTTGAAATCATCCACCACCTGTAATTTCTTACCAAAGGCAGAGGCGTGTTTTGCCAGCTCGCTTGATTTTTCTACCACCGCTTGGCTGCCGACCGTTACAATGGCAATCAAGGCTTGCACCTGTGAAGCCAAATCACCTTTGCCAATCCCAATCTGTGGGCGAGCCACGAAAATCATCTCGTTTTTCTCGCCGGTAATACCCTGCATTGGGTAGGTTTTTCCGAGTGGCGAGCGGCGTGCAAGGCTTTTGGCCAGATCTAACGCCGTTTGCTGCTCAGCTCCACTTAGAACCTTGCGGATTGCAAAATTTAAGTCAAAATCGACCGCTTGTGCATTGCCCTGTAAACCGTTCAATGTCCATTCTTGGCGGTTTACTAAACGTTGTAGATAGAGCGGCCCGCCAGCTTTCGGCCCAGTTCCTGATAACCCCATTCCACCGAATGGCTGTACGCCGACCACAGCCCCTACCGTGTTACGGTTTACATACAGATTTCCAGCGTGGACAGATTTCAACCATAAATCCACCGTTTCATCAATTCGGCTATGCAAACCGCTGGTTAGACCGAAACCTGTGGAGTTTATGTCGGCAATCACTTGGTCGAGTTTATCCGCATCAAAACGGATAACGTGTAGCACCGGTCCGAATACTTCGTGTTTAAGCTGGCTGATATGATCTATTTCTAACAGCGTTGGCGGTACGAAAATACCATTTTCGGCAATTTCAGAGGAGATAGCCACCTGATAGTAACTTTTCGCCGATTTTTTGAGGTTTTCAATATGATCGAGCAAGCGTTGTTGTGCGACTTTATCGATTACTGGTCCGACATCGGTAGTTAAGTGTTGTGGAAGACCAACTTTCAACTCCGCCATTGCCCCTTTGAGCATTGTGAGAATGTGATCGGCAACATCACGTTGCAGATACAGCACACGCAATGCCGAACAACGTTGCCCTGCTGAGTCAAATGCGGAGTTTAAAACATCTATCACAACCTGCTCGCCCAGTGCCGAGCTATCAACAATCATTGCATTTTGTCCGCCAGTTTCGGCAATAAGCGGTATAATTTTCTCGTTTTTGTGCAAATTGCGGTTAATGTTTTTAGCTGTCTCTGTTGAACCAGTAAAAATCACGCCGTTCACACGATGATCTGCCACCAACGCCACCCCAACCGTTTTTCCTCTACCCGGTAAGCATTGCAACGCCGCTTTCGGCACACCTGCTTGGTAGAAAAGGCTGGCAGCATAATGTGCCATTAACGAAGTTTGTTCAGCTGGTTTTGCTAGTACCACATTGCCTGCCACCAACGCAGATGAAACTTCACCCACAAAAATCGCTAACGGAAAGTTCCACGGGCTAATTGCTACTACAATGCCACGCGGATTTTTGTATGCTTCAATGTTGTTGCGTACCTCTTTGGCATAATAACGACAGAAATCGACGGCTTCACGCACTTCAGCAATTGCATTGTTGAGCGTTTTGCCTGCCTCACGCACCGCCAAATCGAACAGTTGTGGCATATTGGCTTCCATCAAGTCCGCCATTTTTTCTAAGCACTTGGCACGCACCGCAGGGGAAGTATTCGCCCATTCACCTTGGAACGCCGCCGCACTTTCAAACGCCTGTTCCATATCGTTTTCGGTGGCATCAATCACTTCGCCGACTAATTCAGCTTGGTTCGCTGGATTGTAAATTTTGCGGCTTTCTTGACCGCTTGTATTATCATTTGCCAGCTGTGGTTCAGCACGGTAATGCTGTTTGGTAAGTTCATTGAGGGCATTTTCTAAATTTTGTAGGCTTACTGCATCAGTTAAATCATAGCCTTTGGAATTAACACGATTGTCGTCAAATAAATCGACTGGCAATGGAATTTTCGGGTGCATAGTGCCATTAGTCAGTTCTGCTTTTTGAACAGGGTCTTGAGCCAGATCATCTACACTGAGATTTTCATCCACAATTTGGCTAACAAATGAGCTGTTCGCTCCGTTTTCCAACAAGCGACGTACTAAATAGGCAAGCAGGGTTTGATAAGTGCCGACAGGGGCATAAATGCGACATTGCACGTTAAGATTATCGCTGCCAACCACTTGGTCGTACAAGCTCTCTCCCATACCGTGCAAGCATTGAAACTCAAAACGTTTGCCCTGTGCCAAGTGGTAAATGGTGGCGAGAGTTTGAGCGTTGTGGGTGGCAAATTGCGGATAGATCACATCTTGCGCCGCCAGCAATTTTTTGGCACAAACGATGTAGTTCAAATCGGTATGCACCTTACGGGAGAAGACCGGATAGCCCTCTGCACCGTCCATTTGCGCCCGCTTGATTTCAGTGTCCCAATATGCGCCTTTTACCAAGCGAATCATTAGCTGGCGATTATGTTTACGGGCGGTCTCAATTAAATGCTCGATCACATACGGGCAACGTTTTTGGTACGCCTGCACCACAAAACCAATGCCGTTAAACCCTGCCAAATCAGGGTCGGCAAGCAGTCTGTCCATCAAATCAAGCGACAATTCGAGGCGGTCGGCTTCTTCGGCATCAATGTTCAAGCCGATGTCATACTTTTTCGCCAGCAAGAACAGTTCTTTCAGACGTGGATAGAGTTCGTCCATCACACGTTGGTGTTGGGAAAGGGAATAACGAGGGTGAATGGCGGAGAGTTTGACCGACACACCCGAGGATTTATACACGCCCAAGCCTTTCGAGGTGGCACCCACAGCGTGAATAGAGGCAACATAGTCGTTGTAATAGCGTTTGGCATCTTCGGCGGTGAGTGCCGCTTCGCCCAGCATATCGTAGCTGTAACGATAACCCATTGCGAAGCGTTTTTCGCCGTTTTTAATCGCCTGTTGAATGGTTTCGCCCGTTACAAATTGCTTGCCGAGCATACGCATTGCTACGTCCACACCTTTGCGGATCAGCGGTTCTCCACCTTTGGCGATCAGGCGTGAAAGTGCTGATGAGAGTGAGCTTTCGCTGTGGGTTGAAACCAATTTGCCGGTAATCACCAAGCCCCACGCCGCTGCATTCACAAACAGAGAGGGGCTGTTGCCGGTGTGTGAACGCCAATCCCCTTTGGCAATTTTGTCTCGAATTAATTTATCCGCAGTGGCGGTGTCAGGAATGCGTAGTAATGCTTCGGCAAGGCACATCAACGCCACCCCCTCTTGGCTGGAGAGTGAAAATTCGTGCATTAACGCATCAACCCCGCTTGCTTTCTGGCGTGCAGTTCGGACTTTACCGACTAATTGGGTAGTGAGCTTTTTAATGTTATCAGCCTGTTCATCACAATGTGCTTGTTCTATCAGATTTTGCACCAGGGTTTGCTCATCAAAGCGGTAATGACGGCTCAATTCAGGACGGATAGTGGTGTTAGGTAAAAGTTGGTATGACATCATTTTTCCTTTCTATACAGCAAGCGATCAAATTTCTGTATAAACTTGCAAATTTTAAGATAAAACCGACCGCTTGTTATTTAACTTAACCTATTGTTATTAAATACTATTTAGATAAATTATGGACAACAACCACGTTTTGGCAGAGTAATTTCCTCAGGTTCTTTGGCTAATTCTTCCGGTGGCAATCGCTCAATTTTGATATTCAAGGTTGCCAAGCCAATCGCAATCAGTGGAATGAGCCAATTCATTATTGCATACGGTGCATATTCAAAAGCACTCACTTGCAACATTGAGAACGCATAAACACCACAGGTATTCCAAGGTACAAGAACCGAAGTAACTGTTCCTCCGTCTTCCAATGCACGAGAAAGGTTTCTCGAACTTAGTCCCTTATCCCTATAGGCTTTTATATACATTCTGCCTGGTAATAAAATAGAAATATATTGCTCAGATGTCGTTACGTTGGTAATAAATGCCGATACAATCGTAGCACTAATTAAGCTACCTGCTGATTTTGCAAGGGTAAGGATTTTTTCCACTACTGAATGTAACATTCCAGCTTGCTCTGCAATGCCACCAAAAGTCATCGCAACAATCGTAAGGGAAATGGTGTACATCATCGACTCGATCCCACCACGGTTGAACAGCTTATCAATCATCTCGTGGCCGCTCTCAATTTTATAGCCGTCGTGCAGAGTAATCACTGCTACGCTGACATCACCGCCTTGCACAAAAACGTGGCAGAGCCAACCAAGAATTATCCCTGCAGCTAATGCCGGTAAGGCAGGCACTTTTTTTGCCACCAACACCACGACTAATAAAGGCACTAATAGCAACCAAGGCGAAATCAAGAAATGTTCCTGCATTGCCTGCATAATGTCTTCAATTTTAGCAAGATCGAGATTTTCGGCTCTAAATTCCATACCAAAATAGAAATAGACAGATAACGCAATCAGGAACGCCGGCACGGTAGTGATAAACATATGGCGGATATGTTCAAACAGATTGGTTTCGGTAATCCCTGCTGCCAGATTGGTAGTGTCTGACAGTGGCGACATTTTATCGCCGAAATATGCTCCTGAGATCACCGCACCGGCAACCATCGGTGCCGGAATGCCGAGACTAAACCCGATCCCCATCGCCGCTATACCGATTGTTCCCATTGTAGACCACGAGCTACCAATCGCAAGGGTCACAATAGCACAAATTATTGAGATAGTTACTAAAAACAGCGACGGAGAGATCAATTTCAAGCCGTAGTAAATCATCGTAGCTACAATTCCACCACCTAGCCAAGCTCCGATGGTTAGCCCAATCATAATAATGATAACAATCGCTGGTAAAGCCATACGAATGCCTCTATAAATTCCTTTTTCAATTGTCTCCCAACGGTAGCCATGTGCCATCGCAATCACAGCGGCACTAATTGCCCCAATAAGCAACGGAACGTGAGGTGAGGCTTCAAATTTGATGATAGCCACCGCCATAATCGATACCATAATAATCACAGGCAATATAGCATAGCGAAACGGGATTCGGATATTTTGGTCTGTTATTTCTGTTCTGTTTGACATAAAGCCACCTTTTACAAGCGGTTGATTTTTGGAAAAAGTTTGCAAAATCAGCATTTTACAACTGTTTTGCTTCCTGCCAAAAAGGGTTAAAGGCGATTTGGTAGGATAAAATATAGAGAAAATGACAATTAAGCCAACACCTCCCGAATTTTCTCCAATGCCCAATCCAAATCGAATTTTTCAATCACCAAAGGGGGAGCAAAGCGGATAACTGTATCGTGGGTCTCTTTGCAGAGTAAGCCTTTTTCTTTGAGTTTTTCGCAGAATGGGCGTGCTGGTTGATGTAACTCCAAGCCAATAAACAGTCCACGTCCACGAACTTCTTTAATAATTGGATTTTGGATTTTTTTCAGCTCTGCCAAGAAGTATTCACCTAACTCACGGGAACGCTCTGCAAGTTTTTCTTCCAACAGTACATCAATTGAGGCAATAGATACCGCACAGGCTAATGGATTACCACCAAATGTCGAACCGTGCGAGCCAGGATTGAATACGCCTAAAATATCACGATTTGCTAACACACAAGAGATTGGGAACACCCCGCCACCAAGTGCTTTACCTAGAATATAAATATCTGGCTCAAAGCCTTCCCATTCTGTTGCAAATAACTTGCCAGTACGCCCAAGACCTGCCTGAATTTCATCAGCAATAAACAGCACATTATTCTCTTTGCATAGTTCATAAGCCTGTTCCAAGAAACCTTCAGGTGGAATAAGAATGCCAGCTTCACCTTGGATTGGCTCAACCAAAAACGCTGCTGTGTTTGGTGTAATCGCAGCTTTTAATGCTTCTAAATCACCGTATGGAACAAGTTTGATGCCACCTAACATCGGCCCGAAACCACGTTTATAATCCGGATCAGACGAGAGAGATACTGCAGCCATTGTACGTCCGTGAAAATTGCCAACACAAGCGATGATTTCTGCTTGATTTTCTGCAATTCCTTTCACATCATAACCCCAACGGCGAGCAGTTTTAATCGCTGTTTCTACCGCTTCTGCACCCGTATTCATCGGTAATGCCATCTCTTTATTAGCGAGTTTGCAAATTTTTTCATACCAAATACCAAGTTGATCGTTATAAAATGCTCGAGAGGTCAGCGTTACTTTGTCTGCTTGATCTTTTAGTGCCTGTACAATTTTTGGATGACAATGCCCTTGATTAACCGCTGAGTAGGCACTAAGCATATCCAAATAGCGATTACCCTCAGGATCTTCAACCCAAATGCCTTTAGCTTTACTAATACATATAGGTAGAGGTAGGTAGTTATTGGCACCGAAATGTTCGGTTTGTTGGATGAGTTGTTGAGAAGTAGACATAAAAAACTCCTTTATGTTAAAAACTTGTAACACAAAAGAGTTTAACAATCTTTAGCTAAAAAACACGGACTTTTTGTTGATTTTATGATCTACTTCTCATTTTTCTTCAGTTGTTGATTAACTATGCAATTAATATGAATAGATAGCATACTTTAAGCAAAAATGCCTCCATTTTCTATAACTTTTATAAGTTTATAGATAACTTTCTCCGTTGAAATTCCAACTATAAAATTTAGGGCTGTCCTAGATAACTAACTTAAACAACCCCTAACCAATTGTTTTAAAATGGAAATTTGAGATTTTAAGTCACTGTGATTAAAACGCTATTCGCATTCCTTCAAATACAGCTCAAAATGAGCTTTAGGTATGCCGTTAAATTTACGCAAATGGCGTTTTGCTTGACTCCAAAAATTCTCAATTCCGTTAATGTGATTTTGATTTTCTGCGAAGTGTTTGCTGTGATTGATACGAAAATGGTTAAATTCACTCACATCAAGCACATCATAGCTTCGATAAAAATCGGTGTAAACAAGGCTATCAGGCTTCACTTTCCTCCCGAATAATCGGCAAAAGTGTGGCAGATTGCGTATTTGGTACGACAACGGTATAAACCTTGTCATCACGTTTTAACAGCCCAAATACGGCAGTTTTGCCTGCGGCACCACACCCTCGTTTACCTTTGCGAGCACCACCGAAATAACTTTCGTCCGCTTCAATTTCACCCTCAAACATTTCCAGATGAGGGCTATGTTGATAGATGAGCAATCGCAAACGGTGAAAGTAATAGGCAGCGGTGGTTTTGTTTACATTCACCAACTCAGCCGCTGTTCGAGCAGTGACACCTGCTACAAACAGTTCAATGAGTTTGTTTTGTTTGTACTGACTTAGACGACTTTTTCTCATTGGGTTATCTTAACCTAAATGGATGTTTTAGTCGTTATCTAGGACAGCCCCTTATTTTTTGTATGTAGTTTGACTGCTGCAAGCGGTGTGATTTTGCTATTTTTTTGCAAATTTAGCCTGTATTTTATGAGCAACAATAAACAGCACTAAGACTCCGATGATAATTGGATCGAATGTTACGCTCTTTACCGACCAATAATAATGTACCATCGCCAATACTAATGCAGGATAAGCCCACTGGTGAATCGTCCCCCAGCGTGTTCCTAATTTTCGTTTTAGCATAGGCAGCGAAGTTATTGCCATTATGCTTAGAATGAAAAAAGCAGCTGCTCCTAAAATCAAATATGGGCGACCGGCAAGCTCGCTAAAAAATAATTTTACATCAAGGCTTAATTCTAACAATAGATAGCTTGAAATATGTAGAGCTGCCCATACAAACGCCCATAAGCCCAATGGACGGCGTAAAATTTGATACTGGTTTTTCTTTAGGTATTGTAGGGCAATACCAAGTAGAAACATTATACAAAAAATGACGATTGCACCATAACCGAGAAAATGCTCCAGCTCTTTAATCGGATCGGCACCTAATATTGTTTCATTACCCGTATATAATAGCTGTGCTACCCAAACTAGCGGTAATAAACAGCCAAGATGAATGAGTATACGTAACCAGGTTAGCATTAGTAGTTCACCTTTAAATCTAAGCCACGGTATAAATTTGCCACTTCATTTTCGTAGCCATTAAACATTAGTGTTGGTTGGCGTTTGACGGATAATAACCCGCCTGCACCAATTACTCGTTCAGATGCTTGCGACCAACGTGGATGATCAACATTTGGATTCACATTAGCATAAAAGCCATATTCATTTGGAGCAAGACTTTCCCAAGTAGTGAGTGGGCGTTTTTCAGCAAAGGTGATTTTCACAATCGACTTAATACTTTTAAAGCCATATTTCCAAGGCACGACTAAGCGAATAGGAGCACCGTTTTGCGGTGGCAGGGTTTTACCGTATAAACCGACGGATAGTAGTGTTAATGAATTTAAGGCTTCATCTAAGCGTAAAGCTTCTACATAAGGATAATCAATCCCACCGCCTAGCAAGCGATTTTTTTGCCCCGGCATTTGTGCAGGATCATATAAAGTGTGAAAGACCACATATTTGGCTTTACTGGTTGGTTTTGCCATCTCAATTAAGCGAGCTAACTCAAAGCCGATCCACGGCACAACCATTGACCACGCTTCAACACAGCGAAAACGGTAAATGCGTTCTTCTAGTGGAAACGTATTAAGCAATTGTTGATGATTTAAGCTAAACGGATTTTCAACTTCTCCGCCAATTTCCAATGTCCAAGGATCGGTTTTGAAGTTTGCCGCATTTTTTGCTGGTGCACTTTTATCCACGCCAAACTCATAGAAATTGTTATAGCCTATTACTTTGTTTTCCGGAGTGAGTTCAAGCCCTTTATTTGGATCCGGTTTAAACTGTAGTGATTGCAAGTGTCTTTGTGTTTCTGCCATACTTACTTTAGGCAATGCAGAAGCTGCAATACCTAAACCTAACGCGGTAATAATTTTACGGCGTTGGTAGAAAATAGTTTCGGGTGTAACATCTTGAATTGTTAATTTTTTCATCGAACTATCCTTTTTTTATGAATTGTTGTTATTATTTTGGACTCAGCTGATCTAGAATTCTTACAAAATAAGTGTAATTTTTTATTGGGTATTCCCTAAAGGAGATATATGAAGAGTCTATCTTCTACACAGATAGAAGAGATTAGAAAGCAAATGGTTAAATTTGCCACCCTACAACTAGCCGATAAAGATTTAGCTGAGGATGTTGTACAGGATGCCTTAACCAATGCCTATAAGCATTCAGCCTCTTTTCGGCGAGAAGCTGCACTTAAAACTTGGATTTTTGCTATTTTAAAGAACAAAATTTTAGATTTACTCAGAACACGAAAACGACATATTCCTGTCAGTTCTCTATGTGAGGAAGAAGAATCACCAAGTGCCTTTTTCGATCGCCACGATCATTGGTTGGAACATCAAGATGTAACTGAATGGAGGGGGATAGCTCAATCAACTTACCAAAAAGAATTTTGGGCAATTTTTGATATTTGTTTAAATAAATTACCCGCCCAGCAAGCACGAGTATTTATGATGCGTGAACATTTGGAGATGAGTAGTGCGGAAATTTGCCAAGAATGTGAAATTTCTCTCTCTAACTTAAATGTATTACTTCATCGTGCTCGTTTACGTTTACAAGAGTGTTTATCTCGTAATTGGTTTAGAGAGGAATCAAAATGAAATGCAGGCAAGCAACAGAACTTATTTCACAGTCTTGTGATGAGAAACTTCGTTTGCAACAACATATGCGTTTGCAGTTGCATCTTTTGGTATGCCCTAAATGCCGAAATTTTAATAAAAATACCAAGAAATTAGGCAAGATATTAAGAGCTTACTGTAACGATAAAGATGCTCCGTTCTGATTTATTATACATTTTAAAAGGAGAAAAATATGCGTTATTGGTTAATAAGTTTAAGCATACTATTAAGTGGCTGTGTCGTGCCGGTTACTCCTACGGGGCAAGCCGGTATCCCTATGCCGATTATAATTGGTGTCTCAGATCCACTTGATTCCAAAGAGGTTCACATTTGTACTCTAAAGCCATTTACTCAGGAATATCGTAGTGAACATAGTAGCCGAGGCAGAGCCAAATTAAATGTACAAAAGCAATGCCGTGCAAACCACAGTGAAATGTTTTGTGAAGAAAAAGATATTGTTTGCAAAACCTATGATTAGTTAAACAAGCGGTCGTATTTTATCTGTTTTTTGCAAAATTTTCCTAAAATTTGACCGCTTGTTTATTTAAGCAGATAACATCAAAATTTTATGAGGATTGTCTATGCAACCCATCAATATTGCCATCGCAGGTGCCGGCTTTTCCAGCCGAGTTTTTCATATCCCGTTTTTGAAACAAGATGCTCGTTTTAATATTGTAAAGGTATATGAACGAACCTCTAACAATGCGGCAGAATGGTTGCCGAATGCAGAAACAGTGCGGGATTTCAACGCTCTTTTAACGCCAGAAGTGGATTTAGTGCTGATTACCACACCGAATCAAACCCATTATGCAATGGTAAAAGAGTCATTGCTTGCAGGCAAACACGTTTTAGTTGAAAAACCGTTAGTGGCAACAGTGGCTGAGGCGGAAGAGTTGGCGGAACTTGCAAAGCGGCAAGGAAAGGTGCTTTATGTGTACCAAAACCGCCGTTGGGACAGCCATATTGCGACGGCAAAATCGCTAATGGAGCAAAATTTACTGGGAGAGTTGGTAGATTGCGAAATTCGTTTTGACCGTTATGCGAAAGAGAAAAATGTTAAAGTATGGAAAGAATCAGGCGAGCTTGGTACAGGTTTAGTGTATGATTTAGGCGTACATTTAATTGACCAAGCTTTGTATCTTTTCGGGAAGCCGGAGGCGGTGTATGCTGATGTGCGTTATCAGCACGAAGGGGCATTGGTTGATGATAACTTTGATATTCAGCTCTATTATGCTAACGGTTTTAAAGTGGTGCTGAAAGCCAGCCGATATGCTCGTGAACCAAGCCCGACATTTGTATTACACGGAAAATTAGGCTCTTATCTGAAACAAACTCCCGATAATCAAGAAGATTTGCTGAAAAATGGCGTACAACCTATTGGCAAAGATTGGAATATCGAAGAAAAGGAGAACTGGGGAATTTTACACACTGAAGTGGAAGGTAATGTGGTTCGCCAGCCCTATCGAAATGCCGAAGGCAGTTATCAAAACTTGTTTGATGATTTGTACCAAGCCATCGCTCACAATGCTGAGCCAATTATCAAACTCGAAGACGTCATTTTTGTGCTAAAAGTGATCGAAAGCGTATTTGAAAGTGCAAAATTAGGGCAAAAAATCTATTTGTAAAATTTTGAGGATTTTTGACCGATTGTTATTCTCTCTGATGGCGCAAGCGTTTACGCTTGTGCCTATTGATTATTTTAGCTTTGTTTCTAGTACAAGCGTGGACGCTTGCACTATCTAAAAAATCATCTCCCCCATTGCTTTTCCCATCTCGATTGGCTAATATGCAACCTCAATCCGTAGTTAGAATACTTAATATGTTAAGTTTTAACTGTTTTTTCACTCTAATAAGGATCATTTCAATGAATAAACTTATTGCCTCTTTGGTGGCTTCAAGCTGTGCGACGGCTTTTGCTGCTCCTGTTCAACAGAACAATTTCCACACCACTACCCACACTTACGAATTTACGCAATCTTATGATTTAGTTGTGCCACAAGGCTCGAAAGGAACAACTAATTTGTGGATTCCGTTGCCGTCTGATACCGATTATCAAACGGTAAAATCGATAGAGTTTGAGGGAAGTTACAAAAACGCCTATATCACAGAAAATAACGCTTATGGTGCAAAAACCTTGTTTGCCACTTGGGATACTGATGCACCAAAGCGTGATCTAAAAGTGAAAATGGTGATCCAAACCCAAGATCGTGAGCCTATGGCTCAAGGGGCGTTGGCAAATTACCAAATGCCGGAGAAAATCACTTATTCTGTTGATGTATTGGAGTATTTAAAACCAACGGCTCACATTAAAACAGACGGTATTGTGAAAGAATATGCCGATAAAATTGTGGGTAACGAGCAAAATCCGTTGAAAAAAGCGGAACTTATCCACAAGTGGATTGTTGATAATATGGAACGTGATAACTCGGTGCTAGGCTGTGGCGATGGCGATGTGGAGAAAATTCTCACCACCAAAGTGCTAAAAGGTAAATGTACCGACATCAACTCGGTGTTTGTAGCACTTGCTCGTGCCTCTAACATTCCTGCTCGTGAAGTGTTTGGTATTCGTTTAGGGCAAGCGGTAAAAATGGGGCAATATTCCAAAACCGCATTTGGTAGCTCAAAAGATGGCGTGGCGAATGAAAGCGGCGGGCAGCACTGCCGTGCAGAGTTCTATTTAGCAGGCTTCGGCTGGGTGCCTGTAGATTCTGCCGATGTCGCTAAAATGCGTTTAGCCGAGAAAAAAGACGTGGATGATGCTGATGTTCAAGCGGTCTCGAAATACTTATTCGGCAACTGGGAAATGAACTGGGTAGGCTTCAATCACGGACGTGATTTCGATTTATATCCACAACCGGAACTTACACCACTGAATAACTTTGGCTACCCTTATGCTGAGGTAGGTGGTGACCCGTTAAACTCGTTTGAGGCGAAAGAATTTGGCTATGAATTCATCTCTAAAGAGTTATAACCATAAATTTATCACAATGTGCGTGACCGCCATAGTGTCGGCGGTGACCTCCACATTCTGTTGTATTGGACCACTGGTTTATTTAGTGTTTGGCATCTCTTCCCCTTGGTTGATGGAGCTAAACCAACTGGAGTTTCTACAACTGCCGATGTTGCTGATTTCGCTCGCTGCGTTTGGCTATGGCTTCTGGTTGCTGAATTTTTCCAACAAAATCATCTGCACCAAATACTTCTCCCGCAGAACCCTGGTCATTTTGTATTGGGTAGTTTCTGTGGTGGTGATGTTCTTTTTAACTTACCCTTATGTATTGCCTTACATTTTGGAAATGTGGAGAGGAGAATAAAATGAAAAAATATATCGCAACGATGCTGTTGGCTTTTGGTTTGGTTCATTCAAGCTACGCACAAGAAAAAACAGCTCAAATTGAAACGAAACAAGCAGAGAAAACCGTCGTCCTCCATATTCCGGAAATGTACTGCCAGCTCTGCGTTTATTTAGTCAATAAAGAACTACGAGCAGTAGAAGGTGTGATTTCCACCAAAGCCTCAATGAAAGAGCGAAAAGCGACTGTGGTGGTAAAAGAAAGTGTGGATGACCAAGCCCTGATACAAGCGGTCGGAAACCTCAAATATACTGCAAAAGTCATTGAATAAAACCAAAGCTCAAACATTATTGTTTGAGCTTTTTTAATTTAGCCTTCCTTTTTTCCCCATCTAATATTCAAACTTCACTTTTGTTTTGATTTAAAATGAAAAAATAATTTATTTTGAAAGTTGTTTCTCATTTTGTGATCGCTGTCACAGTTTTTAAAATAAAAATAATTTACTATTTGCACATCTCATAACAGAGATGAAAGAAAAATATTTTATTTTGAAAAACGGAGATCGGTATGATTGAAGCAATTACACACGGAGCAGAATGGTTTATCGGCCTGTTCCAAAAAGGCGGTGAAACCTTAGTCGGTATGATAAACGGTATTTTGCCACTCTTAATTTCATTATTGGTTGTAATGAATGCCCTGATTAAATTTGTAGGGCAAGATCGGATTGAACGACTTGCTCAACGTAGTGCCGGAAACCCTATTTCACGTTATTTGATCTTACCGGTGATCGGCACTTTCGTTTTCTGTAACCCGATGACATTAAGCTTAGGACGTTTCTTACCGGAGCGTTACAAACCAAGCTACTACGCCGCAGCCTCTTATAGTTGCCACTCTATGAACGGCTTATTCCCTCACATCAACCCGGGTGAATTATTCGTTTATTTAGGTATTGCCAGCGGTTTAACCACCTTAGGCTTACCACTTGGGCCTTTAGCCATCAGTTATTTATTAGTCGGTATGTTTACCAATTTCTTCCGTGGCTGGATAACAGACTTCACCACCGCATTCTTTGAAAAACGAATGGGGATCACCTTAGATAGAGAAGTACATTTATCCCACTAACCAAGTAACTGAAATACAGAGGAATAGATTATGAGCAACAAAGCGATTTACATTGAAAAAGGCAACGGTGGTTGGGGTGGTCCATTAACATTACCTGTTGTGGAAGGCAAAAAAGTGCTTTATATGACCGGCGGCACTCGCCCTGCGATTGTTAATAAATTGGTGGAATTAACCGGCTGGGAAGCGGTTGATGGTTTTAAAGAAGGCGAACCGCTGGCAGAAGAAATCGGGATTGCGATTATTGATTGCGGTGGGGTATTACGCTGTGGGCTTTACCCAAAACGCCGTATTCCAACCATTAACATTCACTCCACCGGTAAATCCGGCCCTTTAGCAGAATTTATTGTGGAAGATATTTATGTTTCAGCGGTGAAAGAAAACAATATTCGCTTAATTGATGCCGATGGAAGTGTGCCTGTGGCAACAGAGCAAGCAAAACCAACTTCATCAACGACAGCAACGGCAAAAGAGTATGACTCCAGCAAAAAAATCACCGAACAAAGTGATGGTTTATTAGCAAAAATCGGTATGGGAATGGGATCGGTGGCGGCGTTATTCTTCCAAGCCGGACGAGACACTATTGATACGGTGCTTAAAACCATTTTACCGTTTATGGCATTTGTTTCTGCGTTAATCGGGATCATCATTGCGTCAGGTTTAGGTGATGTGATTGCCCACGGCTTGACCCCTCTGGCAAACAGCCCAATCGGTTTAGTTACACTGGCGTTGATTTGTTCCTTCCCTCTCCTTTCCCCATTCTTAGGGCCGGGAACCGTGATTGCACAAGTTATCGGCGTGTTAGTCGGTACGCAAATCGGTTTAGGCAATATTCCGCCACATTTAGCACTGCCGGCACTCTTTGCTATTAATGCTCAAGCCGCTTGTGATTTTATTCCTGTGGGTCTTTCAATGGCGGAAGCAAAACAAGATACCGTACGGGTGGGTGTACCGTCAGTATTAGTCAGCCGTTTCTTAACCGGTGCACCAACCGTGCTGATTGCGTGGGCAGTTTCCGCATTCATCTACCAATAATTAACCACGATACAAGCGGTGGAATTTGAAAAATTTTTTGCAAAATGCACCGCTTGTCAAAACGAGAGAACATTTATATGACGATTATTTATCAAACGACCTTTACCAAAATCGGGAATTTTGCTCAGGAATCATTAACAGACGATATGTTAATCACTTTTAAACAAGGCGCACCGGCAGATTTAGAAGATTACTGCTTCATTCATAATCCATCTGAATTAAGTAGCCCTTTAGAAGTAGGCGATATCGCTGAATTTGATGGCGTAGCTTATCCGATTACGGCAGTTGGTAGCGTTGCATCTGAAAACTTATCCGCCCTCGGACACATTACCTTCCGTTTTGACGGGGCAAATGATGCGGAATTTCCGGGAAGCGTTCACGTTATCGGAACACCGCCGCAAGGCTTAACAGAGAACTCAACCTTGATTATCAAGCGTGATTAATGACGGATTAAAAATAATTTCAAATTGAAAATTTAGAGGAATACATTATGAACAATGAAAAAAAAGTCGCTATCGTTGTTGGCGGCGGTCAAACACTTGGAGCTTTTTTATCTGAAGGCTTGGCAGATGCCGGTTATCGTGTGGTGGTTGCTGACTCAAACGGCGAAAATGCACAAAAAGTGGCAGCCGACATTAATGCCAAACAAGGCGAAGGAAATGCGATTGGGGTGCAAGTCGATGCGGCTGATGAACCAAGCGTTGAAGCACTAGCTAAAGCAACAGATACCGTATTCGGGCGTGCCGATGTATTGGTTTACAGTGCAGGCACAGCGAAAGCATCGCCTATTTGGGATTTCAACTTAAACGATTTTGATTTGTCGGTAAAAGTGAATTTAACCGGTTATTTCTTAACCGCAAAACACTTCTCCCGCTTAATGATTCGTGACGGTATTAAAGGGCGTATCATTCAAATTAATTCTAAATCGGGTAAAGTAGGGAGTAAGTATAATTCCGGTTATAGTGCAGCGAAATTTGGTGGTGTTGGTTTAACACAATCGTTAGCATTAGACTTGGCAGATAAAGGCATTACCGTGCATTCATTAATGTTAGGCAATTTATTGAAATCGCCGATGTTCCAATCGTTAATTCCGCAATATGCGGCAAAACTCGGCATTCCGGAAAGCGAAGTAGAGCAAGTTTATATTGATAAAGTGCCTTTAAAACGTGGCTGTGATTATCAAGATGTGTTGAATGTCTTAAAATTCTATGCCAGCGAAGAGGCAGCTTATTGCACAGGACAGTCTATTAATATTACCGGTGGTCAGGTAATGTTCTAAGCAAACAAGCGGTCAAATTTGTCGATTTTTTTACAACAATTTGCAAAAAATGACTAAAATAAACCGCTTGTTAATTCGCCACACCGGTTAATATGCCACAGGGGAAAGCGTATTGTTTTGAAATCGCAGGTACGTTTAGGCTCTGTGGCTTTTTATTAAGGAGCAATGATGGATTCAATTACACTTCTGATTATATTGGCAATGATAATGTGGCTGTTACAAGCCGTTTTGGGTTGGCTTCAAATTAAAGCCTTTAACCAAGCCTTTATGGAAATCAGTAAGAAAGGCAAAGTAACGGTTGGGCGTAATAGTGGTCGTTTTAATCCTAAATCGGTTATTGTGTTGGCGTTTGATGATGAGAAAAAAGTGGTAGATAGCCTTTGTATGAAAGGATTTTCCGTCTTTGCCAGACCGCAGAAATTAGCGTCTGTGATTGGTTTGTCTCTTGATCAAATTGTGCCGGAAAAAATCTTTCCAAGCGATAAACGTTCACAATTTGCCTTAAAAGTGGCGATATCTTCCGGATATAGTTGCTCAGATCAAAAATAATGCGATTTTTTATTTCATTTTGAATATTTTTTTAGTTAAAAATGAGATAATGGAGAATAAATATGCAGATCAATAGTGTCATCTTTGATATGGACGGGGTAATGATTGATTCAGAACCCCAATGGGCAGAGGCTCAAATTGCAGTATTAGCCGACTTAGGTATTAATATCACCGAGCAAGATTGCGAACAACTCACCAGAGGTAAGCGGATTGATGAGTTGAGCGACACTTGGATTAAAAAATTTCAGTTATCTGTTTCCAACCAAGCATTAAGTGAAGCCATTTTGGCACACGGTTGTGCTGCGATTGAACAACACGGCAAAGCATTAACGGGTTTATATGAATTATTGGATTTCTTAAAATCTAATCAGATCAAGTTAGCCGTTGCAACCTCATCGCCGCCGGTGGTGATTAAAGCGGTGTTTGATCGCTTAAAACTGTGGGATTATTTCCCGATTCGATGCAGTGCAATGGACGAAGAATATGGCAAGCCACACCCTGCGGTCTATTTGAGTGCAGTGAAAAAATTAGGCATTGAAAAACAAGAGTGTATTGTTATTGAGGACAGTGTAACCGGCTTAATTGCCGCCAAAGCCGCTAATTTAACTACATTTTTGGTGAATACCGATTATCAAAATGAAAAATTTTCAATTGCCGATAAAAGAATAGCATCGCTACTAGATGTCATTGAAAAATTAAAACAGCATTAGCACAGATTAGCTCGCTCCAATCTTTGCTAAATTGGAGGAACAATGAAACCTTTTGAAAGAAGACAGCAAATTTTAGCCTATTTAGCTCAGCACGGTAGAACCGAAGTGGACGTGCTGGCAGACTATTTTAAGCTAACTGGTGCAACCATTCGTAAAGATTTAACTTCACTTGAAGAAGATAAGAAAGTCTTGCGTACTTATGGCAGTGTAGTCTTAATTGATGAAGAAATTCTTGAACGGGAAGAGAAAATCAATAAAGAGGACAAAGACGATAAACCGCTTGCACAGAAAACCGGCATTAATCTTCAACAAAAGCAAGCTATCGGGCAAAAAGCTGCAGAGTTAATTAATGAGGGAAACTCTATTATTTTTGATGCAGGCAGCACAGTGTTACAAATGATCCCCCATTTAAAAGCATTTGATAACCTCTCTTTAATGACAAATAGTTTAACTATTTTCAATGAGATTTTGAAACTCAATAAATCCTATAACTTACTGATTTCCGGTGGTACATTTCGTGAGAAATCAGCTTCATTTCACGGTTATTTTGCTGAATCCGCTTTTATTGGTTCAAATTTTGATATACTCTTTATTGGCACAGACGGACTAGATTTAGACGTTGGATTAACGACTTTCAATGAAGTATATAAAGTCAGTTCGCTAATGTGTGATGCGGCAAATAAAATCGTCTTACTTGCCGACTCCAGTAAGTTTGGACGTAAAAGTCCGAATATTGTGTGTGGGTTAGAAAAAATTCATACTATCATTACCGATGAAGGATTATCTCAAGAAATGAGAGAACAGATTAAAGCGAAAGGGATTGAGCTGTTAGTTGTATAAGGGCGTAAAAATGAATCATTTAGACAGTGCAAAAGAAACGTTAAACCTCTATGCTCAGCAGATTATTACGCTAAACCATCGACTTTCTGAAGAATTTAATGAGGTGGTAAATATGATACTCGCTTGTCAAGGGCGAGTGGTTGTTGGCGGTATTGGAAAATCGGGGCTGGTTGGCAAAAAAATGGTGGCAACTTTTGCCTCCACCGGTACACCGAGCTTTTTCTTGCACCCGACAGAGGCTTTTCACGGCGATTTGGGAATGCTGAAACCGATTGATATGGTAATTCTGATTTCTAACAGTGGTGAAACTGATGATGTGAATAAACTGATTCCAAGCCTGAAAAATTTCGGCAATAAAATTATTGCGATGACAGGTAATCCTTACTCCACACTTGGGCGAAATGCCGATGTGATTTTAAATATTGGTGTAGAGCGTGAAGCCTGCCTGAATAATCTAGCTCCAACCAGCTCTACTTTGGTAACGATGGCTTTAGGCGATGCGTTAGCCATTGCGCTAATGAAAGCCCGTGATTTCCGCCCTGAAGATTTTGCCCGCTACCACCCGGGTGGCAGTCTTGGTCGTAAATTATTGAACAGAGTGCGAGATGTGATGGTGCGTAAAGTGCCAACCGCCAGCTTAGACACCACCTTTACCGAATGTTTATCTGTGATGAACGAAGGGCGTATGGGGGTGGCGGTAATTATGCAAGACGATAAATTGGAAGGCATTATTACCGATGGTGATATCCGCCGCACATTAGCGAAATTCGGGGCGGAGAGCCTAAATAAAACCGCTGACGAAATTATGACCCGTAATCCAAAAACCATTAACGATACCGAATTTTTAGCCAAAGCCGAAGATTTAATGAAAGAGCTGAAAATTCACTCATTAATTGCAGTGAATGATGAGGGTAAAGTAACGGGATTGATGGAGTTCTCTAGTTAATTTATAGATGTAACGATGGCGCAAGCGTTTACGCTTGTGCCGTTCACTGACATATATCAATATCTAATAAAACAGGTAAGTTGTTAGCATAATTTCTTGCACTGCTATATTTCCATTCAAATGCCTCGCATACAAAACCGCTTACGATAGGGTTGTTGTGAATATAGTTTAGCTTTTCATCAAAAAATTTCTGAGAATAGATTGTTATCGGTTGGTTATGATGTTGCCAAAGTTGGTATTGCTTGACATTATTTCGTTGTTTAGCTGCCCGAGTAAACATCCATAATAACCATTCTTTTCTACTTTCTTGGGGATTTGTTTTAATTTGCTGAATCAACATTTTAGATGTAAATGTTTTAAAATCTCTTATTAAATCTGACGGGTTTTGGTCTTTTGCTTGAAATAATAAATGAATATGGCTTGGCATAATGCAGTAGCCATATAAAAAATCATCCCTTTTTGTTTTCGACAATAATTCAATGATTGGATAATGGTTTGAAAATAATCTTCTCGAATAAATAGATCAATCCAATAAACTGTTGCAAAACTAACAAAATAGGCTCCGCTCTTCTCATAAAACTTATATTTTCTACTCATTATGAACCTCTAAAGTGCAGTTTATGCTGATAGTAATATCGGTGAACAGTTAGGGTTAGCAATTCATTTTATTTTTTCGATGTAGATCGCAAAAATAGAATTATGCTTGGCACAAGCGAGGACGCTTACGCCATCTTTACTCCAAAAATGTGAGATAGATCACATTTTCAAATATGCCCAAAAAAATTTAATGTGATCTACTTCACATTTATGAGAGAAACATTTTTGTAACTTTTGAAAGTGGTGCTAATTTAAGCACGATTTTTTCAACCCTAATTTTCTCTCCTTTTTTGAGGTTTCTATGTCTAATTTAAAAGTGAAAGTCCAAGGTTTTGGGCGTTTCTTATCGAATATGGTGATGCCGAATATCGGTGCCTTTATTGCGTGGGGCTTTATCACCGCCCTGTTTATTCCAACCGGTTGGTTGCCGAACGAGACTTTTGCTAAACTGGTCGGTCCGATGATTACTTACTTGCTGCCACTGTTAATCGGTTACAGCGGTGGTAAATTAGTCGGTGGTGAGCGTGGTGCGGTTGTAGGTGCGATTACTACAATGGGTATTATCGTGGGTTCTGAAATCCCGATGTTCTTAGGTGCGATGATTGTAGGTCCATTAGGCGGCTGGGCGATCAAAACCTTCGATAAAGCGATTGACGGCAAAGTAAAAAGCGGTTTTGAGATGTTGGTAAACAACTTCTCGGTCGGGATCATCGGTATGATTTTGGCAATGCTTTCATTTGCTTTCATTGGAGGTATCGTCACCCAAATCTCTGCGGCATTAGGTGCAGGTGTGGGGGCGTTGGTTGAAGCTGGTCTTCTGCCAGTAACCTCTATCATCGTTGAACCGGCGAAAATCCTATTCTTAAACAATGCGATCAATCACGGTGTGTTCACGCCATTGGGTACAGCACAAGCACAAGAAGTGGGAAAATCTATTCTGTTCTTGATTGAAGCGAACCCGGGTCCGGGCTTTGGTATCTTGCTTGCCTATATGTTCTTTGGTCGTGGCACAGCAAAACAAACCGCTGGTAGTGCGTCAATCATTCACTTCTTAGGCGGTATTCACGAAATTTATTTCCCGTATGTGTTAATGAGCCCACGCTTAATTCTTGCAGTGATTGCAGGCGGTGCAACCGGCGTTTTAACCAACTCATTATTAGGTGGCGGTTTAATCGCACCGGCTTCCCCGGGTTCTATTTTTGCGATTTTAGCAATGACCGCACCGGGTGCTCACTTTGCAGTTGTTGCCTCCGTGATTCTTTCTTGTGCCGTGACTTTTGCGATTGCGTCAATCTTACTCAAAACCCAAAAAGGTGAAGCCTCATTGGAAGATGCACAAGCACAAACTCAAGCGATGAAAGCAGAAAGCAAAGGCGTAGTAAATGGTAACATCAACAAAATCTATGTAGCGTGTGATGCCGGTATGGGTTCAAGTGCGATGGGTGCGAGTATGTTACGCAAAAAAGTGCAAGCGGCAGGTTTAAACATTGAAGTACAAAACTTAGCGATCAACGACTTACCGCAAGACGCACAACTGGTGATTACCCACAAAGACTTAACCGCTCGTGCAACACAACGTGTGGCAACGGCTCAACACTTATCGCTCACTAACTTCTTAGACAGTGCGTTCTATGACAGCTTAGTGGCAAAACTGGCTAACCACCAGCCACAACAAGCGGTGCAAAATACACAAAATTTTGCAAACCCGGTGGAAGAACCTCAAGCCGAAGGGTTAAAATTGCAAGTAGCCCAAGTCTTTTTAGGCTTACAAGCTAACAGTAAAGAAGAAGCGATCCGCTTTGCCGGTGAGCAGTTAGTTAAAGCGGGCTTTGTTCAACCAAGCTATGTAGATGCAATGTTCGCCCGTGAGCAAATGGTTTCAACTTACTTAGGCGAAGGCTTAGCTGTGCCACACGGTACATCTGATGCCAAAGACAGCGTACTGAAAACCGGTATCGTGGTCTGCCAATACCCGAACGGCGTTCGCTTCACCGATGAAGAAGACGGCGTGGCGAAACTGGTGGTCGGTATTGCAGCAAAAGGCAACGACCATATCCAAATTTTAAGTGCAATTACCAACGCACTGGACGATGAACAAGCAATGAAAACACTGACCTCAACAAATGACGTGGAAAAAGTGTTAGCATTATTATCTAAATAATCACCCTGTTGTGTAGGGGCGGGTCCTGTGCCCGCCCATTATCCTACAAAATTTAGGGCGGGCACAGGACCCGCCCCTACGTTTTATAGAGGAACAATCATCAATGAACGCACTCCATTTTGGTGCCGGTAATATCGGGCGTGGCTTTATCGGCAAATTGCTTGCTGATGCTCGCATTTTCGTGACTTTTGCCGATATTAACCAAACTCAAATCGACCAAATCAACCAAAACAAGCAATACGGCGTGAAAATCGTGGGCGATGACAGCCGTGTGGAAATTGTCAAAAACATTGCGGCAATTAACTCGAAAGACGAAAATGCCGTGATTGAGCAAGTGAAAAACACCGATTTAATTACCACCGCAGTCGGCCCGAATGTGCTTGGCTTTATTGCCCCACTGTTCGCCAAAGCGTTAGTGGCTCGTGTGGAAAGTGGCAACACCCAACCGCTGAACATTATCGCCTGTGAAAATATGGTGCGTGGCACAACTTTCTTTAAAGGTAAAATTTTTGAGCATTTAACTGCCGAGCAGCAAGCAGAAATTGAAAAAGTGGTTGGTTTTGTTGATAGTGCGGTGGACAGAATTGTACCACCTGCCGAGCCGAACCCTGCTGATCCGTTGGAAGTCACGGTGGAAGAGTTCAGCGAGTGGATTGTGGATCAAACCCAGTTCAAAGGTGACATTCCAAACATCAAAGGAATGGAATTAACCGATAACCTGATGGCGTTTGTGGAACGCAAACTGTTCACCCTGAACACCGGGCATTTAATCTGTGCCTACTTGGGCAAACAAGCGGGCGTGAAATGGATTAAAGAGGCGATTGCGATTGAGGAAATCAAAACTCAGGTGAAAGCCACAATGGAAGAGAGCGGTGCTGTGCTGATTAAACGTTACGGCTTCGACCCACAAGCCCATTCAGCGTATATCGAAAAAATCCTCAAACGTTTTGCCAACCCGTACTTAAACGATGACGTAAACCGTGTAGGGCGTGAGCCAATCCGCAAACTGAGCGAAAACGACCGCTTGATCAAACCGTTGCGTGGCACGTTGGAATATGGCTTACCGTATCAAAACTTGGTCAAAGGCGTGGTGATGGCATTGCAATATCGCAATGAGGAAGACCCACAAGCGGTCGAACTTGCCGAATTTATTGCAAATCACGGTGTGGCGGCAGCGGTGGAAAAATACACCGGTTTAACCGACCAAGCGGTCATTGCTCAAGTGGTGGAATTATATCAATAATTCTTGACACTATGATGGATTACATCGACAAACTCAGTGAGGAAACCACCCTGCGTGGTTTCCTTAGCATTGCCAATCAACGCTTTGCCAAAGCGGTTGAACAGTTGATTGAACGAGTGTTTCGCAAAACGGACTTTGCGTTAAAATCCGTGGTGGATTCCTTGTTTGAACATCAAGGACCGCTGGCTGACATTGAAGTACGTTTAAAAGTGTTGCTTGGGTTGGGGGTGATCTCACCTAAAGTGTTTGAAGATATCTCGCTTTTCCTTGAAGTCAAACAGCATTTGAATGAGGAAGAAGACGAGTTCGCATTTTCTCACCCGGCGGTAGTGAAATTTGCCAAAGATTTGCACCATATTGATTTTTTGCCTATCAATGAATTGCTGAATATGAAAGCGAGTGCAGCGAATAAAGATTCGATGCTCTTTCAAATGCAGCAAATGCGGTTGGAAAAAATGGTACGTTCAAGCCTGATTTTGGCGGTAACTGAAATTGACGAACAACTGAATGTGGAAAGCCCATTGTAAAAATTTCGTCAAAACTAACCGCTTGTACTGAGCATTCACGCCGTACGTGATTGCTTTTTCCTTTCTTTTTGATCTTATCGGCTTTTTTCTTTGCTTAAAGCGGTGTAATCTATCCCTAACTATTTTGGAGGATATGGTTATGCAATCGTTGCTCTCTTTTGTGCCGGATTTTCTTAAGCAAGAACTGTTTTGGGTAATGGCGTTATTGGTATTTGCGATTTGGCAATTTATCCAAAACAAGTTGCGTATGGACGTGGTTGCCTTAATTGTAATGCTGTTTTTTAGCCTGACTAATATTTTATCAGTCAAAGAAGTGTTGGCAGGCTTAAGTGACCCAAACGTGGTGCTGATTGCGTTGCTCTTTATTGTCGGAGAAGGTTTGGTGCGAACCGGCGTGGCGAACCAAGTCAGCGATTGGTTGATGCGGGTGTCGGGAGCGAGCGAAACCAAAGTGCTGGTGCTGCTAATGCTCTGTATTGCCGGGCTTGGATCTTTTATGAGTTCCACCGGCATTGTGGCGATTTTCATTCCGGTGGTGCTTGCCATTTGCTCGGGAATGGGAATTTCTCCTCGCCGGTTAATGATGCCGTTAAGTGTTGCCGGACTTATCAGCGGTATGATGACCTTAATTGCCACACCACCCAACCTTGTTGCTCATTCCGAATTAGTAAAATCAGGTTTTGAAGGCTTCAATTTCTTCAGTTTTACTCCGATTGGATTAATTATTTTAGTGATGGGCATCGGCTATATGCTGATTGCCCGCCGTTGGTTGGATAATGGTGAGCAAAGCAATACTCACAGTCAGGCTCAAAAATTTTCAATGTCGCAGTTAATTGAAGAGTATCAACTTAAAGAGCGAGCCAAAATGGTGCTGGTGGAAGCAGATTCAGACTGTGTCGGCAAATCTATCGGGCAACTGAATTTACGGATTGAGCAAGGGCTAAACATCATTGCAATTCAACGCACTAAGCGGTTTAGAAAAATTACCGTCAGTGCCTCGGTAAACGAAATTTTCCAGCCGAAAGATATTTTACTGCTTGATACTGCCCTCGATGATGAAACTTACCAACAACGCTGTGAACAGCTCAAACTTCGCCCGATTGAGCTAAAAGGCGAATACTTTTCCTCACAATATCGCTCGGTGGGTATGGCGGAAATTTCGGTTATGCCTGAAGCAGAATGTATCGGTAAAACTATTCGGGAACTCAAATTCCGCTCAAGATACCATTTAAGCATTGTCGGCTTAAAACGTGGTGATGAAATCATACAAGAGGAACTGCTCGATACGCCACTCAAATTCGGCGATATTTTATTGGTGATGGGCGTATGGCAACAAATTCACCGTATGGACGACGATCATCGAGATTTCTTCTTGCTTAGAGATCCGGCAGAAAGTAAAAACGCCCCTCCGGCGTTAAGCCAAGCCCCTCACGCTCTGTTCTCAGTGCTGACTATGGTGTTGCTGATGATTACCGGCATTGTGCCAAACGTGATGGCAGCGTTGATTGCCTGCTTAATGTTAGGCAAGTTCCGCTGTGTGGATATGAAAAGTGCTTATGATTCGATTCATATGCCAAGCATTGTGTTGATTGTGGGGATGATGCCGTTTTCTATTGCCTTACAAAAAACCGGTGGTGTGGATTTAACCGTTAGGCTTCTACTTGATGCAATGCAAGGCTTAGATGTACATTTTGTTCTAATAGTATTATTTGTAGTAACAGCGATTATCAGTGCTTTTATTTCCAACACAGCGACTGCAATTTTGGTTATGCCGATAGCCATTGCGATTGCTAACCAACTTGGCTACTCACCGGCACCTTTTGTGATGACGGTCGCTGTTTCAGCCTCCGCCGCTTTTATGACGCCGGTTTCTTCACCGGTAAATACGATGGTATTAGCACCGGCAGGCTATAAATTTATTGATTTCGTTAAAGTTGGTGTGCCGTTTACTGTACTGGTGATGCTGGTGTCGGTGTTTGTGATTCCGATGTTATTTCCGCTCTAAACACTCCTCTAAATTACAAGCGGTCATTTTTGGTAATCTGACGTTGACGGTAAAATTGTTGAGTATGTCTGGCAACATAGTTCCCATTTTTAGCCCGATTATGCCGGATTTCCCGTTGGATAGTCGAGATTGACCGCTTGTTATCCAATTAGGCTTTTTTCTTGCTGATGGTATCTACCCAAACTGCAAGCAGTAGAATTCCACCTTTAACGATATATTGCCAGAAGGTTGGCACATCAAGCATACTCATACCGTTATCCAGCAAAGCAATAATAAATGCTCCAATAACTACGCCATAAATGCTACCGATACCGCCGGCTAAACTGGCTCCACCAATCACGCAGGCGGCAATCGCATCTAATTCGGCATTTTGCCCGGCGGAAGGTGCGCCGGCTCCAAGACGTGAGCTTAAAATCAAGCCTGCAATGGCAACTAATAAGCCGTTTAAGGCAAAAATCGCAAGTTTGACTTTTTCAACTGAAATCCCCGAGAGGCGAGCGGCATCAATGTTGCCACCAATCGCATAAATGTGACGCCCGAAGGCGGTTTTTCTGGCCAAGAATGTGCCGGCAATGGCTAGAATCACCAACACCAATACCGGGAATGGCACACCACGGTAATCATTGAGTAGGTAGATCGCACCTAATACGATAATTGCAACTAGTCCGTATTTCAGCGTGTCTTTCGACATAGAAGGCACAGTAAGATTGAGTTTTTGTCTGGCTTTGCGTTGGTAGCTACCCCAAACAATAAAGCAAAATATCCCGATAGTACCTAAAATCATACCCACCATATCAGGCAAATAGCCTTGACCAATGGTTGTCATTTCATTGCTAATCGGTGAAACGGTTGTCCCGTTGGTTAAGCCGACCAATACACCACGAAACGCCAGCATACCGGCAAGAGTTACAATAAAGGACGGCACTTTTTGATAAGCAACCCACCAACCGCTCCAAGCACCCAGCATGACGCCTAAAATTAAAGTAACTATAATAGTTAACGAGAGCGGCCAGCCCCACCATACATTACTGATGGCGGCAAATCCACCGAGTAAGCCCATTAGCGAGCCAACCGATAAATCAATTTCTGCGGAAATAATCACAAATACCATACCGATGGCAAGAATACCGGTAATGGAGGTTTGGCGTAACAGGTTGGAGATATTTCTGGCACTTAAATAAGCACCGTCAGTTGCAATAGAGAAAAAGCTCATAATCACAACAATTGCAATCAGCATAATATAAACTTGTAAATTAATCGATTTTAACTTATTCATAGGTTACTCCTTGAGTGCCGCTTCCATTACTTTTTCTTGGGTAAGGTCTTGGTTAATCAAATCTGCTTTAATTTTGCCTTGGTGCATAACCAATACACGATCACTAATGCCTAAAACTTCAGGTAATTCGGAGGAAATGACGATAATTGCCATACCTTCTTTAGCTAATTGGTTGATGAGCTTATAAATTTCATATTTTGCTCCCACGTCGATACCACGGGTCGGCTCATCTAAAATCAGGATTTTAGGGTTAAGCAATAGGCATTTTGCCAAAATTGCTTTTTGCTGATTACCGCCACTTAACCGTCCAATTGCTAATTCAGGCGAGGAAGTTTTCACTTTCAGTTTTGCAATAGATTGGTTGATAATGGTTTCTTCCAGCGGTTCATTTATTACTTTTTTGCCAAAACAAAATTGCGGTAATGAAGAGAGAGTTATGTTTTTACCCACCCCCATAATTGGAATGATGCCGTGTTTTTTGCGATCTTCCGGCACCATCACAATATGGTTTTCAATCGCTTGTGCACAATTTTTGATTTTAATCGGTTGCTTATGCAGAAAAATATCACCTTGATATTTGCCTTGGTAAGAGCCAAAAATACATTGTGCCATCTCGGTTCGCCCTGAACCGACCAAACCAGCAATACCTAAAATTTCACCTTGGCGTAGTACAAAATTAGCATTATCAACCCGTTTGATATGTGTATTGGTTGGGTGCCAAGCGGTTAAATTTTCAACTCGAAGGACTTCTTCACCAATATTGTGTGGCTCGTGTGGGTAGAGCGAGGTAATCTCACGTCCAACCATCATCGTAATAATATCGTCTTCACTCATTCCCTCTGCACTGCGAGTACCGATATGTTCGCCGTCTCGAATGACACAGATTTTGTCGGAAATGGCTTTCACTTCATTCAATTTGTGTGAAATATAAACACAAGCAATATTGTGAGCTTGTAAATCTTTAATTAAACTCAGCAGAATCTCGGTTTCTTTTTCGGTTAACGAGGCGGTAGGCTCGTCTAAAATCAACAACCGTACCTGTTTATTCAATGCTTTGGCAATTTCAACCAACTGTTGTTGCCCTAAACCTAGCTCTCCAACTTTGGTGTTTGGGTCAATATCCAACTGCACTTGTTCAAGTAAGGTTTTACAACGCAGATACATTTCATTGTCATCTGTAATCCCTGATTTGGTAATTTCATTCCCTAAAAACATATTCTCCAAAATCGACATATTTTTTACTAAGGTCAATTCTTGGTGAATAATCGAAATGCCTTTTTCTTCAGTATCTTTGATATTTCTGGCAATCAATTTTTCGCCGGAAAAATAGATTTCCCCTTCATAATCACCGGCAGGATAAATTCCACATAATACTTTCATCAGAGTTGATTTGCCTGAACCATTTTCACCACATAAAGAAAGTATTTCGCCGGTTTCAAGGGAAATTGAAATATTATTTAATGCCACAACCTCACCGAATTTTTTAGTGATGTTCTTCATTTCTAATAATTTCGCCATACTTAGTTAGCCCCTTATTTTCAAAAATGGCGAGGAAGCCTCGCCATCTAGAAAAATTAAAGTGATTTATTTATATACTGCATCTTTGGTATGGAAGCCGTCTTTAATTACTGTGTCATCAATATTTTCTTTAGTTACAACAACCGGCTCTAATAAATATGCCGGTACTTCTTTCATACCGTTATTTAATTGAGCATTCATTTCTACTTTCTCATCTTTACCTAATGCAACAGCAATTTCGGCAGCTTTGTCGGCTAAATTGGTAATTGGTTTATACACTGTCATCGTTTGCGTACCGGCAATAATACGTTTAATTGCGGCTAAATCTGCATCTTGTCCGGAAATTGCAACCTTGCCGGATAACCCTTGGGCACTTAACGCTTGAATTGCACCGCCTGCGGTTGCATCGTTTGAAGCTACAACTGCATCAATATTATTTTTATTAGCAGTTAGTGCATTTTCCATAATCTGTAATGCTTTTTCAGCAAGCCAAGAATCTACCCATTGATCGCCTACCACTTTAATTTTTCCACTGTCAATTAACGGTTGTAGCACCTTCATTTGACCTTTACGGAACAGCTTCGCGTTATTATCTACAGGTGAACCACCCATTAGGAAATAATTCCCCTCCGGCTTTTGCCCAATAATGCTTTTAGCCTGCAATTCACCTACTTTTTCATTATCAAATGAAACATAAAAATCCACATCGGCATTATTGATTAAGCGGTCGTAAGCAAGTACCTTAACACCTTCTTTCTTCGCCTCGGCAATCACATTGGATAACACTTCGCCGTTAAACGGAATAATCACCAATACATCAATATCTTTATTCAACATATTCTCAATTTGTGAGATTTGTGCGGTTGCATCGCCATTTGCCGATTGAACGAAGACTTTTGCTCCTAAGCTTTCCGCTTTATTCACAAAAATATCTCGGTCTTTTTGCCAACGCTCTAAGCGTAAATCATCAATTGACATACCGATTTTTAGATCTTTAGCAACAGAAGCATTGCTGAGTACCATTAAAGTCGCCGTAGCAACGGCTAATAATTTAGACTTAAGTTTCATAGTTCACCTCATTGGTTATGAAAATGTGAGCATCTTTTTCGCCCGTAAGCAGTCTGGGCTTATTTCAAATGAAGTTCAATTATCATATTTATTAATATCATTATGATTTTTCACTTTTGTGATCTACGCCACATTAACCAATAATCGAAATCCAAAAACGAAATATCGTAATTGAAGGTTTTGCATAATTTTCCGATGATGTTACCGAAAGATTATTTTTCCAATTCATAGGAGCATTATTATGTCTAACTATTTCGACAAAATCTCAAAAGTACAATATGAAGGGGCTAATTCCACCAACCCGTTTGCATTCAAACATTACAACCCGGATGAAGTGGTTTTAGGCAAAACGATGGCAGAACATCTGCGGTTAGCGGTTTGCTATTGGCACACCTTCTGCTGGACGGGTAACGATATGTTTGGCGTGGGTTCGCTTGACAGAAGCTGGCAAAAAACGGGGGATTTACTGCAAGGTGCGAAGCAAAAAGCGGAAATTGCCTTTGAATTTTTCCAAAAATTAGGCATTCCTTACTACTGCTTCCACGATGTGGATGTTGCACCGGAAGGCAACAATTTCAAAGAATATCAGCACAATTTCAACACTATTGTGGATATTTTAGAGCAAAAACAAGCTGAAACAGGCGTGAAATTATTATGGGGTACGGCGAACTGCTTTACCAATCCTCGCTATATGTCGGGTGCTTCAACCAATCCGAATCCGGAAGTCTTTGCTTGGGCGGCAGCACAAGTCTTTACCGCAATGAACGCAACCAAACGCTTAGGCGGCGAAAATTATGTATTATGGGGCGGACGTGAAGGTTATGAAACCCTACTCAACACTGACTTAAAACGTGAGCGTGAACAAATCGGTCGCTTTATGCAGTTAGTGGTGGAACATAAACACAAAATCGGTTTTAACGGCACTTTATTAATTGAGCCAAAACCACAAGAACCAACCAAACATCAATATGACTACGATGTTGCCACCGTTTACGGTTTCTTAAAACAGTTTGGTCTAGAAAAAGAGATCAAAGTCAACATTGAAGCAAACCACGCCACTCTTGCAGGGCATACTTTCCAACACGAAATTGCGACTGCCACCGCATTAGATATTTTTGGCTCGATTGATGCCAACCGAGGTGATCCGCAATTAGGTTGGGATACCGACCAATTCCCAAACAGCGTGGAAGAAAACACCCTTGTGATGTATGAAATCTTAAAAGCAGGTGGTTTCACAACGGGCGGTTTCAACTTTGATGCGAAAATCCGCCGCCAAAGTACCGATCCGTATGATTTATTCCACGCACATATCGGGGCAATTGATGTGTTAGCCCTTTCGCTAAAACGTGCGGCAAAAATGCTGGAAGATCAAGCATTACAGAAAGTAGTAGATAACCGCTACGCTGGCTGGAACCAAGATTTGGGCTTACAAATTCTAAACGGTAAAGCAAGCCTTGAAGATTTGGCAAAAATAGTGGAAACCCAAGGGTTAGATCCAAAACCTGTTTCCGGTCAGCAAGAATATTTGGAAAATTTGGTAAATAGCTATATTTACCGTTAATCTACAAGCGGTTGTTTTTTATCAATTTTTTGCAAAGTTAAGCTCGATCTGATCCCCCTCTTTGCTAAAGAGGGGTGATAGATCTCCAAAACTTAAAATTGCAAATGTTCCGAATAAAATGACCGCTTGTATTCAATAACAAAGGAATATTTATGTACATTGGAATCGATCTCGGCACATCGGGTGTGAAAGTCGTGTTACTCGATGAAAATCAACACATTATTGCCATCACACAAAAATCACTTCCTATTTTTCGTCCACACCCATTGTGGTCTGAACAAAATCCGCAAGATTGGTGGAATGCCACCAATGAAGCGGTGTTAGAACTTTCCGCTACTCAAGATTTACAAGCAGTAAAAGCGATTAGTTTAACCGGGCAAATGCACGGAGCGACTTTACTAGATAACGCAGATAATGTACTTTCCCCTGCGATTTTATGGAATGACGGACGTAGTTTTATGGAATGCGAAGAGTTAGAACAGCTTGTGCCAAATAGCCGTGAAATTACAGGCAACCTGATGATGCCGGGCTTTACCGCTCCGAAATTGCGTTGGGTTGATAAACACCAGCCCGATATTGCCGAAAAAGTCAGCAAAGTCTTGCTACCGAAAGATTATCTCCGCTTGTTGATGAGCGGCGAATATGCCTCTGATATGTCTGATGCCTCCGGCACAATGTGGCTTGATGTGGGTAAACGGAATTGGAACAAATCGCTACTAAATGCTTGCGGATTAGACATTGAAAATATGCCGAAACTGTTTGAAGGCAATCAAATCACAGGTTATTTACGTCCAACCCTTGCCGAGCAATGGAAAATGAAATCTGTGCCGATTGTGGCAGGCGGTGGCGATAATGCTGCCGGTGCAATCGGCATTGGCTTATACCAAACCGGGCAAGCTATGCTCTCATTGGGGACTTCAGGGGTTTATTTTGTAGTGAGCGATAAATTTCAGGCTAATCCGCAAAAAGCAGTGCATAGTTTTTGCCACGCTTTACCTGATCGTTGGCATCTGATGTCAGTAATATTAAGTGCCGCTTCTGCGGTAGATTGGGCAGTAAAATCATTGGGACTAAAAGATGTATCGACTTTATTCCAACAGGTTGAAGCAAGCCAAACGGCATCTGATGCTATTTTCTTACCTTATTTATCGGGTGAACGTACACCGCATAATGACCCTTATGCGAAAGGCGTATTTTGGGGATTAAGCCATAATGACAACCAAATAACGATGGCAAAAGCCGTGATTGAAGGGGTAAGTTTCGCTTTGGCTGAAGGGATTGAGGTACTCCACGAAACTGGTGTAGTTGCTGACAATATTGCATTAATTGGCGGTGGAGCAAAAAGTGCGTACTGGCGACAACTACTTGCCGATATTAGCGGTAAAACCTTTGAATACCGCACCAGTGGTGATGTCGGTCCGGCATTAGGGGCGGCAAAACTCGCTCAAATTGCGCTAAACCCAAATCAGGATATTGCTACGTTCTGTCAGCCGTTACCCCTGGAACAGGTTTACCAACCAACCCCTGCCCGCTATGCAGAATATCAACAAAAACGCCAAAAATTTACTGAGCTTTACCGGCGGTTAAAGGGGTTATAATTCTTGCCAACTATTACAAGCGGTTGATTTTGCAGATTTTTTTGTAAAATCAACCGCTTGTATCACACTTTAGAAAACAAATTAATCACCAATACACCGGCAATAATGAGGCTGATGCCGATTAAGCCTGCCAAGTCAATTTTCTGTCCGAAAGCAAAATAAGCAACAAGGGCGGTAAGGACAATCCCTACGCCGGACCAAATAGCATACACGATTCCGACCGGTAGGGTGCGGAAAATAATAGAGAGAAAGTAAAAGGATAAACCGTATAAGGCGAGCGAGCCAATAGTCGGTATAGCTTTGGTGAAGCCGTTGCTTAATTTGAGTAAATTGGTGGCAGCGATTTCGAGGCAGATGGAAATCGCAAGTAAAATCCAAACGTTCATTGATGACCTCTTTGCGTAAATGCGTGCTATTTTACCTGAGTTGCAAAAAAATTTAAAAAAATCACCGCTTGTTTTTTCCTGATTAAGCTATGGTACAATCTTTGGTGAATCAGGAGGTGTGAAATGGCACAGGTTTATATCGTACACGGTTATACGGCGAATGCCGATAAGCATTGGTTTCCTTGGCTGGAGCAAGAATTAGCGAAGTGTGGTGTCAGTTGTGAGCGGTTGAATATGCCGGATTCGGCAAAGCCGTCATTAGATGGTTGGTTAAATCATCTTGCACAAAATGTGGAGCTGACCGATCAAACGGTTTTTGTCGGGCATAGTTTAGGTTGCATTGCCATTTTGAATTTTTTAGCCAAAAATTACGCCAAGATTAAAGGGGCGGTGTTTGTGTCGGGGTTCTATCAACCGGTAGAAAACTTACCCGAACTGTCTGCCTTTACCAACTATTATGCGATTTTGCCGAGCGTATCGAGCTTTCCAAGCTATGTGGTAAGTGCGTTAGATGATAAGGTCGTGAATCACCAATACAGTGATGCGTTAGCCCAACATTTGCACGCGGATTATATTCGGTTAAATCAAGGCGGGCATTTTTTGGATAGAGAAGGTGTTACCGAATTACCTGTGGTGTTGGAGTTGGTGAAGAAGTTACTCGAGTGAAACCTGTTTTGGTACAAGCGAGGACGCTTGCACCATCTATAAGTTGAATTTAAACAAAAGTTATACATCAGTCTGATAGTGCCAGCGTCCACGCTGGTACTTTTGTATAAACCAACCCTATTTTGCAAAAAAACGGTAAAAATAAACCGCTTGCCTCCCTATGGGAAAACTTACAGTTTAATAAATCCATCATAAATGTGGGTGGCATCGCCGGTCATATACAGAGGATGCCCTACTCCTTGCCATTCAATAATCAGCGTTCCACCGGGTAAATCCACCTGCACTTTGTTATCTAACAAGCCTTGCATAATGCCGACCGCCACTGTGCCGCACGCACCGCTACCACAGGCTTGGGTTTCGCCTGCTCCACGCTCATACACCCGTAATTTAACGTGATTGCGATTCACTACTTGCATAAAGCTGATGTTCGCCCGTTCAGGAAAACGCTCGTGGCTTTCTAGTAACGGCCCGAGTTCATTTACCGGGGCGGTTTTCACATCATCAACTTGCAGTACGCAGTGCGGATTCCCCATTGAAACCACGCCACATAACACGGTTTGTAGCTCGGTGCGTAAAATATAGTTTTTCTCAAATTTATTTGCTGTAAAAGGCACTTGCGAAGGTTCCCAAATCGGTTCGCCCATATTCACACGCACTTTGCCGTCTTCTTGCAAACTTAGCACCATTTTGCCTTTTGCGGTGCTAACGTGAATGTCTTTTTTGTTGGTTAAGCCTTTGAGCGTAACAAAACGGGCAAAACATCTCGCCCCATTGCCACATTGCGACACTTCACTGCCGTCTGCATTAAAAATGCGATAGTGAAAATCTAATTCAGGGTCGTAAGGTGGTTCAACCAATAAAAGTTGGTCGAAACCGATACCACGATGGCGATCAGAAAGCGTACGGATCATCTCTTCGGTAAGGTAAACGTTTTGGGTTACACCATCAACCACCATAAAATCATTGCCTAAGCCGTGCATTTTTGAAAATTGCATATTATTCCTTAATTAATTAGAAATTTTATTGATTTAGATTATAGAGATTAGTTTTATTTATTGATATAGTACGTGCCGATTAATTTGATGAAAAATGCAGATTTTTTCAAACACAGAGTTTCATTTACTTATTTAGGAGCAAAAAATTATGTCTGCGATGTTTATTATCCAATTTGCCATAGTGTTACTATGCATTTTGGTTGGCGCCCGTGTAGGCGGTATCGGATTAGGGGTGTTCGGTGGCTTGGGCTTAGCCATTCTTTCATTTGGGTTTGGGCTAAAACCTGCCGGTTTACCGATTGATGTAATGTTTATGATTATGGCGGTTGTGTCGGCTGCAGCAGCCATGCAAGCAGCCGGTGGTTTGGACTATATGATCAAAATTGCCACTCGCATTTTGCGTAAAAACCCGAAATACATTACCTTTATCGCACCGCTTGTAACTTGGACATTCACCGTGCTTGCCGGTACAGGTCACGTTGCTTATTCTGTATTACCTGTAATTGCAGAGGTAAGCCGCCACAACGGTATCCGCCCTGAGCGTCCACTTTCAATGGCAGTAATCGCCTCACAATTTGCGATTGTCGCCAGCCCGATTGCTGCGGCAGTAGTTGCTGTGGTTGCCTTCCTTGAACCTCAAGGTGTTACATTGGGTAACGTGTTAAGTGTGACTATTCCTGCGACCTTATTGGGCTTAGGTTTAGCTTGTGTGTTTGTAAATAAAATGGGCAAAGAATTAAAAGACGACCCAAATTATCAACGCTTATTGCAAGACCCTGAATATGTGAAAGAAAATCACATTACTACCAATCCAACCGAATTACCGTTAAAACCGACTGCGAAATTATCAGTAGGCTTATTCCTATTCGGTGCATTATTAGTGGTATTAATGGGCGCAATTCCAGCTCTTCGCCCTGTGTTTGATGGTAAGCCGATGGGGATGGCTCACACCATTGAAATCGTGATGTTAAGTATTGGTGCGTTGATTATTCTTACCTGTAAACCGGACGGCAATGAAATCACTAAAGGTTCTGTCTTCCACGCCGGTATGCGTGCAGTGATTGCGATTTTCGGTATTGCGTGGTTAGGCGATACCTTAATGCAAGGTCATATGGATGAAGTGAAATCAATGGTGTCAGGCTTAGTTGAAACCGCACCTTGGGCATTTGCTTTCGCATTATTCGTACTTTCCGTATTGGTAAACAGCCAAGGGGCAACGGTTGCAACCTTATTCCCTGTAGCGATTGCTATCGGCATTCCTGCACCGGTGCTAATCGGGGTATTTGTGGCGGTAAACGGCTACTTCTTCATTCCGAACTACGGCCCGATTATTGCCTCGATTGACTTCGACACCACCGGCACAACCCGTATCGGTAAATATATTTTCAACCATAGCTTTATGTTACCGGGCTTACTTAGTATGATTTTCAGTATCGGATTTGGTTTATTACTTTCCAATATCCTACTTTAATCGCTCGCAAAACCTCCCGTTTGGGAGGTTTTTTATTTGCAAAATTTTCAGCAAAAACGACCGCTTGTAACGGCTCTTGCAAGCATTACACCTATCAAAGTAAGCAAAAGCCCACCGATTAAATGTAAACTCAGCACTGTCACAAACTGCCCCCATTTTTCTGCTAATAGTTTTTCCGTTAGTTCTAAAGAGAAACTGGAAAAGGTGGTAAAACTGCCTAAAAAACCGCTGATGAACAGCAACCGCTGGCTCTCGCCTAAATTAAACCCCATTGCAATACCAATTAACAAACAACCAAGCCAATTTGCTGCTAAAGTACCAAAGGCGAATTGGCTGAGTATCGGGTTTAGCCAAACGGCTAATTGCCAGCGGCACATAGCTCCAAGTACCGCCCCGATTGAAATCATAAGTATTGAAGACATCATTTTTCCTCATCTAACGTTTTCTCACATCATACCTAAAAATGAGTGATTTAGAAAAATAATGTGATGGATTTCACAAATTTGAAACTTCCTATTTGCTTAAAAAATGCCGCTTTGGCAATATCACTCCGAAATATGTTCATATTCAAACATTTTTTCATCACTTTCCAATCATTTTCATCTTAAGGAGAAACTTTATGAGCAAATCCTTACGTAATGCCTGTATTGGCGAATTTATCGGTACAGGTTTTATTCTTTTCTTTGGTGCTGGTTGTGTTGCTGCTGCTCAGGTAGCCGGTGCGAATTTCGGTTTATGGGAAATTTCCATCGTTTGGGGGCTTGGTGTTTCCATGGCAATCTACATTTCTGCCGGTATTTCCGGTGCTCACCTTAACCCTGCGGTCACTATAGCACTTGCCGCATTCTACGGCTTTGAAAAGCATAAAATTTTGCCCTATGTCATCGCCCAAGTTGCCGGAGCGTTTTGCTCTGTCGCACTGATTTATTTTATGTATAGCGATCTCTTTACTGCCGCCGAAGCCGCTCAAGGCATTACTCGGGGCGAAACTGTTGGCTTTGCCGGTGTGTTCTCCACCTATCCAAACCCTAATATTACATTGGTTACCGCCTTCATCGTTGAATTTGTGATTACTGTGGTGTTGATGTCCACTATTTTAGCGATTGGCGATGATAAAAACGGCTTGCCGAATAAAGCCTTAGCCGCATTACTCATCGGTTTATTGATTGCGGTAATTGGTGGAGCAACCGGCCCGTTAACCGGCTTTGCGATGAACCCGGCTCGTGATTTTGGTCCGAAACTCTTTGCTTATCTTGCCGGTTGGGGTGAAATTGCTTTAACAGGCGGAAAAGAAATTCCGTATTTCATCATTCCGATTGTCGCCCCAATCTGCGGTGCATTATTCGGTGCTTGGGGTTATAAAAACCTCATTCATAACAATCTTCCAGCAAATACTCAGGAGTAATCTATGGAAAAACAATATATCATCGCTCTCGACCAAGGTACAACCAGCTCTCGTGCGGTTTTATTAGATAAAAATGCCAATATGGTTGAAGTGGCTCAGCGTGAATTTACCCAGATTTATCCGCAAGCAGGCTGGGTAGAACATAACCCGATGGAAATTTGGTCAAGCCAAAGTTCCACCTTAAATGAAGTGGTGGCAAAAGCCGGTATTAAGCCGGATAGCATTGCCGCAATCGGGATCACAAACCAACGTGAAACCACGATTGTGTGGGAAAAAGAGACCGGTAAACCTGTTTATAATGCGATTGTGTGGCAATGTCGTCGCACATCGGATATTACCGATAAATTAAAAGCAGACGGACACGAGGAATATATTCGTAAAACGACAGGCTTGGTAGTCGATCCGTACTTCTCCGGCACTAAAGTGAAGTGGATTTTAGATAACGTAGAAGGGGCAAGAGAAAAAGCAGAACGAGGCGAATTGCTGTTCGGTACAGTTGATACTTGGTTAGTGTGGAAATTAACCCAAGGGCGGGTACACGTTACCGATTACACCAACGCTTCTCGTACTATGTTGTTTAACATTCACACCAAACAATGGGACGATAAAATGCTGGAATTGCTCAATATTCCACGCTCAATGTTACCTGAAGTGAAAAATTCATCAGAAGTTTACGGGCAAACTAATATCGGCGGTCAAGGCGGTGTGCGTATTCCGGTCGCGGGTATTGCAGGTGACCAACAAGCCGCTCTCTACGGTCATTTATGCGTGAAAGAAGGACAAGCGAAGAATACCTATGGTACAGGCTGTTTTATGTTGATGCACACCGGTAACACTGCGATTCAATCTGAAAACGGTTTATTAACGACCATTGCGTGTAACGCAAAAGGCGAGCCGGAATATGCGTTGGAAGGTTCAGTATTTATTGCCGGTGCGTCTATTCAATGGCTGCGTGATGAGCTGAAAATTGTTCACGATAGCTTTGACAGCGAATATTTTGCCACTAAAGAAGATGACTCTAACGGTGTTTATGTTGTACCTGCCTTTACCGGCTTAGGTGCTCCATATTGGGATCCGTATGCACGAGGCTCAATTTTCGGTTTAACCCGTGGGGCAAACCGTAACCACATTGTGCGTGCGACCCTAGAGTCTATCGCTTACCAAACCCGAGATGTGTTAGAAGCAATGCAGTCTGACTCCAAAGCGAAACTACAAGCGTTACGTGTGGACGGTGGTGCAACCGCAAACAACTTCTTAATGCAGTTCCAAGCCGATATTTTAGACACCAAAGTTGAGCGTCCGAAAGTGAAAGAAGTCACTGCTTTAGGGGCAGCTTATCTTGCGGGTATTGCTGTCGGCTTCTGGAAAGATTTGGAAGAACTGAAAGACAAAGCGGAAATTGAACGTACCTTCACACCGGACGGCGACCAAGAAAAACGGGCGAAACGCTATAAAGGTTGGAAAAAAGCCGTTCGCCGCTCATTAGAATGGGCAAAAGAAGACGCAGAAGAGTAAAAACGCAACCTGTGCATAAACAAAGGGAGTATAGGCAACTATACTCCCTTTAAGATCTTTTAGTTATATTAAATAGTGATTTTGATTTGTTCTAAATTAGCCTTTTCTTTATGATGAGCCACACCAATAAACAACCTGATAAGGAACATTTATGTCTCAATTTCAAATTCACACTATTGAATCCGCTCCTGAAACGGCACAAGAAGCCCTAAAAGCAGTGCAACAAGCAAACGGTTTTATCCCAAATCTGATCGGCGTATTAGCCAACGCCCCAACAGCACTGGAAACTTACCGCACTGTGGGTGGTATTAATAGTCGTAACAGCTTAACCGCTGAAGAACGTGAAGTGGTACAAATCACCGCAGCAGTGGTCAACGGCTGTGGTTTCTGCGTGGCAGGTCATACTAAAATCGCCTTAAAAGCATTAAAAATGCCTGAAGAAGTGGTAAATGCTTTACGTGCCACGGCTCGCATAGACGATAACAAATTAGACACTCTGGCTCGCTTCACCCTTGCAGTAATGTTACAAAAAGCCAAATTAACCGAAGCCCAATTAAACGAATTTTTTGCCGCAGGTTACAACCAACAAAATGCGATTGATGTGATTTTAGGCGTGAGCCTCGCAACCTTATGTAACTATGTGAACAACATTGCCGAAACGCCAATCAACCCTGAATTGCAGCCTTTTGCGTAATCGAAAATAATAAAATTTAGGGCGCTTAATGCGTCCTTTTTTATATTTACAAGCGGTTATTTTTATTCAATTTTTTGCAAATAAAAAGAGGCAATATTTGCCTCTCAGGTTTAACTATTTGCCAATACCATTCTCAGCTGCACCGCACTTGGTGTAACCACAGGTAAGAATGCGGCTTCTTTCCAACGGCGGCTGAAGCCTGAAGTATCGTTTTTCAAATAACCACGTCCACCGCTCGCTTGTAGTTCTAACAGAATGGTTTGGGCGACGACATTAACAATATCGATTCTGGCTTGGAACAGCTCTTTCGGGTTACGAACAAAATAGCCCTCTTCATTTAAGCCATTGAATAAACGGTTTTTGATGTCGTTTAACGCATCAACTTGGGATTGCCATTCAGACGTTAAAATTGCACGGAAGGAGAGCGATTTTTCAATTTCCGATAAACTTTTTTCTACCAAGCCAAAGGGTAAGCCAAACTGTAAGCCTAAGAACGCAGGGCGGGTTGTGGCTAAAAATTCGGGGGCATTATCGGACAAAATCCACTCCTCTTTTAATTCCACATTGTCAAACACTAAAGCAGTAGTATTCGTGCCTTGTAGCGACATAAATTCCAGCTCTTTAGTGCGGGTTAAGCCTTCGGCAGTTGAGGGAACGGCAATCACCAGCGGTTTGCGTTCATCTTGGAAGCCGGCAACAAAACTGGCAACAAAGCGGTATGAACGTAAATTGGTTACCCAAGGCAGGCGGCCATTTAAATAGCGTTTACCGTTTTCTTCACGAATATTCACATTCAACTCTTCAATGCCGGAGAGAAATTTCATTGCATTCGATAAACCTGTTCCTGCGGTTAAATTGCCATTTAGCAGATCCGCCAAATAGCTTTGGCGGGGAATAGGATTTTTTGAGGCGATAATATGCTCGATAAAGGTACGATGTCCCCACGAAACAAATGCCGCAGCCAGCGAGTGATTACCCAGTTCGGTAACGGCTTTGATCGCATCAACCAAAGTGCCACCGCTGCCGCCAAGCGTTTCCGGCACGCCGATTTTATATAGCCCTAGTGCGGCAATTTGTGGAATGAGTAAATCCGCTCGTTCGTTAGATTGATCTAAATTTTCGGCGTTCTGCTGAAGCCATTGAATAAAAGAAGATGAAAGAACCGACATTGTGTTTACCTCGTATAATTAGTTTACTTTGTCGCTATCTTAAATCGCTTTTTTATGCCCTAGAAATAAAATAAATTAAGGTAATATGCTTTTTTGGAATAAACAAGCGGTCGATTTTTTGCAAAAAAATGCAATTTTTCGACCGCTTGTCAATTTATCTGCCGCCTTTCGCTAAAGCCAAGCGGATTAAGCTATCCAACGCCCAGCCGATTAAGCCGATAATTATAATTACCGCCATCAGTTCGGAATAGGCTAATCGGTCTCGGGTGTCTAAAATAAAATAGCCGAGTCCTTGATTCACGCCTAGCATTTCGCACGGTACCAGCACCACCCACGCAATCCCAACCGCCACACGTAAACCGGTGAGAACGTGTCCGGTAATAGCCGGTACAACAATTTTGCACAGCAGTTCTTTGCGGGTAGCCGACATTACTCTACCCAGTTGTAACCATTGTGGATCAATGCTTTTTACCCCTGAGGTGGTGGAAATAATCAACGACCAAACGGTGGCAAACGCCAGTAAAAAATAAATCGGCAAATCGCCTACACCAAGTAACATCACGATAATCGGCATCCACGAAAGTGGCGAAATCATACGTAGTAGTTGGAATGACGGCGTGCAAAGCATTTCAAGGTGCTTGGAGAAGCCGAGCAATAAGCCCAGCGGTACACCAATCACTAACGCAGCGAGTAGCCCGACAGCAATGCGTTGCAAACTCGCCCATAAGTGCGGAAAAATTTCGCCGGAGGAAATCAGCCAAGTAAAACTTTCCCAGGTTTTTGCCGGAGCTAACATTGATGCCATCGGCAACCGTTGGCTTAACAAGGCTGTGCCAAGCTGCCAACCTAAAAGTAGCAGTAATAAACCGGCTAAGCCGTAAATATATTTCTGTTTCATCGTTCGTTCCTATCGCTTATACACTAATTTGCTCGGTTCTTGTCCAACCGGCTTGTAAATTAAAGGTTTCAACCCAACCGCCTTGCTCAATCGCTTTTCGCACAAAGGTCGGCTCGTTAATCGCTTTCGCTGCCTCTACCGGGTCAAGCTGTTGTAAAAACGCATTATTGCCGGCAATGTGGGTCTGTTTGAGCATTTTGACCAGCTCTTCCATATAGGAATCGAACGGATACGGTTGGAAACCGATTCGCTGTTGGTGCCACTGAGGGTTTTGAATTGCCCCTGTTTCGATATATTTATCCCACTGAGCTTGGGTTGGAGCCAGTACCTTTTCCAGCACTTTTTGATCGTGCGGCGTGTAGCCGCTGCCCCGTGCCAACAATTTTGCTGTTTCTGCCCGATTTTCCAGCGTATAAACCTGTGCTTCGGTTAAGGCATTTACCACTTTTTGCACCCAGTCGGGGCGATGCTGAATATCATATTCGTGCATTAGGGTTAAACAGCAGGCGTGATCTTTCCACACATCGCCACTAAAACGCAGCACTTTGCCCACACCTTTGGCTTCCGCCAACGCATTGAACGGCTCTGCCACAATAAAGCCTGAAATTGCCTCGCTTGCCAAGGCTGCTACCATATCTGACGGAGCCATCACACTTAATCGCACTTCGCCGCTGTTCGGCTCTTTTTCGGTGATTTTCAAGCCATTTTCTCGTAATAATCGTTGCAAAACGATATTATGAATTGAATACCAAAACGGAATTGCTACCGTTTTGCCGGAGAGTTCGGCAATACTGTTGATTTCAGGGCGAACCGTTAAAGCCGAACCTGCCAAGTGATTCCACATTACCGCTTTCACCGGAGCATTTGCTCCATATTTCGCCCACAAACTCATAGGCGAAAGCAGATGCACCACGTTCACATTGCCACTTAAAAAGGCTTCCACCAACTGAGCCCAGCTGCGAAACATCACCGGTTTTTCCACCTGCACACCGTGCTTTTCAAATAAGCCTTTGGCGTGAGCAACTAACAGCGGTGTGGCGTCGGTAATCGGCAAGTAGCCGATAACAAGCGGTCGATTTTCGGCATTTTTTTGCACCTGTTCGCAGGCTTGAATTAACGGTAAACTACCTGCAAGGGAAAACAGGCTGAGCAGTTTCATAAAATCTCTACGTTGCTGATCCATCACTTTCTCCTTAAATCACAAAATCAACTGTCTGCTCTTGCACCGCTCGCTGCTGAGCCTGTCTAAGCGTGTGTAAAATCTCGACTCGAATAGGGTTCAGACTCAATAAATCAGTACGGGGGAATGGAGCAGATAAATGCCATTTTCCAACAATATGGGCGGTATCTCCGCCAAGTAATAACACATCATCTGAAACCAATAAGGCTTCATCAATATCGTGCGTTACCATAATCGCTGCCGCATTATGGTGGCGGACAATATCGTGTAATAAGGTTTGCATTTGGCTGCGAATGACTTCATCAAGGGCGGAAAAGGGTTCATCGAGCAAAATCACTTTCGGCTGACGAGCCAATGCCCGAGCCAAATTCACCCGCTGTGCCATACCGCCGGAAAGTTCATGCGGCATAAGATCGATTGCCTCACGCAAGCCGACTTCCTCCAAAGCCGATTCCACCCTGTGCTGAATATCGGCTTTGCTGAGTGGTAAGCGGCATTGAAAATCTAAACCGAATGCCACGTTATTTCGCACCGAAAGCCAAGGCAACAAGGTCGCCGATTGAAACACAAAGCCCACATCGGGGTGTGGCTGATTGATTTTCTCCCCGAATAACGCCACCTTTCCGCTTAAGGGTTTATCTAACCCGCTGATCACCCGCAGCAGCGAGGACTTCCCCACCCCACTCGGCCCGAGAATCGAGGTTAAAGTGCCGCTTTCTACGTTAAAAGTGACATCGTGCAAAATGGTCTTGGTTTGCTGATTTTTGCGGTAGCCAAGAGAAAGATTCGTAATGCTTAGGCTCATAAATCCCCTTTTCTAGTTCAATGTTAATGAAATGAAAATAGAGGATTCGTCTTATAAAAGAAAAGAATTAGTAATTTTTAGTTAGAACAATTTGTTATAAAAGTGTAAAAAATTGGGCTTTTTTGACCGCTTGTGGACTAAAAAATAAAGCCATAAAAGCTCAAAATGGCTTTTATGGCTTTGTTTTGGTTCGATTAGCGTTCCCTTAAACTTTCTGTGACAGATTCTTCTAATGGGCTGAGTAAATAACTCATTACACTCCGTTCACCGGTTTTGATTTCAGCAGTTATTGTCATACCTGAACTCAAATCAATTTTTCGCCCATCAGGCGATGTTAGATTCTTCCTATCTATAGCTATAGTTGCATTAAAAACTAAGCCTACATTAGGTTGTTCAATCGCATCCGGGCTAATATGTTTAATTCGACCAGTTAGATAACCATAGCGTGTATAAGGGAAAGTTTCCACTTTAATAATCACCTCCTGCCCTGCTGCAACAAAGCCGATATCTTTGTTTGGAACCAGAGCGGTGGCCTCTAACACATCGTCTTCCGGCACAATGATCATCAAGGTTTCAGCAGTCGTAACAACACCACCTATAGTGTGAATTTTCAGTTGCTGAACCGTACCGGAAACCGGTGCTCTGATCATCGAGGCCTGTCTGCGTTGATTATTTTTTTCTAACTCGAGCCGAAGTTGGCGTTCATTTTCAATATGTTGCTTTAATTTTTCCAACACATCGCTTTTAAAGAATTGCGTGATCAATTCAAGTTCTTCTTTTACATTGAGTAGATCATTTTCTAATTCATTTAATTTTGAGCGATAAACAGCTAGCTCATTCTGAGCCTCAATTAATTTATTTTCTTGCGCAAGAAGTTCGTGCTTAGATAAAGACTTCTGTTTATAAAGTGCCTTAAAGTCTTTTAATTTTTCTTGTTCAATACGTGTTGCACCTTCATATTTACGGACATAGGCAAATATTGTTTGTTTTTCAGCCTCTTTACGCTTATACGCTAAAGTTTTCTGTGTTTTTTGTTTTTGCCAAGTGGTGTATTGCTCCTCAATTAAGTGTTTAATACGTAGTCGATCTTCTTCCGATGAATCTTTAAATTCGGTTCTAGATAAATCAATCACCGGCAAGGACTCTTTTTCAATGGCAGTAAGCAAAGTTTGGTAGCGATAGTTCTCCAGTTTAGCTAAAGAAAGTGAAGCCATGGTCTTTTTGATATCTGCATCAGAACCCAATGCAGTTAAGCTGACTAATAATTGCCCTTTTTCCACAAACTGCCCATCTTTAACGAAAATTTCTTGTACAATGGCGTTTTCAATCGGTTTAATTTCTTTACTTCTGCCACTAAAAGTTAATTTACCGGGAGCAGTCGCCACAATTTCAACTTTGCTTACACTGGCAAGCACAATTGCCACAACTAAAAATAGCATAATCAAATAAGCAATTAGACGTGGTTTTTTAGAAACCGGGGTTTCAATCAGTTCTAAATGTGCCGGTAAAAATTCACTTTCGTCTTTTTTTCTGTTTGGGTGGTCTAATTCTTTACGAATTTTCCATACTTCTGCCCAAATGTTTTTATAGCGTAGGAAAAATTCATAAATACCACTAAGCCATATTTTCATTGTTTTCCTTCTTAATTAAGTTGTAATTGGTGTAAGTAGGAATAAAGTCCGTTACTGTTTTGCAGTAATTCGTGGTGCTTGCCTTGCTCAACAATTTCCCCCTTTTCCATCACAATAATTCGATCCGCATTTTTGACGGTCGATAAACGATGTGCAATCAAAATCACGGTTCTGCCTTGGCATATTTTTTGCATATTTTGCATAATAATATGCTCAGATTCGTAATCGAGGGCACTGGTTGCCTCATCAAAAATCAGGATTTTCGGGTTGTTTACCAAAGCTCGAGCAATCGCAATCCGTTGGCGTTGCCCGCCTGAAAGCCCCGCTCCTTGTTCACCCACAATGGTGTTATAACCTTCACGCAATTCTGAAATAAAATCGTGAGCCCCTGCTAATTTTGCTGCATAAATTACTCGCTCCATTGGCATTCCTGGATCTGATAGCGCAATATTTTCTCGGATACTGCGGTTTAATAACACATTATCTTGCAGCACTACACCTATTTGACGGCGTAGCCAGTTTGGATCAGCTAAGGCTAGATCATGTCCATCAATCAAAACCTGCCCATTTTCAGGAATATAAAAACGTTGCAGTAATTTAGTCAGAGTACTTTTGCCTGAACCGGAACGTCCAACAATCCCAATCACTTCTCCTTGCCTAATTTCTAAATTCACATTATTTAAAATAGTTGGTGCATCTGGTTTATATCTAAAGCGGATATTTTTAAATGAGATATAGCCTTTTATTTCTGGTAGTGATAATTTGCCTTGATATTGTTCGGTTGGAGAGTTTAAAACATCACCTAAGCGAGTGACGGAAATCCCAACTTGTTGGAAATCTTGCCAGAGCTGAGCCAGCCGAATCACCGGTGCAATCACTTGCCCTGATAGCATATTAAAGGCAATTAATTGCCCAATACTAAGATCGCCTGAAATAACTAAGTGTGCCCCTAGCCAAAGGTTGATCACCATAACGGTTTTTTGAATAAGTTGTACACCTTGTTGCCCAATGGTTGCTAATACGGTGACACGGAAGCTTGATGAAACATAGCTTGCCAGCTGTTTATCCCATGTATCCGTCATTTGTGGAGCAACCGCCATCGCTTTAATCATATTGATGGCTGTTACCGATTCAACTAAGAATGCTTGATTGTCAGCACTTCGGGCAAATTTATCGTCTAAACGCCGTCTTAAAATCGGACTAATAAAAATTGACCATAAAATATAGCAGGGTAGTGAGCCGAGAATGACTAAGGTCAATTTCGGGCTGTAATACCACATTACGGCAAAAAAGATAAAAGAGAATAATAAATCTAATACCGAGGTTAATGCTTGTCCGGTAAGGAAATTTCGTATTTGATCCAATTCTCTGACCCGTGCAACTGTATCGCCAACACGTCTGTTCTCAAAATAAGAAATAGGTAACGATAATAAATGCCTAAATAATTTAGCGCCTAATTCCACGTCAATCCGACTAGTGCTATGGGAAAACACGTAGGTGCGTAAACCGCTTAAGACAATTTCAAAGATGATCACAATAGCTAAGGCAACCGTAATGATATTCAAGGTTGAAAAACCTCGATGCACCAGTACTTTATCCATAACAACTTGGAAAAATAGCGGTGTAATTAGGGCAAAAATTTGCAAAAAGATCGAAACAATCAAGGTTTCTAGAAAGATTTTTCGGTATTTGATCACCGCCGGAATAAACCAGGTGAAATCGAACTTTGCTAGTTGACCAACTACGGAAGCTCTAGATGTGACCAAAATTAATTGCCCTTGATAGCAGGCTTCAAATTCGTCTTGTGACAGAATTTGTGGGGCATCTTGTTCCAAATTGTAAGTTAAATAGCGGTTATTATCGGTATCCACTTTTACCAATAAAAAATGTTTACCGTTATCTTGCCAAACTAATGCAGGTAAATTCACCAAGTGTAAGCGAGAAATCTCTTTTTTAATGTGTTTCGCTTTCAACGCTAACGATTTTGCGGCTAAAAGCCAAGAGGTTAAAGAAAGCCCTTTTCCGTCAAGATCAAATTTATGTTTTATTTCTTCCGGATTAAGCGAAATATTATGGTATTGTGCCAACATAGTGAGGGCAACTAAACCAAGATCATTCCTTTGATGGTTAGCTTCCATATTGTCTCCTTTTATAAAATAAAACGGCAACTCCATAATGTGCGAAACAATATAGAGTTGCCAATCATTAAAAATTAAGCTGCTCTAGCAAATTGAATAGAAGATAAACTCGGATCCAACATTGAAGTTGGGCTCGCTAATACATTTCTCGAATCATTAGACGAGGTAAATGCACTTGCAGATGAGATTAACTTATCTAAACTGTTTGATGCATCTCGGCTATATTTGAGTAATTGATAGTTATCCACAACTTTTGTCAGTTCACTCTGAGCGATTTTACCGTTACCTTTTTCGATAAGTTCATCCACTTGCTTCGAGGTAATCCGTTCACCATTTTGACCGATAATCTCTTCAATTTTATCGTCTCTTGTTGCAACATAATTTTGAATTGTTTTTGCAAACTCTGCTTCACGGAACCAGTTTTGAATGGTGACTTTTTCCTGCTTGGTATTAGTAATCACAAGGTGGTGATTTACTTTCTCAAAGGTTAAATCTTTTAGATTTGAGTCAGAGAATGATAATTTATCATTACCTTCCGATTCAGTAATTGAATCATTACCATCGCCTTGACGGTGAACGAAAATATCATCACCTTTACCGCCGTGTAATAGGTCATTGCCTTTACCGCCATCGATAAAGTCATCACCATTTCCACCATCGATAATATCATCGCCTTTACCACCAAATAAGCGGTCATTGCCGTCGTTACCGTCAATAGTATCGACACCATCACCACCATTAAAGGCATCATTGAACTTACTACCTTTAAAAATATCGTTATGTGATGTACCGATAATTTCTTCAACAGCTTTCAAGGTATCTTTGGTGTAATAACCGGCATGGTGCTGGTTATTGCTATGACGATATTCAATTTTTTCTTCACGGTTGCCCACTAATGCGGTGTGAGTTGAAGTCACTTCGTGTAATGCTTTACCGCTTTCTACGAAACGATTTACGGTATAACTACCTTGCTCGGTCTCTTTGGTTGCATCAATAGTTAAAGCACCATAGTTTCCGCGGCTATAGTGAACTCGGTCGTAACCTTCACCGCCATCAATTTCCGTCGTACCAGAACCAACAAATACGTTGTCATCACCTTCACCAAGTTTGGCAATAATTTTTGTTTCTTTGGTTTTAGTTACATTTCCAGCATTGTCTAATTCAATACCAATACGCTGAACAACGTTAGTTAAATCAAAGGTAGAACTTGCTGCACCATCTGTAATTTTCCAGCTATCTACTCGGTTAATATGAAGTTTAGTAATATACTCATATTTACCCGTCTGCACTCGCTCGCGTTTTTCTGTTCCCGGAGTTAATAACGGTGTCCGGAATAAAATATGCTGTGTTTTCGCTTCTCCAGTGTTACTAACATCAATAATCCCTTTCGCAGAATCTAATTGCACTAATTTATCCGCTTTAAGATGTTGACCTTCTTCAAAGGCATCAACATAGGCTTTCCCGCTAAGTACTTTTTCACCTAGACGACTGATACCGGCTAAATCACCAATGTTGTTATCCCATTGCTGCTGAGTAATTGCAATAACACGTTCTGCCTGTAACTCTTTGTTTAAGTTCAGTAAGAATTTCATATTATCTTGTAAATTCGCAAGATAACGGGCATCGTAACCATTTTCAAAGTAGTTCTTACCTGGATTATTTTTTTCCCATTCTACAATTTTATTGTGAATTTTATTTGCAACGTGTTCAAACATTGCTTGTTTAGAGTACTGTAGAATAGTGGAAATCACACCGGTAATACCTGATACAAGTAGGGCAATTGGTGAAGCAACCACAGAGCCGGCAGCAGCGGCAGATACACCACCAGCAATAGCAGCCAATGCTGTATTGATTGCTGTTACTGAAGCATCAATAGTCCCTGTTCCACGTTGATATTCTGCTAATAAATTATCACCGTCATAGCCTAATTTTTTAAAACGTTCAGCATAGCTTTCTAAACTTTTTGCGTGATTAAATTTATCGGCAATACCGGCAAATGATAATGGGCTAATCGCAAGAGAAACGGTAGAAGCAATTAAGGCTGCCACAGGTCCGGTTGAAGATAAACCGGCTGCAACACGTTGGGCTAAAATGTAAGAAGAAACGGCTTTGGTAATATTACCAACAACTTGGTTTGCTAATTCAAAACCTGCACCCACTTTTCTTGATGTTGAAGCGTTTTTGTCTGCAAGTACAAGTGCAGCCGTTGCTCCCGACAGCAAGCCGGATACAATATCTAAACCAAGGCTGGTTTTATCAAAGCCACTCAGACCTTTTAGTTTTTCGCCAAGAGAGCTTAATCCTTTGACATTTTGCAGTTTTGAACCAAGTTGATTAATTTGATCACCAAAGGCGTCTAATGTTTTCACTGAGTTAGCAATATTTTCGATCAACGAGTTGGTTAACTCTAAACCAGCTTTAGCAAGTGTTAGCTCATTGCTGTTATTTTGTAATGCTTCATCTAAGTCCATACCGGCTAAGACAGAACCTAGAATAGATTGGATTCCAGATAATACTGTTTTTGCATTACTAAAACCTTTTGTAATATTTTCTGTAGAGCCAATCGCTTGACCTACTTTGGTTTTTTGAAGCAATTTATCAAGCTGAGGGGCTGACAAAACAATACCACGCTCAGTTAAACCCAATACATTGTGAATTGTGCCTAAACTGGTTTGTGCTTTTGCAATATCATTGCTCTCTTCTTTTTGCACTTCAATACCAAGCTCTTCAGCTGCCTTAACTAAATCCTGTAAACCATTACCTTTATCGGTATCATATTGGTAATCTTTTGGGATATAGAGGATGATTTTTTTTGCCCCTGTTTTTAAAGATTGCCCTGCTTTAGCTAATGATTGTCCTGTTCTATTTAAACCGGATTTAGCAGTCAACCAGGAACTTTTTAAATTTGTTGAAATATTAGTAAGTTTATTACCCATAAGGGATGTCTCCTTCTATTTTTTAATAAAATTAAATTCATTTTTAAGTGCTGTTGCCAGCTCTTCTTGATATGTATCAAAACGTTTTTTTGCTGTTTTTTTATCTAATTTACCTCCTTTGAAATAAGCAATTTTTCCTACTGATTTTTGATTTGGTTGGAAGCGTATAGATCTGACGAGTGTATCAGCATATTTCTGACACATTTTTTTATAAAGTAATTGAGAATGTCCGAATGGTGCTACCCAATCAATAATCCAACGTCTATCGCCAGACTGCCATTCCTCCGGTGTTAATGAACTAATATCCTTAATATATTTCACCTCAGTCTCAAGGTTTAAATCTGCCCAACTACAATAAGCGATCGGAATACCGTTATCTATAAGTAGCATATATTGTTCATTTTCAATTGCAGGAATCACATTGCGTGCTAGTAGTTCACAGCTCCATTCTTTGTGGAGGGAGGAGTTCATCCATAGCCAAGTAATGTTTCCTAGTAAGTTAAAATAAGATTGATTCATAATTTGCACTCGATAATTATTCTAAATTAGGTCAAAAATTATAGCATAATATAATCATTACTCGATCTTATTGTCGTATTTTTTGTTGTTTTTTTTAGCTTAAATTGTATTTTTTGTCTTTTATATAATCAGAAGAGAAAAAGGAGTGTTTTAAAGTTATACAAAATGTAGGGAAATTAAACAAAATAATTACATTGTAATATTAATGTAACATATACTTTTCTTTTTTCTTTTTGGTTGTTTTTTTGAGATAGAGGAATCAAGAGGATTGAGAAACTACATCTCAATTTGATGTGTTTGTATGACATAAAACAAACTTTATGAAAAGAAGACTTTTTTTAAGAAAGTAACTGCGTTAAAGTGGTAATCCTTATAATGAAAACACAGGGACTTTTTATGAAAAAAACACTTTTGACCCTTTTATTCGGGTGTGTGGTTACTGCGCAGGCACAAGATATCAAATTTGTGATGGAGCCAAGCTATCCTCCATTTGAAATGACCGACGAGAAGGGAGAAATTATCGGTTTTGATGTGGATATTGCAAATGCTATCTGTAAAGAGATGAATGCAAATTGTACATTCCATAGCCAACCTTTTGATAGCTTAATCCAAAGCCTAAAACAAAAACAATTTGATGCTGCAATTTCAGGTATGGGTATTGCGGAACCACGTAAGAAACAAGTATTATTTAGCGAGCCTTACTTTCCAAGCTCTGCTGCCTTCATTGCGAAAAAAGATATAGATTTTGCTAAGGTGAAAACGATTGGTGTGCAAAATGGGACTACTTACCAACACTATTTAGCAAAAGAGAAAAAAGAGTACAATGTGAAATCTTATGCCTCTTATCAAAATGCTATTTTAGATGTGCAAAATGGGCGAATTGATGCTATTTTTGGCGATGTGCCGGTATTGGCTGAGATGGCAAGAAAACACGAAGGGCTAGATTTTGTAGGGGAGAAAATCAATAATCCAAACTATTTTGGTGATGGTTTAGGCATTGCAACTCACTTGAAAAACCAAGTATTAGTTGATCAATTCAATGCAGCATTAAAAACGATTAAAGAGAATGGCGAATATCAAAAAATCTATGATAAATGGATGGGCGGCAAGTAACTTGTAAGCGGTCATTTTTTGCAAAGTTTTGCAGATTTTGACCGCTTGTATTCTTTGATTTACCCATTTAAGCCAGTATAAGTTTTAAGCATAAGCTCCATGGTCTGCTTTAAATTAGCTAGCATTTCATAACGCTTGCGATACATTGAGCGTTTTTTGCTTGGAATTTCATCTATTTTTTTACTTTCCAATTCAAGGGGTAACTGCCAATAATTTCCCGGCTTTCCGCCCGATTCCGCAAAAATAGCATCATAATCCACTACATAGCGCTTACTTTGCACCCAGCGGGATTTATTCTGGTATTTCTGTGGAATGCCTAGTAAACTCTGATAGCCAAGAACAGCCGTTAAAGCCTTCATCGTTTCAACCATTAAATAGGCCGGGCGTAAGCCGTGGCAACTTTTGGTTAATTGTTTCACCAGCTCTTTTGAATCTTCAAAATTCGGACCTTGAATTACGGCTATCAACAAGGCTTCATCTAACTTACCAAATGTTAATAAATAAACTAGCTGATTAGTCGGTCTGTGGCGAAGTTCTAATGCCCAAAAACCTTCCATCGGCTGATGTTCATTGATGTTAAGCCATAACTCAAAATCTGCAATAATTTCACCAAAATTGACCGCTTGTTCCCATAGAGGTGGTAAATGAGCCAATTTTTGCGGTAAAAACAGCAGGTTATCTGTGATTTTTTGTAAGCGTTGTTTTGCACTGAAACGCTTATCTAAAAAGCGGTGAGCCACGGGGTAGCTGTAATTTGGTCGAGCATTTAAGAGCGGAATCAGTTGTGGATTTTGTGTAACGAACTGCTCAAATTGCTTGATTTTGGAATGATGCAACCAAGAGCGAAGACGGTAACGAAAACGTTTCCCTGCGTAAGACTTCTTTCCCTGATTTGGATAAAGCGATTGTGCAGCAGGCCATTTGTATAGATTTTTCATTTTTACAACTAACAATATGAAAAGCGGCTAATTCGCAAGATTTTTCGCTAAAATAACCGCTTGTATAACTTAAAACTACAAAATAAAGCGACTTAAATCTTCGTTTTCCACCACGTCATTTAACGCTTCGGAAACATAGTTTTCATCAATGATGATTTTTTCACCACGGCGTTCGCTGGCATCGAACGAAATGCCGTCCATCAAACGCTCAAGCACGGTGTGTAAACGTCTTGCCCCGATGTTTTCGGTTTTCTCGTTCACACGGAATGCACTTTCTGCAATACGGCTGATACCGCCTTTAGTGAACTCAATCTCCACGCCTTCAGTTTTCATCAACTCACGATATTGCAAGGTTAATGAGGCATTCGGTTCGGTTAAAATACGCTCAAAATCTTCTTTGGTAAGCGATTTTAACTCCACACGAATCGGCAAGCGACCCTGTAATTCTGGGAGTAAATCAGACGGGCGAGCCACTTGGAATGCCCCCGAGCAGATAAACAGAATATGGTCGGTTTTCACCATACCGTGCTTGGTATTTACCGTTGAGCCTTCAATGATTGGAAGTAAATCACGCTGAACACCTTCACGAGAAACATCTCCACCCGAATGCTCGCCTTTTTTACAGATTTTGTCGATCTCATCAATAAAGACAATACCGTGCTGTTCCACCGCTTCAATCGCTTGCTGTTTCAGCTCTTCAGGATTTACTAATTTCGCCGCTTCTTCATCAAGCATCACCTTTAACGCATCTTTGATTTTCATTTTGCGTTTTTTGGTTTTGCTTGGCGACATTCCCTCAAACAGCGATTGTAATTGCGAGGTCATCTCTTCCATTCCCGGCGGGGTCATAATCTCAACGCTCACTTGAGCTGCCACGTCAATTTCAATCTCTTTATCGTCTAATTGCCCTTCACGCAATTTTTTGCGGAAAGTTTGGCGGGTAGAATTATTGTCGGATTCCTGCACATTTCCCCACTGATCTTTCGCCGGTGGCAATAATACGTCTAAAATGCGATCTTCCGCTGCATCTTGTGCACGCATTTTATTTTTTTCGACCGCTTGTTGGCGGACTAATTTCATCGACACATCAGCTAGATCACGGATAATCGAATCCACTTCTTTACCCACATACCCCACTTCAGTGAATTTGGTTGCCTCAACTTTGATAAAAGGGGCATTGGCAAGCTTCGCCAAACGGCGGGCGATTTCGGTTTTACCCACACCGGTCGGACCGATCATTAAAATATTTTTGGGGGTCACTTCTTGGCGGAGATCTTCCGGCAACTGCATTCTTCTCCAGCGGTTACGCAAAGCAATTGCTACCGCACGTTTTGCATCTTTTTGTCCGATAATGTGTGCGTCTAATTCTGAGACGATTTCACGGGGTGTCATTGACATAATGTTATTCCTTAAATTAATTACCCTCTCCCACAAGGGGAGAGAGTTATTTAACTAAACTTCTTCAATCACGTGCTTGTGGTTACTGTAAATATCAATATCGCCGGCAATTTTTAACGCTTCCGCAACGATTTCTTTTGCAGATAAATTATTTTCGGTGCGTAATAACGCAAGAGCAGCGGCTTTCGCATAGTTACCGCCTGAACCAATCGCCAGTACATCTTGCTCCGGCTCAATCACATCGCCCGAACCTGAAACCAATAAAAACTCGCTGTCATTGGCGACAATCATCATCGCTTCTAAACGGCGTAAAGCACGCTCGGTACGCCACTCTTTTGCCAGTTCCACTGCCGATTTCACTAAATGCCCTTGGTGTAACTCCAATTTTTTCTCGAATAAATCACGCAAAATAAAGGCATCAGCGGTCGAGCCGGCAAAGCCTGTCACCACTTTGTCTTTATACAAACGGCGAACTTTCCGCACCGTGCCTTTCTCGATACAATTTCCAAGCGTTGCCTGACCATCACCACCGATAGCCACTTTTCCGTCTTTACGCACGCATACAATCGTTGTCATACTAAATCCTTCTTTTTAAAAACTTTGGCTTATATGGGGATATGCTGTGTGTTTTCAAGCTTAAAACTCACATTTCTTTGTTAAGGTTGTCGCAATAGGTTGCCCGTTTTCCAATGAAATTGCCATTTTATAGGAGAGAACTTGCACTTTTTGTGCAATGGCTTGAGCGAATAATTCGGCATATTTGGGGTCTATCTGCTTTGCCACTTCAAACCGTTCAATACCTGTGTGCAAAATAGCGAAAAAAATGACCGCTTGTAAGCCCTGTTCAGCGATTTTCGTCAGCTCCCGCAAATGTTTTTGCCCCCGCTCGGTTTTGGCATCGGGGAACATTCCCACACCGTTTTCGGTTAAAAGGGTGGTAGATTTCACTTCCACAAAACAATCCGGCAGAAGGTCCGATTTGAGCAAAAAATCAATCCGACTGTTTTCACTGCCATATTTTTGTTCAGGCAGAATGTGCTGATAATCCGCAAGCTCGCTAATCCATTGATTTTCCAAGGCTTCTTGTACAAGCTGATTGGCTCTCAAGGTATTGACACAAATAAAATCCCCCGCTTGGGTTTGGGTTAGTTCCCAAGTGTGAGCATATTTACGTTTGGGGTTATGAGAGGTGGAAAACCAAACTGTATCACCGGGGTTGGCACAGCCTGTCATCGCACCGGTATTTGGGCAATGGAGGGTAATTTGTTCGCCATTTGGCAACTGAATATCGGCAAGAAAACGTTTATAACGGCGAAGTAAAATGCCGTGGGAAAGAGGGGGAAATTTCATTTGCAAAAAATCCTGTTAAATTAACCGCTTGTATCTTTTCATCATCGGTAGCAAAACGGAGAGTAAGGCGGTGCAAATAACAATAATAATCCCAACCCAAGTCACTAAACTGAGCTGTTCTGATAAAAAGACCAATGCCATTAGCAGTCCGAATACCGGTTCAAGTGCGAGTAGAATACCTGCAAGAATAGGCGAAGATTGGCTGATGCCTTTGTTCCATAACAATATTGCCAAGCTGGTACAAATAATGCCTAAATATGCTACGCTCGCCCATGCTGAGAGACTGGTTGGCAGTTGCCAATTTTCTGCAAAGAGTAAGGTAATAGGTAAGGCGGTAATTGCCCCTTGCACCAGCGTGATCTTGGTTAAATCGATCACTTTTACTGATTGCAGAATCTCTTTGCTGAGGTACATTCCCACAATAAAACTTAAACTGCCTAAGGTTACAAGCAATAATCCTAATACATTGATTGAACCGCTATCATCGCTACCCGATGCCATAATTAAAATCCCCAAGCAGGCAAATAAACTTAGGATAAAATCGAGCCTGGTTGCCTGTTTTTTGAAACAAAAATAGCTGACTAACACAGTTAAAAGCGGGTTTAGCCCGAGTAGTGCCACGGCACTTGCTGCGGAAGTTAATTTCAAGCCGGAAAATTGTAAGATCACGCACAGAGGAAAAGTGAGAAAACTAATCAGCCAGACTTTAATGTGCTGATTTTTCTGGATTTTTTTATACGCAGGAATAAAAAACGGCAGAGCGATAAACGCCGCTAACGTCAGCCGAATTTGCATAATTTGGACAGGGTCAAAGGCTGAAATCGCCACTTTACCTACAATGAATGAACTCGCCCAAATCAGGGTTGCAATCAGTAAATATAACATTTAGACCTCGTAAAACTCTAACGGCAGATCGTCCGGATCTCGGAAAAACGTGAAGCGTTTGCCGGTGATCTCATCAATTCGGATCCCTTCATGCGGTAATTGATGTTGTTCTAAAAATGCGATGGCATATTCAATATTTTCCACTCGAAATGCCAAATGGCGAAGCCCGCAGGTTTCGGGCGAGGTGAAACGAGGCGGCGTTTCAGGAAAACTGAATAATTCAATTTGTGAGCCATCTTTAAAGCGTAAATCTAATTTATAGCTGGCACGTTGCTCTCGGTAGGTTTCTGCGATGATCTCTGCCCCTAAAATGCGGGTGTAGAAATGTTTGGATTTTTCGTAATCGGAAACAATTAATGCAATGTGGTGGAAACCTAAAATGGGCGATTTCATCTTTTTTCCTTAATGTGTAAAATTTTTGGTAAAACTGACCGCTTGCAGTATGATAATTTATTTTTCGGATTTCAAGATTTTTAATGAACAGCAATTCCCCATTTCCTTTAGCGAAAGCAAAAGCTTCTGATCCGTTTGCCAAAGCTGTTTTAGCTTGGTTTGAGCAATATGGGCGGAAACATTTACCTTGGCAGCAAAATAAAACGCTGTATCAGGTTTGGTTGTCGGAGGTAATGTTGCAACAAACTCAAGTAGCGACCGTTATTCCTTATTTTGCACGTTTTATGGAACGATTTCCCACCGTAATTGACTTAGCTAATGCCTCGATTGATGAAGTATTGCATTTGTGGACAGGGCTGGGTTATTACGCTCGGGCAAGAAATTTGCATAAAGCGGCAATTCAAATTCGAGATGAGTTTGGCGGTGAATTTCCTACCCGATTTGATGATGTGTTGGCATTAACCGGAGTGGGCAGAAGTACTGCAGGGGCGATTTTGTCTTCTGTGTTAGATGCCCCACACCCGATTTTAGATGGCAATGTCAAACGGGTGTTAAGCCGCTATTTTGCAGTAGAAGGCTGGGCGGGTGAAAAAGCGGTGGAAAATCGCCTTTGGCAATTAAGCGAAAGTGTGACGCCTGATACCCAAGTGGCAGACTTTAACCAAGCGATGATGGATTTAGGGGCGATGATTTGCACCCGTACAAAGCCTAAGTGCTTGCTCTGCCCGCTACAAGAAAATTGTAAAACGAATGCAATGCAAGCGTGGGATAGCTTCCCTGCCAAGAAACCGAAAAAAACCTTGCCGGAGCGTCAAACCTATTTTTTAGTGCTGAGAAGCGGCTCGAAAGTGCTGTTACAAAAACGGGAAGCAAAAGGCATTTGGGGGGGCTTATTTGCGTTTCCGCAATTTGAGAGCTTAGAGGCTCTCAAGCGGTCTGATTTTATGCAAAATTTGCAAATTTCACAGCAATTAACTGCATTTAGGCATACTTTTAGCCATTTTCATTTGGATATTACCCCGGTTTTAGTAGAAACCGATTTGAAAAAAACAAGTGAAAATTCACCGCTTGTTGTCGAAGAAAAAGCAGGAAATTATCTTTCTAAGGTATCTTCAAATGCGGATTATTGGTATGATTTGCACCAACATAACGAAGTGGGTTTAGCAACGCCGGTTAAACGTATTTTAGATGAGCTGGCATTCAGTGTGAAAAATGAGATTAAGGATTAAATTATGGCTCGTACCGTATTTTGCGAATATTTAAAACAAGAGGCAGAAGGTTTAGATTTTCAACTTTATCCGGGGGAGCTGGGTAAGCGTATTTTTGACTCAATCAGCAAGCAAGCGTGGTCTGAGTGGATTAAAAAACAGACAATGATCGTCAATGAGAAAAAACTCAGTATGATGAACCCCGAACACCGTAAACTGCTCGAACAAGAGATGGTCAATTTTTTATTTGAAGGTAAAGAGATCATCATCGAAGGCTATAAGCCGGTCGAATAATAAAGGTTAAATCACAATGAAAAAATATGCTAAATATTTGCCGATGTTGGCAATTATTCCGTTTCTTATTGCTTGTGGGAGCAATAAATCGACTAAGAAGCCAAAATCTACCCGAGTAGATTATTCTAAAGATACCAATGGTTTGGATATTTTGGCAGGGCAGTTTTCTCACAATATTGATGATATTTGGGGAAGTAACGAGCTGTTAGTTGCCAGTAAGAAAGATTATGTGAAATATACGGATAAGTTTTACACCCGTAGCCATATTTCGTTTGAAGAAGGGGTGATTACGATTGAGACTTTAGGGAATCAGAATCATCTACGCAATTCGATTATTCATACTTTATTAATGGGCAGAGACCCGAAAGGGATTGATTTATTTGCCTCAGGCGATGCACCGATTAGCTCTAACCCTTTCCTAAACGGACAGGTTGAAGATCAATTCGGGCGAAATATTACCAATGTTGCCATCGCCAATGATTTTGCGACTTATTTGTTGCAAAATAAGGTGCAAACACGCCGTTTGAAAAATGGTCAAACTGTGAGCTTTGTAACGATTAAAATGGTGGCAGGACACATTGAAGTACGTGCCAGACAATATTTACCGCTGGTGCGTAAAATGGCGAAGCAGTATGGTATTGAGCCAAGTTTGATTTTAGGGATTATGGAAGTCGAATCAGCATTCAACCCTTATGCCATCAGCTATGCCAATGCGATTGGCTTAATGCAGGTTGTACCTCGTACCGCCGGGCGTGATATTTTTGCCCGTAAAGGTATGGGAGGGCAGCCAAGTCGTGAATATCTTTATAATCCATCAAATAACATTGATGCAGGTACGCTTTATTTGACTATTTTGCGTGATGAATACTTAGATGGAATTGAAGATCCTGTGGCTAAACGCTATGCAATGATTTCTGCATACAATAGCGGAGCAGGTGCGGTATTACGAGTGTTTGATTCAGACCGATACTCTGCGATTGATAGAATTAACGATCTTTCGCCTGATGCGGTTTATCGAATTTTAACCACTGCTCATCCATCTTCTCAAGCTAGAAATTATTTAAGAAAAGTAACCACCGCCAGAGAGAAATATCGCAATATTCGTTAGTGTGTGAATTATGCTGTTTTTTAGCCGAAAAGTATAAAAAAAGCACATTTGAGCAGCGGTTTTTTTAAATTTGCAAAAAAACGTTTGACGTTGCAAGCTGAAATCAGCATAATGCACCACGCAACGACGTTGACGTTGCCTCGATAGCTCAGTCGGTAGAGCAGGGGATTGAAAATCCCCGTGTCGGTGGTTCGATTCCGCCTCGAGGCACCATCAATTCCTCCTTAGTTCAGTCGGTAGAACGGTGGACTGTTAATCCATATGTCGCAGGTTCGAGTCCCGCAGGAGGAGCCATATTCTGAAGCCCTGATGAGTAATCATCAGGGTTTTCTTTTTGAGCTTTCCGGCTAACTACTAAGAAATTGCTCAATTTTTAGTATTATGCGTTCAAAAACGCTAAATTTTTGAGAATTGTATTTGACGAAGCCCGAAAAAATCAGCATAATGCACCACGCAACGACGTTGCCTCGATAGCTCAGTCGGTAGAGCAGGGGATTGAAAATCCCCGTGTCGGTGGTTCGATTCCGCCTCGAGGCACCATCAATTCCTCCTTAGTTCAGTCGGTAGAACGGTGGACTGTTAATCCATATGTCGCAGGTTCGAGTCCCGCAGGAGGAGCCATATTCCGAAGCCCTGATGAGCAATCATCAGGGTTTTCTTTTCGCTCTTATTTTTTCAAACAATAATATCCCCTTTAATTTTGTAATTTACCTCTCATTTCTAACATAAATTTGAAAATATCACTTCACTTTTATACGCAATTCGGAGTATTATGATCGCACAATATAACTAAATAATGATTCCTCGAATATCGTCAAATTTTACGGCATAGTTTAATCGCTATGCCGTTTTTTTATTTCCCTATAACCGTAACGCTTTTTTTTGTATAATGGCGGCAACTTTCCGCTCACAAGCGGTACTTTTTTCCTAAAATTTTGCAAATTGAGAAAGCTGATATGTTTGAAAACCTCTCTGACAGACTGTCTAAAACGCTGCGTAACATTACGGGCAAAGGTCGCCTAACGGAAGATAATATTAAAGATACCCTGCGTGAAGTTCGTATGGCATTGTTGGAGGCGGATGTTGCCCTCCCTGTTGTGCGTGATTTCATCAACAAGGTCAAAGAGCGTGCGTTAGGGGTTGAGGTAAACAAAAGCCTCACGCCGGGGCAAGAGTTCTTAAAAATCGTACAAAGCGAATTAGAAACGGCAATGGGAGAAGCCAACGAGGAGCTGAATCTTGCGGCCCAACCGCCTGCGGTAATTTTAATGGCAGGTTTGCAAGGTGCGGGTAAAACCACCTCTGTCGGCAAATTGGCAAAATTCCTGAAAGAACGCCACAAGAAAAAGGTGTTGGTAGTTTCTGCCGATGTTTACCGCCCTGCCGCTATCAAGCAGCTACAGACCCTTGCTGAAACGTTAAAAGTGGACTTCTTCCCGACCGAAACCAGCCAAAAACCGGTAGCGATTGCAGAAGCGGCACTGAAGCACGCTAAGCTTAATTTCTTTGATGTATTGATTGTGGATACTGCCGGTCGTTTACACGTTGATGGCGAAATGATGGAAGAGATCCAACAAATCCACGCTGTGCTGAATCCGATTGAAACGCTATTTACGGTTGATGCGATGACCGGTCAAGACGCCGCCAACACCGCAAAAGCCTTTAACGAAGCGTTGCCGCTTACCGGTGTTATTCTTACCAAAGTCGATGGTGATGCCCGAGGCGGTGCGGCACTTTCTATTCGCCAAATCACCGGTAAACCGATTAAATTCTTAGGTGTGGGTGAAAAAACTGATGCCCTTGAGCCGTTCCACCCTGACCGTGTGGCTTCCCGCATTTTAGGTATGGGCGATGTAATGTCTTTAATTGAAGATATTCAACGCTCGGTTGATCAAGAAAAAGCGGAAAAAATTGCCGCCAAATTCAAAAAAGGCGATGAATTTACCTTGGAAGATTTCCGTGAGCAGCTTATCGAAATGAAAAAAATGGGTGGAATGATGTCGATGCTCGATAAACTACCGGGGGCGAAAAACCTGCCTGACCACGTTAAAAGTCAGGTTGATGATAAAATGTTCATGAAAATGGAAGCCATCATCAATTCTATGACCTTAAAAGAGCGGGCAAATCCGGATATTATTAAAGGCTCACGCCGCCGCCGTATCGCACTTGGCTCCGGAACACAGGTGCAAGATGTAAATAAGCTGCTCAAGCAGTTTGATGATATGCAACGTATGATGAAAAAAATGCGTAAAGGCGGAATGGCAAAAATGATGCGTGGTGTTAAAGGTATGATGGGTGGTGGTCTAGGCGGTCTCGGTGGCTTAGGCAGTATGTTTGGTAAACGTTAATATTCCTATTTTATTAGTACCAGCCGAAAATCAGTTAACAATCCGTTGCTAGGATTGTTAACTTTCCCTATTAATATCTTATTTGCAAAAATAATACTTTTTGATTGCTTGTCGTTCTCAGAAAAAATTGGTAAGAAGATTATCCTAAATCTAATTTAATACTTAGCCCTTTCAGTGCGTCTCGTACATTCTCAAATAATCCTTTATCACAAATAATCTGGTCAAATACAGTAAGAGGGCAAACAAAAAAAGTTGCGACTTTTCCATATTTTGAAGAGTCTGTCACTAAAATGTTTTGCTTTGATGCCTCTAAAATTGCTTTTTTAACGGGGATTTTATTTTCGTTCGGCGTTGTTAGACCTTTTAAATTCCAGGATGAAGTAGATATAAATGCCATATCGATTGATAGGTTTTTCAGAAATTCTGCTGCAAGTGAACCAGTTGTCGATAGGTTTTCTTTACAGACACTTCCTCCTATATGAATTAAATCACATTTTCCTGAATTACTAAGATAGTGAGCAATAACAAAATCGTTTGTTACAACTAGTAAGTCATTTCTATCGATTATCCGATGAGCTATTTCTAATGTAGTAGTTCCAGCATCAAGATAAATAGTTGTGTTTGAGGGAATTAGCTGTGATGCTAAAGATCCTATAGCTGATTTCTGCTCTTGGAATAACATTGATTTATCATCGTGTGGTAATTCCATGATTAATCGTTCAAGAGATTGAACTCCACCAGATACTAGGGATACCTTACCTTGCTCTTCCAGCTTTTGAATATCACGGCGAATTGTCATATGTGATACTTTTAGCTGTTCTGCCAGAAAATTAATACTTGCGACACCATTATTATTAATAAGTCGTAGTATTTCTCGTTGTCTCTCTAAGGGGATCATTTTTTAACCTATTTTAATTGTTAAAAGAGATTATATCAGATTTAGCTTCCAAAATTAAAATCACAAAAATTCACATTTATTGTTAATATTTGTGATCTTCATCACAGATTTTATCTTTTCTATTGGTTAATATACCGCCATCAAGTTCATTAATTTATTTGAGGGAATAAACAATGAGTCAAAAATATAGCGTAGCCGTCATCGGCTTAGGAGCAATGGGTATGGGAGCAGCAAAATCTTGTATCGCTGCCGGATTAGACACATACGGTGTGGATCTTAACCCGAATTATCTGGAAACCTTAAAAGCAGCAGGTGCTAAGAAAGTCGGCACAAGTGCGGTCGATTTTGCCGCTGAATTAGATGCGGTGTTGTTATTGGTGGTTAATGCCAACCAAGTGAATGCTGTGTTATTCGGTGAAAACGGCTTAGCCCAACATTTGAAACAAGGCACGGTGGTGATGGTGTCTTCCACCATTTCTGCACAAGGTGCAAAAGATATTTCACAGAAATTAACAGATTTAGGCTTGGTGATGTTAGATGCTCCGGTTTCCGGTGGGGCAGCAAAAGCGGCACAAGGTGAAATGACCGTAATGGCATCAGGCTCAAGTGAAGCGTTTGAGAAACTAAAACCTGTTTTAGATGCTGTTGCAGGAAAAGTTTATAACATCGGCGAAGAGATCGGCTTAGGTGCAACGGTGAAAATTATCCACCAATTATTAGCTGGTGTGCATATTGCCGCAGGTGCAGAAGCGATGGCATTAGCCGCTCGTGCCGGCATTCCGTTAGATCTGATGTACGATGTGGTAACTAATGCAGCAGGTAACTCTTGGATGTTTGAAAACCGTATGAAACACGTTGTTGATGGCGACTACACCCCGCTTTCAATGGTAGATATTTTCGTCAAAGATTTAGGCTTAGTGAATGACACAGCGAAATCATTACGCTTCCCACTTCATTTAGCAAGCACAGCGTACTCAATGTTTACTGAAGCAAGCAATGCAGGTTACGGCAAAGAAGATGATAGTGCGGTCATCAAAATTTTCAGCGGTATTGAGCTACCAAAAAAGGGAGACAACTAATGTTAGGCATTATTGCAGATGATTTTACTGGTGCGAGCGATATTGCCAGCTTCTTAACCGAAAACGGGCTAAAAACGGTGCAAATGAATGGTGTGCCGAAAACTACACTTAACAGTCAAGTTGATGCGATTGTGATTAGCCTGAAATCTCGCTCTAACCCTGTGGAAGAAGCAATCCAACAATCATTACAAGCCTTAGATTGGCTGAAACAAAATGGTTGCTCGCAATTCTACTTTAAATATTGTTCCACTTTTGACAGCACGGAGAAAGGCAATATCGGGCCGGTAACCGATGCCCTAATGGCGGCATTAGATACCGATTTTACCGTAGTCACACCGGCTCTGCCTGTCAATGGCAGAACCATTTTCAACGGCTATTTGTTTGTGGGCGATGTGCTACTGAATGAATCTGGTATGCGTAACCACCCGATTACCCCGATGAAAGATGCCAACTTGGTGCGTTTAATGGATGCACAATCTCAAGGCAAAACCGGCTTGGTTGCCTATGCTGATGTGATTCAAGGGGCAGAGTGTGTGAAAGCCCGTTTTGCTGAATTGAAACAGCAAGGCTACAAATATGCGGTAGTAGATGCTGCCGATAATTCACAACTTGCGGTGCTTGCCGAAGCGGTTGCCGATTTTCAATTAGTCACAGGCGGTTCAGGCTTAGGGGCTTATATGGCGGCTTACCGTTCAGGCGGCAAAAAAGGCACGAATGCGTTTGTACCAAGCAAAGGCAAAACCGTTGTGCTTTCGGGTTCTTGCTCGGTAATGACCAATACCCAAGTGGCGGCTTACCAGCAAAAAGCCCCAAGTTATTTCTTAGAAGCGGAAAAAGCCATTCAGGATCCGAACTATGTAGAAACGCTTTATCAATGGGTGATTGCAAACCTAGACGGTGACTTTGCCCCAATGGTTTATGCCACCGTTCCCCCTGAAAAATTGAAAGAGATTCAAACCCAATTCGGCGGCGATAAAGCCAGCCACGCCATTGAAAATACCTTTGCCAAATTAGCCGAAAAATTACAAGCCGCAGGCGTAACTAACTTTATTACCGCAGGCGGTGAAACTTCGAGTATTGTGGTTCAGAAACTTGGATTCAGCGGTTTCCACATCGGCAAACAAATTGCACCGGGCGTGCCGTGGTTACAAGCGGTCGAAAAACCGATTTTTCTTGCATTGAAATCGGGTAACTTCGGTAAAGAAGATTTCTTCAGTTTTGCTCAGGAGATGTTTGTATGACAGAACAAGAACAAAAGATTGAAATGGTCAATCTTGCCCGCTCGCTGTTTGAGCGGGGTTATACCGTTGGCGGAGCGGGCAACCTCTCTGTGCGTTTAGATGAAAATCGCATTTTAGTTACCCCAACCGGCTCATCGCTCGGGCGTTTAGAGGCAGACCGCCTTTCCGTATTGGATATGCAGGGTAATGTTCTTTCAGGAGATAAGCCTTCAAAAGAATCAGTATTCCACTTAGCGATGTATCAGAAAAACCTGGCTTGCCAAGCGATTGTGCATCTACATTCCACTTATTTAACCGCACTTTCTTGCTTGGAGAATTTGGATACCGACAACGCTATGCGTGCTTTCACCCCTTACTATGTGATGCGGGTGGGAAAATTGCCGGTCATTCCTTACTACCGCCCAGGCGACATCAACATTGCCCGAGAGTTGGGGGAACGAGCCTTGGACGGTAAAGCCTTTTTACTGGCAAATCACGGGGTTGTAGTTACAGGTTCAGACCTGCGTGATGCGGTGGATAATACCGAAGAGTTGGAAGAAACCGCCAAACTCCATTTTATTCTACAAGGTCAAAAAGTCCGTTATCTCACCGATGACGAAGTCAATGATCTGAAAAACAGAGGAAAATAAAATGCCTAAATTTGCAGCAAACCTGACGATGATGTTTAACGAAGTGCCGTTTTTAGATCGTTTTGAAGCGGCTGCCAACGCTGGATTTAAATATGTAGAGTATTTATGGCCTTACGATTATCCGGCAGCAGAACTGAAAGCCAAACTTGAGCAATATGGCTTAAAACAGGTGTTATTCAATACCGCAGCCGGCGATGTTGCTCAAGGGGAATGGGGCGTTTCCGCCATTCCGGGGCGTGAAGCCGATAGCCATCGTGACATTGATTTGGCGTTGGAATACGCCCTCGCATTAGGTTGTAAAAATGTGCACGTGATGGCAGCGGTCGTGCCAGAAGGCGAAGATCGTGAAGCCTATAAACAAACCTTTATCGAAAACGTGCAATATGCCGCCGATAAATTCAAACCGCACGGCATTAACGTTTTGCTTGAAGCCCTAAGCCCGGAAGTGAAACCGAATTATCTGCTTAAAAGCCAGTTTGATACGCTAGAAATTGTGGAAGCGGTAAACCGAGACAATGTGTTTGTACAGCTTGACTACTTCCACGCACAGAATGTGGACGGCAACTTATCTCGCCTAACCGACAAACTCAAGGGTAAATTTGCCCACATTCAAATTGCCTCTGTGCCAGATCGCCACGAACCGGACGAAGGGGAAATTAACTACCAATATATCTTCAACAAACTCGATGAAATCGGGTATGAAGGCTATGTAGGTTGCGAGTATAAACCACGAGCGGAAACCACCTCAGGACTAGGTTGGTTTGAGCAGTATAAATAACCACGATGATTAGCGGATAAATACGTGAATACAACATTTAGAAGGAAACTTTATGTCAAATGAAATGTTAATTTTGATTGGATTAGCAAGCGTAGTTGCTCTTCTGGTCATTATGATTAAAGGTAAAGTACACCCATTCTTAGCATTGGGATTAGTAAGTATCGCAGTTGCCTTAACTGCAGGTATTCCAATGAATAAAGTAATCCCAACCTTGATTTCAGGGATGGGGAGTACTCTAGGAAGTGTTGCTCTGATCGTTGGTTTAGGAGCAATGTTAGGGAAAATTATCGAAAAATCTCACGGTGCGGACGTATTAGCAAATTGGTTGTTACAGCGTTTTGGTGAGAAAAATGCTCCCTTTGCATTGGGTATGACTGGCTTTATCTTCGGGATACCGGTTTTCGTTGATGTTGGTTTTATCGTATTGATCCCGATTATTTTTAGTGTGGCGAGACGTTTAGGTGGAAATATTTTGGTTTACTCACTACCTATCGGGCTTTCTATGTTATTGGTTCACGTTTTGCTTCCGCCTCACCCGGGAATTGTGGCGGGTGCACAGAACTTAAACGCTGATATTGGCTTTGTATTGGGAATTGGTTTAGTTGCAGCACTGCCGGCATATTTAATCGGTCAGAAGTTTATTCCATTCTTTACGAAAAATTACTTTGTAAAAGTAGTGACTTCAACCGATCTTTTACAGCACCAAAAAGATTTGATTAAAGAGAAAGGGATTGAATTACCTTCTTTCGGTAAAGTATTGGCAATGATTTCTTTCCCTTTGATCCTGATTATGTTAGGTACGGTAACGGCAACAACCTTGCCGAAAGAACATATCGTGCGTGAAGTGTTCAGTATGGTAGGAAGCTCTCCGTTTGCCTTATTTGTGGCTGTTTGTCTTTCTGCTTATGTACTAGGCTTTAGATACGGTTGGACTAAGCATAAATTAGAAGAAATGCTGGATTCTGCGTTAGCACCGATTGCCGGGATTATTTTAATCACTGGTGCCGGCGGTATGTTCGGTAAAGTGTTAGATGCCAGTGGCGTAGGTAAAGCATTGGCAGATGTATTAGCCAACACAGGTTTACCATTACTGGTTCTGGCTTTCATTCTGTCTGCTTTACTGCGTGCCGCACAAGGCTCGGCAACAGTTGCAACCATTACTACTACAACGATTTTAGCTCCGGCAGCCGCAGCAGCGGGGTACACTGAATTACAGCTTGCATTGCTCACTTGTGCTATCGGAGCTGGTTCAATGACCTTATCCCACGTTAATGATTCACTCTTCTGGGTATGGACGAAGTTCTTCAATGTTCCCGTATCGGTAGGCTTAAGAACTTGGACGTTTTTAACCACTATTTTCGGTGTAATCGCCTTTGCTGTTGTTGGCATTATTTGGATGTTATTCGTTTAATATCACTCTGTTACTGCTTAAAATCCGCCTCTTATGAGGTGGATTTTTTTAGGAGAAACCTATGCTGAAAAAATCGCTTTTATGTATGCTATTAATCTCTTCCGCCCTTTATGCGGAGGATAGAGTTCAAGAAAATCAATTAACCAATATCACGCTGCTTGCCGAAATCACCGCTCAAGGTCAAAAAATTAACGGCGTGGCATTGGAATATCCTGATAATGTATTATCGGGTAGCGATCTTCGCCAACTGTATCAGGTCAAAACGGCATTAGATAGTGCGGAGAAAGAAAACCGTTCGGTACTCAAAGCCTATGTCAATAATGAGCCAAAAGTGACCGCACTTCCGCAAGCCGGTAAATTTGTAATTATTGAATTGGATACGGCAGATAAAAATGCGGCAACTTATAGCGTAAAAGATGCCAATAAAGCACCGATGAAGTTTAAATCCAAAGATGAAAACGGCAACATTGTCGAAACCGAGAAAGTACAAGCGGTCAAAATTCCCGAATTTTTTGCAAATCGCCTAATCTATTCGGTGGAACAAAAAGGCTTGCTTAAATTAACCAGCGGCACAACTCTAGGCAAGGCTGAATGGACACAAACCGCTGAACCCGACAAAATCAAAACCCCTTATCTCGATGATTTTGTCGCAAAACAAGTGAGCTTAGACAAACCTGAAAATAAGCTGAACTACCGCTTCTATTCGCCTTTGCAAAAAAATGGTGAAAAATACCCGCTTGTGATTTTCCTACACGGCTCAGGGCAAGTCGGATCGGATAATTTGGCTCACCTGCTTTCCAGTAAAGGGGCGATTGCTACCCTGCCTTATGCCCCAAGTTTTGTGCTTGCTCCTCAATACGACCAAGTGTTTGACCCATTTGATAATGCCGCCAAGGGGCAAAAAGGCGGTATTCACTGGCAAACGGAAAATCGTATCAATCTCGTGTTAAAAATGATTGATGAAACCCTCAAAGCCAATCCTCAAATTGATACCACACGCATTTATATCAATGGTTTATCTCGAGGTGCAGAAGGGGGCTTAAATCTGTTGTTGGCTCGCCCGAATTTCTTTGCCGGAGCATTATTAATGAGCGGTCGTGAAGCCTACACCAACGAATGGGTGGACGGCAATGCCACCAAAACGAATTTGGCGGCAATTAAACATATACCGATTTGGTTTTTCCATAGTAAAGAGGACAAAGTCTCGCCGGTAAAAGGTTCTCGCATTAACTACCGCATTCTCAAAGATGAGTTAAATGCCCCCAATGTGAAATATACCGAATTCACTTTTGAACAAGCCGGCGACAACGGCATTGTCAATAATAACCCTCATAATACTTGGGACGCTGTGTATCACAGCCCTGAGGTGATTGGGTGGTTACTTCAGCAAAAACGCCACTAAGGAGGCTCACTATGTTTATGTATTTGTCTCACCCGTTAGATCCTAAAGATTTAGCTTGGCCGGGAGAACCTGTTGTTGAGGTGACTCGCTGCACAGACGTAGGTGAAGAAACGCCATTTAGCAGTTTTATCACGAAACTACCGAATCATTGCGGCACACATATGGACGCTCCTCGCCACTTTGTGAAAGACGGTTTAAGTATCAATGAATTGCCGATAGAGTATTTCTGCCATAAAGAGGTCGCTTTAATTGAAATTCCCAAAGGAGAGGCAGAAGGGATCACCAAAGAAGATTTATTGCCTTATGTCGATATTCTCTCCAAGGTGTCTTTTGCCTTTTTACGAACGGGGTTTGAGAAATATAGAACCGAGAACCCTGCTATTTATCAAAATGAATGCCCCTATATTTCAACCGGTGCCGGGCAGTATTTATCTGATACTTTCCCGAATTTGAAAGGAGTAGGCATTGATTTCTTGGCACTAGGGTCTCCTTCTTCCCGAGTGCCTGATGCGGAAAACCCTAAAAATTGCCATCGAGCGATTTTAGGCTACTATACCGGCAGGTTTACCACTGTGATTGAAGATATGCACTTAGCGGAACTCCCTAAAAATGCCAACATTAAGCAGTTTTTTAATGCACCGTGGCGAATTAAAGGGTTAGATTCCAGTCAAGTGACTTGTATTGTGGAATTACAGCAATAAACCATAGCTATATTCATTTTAGGAGAGGCTATTTACTATAGTAAGCATAACTCAATCATTAATTGAAAATAATTATTATTTGATTTTAATCAAGTCATTCATAACTTAATTTTGTTATAAATATGACCTTGTTTATAGCACTATTTTGTTTCGATAATGATTATAAAAGATACACACTGGACATCTCAACAAACCTCTCCAAATGCTTTCCCAGAACGACAAGCACTTATGCCTATTTGGGGTGGGAAAAATATTGAACGCAATCAATGGCAATCTTTATGGCTGGAACAAGCACCAAATGCGTTATTACAGGATGGTTTAGCTTATTTCCATATTCCGTTTTGTGCTAGTCATTGTATTTTTTGTGGTTTTTATCGCAATGCTTGGAAGGAAAATTATAGCCAGATTTATACTGATCGTGTGATTAGTGAACTTCGATATGAATCTTCACTATGGCGAGGACAAGGTAAGATTCATGCCGTTTATTTTGGTGGAGGAACGCCAACAGCGTTACATACAGAAGATTTAGTACGATTGATTCGAGCTTGTTATCGTTATTTGCCACTCGCTGAAGACTGTGAATTTACTATTGAGGGTAGAATTAGCCATTTTGATATAGATAAGGCTAAGGCTTGTATTGAAGCAGGCGTGAACCGTATTTCTATTGGTATTCAGACTTTTAACTCCGAAATTCGCAAACGTTTAGGGCGCAAACATAGTGGCGAAGAGGCTCAAACTTATTTAAAAGCCTTATCGGAATTAAATGCTGTGATTGTTGCTGATTTAATTTTTGGCTTGCCAAACCAAACAGATGATATCTGGCAAAACGATATTGAAATTGCGACTAGTTTACCGATCTCAGGCTTAGATATTTACGCCTTTAATAATTATCCTTTCCTGCCTATTAATCGCTTAATTGAACATGGAAAATTACCTGCGCCCGCAGGGTTTGACACCCAAAGCTTACACTATGCTTATGCAGTAGAGAAGTTAAAAGCACAAGGTTGGCAGCAAGTGAGCAATAACCACTTTGCTTTTCCAAATCGAGGTGAACGCAATCGCTATAATACTTTGGTTAAATCGAATATGCCTTGTTTGGCATTTGGTTCCGGTGCGGGGGGAAATTTTGGTGGGCTGAGTTACCAAGTACAATCTGATTTAAAGACCTACTTAGATTCGCCTCTTGATCAGAAAAGCCTTTCTTTTTTGAGTAAACATGGTGAACATAAAGCACTGCTTGGTGTGATACAACATAGCATGGAATTGGGTTACTTAGATACAACGCCTTTTGAACAAAATGCGAAAGCTGAAAAATTATTGCAACAATGGGAAGCGCTTGATTTACTGAAGCGTGAAAAAAATCAAGTATATCTCAATACCAGTGGTCGTTACTGGTCACCAACATTAATTCGTAAACTAATGTTAACACTTCCTCAATCAAGTAAGGATAACAACATGATAACGCCATTAACTAAAGAATTAGAAAATAAATTGCGGACAAATTTAAAAGAAAACCCAGGGCAAATTTTAGAAATGCTGGCAGGAATGAATCAATGTAGCTTGGAATCGGTAATTAACTGTCTGCCCAAAGAAATGGTAATGCAAACAGGTGGTGAGCGTTTTGTGGAAATTATGCAGGCAATTGCTGGTTGGAATGAAGCTGTGACTTTTATTATTCATACGCCTGATGCGATTGCAGAGGTAACTGCTAAATTGCCACAAGGTAAAATTGGGCGAGGCTTTTATAATTTTGAACATGGTGTAGATGGAGGAATTCACGGTCATTTACGCTATGAAAATTGTGCTGCTATTTACTTACTTGATCGCCCATTTATGGGAAAAAGAACGGTGGCGTTAACTTTTATCAATCAAAGCGGTGAGGCGATGTTTAAGATTTTTGTTGGGCGTGATGAACAAGGTCAATTACGAGAAAATCAGATTCAAGCCATGCGGAAATTAATTGGAGGATGCTAGTCATGATTTTGGTTTGTGGGGCAAATGGGTTGTTAGGACGAGCAATCTGTGACAAATTACCTAGAGAGAAAACGATAGCCGTCTTACGAAAAGATGCTATGGATACGTTTTTCAGCGAACGAAATATAGCAGTAGAAATAGCAGATTTATTAGATTTGGAATCCTGCAACGCCTTGTTACAAAAAACACAACCGGAAATCTTGATTACGGTAGTAGGAGGAAAAAATGAACAAGGTATTCGTAGCGACAAAACAGCAAATATTAATTTGATAAAAGCAGTTGAAAAATATTCACCAACTACGAAAGTAGTTTTAGTTACTAGTGTTGGGTGTGCAGAACAATGGGATTTAATTAGCCCATTAGCACAGCAAGCTTTAGGTGAAGCACTAAAAGCCAAGACGGAAGCTGAAGCTTATTTACAGCAAACAGCATTAAATTGGCTGATTATTCGACCCGGTGGGTTAAATAATGATGAAGTAAATGATGAGTATCAGATTGTGCGTGATTTACCTAATGAACGGAAAATGTATGTAAGCCGTAAATCTGTCGCAACAGGCATAGTGCGTTTACTGGATAGTACGGAAAATCATCAAATCTTCTCTATTATTAATAGGGGATAGTATATTTCAACGAAGGCAAGCGGGCATATTTTATGGTTATTTTGCAACTATAAAACAGACCGCTTGTGAGATCTTTTTCTATTTTATTGAGAACTGGATGCCGCATTCATCTGCAAGTAGCGAAGCACCTTTTTCTGGGTAGCTTCGTCCATATCGGTAAAACCGACCATTCCGTTAAATACTGCAATCCATTCGTTTGCATCATGCATTTTAGGATCACGTTGTTTATGGCACACGCTGCATTCTGTTTTATAGGTATTTTTGGTGTTCGCCCAAAAGTTAGTGAGATCTTGGGTAAATTCGGCATTTTCCACCCACACGTTCATTTTCACTTTTTGCCATACCAAGCCGGTGTTCGGATCTTCCTTGCTCTCTACAATCTCTAACAGTGGGTTGTTGCTGATAAAAGATTTCTCAAATACCGCATCGGTAATATTTTTACTGAAAGAATGATACCAAATCCGCCCGAAACCTTTGCTTTTTCGCCATAAATTCAGCTCAATTTCAGCGGCTTTTGCGGTTGTTTGCACCAATTTAATTTCTGCTCCGGCTTCTAGCTGCCCGATTTTCTGTGTCAAATTTTCATCGGCAAATAAAGGGATTGTTTCCGTGGTGTAACTGTTTGAACCGGCAAAACAAAATGTTGGCATGATGAATGCCAAGAAACAGAAAGCGATTTTCGATAATGATTTCATCATAAACCCCACAAATTAGATGAGAAATTAGGTTATATGTTACACAAATTGAGCAAAAAAGCGTTGATTTACATCATAAAACTGATTTTATGTCGATTTCTTAATTTTTTGCAAAAAAATCCCAAAAAATGACCGCTTACAAGCTATAATAACCAGTATTTTTCGACCATTTTTCAAATTCAAGAGAAAATAAAATGAGTACAAAATTCAACGTAAAAACCTTTCAAGGAATGATTTTAGCCCTGCAAGACTACTGGGCAAGCAAAGGTTGCACCATTGTGCAGCCGTTCGATTTAGAAGTGGGGGCAGGCACCTCGCACCCAATGACCTGCCTGCGTGCGCTTGGCCCTGAGCCAATGGCGTTTGCCTATGTGCAACCATCTCGCCGCCCGACAGACGGTCGCTACGGCGAAAATCCGAACCGTTTACAGCACTACTACCAGTTCCAAGTGGTGATTAAACCTTCGCCGGATAACATTCAAGAACTTTACCTCGACAGCCTGAAAATGCTCGGTTTCGACCCAACCCAAAACGACATTCGTTTTGTGGAAGACAACTGGGAAAACCCAACGCTTGGGGCGTGGGGCTTAGGTTGGGAAGTGTGGCTGAACGGAATGGAAGTGACCCAATTCACCTACTTCCAGCAAGTCGGCGGCTTGGAATGTAAACCGGTGACAGGCGAAATCACCTACGGCTTAGAGCGTTTGGCGATGTACATTCAAGGCGTGGACAGCGTGTACGACCTCGTGTGGTCTGACGGCGAACTCGGTAAAACCACCTACGGCGACGTATTCCACCAAAACGAAGTGGAGCAATCCACCTACAACTTTGAATACGCTGATGTGGACTTCCTGTTCCAATGCTTCGAGCAGTACGAAAAAGAAGCCCAATACCTGTTAGGCCTAGAAAAACCATTGCCATTGCCGGCATACGAACGCATTTTAAAAGCCGCTCACAGCTTTAACTTATTAGATGCTCGTAAAGCGATCTCGGTAACTGAACGCCAACGCTACATTCTACGCATTCGTGCCTTAACCAAAGGCGTTGCTGAAGCGTACTATGCCAGCCGTGAAGCGTTGGGGTTCCCGGGGTGTAAAAAATAATCGTAGGGACGCCATGCTTGGCGTCCGTCAATAAATTACAAAACGGACACGAAGCATCGTGTCCCTACAAGGATTTACGATGAAACCGATTTTATACTTCGCCGATTGGTGTCCGGATACCGCCCCATTTGTGGCAGAACTAGACCGCTTGGGCATTGAATATGAGCCGTGCGACATCACCAAAGGAGGCTCAACACTTAAACCATTTTTGAAACTGCGAGACACGCATTCTGCCTTTGACCACGCCAAAGCCAACGGCTATATTGGCATTCCGGCATTGCTGATCGAAGGCGAAAAAGTCGTGCTGGATTTGGCTGAATTAGAGGGTATTTTCGGCTAACAAGCGGTTGAATTTGGCGGAAATGTTGCAAAGGAGCCAATAATGAAGACAGTAATAGCAGATAATTCGGCTGAATTTGTGAATGAAATTTCACAACTTATTCAATCGAGTAAGCAACGAATGACCGTTGCGGTTAATGCAGAATTAACCTTGCTTTATTGGCATATCGGAAAACGGATCAATGACTATATTTTGCAGGGTGAACGTGCGGAATATGGGCAAGAAGTGGTGAAAAATCTTGCTCAAAGTCTGACGGAGCAATTTGGTAAAGGTTGGAGTAAACGCCATTTAAATTATACAATGCAATTTGCTACAACTTTCCCTAATTTGGAAATTGTGCACGCACTGCGTGCACAATTAAGCTGGACACATTTTAAGCAGATTATTCATATTGATGATCCAACAAAGCGAGGGTTCTATGCAACAATGGCTGCACAGGAGCGTTGGAGTACAAGGACATTAGAAGATCGCATTGGCTCATTATTGTTTGAACGCACGGCAATTTCCAAAAAGCCCGATGAAACCATTATCGCTGAATTGAGTTTGCTACGTGAAAAAGGCGAATATAATCAGTCAATGGTGTTGAAAGATCCCTATATTTTGGATTTTCTCGACCTTAACGACCGTTATATGGAACGTGATCTCGAAGATGCGATTCTACGAGAGATCGAACAGTTTTTACTGGAACTTGGGGCGGGTTTTACCTTTGTCGCCCGCCAAAAAAGGATTCAGATTGATAATGATGATTTCTATATCGATCTGCTGTTTTATAACCGTAAACTCAAACGCCTGATTGCGATTGAACTAAAAACCGAAAGCTTCAAACATTCCCACAAAAGTCAAATGGAACTCTATTTGGCGTGGCTGGCGAAATACGAGCAAGAAGCAGACGAAAACCCACCGCTTGGAATGATTCTCTGCACCGGTAAAAAGCAGGAGCAAGTGGAATTGTTGGATTTGAAAAATTCCGATATTCATATTGCGGAATATATGACCGTGTTGCCGAGTAAAGTGGTATTGGAACAACGGTTGCATTTGGCGGTGGAAAGGGCGAAAGAGCGGTTTTTACTAAAATAGCAAGCGGTTAAAATCAGCGGAAATGTTGCAAAATGAAAGTGTGATGGAAACGATTTGGTTGCATATTCCGTTGGTGGGTGGTTAGAGATTTTCAAATCTCCCCCCTCCCCCTCTTTGGCTAAAGAGGGGGCGATCATTTAGTGAGTAATTTTAATTCATCTGACTATTTACAATCTTAATGAAGAAAGATGAATTATAAATTTACGAAGATCAAATTCCCCTTTTTAGCAAAGAGGGGCTAGGGGAGATTTAGCAGAAGTGAAAACGTAGTGAGAGATTGATTAGTCTAGTACTTTTTTGCAAGTTAATCATAAAGTTGCTCTCATTTCTTGATAAGTACAATAAAAGCAAAGAAAAGGATATAATAAAGGAAATATATGTCAATTAAAAAATTATTATCTACAACTATAGATCAACTTGAGAATATAATACAAGTATCGGGCGAAAGTTTCGAAAAAATTACAAGTGACTTAGCAGAAAAAGCAAAAGAATTAAATTCAGAATATAATATTAAATGTGAAAAATTGGGATACGCCATAACATTATTTGAAAAAAACTCGGAAATAGAAAAACGCTACATATCATTATTATCTGACTTTGATATGGATACAAGTATAAAAGGATTTGAAAAATTGTCTCTACTAATGAATGGCAAGAATGATAATGCTAGAAAAGAAGCTGAAGAACATTTTAATGAATTACAAAATGGGCTATTAGAAGCTCAAGATTATAAAAAAGATTTAGACATCAAAATTAGGAAATTAGCTAGAGAGCTTTATAATGAAAATATAGCACAATTAGAAATAGAAGAAATCAAAGAACATTTATATAAAAATTGGTAATTTAAACAATGACAACACAAAACTTCCTTGCCGAGATCGGCACAGAAGAGCTGCCACCGAAGGCACTCAAAAAATTAGCGACCGCATTTGCGGAGAATGTAGAAAACGAATTAAACCAAGCAGGTCTTTCGTTTGAGAAAGTGGAATGGTTTGCTGCTCCTCGCCGTTTGGCGGTGAAGGTGTTGAGCCTTGCGGAAAGCCAGCCGAGTAAAGAGGTTGAGAAACGAGGGCCGGCGGTGTCGGCAGCGTTTGATGCCGAAGGCAAGCCGACTAAGGCAGCGGAAGGCTGGGCGAAGGGCTGCGGGATTACCGTAGAGCAAGCTGAGCGTATTGCCACCGACAAAGGCGAATGGTTGGTGCATCGTGCCGTGATTGAAGGTCAGCCGACTAAAAATCTGTTGGTCGATATTATCGCCAAATCGCTGGCGAACTTGCCGATTCCAAAAACGATGCGTTGGGGCGATAAAACCGAGCAGTTCGTCCGCCCTGTGCATACCGTGACACTTTTATTCGGGGCGGAGTTGATCGAAGGTGAGATCTTAGGCGTGAAAAGCGGCCGTACTATTCGTGGTCACCGTTTCTTAGGTGAACGTGAGTTCCAAATTGAGAACGCCGATCAATATCCGCAACTGTTGAAAGATCGTGGATCTGTGGTAGCAGATTTCAATGAGCGTAAAGCCTTAATTCTTGCAAAATCACAGGAAAAAGCAACCGCTTTGGGTGGCGTTGCCGATATTGAAGAAGATTTGCTGGACGAAGTGACCTCGTTGGTGGAATACCCGAACGTACTCACCGCCAAGTTTGAAGAGCGTTTCCTTGCTGTGCCGGCGGAAGCCTTAGTTTACACCATGAAAGGCGACCAAAAATACTTCCCGATTTATTCAAAAGACGGCAAATTGTTACCGCACTTTATTTTTGTGTCGAACATCAATCCGGAAGACCCAAGCAAAATCATCGAGGGTAACGAAAAAGTGGTTCGCCCACGTTTGACCGATGCGGAGTTCTTCTTCAAAACCGACTTAAAACAGAAGTTGGAAGACCAACTGCCACGCCTTGAAACCGTGTTGTTCCAGCAACAGCTTGGCACATTGCGTGATAAAACCGCTCGCATTGAAGCGTTGGCAGGTGAAATTGCGAAGCAAATCGGGGCAGATGAAACCAAAGCGAAACGTGCAGGTCTCCTCTCAAAATGTGACCTGATGACCAATATGGTGTTTGAATTTACTGATACCCAAGGCGTGATGGGTATGCACTATGCCCGCCACGACGGTGAAGATGAAGAAGTGGCGGTGGCGTTAAACGAGCAGTATATGCCACGTTTTGCTGGCGATAACTTGCCAAATTCATTGGTGGCTTGCTCGGTGGCGTTGGCGGACAAATTTGACACGCTAACAGGGATTTTCGGCATTGGTCAAGCCCCGAAAGGCAGTGCCGACCCGTTCGCCCTACGCCGTGCGGCACTTGGCTCGTTGCGGATTATTGTGGAGAAAAATTTACCGCTTGATTTAACCGATTTAGTGGCGAAATCTGCTCAATTATTTGGCGATAAACTCACCAACAAAGACGTGGTTGAGGACGTGGTGGACTTTATGCTCGGCCGCTTCCGTGCGTGGTATGAGAGCGAAGGCATTGCGGTGGACGTGATCCAAGCCGTTCTCGCCCGCCGTCCGACCAAGCCTGCCGACTTCGATGCCCGTGTGCGTGCCGTGTCTCACTTCCGCACCCTTGACAGTGCCGAAGCCTTAGCCGCAGCGAATAAACGGGTGAGTAACATTCTTGCCAAAGCCGATATTGCAATTGGCGACATTGATGTTTCAGCTTGCGTAGAGCCAGCAGAAAAAGCATTAGCCGAGGCGGTTATTGCGTTGAAAGCCGAAGTTCAACCGCTGATTGCACAGGGCGACTACACCGCTGTGCTGGATAAATTAGCGAACCTCCGCCAACCGGTTGATGCCTTCTTTGACGGAGTAATGGTAAATGCAGAAGACCAAAAACTGCGTCAAAACCGCCTCGCCATTTTAAGCACGCTACAAGGCTTGTTCCTGCAAGTGGCGGATATTTCGCTGTTGCAATAACAATAAGTTTGCAATAATTGCAAAATTTTAATGAAAATAGACCGCTTGCAGTAATTGTGATCTGCAAGCGGTCTTTTTTGCTTGAAATTTTACCAAAGGCGGGATTATTTAAGTTTTGGTTTATTCACCATAATCTCGATGACTTGGCGGTCTGTGTATTGCATACTACGAGAGGCAATGCTGCATAAGTTATTAATTGAACGATCAATATCGTGTTCGACAATTCCTTCGTTGCCTGTTACTTGGCTATTATCCATAGACATCAGAATGGATTTATAGCTTGATGTTACGCTGGTGGAGACTTTCATCGCACAACTGTTTGAAGCACCATCACAGATAATACCGCTAATATCGCCGATCATACTACTAATTGCCATACTGATATTCTCAAATTTCCCTGTGAGCAGCCACGCTATGCCGGCACAGCTTCCCATAGCCGCGGTTGTTACGGCACAGAGTGCAGATAATTTCGGTAACTTGCTGTGAATATAAATTGCCATGAGGTGTGATAAAAAGAGTGCTCTAATGCGTTGCTCATCAGTGACATTTAAATGGCGGGCAACGACAACAATCGGCATAGTTGCTGTAATTCCTTGATTACCTGAACCCGAATTGCTCATAGCAGGTAAACTTGCACCGCCCATTCTAGCATCAGAGGCAGAGGTGGTTTCTATAACAATGCGATTAAGCAAATCATCACTGATTAGACCTAGACCAATCTGTTTTTGCAATGTCCTTCCGATATGTAGCCCATAATCGGCACGTAATCCTTCTTGTGAGAGTGCGGAATTTAATTGTGCTGCTTGCTCAATAAAGCGAATTTTTTCCAATTCGATTTGCATAGAAAAATTAAATATATCTTTTGCCGAAAGTGAAGCAAAGATCTCAGTAGTATTATCGTTATTGACGGCACAAGGTTTGCTTAAAATAGTTTGCCCGTTTTTTTCAATGTAAATGACATTGGTATGGTGTTCAGCAATACGAACACATACTCGATTCGCTTGGTGAAATAGTGTTGCTTCAGAATATAGAATATGTTCTGTTTCGAAAATAGAGACAGACACTTTATCGGTATTTAACATAGCTTTAGCTTGCTTAACCTGTTCTGGCGTAATATTTTTTAATACTTCTAATCCACCATCAGGCTCCCCTCCGATTGCCCCAATAGCTGCCGCCATAGGCAATCCGACGGTTGCAGTTCCCGGTACTGCTACTCCCATCCCATTTTTCATCAAGTTAGGGGAAACTTTTGCCTCAATACGTTCTGGTAAATGACCTAAATATTGGCGTGCAATGGCGGATGCAAGGGCGAGAGAAATAGGTTCTGTACAGCCTAATGCAGGGACAACTTCATGGTTGACTGCATGTAAAATGGATTGTACTAATTTTTCGCAGTGAATATTCATAGATAAAACCTTATTACTCTAAAAATGTGAGGAATGGAGAAATACATAATAAAATGCCGGTAATGATAATAATATTGAGTGCTAGCCCTTTATATTTGAATAATGCAGGCACTTTATAGACTAAATAGGCCGGAATCAAGCACCCAACTAAGCCAAAAATAGGACTACAGATTGAGGTAAAGCTTAAAACCGGTGCATTTAATACAATCGCACTCCAAGCCAGCAGAATGGAAAATAACATAATCCCTTTCTGCACATAATTAGGATTGATTTTTTCAGCCGGGAATTTTCTTAATAATAGGTTCATCACAATGCCTTGAGTGGCTTCTCTAAAACCTAAAATATACCCCGAAAAAGGCTGTCATAACGGCAAAAATATTTAATGCAACACCTACATAGGTTGCCCAACTACCAGGGAAAAATTGGGCTGCAATTGCTAATGCGGAAACATTTTGCTCGTATGCTTTGAGCGCTTCTTCTCTCCCCATTGCAAGTGTAAAAGAGACAGCTTAAAAGAAAACGGTAATAAATAAGATAGCAAATGCAATATTCATCGCTCGTAGGGCTTTATAGCGCGCAACTTCACGAGACTGTTCTTTAGCACGGTAAGAAATTACCATTGGGCTGAGAGTTTGCAAGAAGAGTATAGAGGTTAGGGTGAAAGGAAGGGTAATGATGGCATCTTTTATAAGTTTGCCGAAAGGAGGCATTGCACCGATATTATGGAGTTGCCACATTCCAATCATTGCAAGCCCTAAGGCGGCAACGACAAATAGCTTAGTTAATACCATAAATGTAGATATTTTAAACAGTAGCTTTTCGCCTCGAGAAGATAAGGCAACTAATATACAGATTAGCACTAAGCCATAAAATGGATTATCAGAGAGTAGTGTATTGGTAATGCCGAAGGTAAGAAGATAGGAGGCACTGTCGTTTGTAATTGCGGTAGAATAAACAAACATCCAAATCACTAACATAATAAAATAAAGTACACCTAAAAAGATTCCCCAGTTTTTGCCCAGGTAGCCACTAATAACGGTGGGGTAATCTTTGCATTCCGGAGATTCTGCTAAAGTATTAATGAACAGACGCTGAAAAAGGTACATCGCCGGGTATCCGATAATAGAAGAAAGTAGAAAAACCCACATGCCCATAAGTCCTACTTGTACCGGTAAAAAGACGATGCCTGCCCCGATAGCCATACCAATACTCATAATGATCCAGCCGAAGTCGGTAGAATCAAATTTTGTTGCTTGTTTAAATTCGGCAGGCGAGAGTTTTTGAGTATCCATAGAGTCTCCTTAAATCGTAACAGTATAATTAAGTGTTATTTTTGAATTCTCTTAAATGTTTATAAATTGCGTGGCTGGTTAGGGAGAGTTTTTCTGCCACAATAGGTACTGCCTCTTTTAGCTCAAAGATGCCATTTTCAAACAAATAGAAGATAATGGATTTCTTATAGAGTTTTGAATGTTTGGTAGTGTGTTGCTCAATGTGAGTAACTGCTTTTAGAAAGGTTTCTTCAATAAGTTCTTTTGGGTGAGTAATAAAGTTTTCACTTTTATAATGAGGCGGAATAGGATCGTAATTCATAAAAGAGCTAACGGTTTTATCTAATGGTGTCGATAAATTTAAATTAATACAAAATAATCCGATAGGTTTGCCCTCATGCCCGATAATAATATGCGTGGTGGACTTAACTAAGTTACCGTTATTTAACCGTGAAAAGTAAACCAGCTCAGTATTAGATTGATCTTTTTGGTAACATTTTAGTAACTGTAATCCTTTATCTGTAATAGGCGAACCTATTTTTCGGTTAGTATGATGTCCGTTAATGATTTTAATAACGGATTTTTCATAGGCATTCAATGAATGAATAACCACCTCACAGAATTCTCCTAATAACCCTGCTATTGCTTCACTTAATGAGAAATAAGACAGCATAATTTCTTTGTCTAAATCATGAAGATACTCTAATTTATCTGGCATAACTTTTACTCCAATTTTTGTGAATTATAAGAATGAGTAAATTTTAAAGTCAATTATATTTAACTTTATTAAGAGTTAAAAGTCAGTATTTTTTGACCAAGATCATATTTTGAGGGAAAGATATAAGAGGACAAACCAAATAAGATTTGCCTCGATTCTGACTAGGAAAAGTGGCAAATTCAATCTATCTTGATTAAAATAATGTACGTACTTATAGGAAGAAGGAAAACACAATGTCAGTAAAAACCGAAGTTTTATTTAGTAATCATTGGAATGTTCGAGTGAGTGATCCGGGCTTTGAAGGCTCGCCAAGCCACTATTTTGAAACCGTATATTTAACGCTGGAAGCCTTTATTAACGGCGAAAATGTACATTATGAATTTACTCGTAAAGTGGAGCAAGAAGTGAAAACTCATCGCAGTTTTACTGATGTGAATGAATTGTTTGAATTTCTCGGCGAATATTTAAGCCCTGTTGCACTTGGTAATGTTGGCGTGCGTATCGGTCAGTTGGGGCTAGCCTAATCTCAAAGGGCAAATCTTTTGCCCTTGCAACATTTTCCTAAAAATTAACCGCTTGTTATTACGTTTATGACCACTTCCAACCCTCTTTTCCAACAAACCCGCCCCTATTGGGATTTCTTACGCATTGAAAAGCAAGTTAGCCCGCATACCTTAAGCAATTATCAACGCCAATTAATGGCGGTGAGCGAGCTTTTTTCGCAAGCAGGCATTGAAAATTGGGAAGAGGTCGAAAGTAGCTCGGTGCGTTGGATGTTAAGCCAAAGCCATAAGCAAGGGTTGAGTGCGAAAAGTATCGGCTTACGCTTGGTGGCGTTACGGCAATGGTTTGTCTATTTGATTAAAATCGGGCGAATGTCGGCAAACCCGACTTTAGGGGTGAAATCGCCGAAAGTAGGTAAGCATTTGCCGAAAAATATTGATGCGGAGCAGGTCGGGCAGTTGCTGGCGATTGAGAGTGATGAGCCGAGCGATATTCGAGATATTGCGATGATGGAGCTGATGTATAGTTCCGGCTTGCGTTTATCGGAATTACAAGGGCTGGATTTAGGCGATATGGATTTATCGGCACGAGAAGTACGGGTGCAAGGTAAGGGTAGCAAAGAGCGAATTGTGCCGATTGGCTCGCAAGCGTTAAAAGCGTTAAATCGCTGGTTAGAAATGCGTTTGCAATTTAAGCCGCAAGATAATGCGGTGTTTCTGAATAAGCGAGGTGGGCGGTTATCTCATCGTTCCATTCAGTTGGCAATGAAGAAATGGGGTGAGCGACAAGGGCTGGAAAGCCATCTGCATCCACATAAATTACGTCACTCTTTTGCGACTCATATGTTAGAGGCAAGCGGTGATTTGCGAGCGGTTCAGGAATTATTGGGTCATAGTAGCCTGTCCACCACTCAAATTTATACGCATCTGGATTTCCAACACTTAGCTAAAATTTATGACTCTGCCCACCCAAGAGCAAGGCGGAAGCAGGAAGATTAGGCATTCTCCGGTTCAAGGGTTTTCATTTTGCAGAAGAAATACCAATATTGAATTATCACTAACACTACTAACGCAATTTTCCCACCGATATGGGGCAGTGCAAAGAAAGCAAATAGTGTAAACGGAAACGAAATCGCTAAAATCGTGATTTTTTGCTTCATCGTCATTGCCCGTTTCTCATCATATTCTTGCAGATATTTTTTGTATAATTTGGTTTGAATAAACCACTGGCGGATTCTCTCCGAGCCTTTAGTAAAGCAGAACAGAGCCAAAAGTAAGAACGGTGTGGTCGGCAAGCCCGGTAATACTGCCCCGATGATGCCTAAACCAATACAAATAAAACCACAGATAATATAAAGGTATTTCATAATAATTAAGTTATTGATAATGAATCGCAATTATCCTAAAGCAACTTTAGGCTGATTTCAACCAGTTTATAGCGATGGATTCAAGCGGTGGTTTTATCTGATTTTCTTGCAAATGAAATAAAAAAACCTGCTGATTGCTCAACAGGTTTAAAGACTGGCGGAGGAAGTGAGATTCGAACTCACGGAGGGCGTTAACCCTCGCCGGTTTTCAAGACCGGTGCATTCAACCGCTCTGCCATTCCTCCGGGTTGAATTTGATTTTAGATTGTGTGTTCTCTTAAACGAGAAAATCTGCTGATATATATCAGCAGACTTAAATTTGATGGCGGAGGAAGTGAGATTCGAACTCACGGAGGGCGTTAACCCTCGCCGGTTTTCAAGACCGGTGCATTCAACCGCTCTGCCATTCCTCCGTTGAAAATGTTGCAATAATAGAGATTATTGCGAACATCGTCAAGTAATAAATCTTAAAAGCTGCTTATTCGTTCTTTTTTTCAGCACAATTTATTTTCTAATTAACCAAACGCCACTTTCAATATGGTGGGTGTAAGGGAATTGGTCAAAAAGAGCGGCTTTTTCAATCCGATGGGTTTGGCTTAATTGTTGTAAATTCTCGGCAAGGGTTTCCGGATTGCAAGAGATATAGAGAATCCGCTCATACGCTTGCACCATATTTAATGTAGCTTGATCTAACCCTGCACGAGGTGGATCAACAAAAATGGTATTGCATTCGTAGGCGTTTAAATCAATCCCTTTTAAGCGATAAAAGGCTCGCACACCGTTCATCGCTTGGGTAAATTCTTCTGCCGACATTCGGATAATTTGTAGGTTAACAATGCCATTTTTTTCAATATTGTATTGAGCCGATTGCACTGAAGATTTTGAGATCTCGGTTGCCAGCACTTTGCGGAAGTTTTCCGCCAAGGCAATCGAAAAATTGCCGTTGCCGCAGTAAAGCTCAAGCAAATCGCCTTCACTATTTTTTGTGCAATTTCTCGCCCATTCCAGCATTTTAATATTCATTTCCGCATTCGGCTGGGTAAAGCTGTTTTCCACTTGGCGATACACATAATTTTTGCCGTGTACCGGTAGAATTTCTTCCACATAATCGCAATCCAGTGCGATTTTTTGTTTATTGGCACGCCCGATAATTTGCACTTTGAAACCTTGTTGCTCTAAACGGCTTTTTAAGGCGTTTGCCTGTTCAACCCATTCTTCATTCAGGCTTTTGTGGTAAAGCATTGAGACTGCAATTTCACCGCTTAAGGTGCTTAAATAATCGATCTGGAACAGCTTGCGAGTCAGTAGTTCATTGCCTTTAATTTCCGCCAATAATGCGGTCATCATATGGTTAATCAGCTCACTGGCAATAGGGAAGCTATCCACCCGATAACGAGCTTTGGTTGCAGGGTTGAACATAATGTGGTACAGCTCGCCTTCCTCGTGCCACACTCGAAATTCTGCCCGCATACGGAAATGGCTTGGCTTTGAGGCAAATACCTCAATCGCAGGCGGGTTAAACGGCTTGAGTAAAGCGGTCAAATTTTCGGTTTTTTTTGCAAGAAGATCGGAATATTGTTCGATAGGAAGAGTCATTTTTTACCACAAATAGCAAATGAAAAAACAAACCACGAATTACTTCGTGGTTTTAAATTAGAAATTATTCAGCAGCACTGAAGTCATCGCCGGCATCGCTACCTGCATTGCCTGAAAGGGTGTAGATGCGTTTTGTTTTACTAGTTAATGTGCGGTATTTTAACCACGCTTTTTCAATGTCAGTTTCTGCTACCTCTTCGCCTTTCATTACCGCAACGAAACGTTTTTCTTCTTGAGTTGCCGGCTTACGTTCACCACTTTCTAAAGCCAAGCAAGCTTGACCGAATTGTTCTAAAGTTTGTGATTCACGAATGGTGTAATCGCCGTGGCGAGAGAAACCACGTGGATAATTTTTATCGTCAAAAAAGCGGCGCGTAACGCTGAAACTGTCTGCCATAATAATGCCTCGTTGTTTGAAATTAGGGAAAATAAAATCGGCATACATTAAACAAAAACAGCGAATAAATCAATGCCTTAATGTAAAAAAGCGGTCAAATTTAGCGAATTTTTTGCATTAACGCCCAATATGCAAAGTTTATGCAAAAAATCACCGCTTGCAAGTTGCAAGCGGTGGGGCTATGTTTCGATTTTATCTCGCATTAACCTAATCAATTCAGCGATTTCTTCGGTTGGGGCAGGTGCTTGCAGCATTACCCAGCGAAACAGTTCCGGGTCGCTGTAATTGAGCATTTCAACGAAAGCTTGCTGTTGGGTTTCATTGAGTTCATTAAAATGATTTTGGTAAAACGGCATAATCATTTTGTCTAACTCACGCATACCACGTCGGCACGCCCATTCTAATTTAAAGCGGTTGATTTCTGTCATTATTTTACCTCTTTGATGCGTAACTCTTTCGGGACTTCAAACACCACGTCTTCTTCGTTGCCGACTAAGGTTTCAACTTCGGTTACGCCAAGGGTTTTTAAATGCGAAATTACTGATTGCACCAACACTTCAGGAGCGGAAGCACCGGCGGTAATACCGATAGTTTCAATACCCTCCAACCAAGTTGGATCAATATCTTGCGGACCATCAATCAGTTTTGACATCACACCCATTCGAGAGGCGAGTTCCGCCAAACGATTTGAGTTCGAGGAGTTTTTTGAACCTACCACTAACACTAATTGTGATTGTTCTGCCAGTTCCCGCACTGCGTGTTGGCGATTGGTGGTAGCATAACAAATATCATTTTTGCGAGGGCCTTGAATTGCCGGATATTTCTCTTTTAACGCCTCAATCACGCCAATGGTATCGTCAATGGAAAGTGTGGTTTGCGTCATAAAAGTTAATTCATCGTTGTTGGAAACCGGCAAGTTGGCAATATCTTCCACCGATTCTACCAAATAAATGCCACCTTCTTGGTTATTGTATTGTCCCATTGTACCGATAACTTCAGGGTGACCTTCGTGACCGATTAAAATTGCTTTTGTCCCTTTTTTACTGGCTCGGGCAACCTGCATATGCACTTTGGTCACGAGTGGGCAAGTGGCATCAAACACTTTTAAGCCACGATTTTTGGCTTCTTGGCGAACTACTTGCGACACCCCGTGGGCTGAGAAGATCACGATAGCATCGTCCGGCACTTCGTGTAGCTCCTCAACAAAAATAGCCCCTTTGGCTTTCAAGCCATCCACCACAAATTTGTTATGTACCACTTCGTGGCGAACATAGATAGGTGCACCGTGAATTTCTAAGGCTAATTCAACAATCGAAATGGCTCGATCCACGCCGGCACAAAAACCGCGTGGGTTTGCTAATAAAATTTTCATTTAATCACTCTTATTTTTTCGGTTCTTTTTTGGTTATAAAGGCTTCTAAAATCAGTAAGCCTGCACCCACACAAATCGCAATATCGGCAATATTAAACACAGGGTAGTGATAAATATCCCAATAAAAATGAAGGAAATCAACTACATAGCCGTTGTAAGCACGGTCAATGGCATTCCCAATCGCTCCACCAATAATTAAGGCATACGCAATATTTTCTAATTTTTTGACCGCTTGATTCTTCCAAAGAGCCACCACTAAAGCACTGGAAATCACTACCGCCAGCCCTAAAAAGAAATATTTTTGCCAGCCGGAATGGTCGGCAAGGAAACTAAAGGCAGCCCCGTAGTTTCGGGCGTAAGTGAAGTTAAAAATCGGCAAAATATTAATGCTTTCACCAAATTCAAAATGTTGCACTACAATGTATTTTGACCAAAGGTCAATGATGATTACAATTAAACTCACCCAAAGAAATTTTAAGCCTGTTTTCATTTAATATCCAAAATTTAATGTAAAAAGAGTAGATGGAAATCCCCCTGCAAGCGGTCGTTTTTGCCGGATTTTTTGCAAAACTAAATCGCCTCTTCATTTTCTTCGCCGGTACGAATGCGGATCACCCGCCCGACATCATACACAAAAATCTTGCCATCGCCGATTTTGCCGGTTTGGGCGGTTTCCATAATTGCTTCAATGCACTGTTCTTCCAACTCGTCGGGAATCACGATTTCGACTTTCACTTTCGGTAGAAAATCAATCGCATATTCCGCCCCACGATAAAGCTCGGTATGTCCTTTTTGTCTGCCAAACCCTTTGATTTCGGTAATACTCATTCCGCTGACACCCACATCGGTTAAGGCTTCACGCACATCGTCTAATTTAAAAGGTTTAATAATTGCTTCTATTTTTTTCATTTTTTAGCCTTAATTTTCTCGTCTTGCCGATTTGGGTCTGAAACTTTCGCAAATGGCTGCGTGGGTTTCGACATAAATTTCGCTTAAAAGTTGTAAACAGTATGGCACGGCACTAAAAATACCTTTAACCAATACTTTGCCCTGTTCATCTTTCACACCTTCCAGCGTTTCTTTAATTGCTTTCGGTTGCCCCGGCAGATTTAAAATCAGACTGTCGTGGCGAATTACTCCCACTTGGCGAGAGAGAATGGCGGTTGGCACGAAGTGAAGGCTCACTTGTCGCATCTGTTCGCCAAAGCCGGGCATTTCTCGGTGGGCGACAGCAAGGGTGGCATCTGGGGTGACATCACGTTTTGCCGGGCCGGTGCCGCCGGTGGTTAATACCAAATGGCAAGCGTGAGCATCGACTAACTCGATTAAGGTTTGCTCAATAATGGCTTGCTCATCGGGAATTAAGCGGGTTTCCAGCTCAAACGGCTCGGTTAAGGCAGATTCAAGCCACGCCCTTAATTCGGGAATGCCTTGGTCTGAATAAACCCCCTGCGAGGCTCGGTCTGAAACCGACACCAAGCCGATTTTCAACTTCTCTTTGCTAAGTGGTTTACAAGCGGTCATTTTTTCTCACCTTTTTGCAATTCTTGTTTTTCCGCCTCACTTAAATTGGATAACGCCATATTAAAACTGCGTTCTACCGTTACTTTGCGAGGATCTTCATCAGGCAGTAGTTTTAACATCATTCCCCACGTCATTGCCGCCATTTTGAAATCTTCTTTTTCAAAGGAGTGGAACGCCAATAAACTTAACGCATTAAAGTTTGTGTGGTCTTGGCGGATAATCTCTTTTAACAAGGTTTCACCCTGTTTTTTGTCTTCCTGTGCTTCGGAAAAGAGCAGCAGTTGGGCGTGGCTGAGTTTGTAATCTAAGTTATCCGGCTTGAGTTGAGCCGCTTTGCTAAAGGCATCGTGTGCAAGCTGACCATCATCTAACGCCATCCCGATTTGACCGAGCATATACCATTTTTTGTCGTCATTCGGATTACTTTGTAAATCTACCCGTAATGCCATCGCAAATTGGTTCATTTCCTCTTGTGAGAGCGGATTGGTCTCTTCGGTTTTTAAACGCTCATAGAAGCTGTCTAATTTTTGGTGAGTGGTGTCTAACATTGAGTTGGAGAACCAAGAACCGACATTGCTGTAAATCGCAAAGCTGATACCGCCGACAAATAAAATCAATGCCACAAACCACGACTTGCCGAGCGTTAATTTTTCACTTGTGGCACTTTGTGTGCTGTGTGGAATATCATCAAGCAAGTTTTTTTGTAGCTCTAATTTGGTTTGTTCAGGGTCATCAATCACCCCTTCATTCGCTTCGTTTTCCACTTCTTTTAAGCGGTCAAAATAGAAGGCTTTGTTTAAGCTGTCTCGCTTGGTGTTATCGATTTGCTTGTTCTTTTTAAGTAACGGATAAAACGCCACGCCACATACAATCAGTGTAACGAAAATAATTGCCAGCCAGAAATTCATTTTTCTTCCTTATTGAGAATTTGGTTAAGACGTTCTTGCTCATCTTGAGCGAGATGAGTGGTCGGTTTTGCAGTATTTTGCTCAAAATTGACCGCTTGTGGTTTGTTTTTCTTTCTACGCAACACCACCCCCAGCCCTAAGGCAATTAAAATTAACGGCAACAGCCATAACATAATGGTTGCCGGTGTGAGAGGCGGGTCGTAAGTGACGAAATTGCCGTAGCGTTCAATCATATAATCCACCACTTCGTCTTTGCTTTTGCCTTGTTTGAGCAATTCTAAGGTTTTTGCCCGCATATCGGTGGCAATAGTCGCATTGGAATCGGCGATATTATTATTTTGACACTGCGGGCAACGCAGTTCTTGAATTAAGGCACGATAGTCCGACTCTTGTTTCGGGCTGTCGAATTGGTGAAGCTCAACAGGGGCAGCAAAGGCGGTATTGCTAATTAATAGTAAAGGGAAAATGTGTTTTTTTATATTCATTAATTAGAGTCCTCTAGTTTAATGTTTTCTTTATCTATAACTATTGATTCATTATATAATTTCCCTTTTTCTAAGAAAATAAATTTTTCTCCTTGGTTTAATAAAATCTTACCTGTCATATAATATTGTTTATTAATTATATAATTTTTATCAATTTTTTCTTTTACTCCTATAAAAGACATTACAAGAGGGGTCATGTTAAAAACAGTACAAATCCATAGTAAGATGATAATTAAGGTAAGGGCTATGTTGATTGTCTTTGAATTGTCAAATATGATCAGGTATGTAGTTATGATTAGTATAATTAAAGGAGTAAGCCAGAATAAAAAGATAGCTTCCCAAAAAGAGATGTTATTTTCACTATTAATTCCTATAGATAGTACAAATATAGGTTGCAATAGACAACTAATTAAAGATAGGCATTCTATAAACATCCCCTCAATTGTTAAGGATAAATCTTTTTGTCTATACCACCACCATCTTAAATAGATGAATAGTAGAACCATGTATATTCCTATAAATCCATTGAATAAATATAGGCACTTATCCCACTCATTTCTTTCTATCTTTAGTAGAGATGTATAAAAAACAAAAAACATCATTGTTATGTTAATAACAATGATATCTAATATAAATAGCCATTTTGTTTTTTTTGAAATATGGGTCTTACATTTTTCTTTGAACCAAATTGATGGTGGTGTTGAGTATAATATAAATGTAAGAATTATGCATAATGATGTAAGTGTTAATGCATGTAAAAGTTTATCATTCAGTAGGTTGATAAATAAGAATGATTTGTCTAATTTTTTAAGATATATGAAAAGGAATATACCTCCTAAAATAAGGCTGAAAATAATTAATAGAGTTACAATCAAAGAAATGCTTGCTAATATATTATATTCCCTGGTAAAAGAGGATTTTACTTTCTTCTGTTTCAAAAAGTATTTCATTTTTATTTTAATTTCTCATAAATCGGTTTAAGCACCTGGTTCCAGACTTGGTCGTTTACATCGCCGGCGTGGCGGTATTGAATCACGCCGTTACCGTCAATAATAAAGGTTTCGGGTGCACCATAAACACCTAAATCTAAACCAAGTGAACCTTTCGGGTCAAAAATAATGGCTTTATAAGGGTTGCCGTAATTGGCTAAGAATTTGATGGCTTTTGGGCGTTCGTCTTTATAATCAATACCGACAATTTCCACCCCTTGTTTTGCCAAAATGGTTAAGTATTCGTGTTCGGCATAACAAGTCGGACACCAAGTTGCCCACACGTTAAGCAGGCGAGGTTTACCGGTTTTGACGATACTTTGGTCGATTGTCTGTTTTTCATCTAATACCGATTCTAAATTAAAGCTCGGAACTGTTTTGCCGATTAAGGCTGATTCTAATTTTTTCGGATCGTCGCCTTGCGAGTTGCGAGCGAGTTGAACCAAAAATGCCACAGATAACGCTAAAAAGAGAATTAAAGGAAGTAGAAATTTTTTGTTCATTGTATATGCCTAATATCAATCACTTTCAAAGTCGTTAGCTTACCAAAAAATAGTTGAATAAGCATTGATTTAAATAAAAAATCCGTTGAGTGGTATTCAACGGATTTTAAGGTATTACAAGCGGTCGAAAAAGTTAAATTATTTGCGTAATTTTACCGTTTCAATGGCGTGGTCTTGCCCTTTGATTAAAATAAGGTTAGCACGCTCTCGGCTTGGGAGAATATTTTGGCGTAAATTTAAGCCATTGATCTCTTCCCAAATCGTTGAGGCGGTTTCAATCGCTTCTTGCTCGGACAAACTCGCATAATGGTGGAAATAGGAGTTTGGGTCGGCAAAGGCACTGCGACGGAATTTCAAGAAACGGTTGATATACCATTTTTTCAGCAAACTTTCTTCGGCATCCACATAAATAGAAAAATCCACAAAGTCCGATACAAATACATTATGTGGGCTGGATGGGTAGTTCATTCCACTTTGTAACACGTTTAGCCCTTCTAAAATCACAATATCGGGTTGATCCACCGTATTAAATTGATTTGGGATAATATCGTAGGTTAGGTGCGAATAAATCGGGGCTTTCACATTGCGTTTGCCGGATTTAATATCAGATACAAAGCGAATCAGGCTGTGAATATCATAAGATTCCGGAAAGCCTTTTTTCTTGAGTAAGTTCTTTTCGGTTAGCGTTGCAAGTGGATATAAAAAACCGTCGGTGGTAATTAAATCCACTTTTCGCTCTTTAGGGTAATGGGAGAGCAGAGCTTGCAGAATACGGGCAGAGGTACTTTTCCCAACCGATACGCTGCCGGCAATACTAATAATGTAAGGGACTTTTGGCGGTTCAATGCCGAGAAAGCGATGTAAGACTGTCTGGCGTTTTAAGTTTTCTTCTATATAGTATTGAATTAAACGGGCAAGCGGTAAATAAATAGTGCGTACTTCTTCTAATGAAAGATCTTCATTAAAGCCTAAAAGCGGTTTTAGGTCTTGCTCGGTCAGCTTCAATGGAACGGATTTGCGTAAATCAGCCCATTGTTGGCGATCAAAAGTGAGAAAAGGAGTAATTTTGCTGGTTTTTTCAAGGCTCATAGCCAAAATCTCAATTTTTTGCTGGAATATTAAGGTAATTAAATACCAAATTAAGGGCGTAACTATACAATATATGCACTTATTTTGCCGTAGTTATGCAGAGAAAATCCGTTGTATTTTACAAAAAATAGTCATTTTGTATATTTAAAAATCGAAAGAACGCTTTTTTTAATATTTTTTTAAAAAACACTTGCACGCTGTTAAAATTTCCCTATAATGCACATCACTTGCTTACGACACAGCAACGCCGACTTAGCTCAGTAGGTAGAGCAACTGACTTGTAATCAGTAGGTCACCAGTTCGATTCCGGTAGTCGGCACCATTAACTCAGGCGTAAATAAGTATTCAATTATCGTGGAGGGGTTCCCGAGCGGCCAAAGGGGGCAGACTGTAAATCTGTTGGCTCAGCCTTCGAAGGTTCGAATCCTTCTCCCTCCACCATCTCTGATATTTTGAATCGCGTAGGTCAGACGAATTTAGAACAGCGGGCATCGTATAATGGCTATTACCTTAGCCTTCCAAGCTAATGATGCGGGTTCGATTCCCGCTGCCCGCTCCAAGCGCTGATATAGCTCAGTTGGTAGAGTGCACCCTTGGTAAGGGTGAGGTCGGCGGTTCAAATCCGCCTATCAGCACCACTTCTCTAAATTCTATCTTTCTCACGCAAATTTTTATTGGTATTAATTTCTACATTATGGTTAATGGGTTCTTTTGTTCCATTGTAACCGTTTTTGTTTAAGAGGCTTTTAGAAAATGTCTAAAGAAAAATTTGAACGTACAAAACCGCACGTTAATGTGGGTACAATCGGCCACGTTGACCATGGTAAAACAACTTTAACAGCAGCAATC